>NZ_JABXKQ010000170.1 GCF_017114945.1 Nostoc sp. JL34
TCATGTTTCATATCTAGCAAGCTTTTTGCCGTTTTCTATCCGTCGAACTCACGTTTATTTAGACGGAAATTTTCAAAATATCATTCTATGGAACAACGCGCTCGACTTTATTGCACCGAGAGTATCCCAATTTTACAAGAGAAAAAAAGGGGAAAATATTCCCGATGGTAACTCTTGAATAGATTTGTGTGTCTCTCCTATAAGTAATCAAATTAGTGATGATTGCCACAGTCATTGCCCAACTAATCAAGTGAACAGGCATAATTCGTAATTCATAATTAATCATCACGAATTGCATAGATATAAAAGAGAAGCCGGAGGGTTACAAGTCAACCCTCCGACTTCTTTGTGCAACACACTACCTTTGATTGTTAGGCAGTCTATTTATTGAATTTGGAATTTCTTAACGGCGTCTGCTGCCAAAACCAGTTGAGCGGCGGGGTGCTGAACTACGCCCACTACCAAAACCACTACCAGAATTACGTCTGGTAGTGCTGGAGTTACCAGAGGGTCGCAACGTACTACCACCAAAACCAGAACCAGAAGGACGGTTATTACCTGTGGTACTACGCGGTGTATTGCGTACATTTGAATTTCCAGGATATGACCTTCTAATTGTCCCTGTATTGCGGAACGCAGTGCGATTTGTCACGGCTGCTGGTGGCGCATTGTAGCGAGTTTGGTAGTTTTGAACTGCTTGGCCATAGCTTCCGCCATATCCACCGAAGCCACTTAATCCTTGTCCTGATTGATAGACAGGGGGTACATAATACTGGGGTCTAAACAACATGCTACCAATTGCCTGTCCCGCCAAGCTACCAGCCACAGACCCAGCAAATGGTGCCCAGAAACTATTTTCTCGACGGACTACAACCGTCTCTTGTTGTCCTGTTTGGGGATTGGTTTTATTCTCGGTAACGTTGTGGACGTACTCAAGTTTAAAGTCTTCTGTCAGATATAAAATTGGTTGTCCTTTTTCTACCTTCAGATAGGTTTTCTTACCCTCCTTGATTTGATCGTCAGTTAACCGTGCCATTTGCAAATTTTCGGTTGAAAAGGTTGGGGGCTTATTGTTAAGTAAAAACAGGTTGTACTCCCCAGTTGCATCGTCATAAGTAGCTTGTTGTATTTGATACTCTCCGTCACTCAGCTTGGTGGCATTAGAGGTTTGGCTAACGTTCTTAGCTGGGGGAGTAGTTTGGTTTTCGCCTCCACAAGCAACAGTTGTTATACACAAACTCAGAGCTAAAAAAACGGCTGTAAATTTACGTACTATGGTCATGATCATTGGATTATTGTCCTATCTCTGAGCTTAACAATTTATCGATGTGAGTAGTAAGTACGGACTACCCAACAGATTACAAAGGAATCAATTCTGGGTAATATTGCAACAGTTGATCGCTAGTGAGTTCATCGCCTAACTGTGCTGGTGAGAAATGCACTTGGATTGCCTTCAATCTATGTTTGTAATGCAAATTTATCAATGCTTTCAATCCTTCCTTGAGTGCCTGAACGTTAGAAAGATCGGTTTCTAACTCTGGTACTTCTCCTTCATAAGCTACTGTAACGATCGCAATGACGTTGCGGGTTACAGGTATAGATAAAGGTTCATTCAATCCAGAGTCAGAACTGTAATCTGGTTCGCTGAGATATCTTTCGGCAGAGTCAGTAAACAATTCATTCACGTAATCTCCTGCCTCGCCTTCACTCCAAAATACGTCACCTTCGTTGGCAGCAGAAAGCCAATATTCATCGTATTGCAGTAGGGTTTGACTAATTTCTACTAATCCTTCTCCCAAAACTTCTAAGTCGCCCTCGGCATCGATTGCATCTCGTCCAGCACTATTTAATACTCCCAAAATTGGCGCTACTTCACCTCCCCCTAAGTGCAGAAATAGGCGAAAGACTACATAACGAGTTCGACCGATCATTTTATTAAAGATATTGCTCATTTTTGTCCTCCAAAATTTTGTTTATTGTCATTTGTCATTTGTTATTTGTCTAATCCCCTATGTATACCCAATGACTAATGACTAATATAGTGAAATCCTTTAACAAAATCCATAACCATATCTAACGAAGGTAATATAGATTTTGTTGATTCATTAGATATATCATCATAAGCTGAAGCATTGAGAGCAGAGCGATTAATAAATCTTTTCCCAAAGTTGGGATGGTCATAGACAATCAAGGTGTGGGCGCTGGAATTCGTTAAAACTATTTGGGTTGGGGCTTTACAAAAATTTAACTTTGCAGCTACTTCGATATTTCTTTTCATCTGCTTAATTGTTGTAGCCTGACTCATGGCTTGTTCTAAAAGAATATTTAATTGTTTCACTATATGGGGCGATTTTAACGATTTTAAATTTTGGTTAGCAACAACTTCACTGTTAATCATTTCCACTATACTGGAAATATTATTTTGAGTAGATGCTGCATCTAGAAAGGGAAGAATCACAATGCAAGCAGTGGGAAATAATGCTTCGTCGCTATCTACATGAAAGGTGAAAATAGTTCGACGACGGCCACTTTCGATGCTTGGGGGTTGTTTCAGCCCTCGGTATTCCTGAGCAATTTGGTAGTAAGCCCCAGCGATCGCAAAATTGGCTTCGTGTTCTAGGGCTGCATCAACAATAATCCGAATTGTTGGCGGTGTTTCGTTAAAGAAATCTCGTGACTCTTCAGAATGGAAGTTTTGGATAATGGAGCGATCGCCATTTGGGCTAAGATCGACCCATTCACAAACCATCCCTTCGGTTTTCAAACCAAACCTGGACGTGGCATAAAGCTTGGCTCCAGTTAAAGTTGCTCCTGTTAAGTCAGCACCGATCCATTCCGCCCTAATTAATTTTGCCTGAGTTAAATTGGCGTGGACTAAACTTGTATTTGTTAAATTGGCATTGCTTAAATCTGCGCCAATTAAATCAGCCCCACTTAATTTTGCACCGCTCAAATCTGCCCACCGGAGATTCGCACCACTCAAATCTGCCCACCGGAGATTCGCGCCGCTCAAATCTGCTCCGCTCAAGTTAGCATGGCTGAGATTGGCTTGTCTAAGTTCGGCATCTCGCAAATTTGCACCGCTCAGGTCAGAACGACTGAGATCGCTGGCGTTTAAGTTAGCCATCTCCAAGTTGGCTCCGGTCAAGGAAGCACCTCTCAAGACAGACTCACTCAAGTTAGCGTGACGGAGACTCGCTTGGCGCAGTGTCGCCTCTCGCAAATCGGCACTAGTAAGGTCAGCCTCCGACAAGTCAGCGCGACTGAGGTCAGCGCGAATTAACTCGGCGCGGATTAACGAGGCTCCTCTAAGTTGAGCGCGACCCAAATCCGCTCGAATCAAATTAGCGACGTTGAGACTAGCATTGTTAAGGATGGTGCTACATAAATTCGCCCCACTTAGTCTGGCGACATTCAGCTTGGCATTGCTCAAGTTAGCTTCACTCAGATTCGCGCCACTCAGGTTGACGATACTCAAATTAGCATTGCTAAGATTCACACCACTGAGTCTGACCCCACTCAGGTTGGCTTCTGCAAGGTCAACACCACTAAAGTTTAAGACTCCTGCTGCGTATTTTTCCAGTAATTCCTCTACAGTCATCGATACTACCCCTTGGATGCCAACTTTAATAGTTGGTAAAGTCATAAAAAACAGAATGTCAAAATCAAAAATGAATATTGGGATTTTAGGATTGGGACTGATAGGCGGATCTTTGGGTTTTGATTTGCGATCGCAAGGACATCATATCTTAGGAGTTAGTCGCCGTGAAACCACCTGTCAAAAGGCAGTTACCATCGGCAGTGTTGATGAAGCATCAGTTGATCTGAGCCTGTTAGCAACCGCAGAAGTTGTATTTATTTGTACACCTCTAGCACTTATTGTGCCCCAATTTGAACAGTTAATCGCTCATTTGCCTATGACTACAGTCGTGACTGATGTGGGTTCGGCGAAAGCACAGATAGTCAAGGATATTTCTCCCCTTTGGGATAATTTTATCGGTGGTCATCCAATGGCGGGAAGAACAGACAGTGGGATAGAAGCTGCACAGCGAGATTTATTTCTCGATAAACCTTATGTTCTAACACCAATAACTAAAACACCAACTAGTGCAATTACGGTTGTGGAAGAAATTGTGCGATCGCTGGGAGCGAATATCTACTATTGTCAACCTGAGCAACATGACCGCGCTGTGAGTTGGATTTCCCATTTACCTGTAATGGTCAGTTCCTCGTTGATTGCTGCTTGTTTGAGTGAAACTGACCCCGATGTTTTGCAATTAGCCCAAAATTTAGCTAGTTCAGGTTTTCGGGATACTAGTCGTGTGGGTGGTGGGAATCCAGAGTTGGGCGTGATGATGGCGCGATATAATCGTCAAGCTTTGCTGCGATCGCTGCAACAATATCGTCAAAATCTCGATGAGTTGACTAACTTAATTGAGCAAGAAAATTGGGCAGTTTTAGAGGAAAAGTTTAAATCAAGGCAACAGGCACGACCTGATTTTGTTAAATAATTATCGGGTGCGTTCAGTTATCGACAACGCACCCATTTTTACATTTAATCAGTTAATTGATTAAGTTTGTTGGCTGCTTTTTTGTCAAAACAACTCTCCAGAGCTACTCAGAAATTCCAACAATAAAATCTTTAAAAAATGCTACTCAACAGTTTGATAGTCACCAAACCGATGTACCATACAGATAAATTTACAAAAATCAACAATGGTAGAACGTCCAATCAAAAAATCGGAACGTCAGTCTCAAGCAAGTGCTGACAACAATTCCGAAAATGCGGATTCTGTAACCCCTATTGAATCCAACCCAAAAAACTCAAAACCGAGCCGTAATCGCTCGTCTGACAAAGGGAAAAAAGCATCATTCGGAGATGAAAACAGGCATCAGGGGAATCCTGCCCTAGCGCGTGGCCCAAAACCGGTTAAACCTCCAGCAGCCAAAGTCAAAACAGAAGAACTTGAAACCGAATCAGAACCTATATCTGAGGAGCCTCAAGACTAATATTACAGTGTTGCATGTGATGTGGGAGGCTATAAGCATATAAAAACTGTGATTGCTAGCTCCGAAAGCAGCGATCTGCCCCCCATCACCATTAGGTTATTCTTAGCGATCGCATAGCATCTCACAGAGTTACTGTATGTCAATTGAAACAGCCCTTATTTGACCAGGGTTAGCGCGTCTCAAAGCCTATTGACAATAGGACTTGCCTGATATAGCAAT
>NZ_JABXKQ010000021.1 GCF_017114945.1 Nostoc sp. JL34
AACTTTTGCGCTCACTTTACTTCAACACAGTAAAAGATGTCAAATGGGTTCTATATAAGTCCGCATCGCATCAGGGAGAGATATATTTATACTTTTCACTGGCACAACTTCCCTAATTTTTCCTTCATAATATTATTTTATGGCAGTTTATGCCATTTATTGCCATCCAAGGATCAATTAGCAAAAGCTATACCTGTGGCGGTCTACGCTTACGTACTCTTTATCAAAAACTACTTCTCTCTAATGTTCCTTCAAACTCTTTCAAAGCTTGTACAGTACAGTTCCTACTTGCCAAGCTCGTTCAACTGTAGCGGCAATAATTTGAGTTAGAGGGATATTTGGAAAATTAGGACTATGATCAGATTCGATGTAATGTCCATCCCTGAGTAAATAAATCCTCAGCTTTTTACTATCGTAAATCCAGAGTTCTGGAACTGCGATCGCTTCGTAAGCATCAAGAGTTATTTTTGATGTCACATCTGTTTCAATTGCCAAATCAGGAGGCGGATCATTTAGTTCCAGTTTGCGACGACCGATCATTCTTTGATAATTTTGGATGTAGAAGCAAGCATCTGGTTCTACCCCCGCTATATTTTCTCGCTTGAAGGTGGTTGAACCGAAGGGTTCATAACTTTTTCCGGCGATTTTCAGCAAGATTTTTACAATATCCGAAATTAAGTCCTTTGATTTTTTGTGTTCGGGCAGAGGAACCATAATTTCTAACGTAGACTTGCTGTAACCAACTCGTAGCGATCGCTTTTCCCCCAATTCTTGCAAAATAGACTCAAATTCCTCCCAACTTATATCGTTCGTTGACATTCACTCTACTACCAGGCGCTAGCCGCATTTGGCTAACAGGTTTAACAACGGGGGATACAGCAGTCATAAGCAATTCCAAGGAACTATTCTGAAACTTGAGGCTGGATTAGCTTTAGCCTAACCTAATCAGATAGGTTAGAAGCTAGTTGCAAAATTTTCTTCCATTCCCTAAACTCTTTTTTTCTACGTACCAGCATTTGATAAGTTAGTACATAATCTGAAACAATAACAGTAAAAGCAGAGAGGGGATTACGTTGAGTCACAATCCAGATGCCATAGCCCCCCACGGTGGACAGTTGGTTAACCGTATCGCCACACCAGAACAAAGAGCAGAGTTTCTCTCAAAAGCTGACTTTTTGCCGCGAGTGCAACTTGACGATCGCGCCGTTTCAGATGTAGAAATGATTGCGATCGGTGCTTTTAGTCCACTCACGGGTTTTATGAACCAGGAAGACTACGCTCGCACTGTTACAGAAATGCGATTAGCTAACGGTCTTGTGTGGTCAATCCCGATTACACTATCGGTCAGTGAAGAAGTAGCTTCCCCATTGCCAGAAGGCGGCTTAATCCGTCTGGATAACTCCAGAGGCGAATTTATTGCAGTTTTGCAACTCACCCAAAAATATCACTACGACAAAACCCGCGAAGCAAGAAATGTCTACCGCACTGATGATGCCAAGCATCCCGGCGTGCAGGTACTCTATAACCAAGGTAATGTACATCTAGCGGGTGATATTTGGTTGTTGCAACGCGAACCTCATCCCCAGTTTCCCACTTACCAAATCGATCCAGCTGCCTCACGGCAATTATTTAAAGATAAGGGTTGGAAAACCATCGTCGGCTTTCAAACTCGCAACCCCATCCACCGCGCCCATGAATATATTCAAAAGTGCGCTTTAGAAATCGTTGATGGTCTATTTTTGCACCCATTAGTCGGGGCGACAAAAGAAGACGATATTGCCGCTGACGTGCGGATGCGCTGCTATGAAATTTTGCTGGAACACTACTATCCCTTAGATAGGGTAACTTTGGCAATAAATCCAGCCGCAATGCGCTATGCTGGGCCTCGTGAGGCCATATTCCATGCTTTAGTCCGCAAAAACTACGGCTGTACTCACTTTATCGTCGGGCGAGATCATGCTGGCGTCGGTGACTATTATGGCACTTATGATGCTCAGTATATCTTTGAAGAGTTTGCGCCAAGTGAATTGGGCATTGTACCGATGAAATTTGAACACGCTTTTTACTGCACACGCACTAAGCAGATGGCAACATCTAAAACCAGTCCCAGCAAGCCAGAAGAACGCATTCACCTATCGGGGACAAAAGTCCGGGAAATGCTGCGGCGTGGTGAATTACCGCCACCAGAATTTTCCCGTCCAGAGGTAGCGGCAGAGTTGGCGCGGGCAATGCGGATAGAAGTGCCGGCTTAGGGCAAATTGTCAATAGATAACCAGTATCGACTGTCACTTTACACTACAGAGTTCAGCCCTGTAAGCTGCTAACTGATAGCTGAGGGCTGATAGCTAATTATGGAACGGCGCACGTTTTTACACAGAATTGGCTCAATACTCGCTGTATTGGGGGTAACTGAAGCTGAGTGGTTGACTTTGGGAAATCGCTATTATCAGGCTTTGGCACAACCCAGTCCGCGCAAGTTGGCATTGTTAATAGGTATTAACCAATACCCAAAAATTCCAGTCCTCAGTGGTTGTCTGACGGATGTGGAACTACAAAGAGAACTTTTGATTCACCGCTTTGGTTTCCAAGGGTCAGATATTCTAACCTTAACTGAGGAACAAGCTAGTAGGGAATTCATTGAGGCGGCTTTTTTGGATCACCTGAGCAAGCAAGCTAAACCCGGTGATGTAGTTGTCTTCCACTTTAGCGGCTATGGCAGCCGGATCAAATTGGAGACATCGCCAGATACAATGCAAAATGCTCTGGTGTCAGCTAATGTAAGTCATAAATCACAAAATGATAAAATAGTCAACTATATATTAGAAGAAACTCTACTGCTATTATTGCGATCGCTCCCCACAGACCAAGTAACAGCAGTATTGGATACTAGCTATTATGCGCCAACCCCAGTCTTAGGATTAAAAAGTCGCGCCCTTCAGGAGTCAGTAGCAAAGCTAGCAGCAGAGGAACTTGATTTTCTCCAACAACTTAAAACTCAGAAGTTACCCAGCACTCCGATTGTTTTAACAGCTACCTCAGAAGCAAAGCAGTCGGCGAGGGAAGGAATATTTTCTGGTTTTAGTGCTGGGTTATTTACCTACGCCTTGACACAGTATTTGTGGGAATTCACCCCAAACACCACAATTCAAGTCGCCCTCTCTCATGTAGAAAATTCTCTATCCAAATTGGGTAGCAAACAGCAACCAGGGGATATGAAAAACCTCTCTCCTAAGAAGAGAGAGGCTTTGAATTCTCCCCCTTCCCTTGTAGGGAAGGGAGCTGAGGGGTTAGGTTTTCTAGATGATTTAGACAGTATCATTGGTGCAGAAGGCGCGGTGACAGCTATCGAAGAAGACGGCAAAACAGTCCATCTGTGGTTGGCAGGATTACCTCCCCAAGTGCTGCTATACTACGGAGTTAATTCTCGATTTACCCTAGCAACAACAGAGCAATTAGTATTGCGATCGCGGACTGGGTTAACGGCAAAAGCTCAAATTGCCAAAATTGAAGGTGCAAATCCCCTACAAGTCGGACAACTCGTCCAAGAAGCAGTTCGGGTTTTACCCCGAAATATTAATTTAACAATAGCTCTAGATACTGGATTGGAAAGAATTGAGCGGGTAGACGCCACAAGTGCCTTTGCTGCATTTTCCCGTACGTCCACCGTAGTAGTAGGAGAAAAACCTGCTGATTATGTATTTGGTAAGCTACAGGAAATTCCTAGTCGCTATGGTCTATTTTCTCTTGGTGGCGAGCTAATTCCCAATACCACCGGGGAAGTAGGAGAAGCAGTAAAATTAACAGCGCAAAAGTTAGAGCCAAAATTATCAACCTTGCTAGCAGCCAAATTATGGCGACTCACAGAAAACCAAGGTTCTTCCCGCTTGGCTCTCAAGGCAACCTTAGAAATAATTAGTGGTATATCACCACAAGTGGTGATGCAGCACCAAACAGTCCGAACTGTCAAACCGGAAACTTCGATTAAAAAATCACTCCCCACTGCCGTTGTGCCTATCGGTAGTCAAATGCAATATCGAGTGGAAAACCAGAGCAATCGCCCAGTATATTTAATCTTGGTGGGCTTAAACAATAATCATACTGCGATCGCCTTTTATCCTTGGGAAACCCCCCAAGAACCAAACACTGTGGACACCAAGCCCCTACTTAAAGAAGTTGTCATCGCTCCAGGTGAAACCCTCACCGTACCCCAAACTAATGCTGCTTCCGAATGGGTGATTTCAGGGCCAGCTTTCTTTTGCGAACAACAACTGATTTTTAGTACTGCCCCCTTTAGCGGAACTCTCGCCGCTTTGAACACTGCTAAATATTCCCCAACCGAAGAAAGGCCGATTGCCCCATTATTGAATCCCTTAGACGTTGCACAAGCCTTGCTACAAGACTTGCATCTCAAAACTGAGATGAACAGCATAGCAGCCGACTCATATATCTTAGATGTAAATAATTGGGCAAGTCTTAGCTTTAGTTTCCAAGTTGTGTAAATATGGAGTCAAAGCCTCTCTCCTAAAAGAAGATAGGTTTTACATTTAATTTGGTTGAGTTTCTTACCTTAATTGGGTTGGCTTAGATTGCATATCGGATTACTGTTCCGACTTTGACTTACAGAAGCATTGAGTTGAATCAAGCACCATAAAAAAACAAATACCAATAATATTTGTATCATCTGTTGCAAAAACTGTTGAGAAAACGTCAGAGTAAAGGAAAGGCCATTCTTCTCGTTATCAGATTTTGGTTTAGGCTTGCGAGGTCTTTGAAAATTTGGCATAATTAAAATGCTCTCCTTTTGATGTATGGCGAGTAAAGATTTCCAACTCTGAGGACCAGTCAAAAGTTGGGAAATTTATCAGGAATACCCTTTGACTCAATGTTTTAGAGTCAAAGGGTATCCGTTATTAAGCATAACTATAACTTAATGAATAGGTCTAAAGCAATATTTTTGGGCAATGAAAAGGGCCAACTATATATGTATAGTAGCGCACTTTTTCCATAATTGTATGAACTTACAGTTAAGTTTCTATCAATAAGTTTAAAGATTTGTCAATGTTCAATCTTAAAGTCTTTGTCCGAAAAGGATAAAAAAATCAGTAATTGAATTTGTTAGCTGAAAAAGCTACTATCAAAAAATGTGATCTACTTTGGCAAGAAGCAGATACTTAGGCATCATGTAAAAATAAATTGAACAATTTGCCGAATGGTTAGATGATCAGAAT
>NZ_JABXKQ010000053.1 GCF_017114945.1 Nostoc sp. JL34
CTACATTTTCACAGTTTTTGACCCCTCTTCTTTTAGCCTTTGTGAGAAATCCAGGTAAATGAGCTTCCTGTAAGGCTTCTTTGATTTGCTGCGCCCAAATGTTAGCCTGCTCATCAAGTGTACTACCTGGTAAAGTATCTTGTTGTGTAACTGTTAACAGATAGCGGTCATTTAATAAAATAGTAGGTAGCTGGTTGCGTTTTTCAATTTTAACTTGAATAGACTCAGAACCGGAAATCACATTTTTTAGTTGTGAGTTGATTAAATTTGTCCGTTCTTGAGCGCTATACTGACCAGAATCGCTGATTTGAAAAAGCTGTTGTCCATCCAAAATAACTGGAGCTTTTGTTAATGCTTGAGCTACGACAGGAGTAAACCAGAAAAATAAAACAAAAGTTAGTACTGTAATGAGAATATTTAAATATTTTAATGGCAGTTGCAAAGGATGAAAATCAAACATAAAGACTCTAACAAAATATTTTTACTTCCGCTAATTAATATTAACTAGATTTTATCGAAATCAAATTATTTTTGTAATGGTTTCTATTAGCATCGCTTTTCATGGACTAGAGATACTCAATTTTTCAGGTAGAATGGAGACAGGATAATAAGAGTCATCCTCTATAGCAATTCAATGGGTAAACGAAAGAGAAAAAATCACAATCCACCCTTCCCTTGGATGGTAAAAAAAGAAAATCTGTTCATTGCTCCTACTGGTAACGAAATAGTTACAGATGCTGGATGGGAGAAAATTTCATTTGAAGAAGCCAGAAAACTATTTAGTACCGAAACTTTTCAAGAGTGGTACGAACTGTTCTTAGAAAATATAGATATCTCGGAAATACTTTCAGAATCTAATGTAGATATAGATTTAGATGATGAATCAGCAATAAATAACTTTTTACTTCGGAGCCAATGGACACCAAAACAAGTCAATTTAGTTGTAGCGAAGGCTATCTATAAAAATCATGCCTGGGTAAGAGGATTACTAATTTCTACACCTGATGCTGAAGAACACAACTTTCACAATTATGAAATGGAGGCAATTCGTTTAGGAGTCCAATTGCGAAAATACATCTTTGAGGATATTCCAGTAATTAATGACTGCAAAAATGCTGTCAGATATTTACATGCTCGATACGCCCTCATTGGCTGGCAACCAAGAAATTGTGTGACAGCAGCTCACAACCTAAAAATATCTCAAGCTACTAAGGTTTACAATGAACTTCTCTGGGATGAAGATTGGCTAGATGAAGAAGACGAAATTTATTAGTCAAGAACAAAAAACTCTACAACACTGGAAAATATGCTCCTCATTACTGATAACTGGATAATAATAGAGTTACTGGGAAATAAGCCCAGAAATCTTTGAAGAGCTTAACAGCGATGGCGGAATGGCACTAAGAAAAGCATAAATCCCTGGTATTCCTAGATGAAAGGGTGTGGGGTTGCAGGTTCGGGTATAGGGAATTAAGAAGATATTGAACTACTTGACGCACTCGCATTCAATTGTCTGGAACACACGAAGCTGCAACCCTACCCCCAACAAGATAGCCCTCACTAGGTTTCACATGAGTCTTAGTGCCATTCAGCGATGGCGTAACCGTCATGAGCAAGTGGCGATCGCTCTAATAATAACGTAGCGTGGGTGCAGCGTAGAGGCTCTTTCAAGCGATTTATGGACGGATGCTTGGAGCGGGGTAAAACACTTAACAGAAATTGTTAAACTTTTTTATTCCCATAGACTAAGGCAACCGCCTGAGCAACTTTTGTAAACTATCTTTGCACCAAGTCAAAGTTATAGTTGCATTGTGCCTATAATAAGTTACGGCTAACTATAACTGGAAGTTAGCACCCTGTAAATGGTTATCGCTTGGATTACGCATCAAAGGCGATACCAAAGACAAGCAAAATTCATCGGCAGCGCAATAGTGTCTATTCCGTTGCCAACATGCACCCTCCGCGATCGCATGTTGGTGAAAGTGTTGTATATGAAGGGAAGTAGTGTTAATCGTAGTTGATGTCGGATAAAAGATAAGGGTTAACTTATTTTGTCTTCCACCCTAATTCGTGTATACTGAATTTTTAAATTCACAGCCACCCAGTGCGATCGCATAATTATTGTGAATAACCCTGAACTAAATAACTTACCTCCCATTAAACTTATTCCTCTGGACGCTGAAACTGCATCGCTCTCTGGGCGTACTAGAGTTACAAGACCACCAACCGATATTCGGTGGGTAAAAGTTCTGGAATTTTTACGCAGCAACAATCTCGCACCAAACAGCCGCAAGCTTTACGAACGCGAACTGAAGCGATTTTTGGCTTGGAGTGAGCTGCACTATCATGAACTGCGTCCACGTCATCTTGCGTTATATAAAGAATATCTCCGTGATGAAATACTGACTGATGCAGGTAAACCGCTTTCAAAAAGCAGCATCAATGCAGGAATTGCGGCTCTCAAAAGCTTTTTCAAATGGATGTGTTACACGTATCCTGAAATTATTGCTACTAATCCGACACTGGGGATTAAACTGGAAAAAGTGCCACTACCACCAGCCCAGAGTTTAACCCCAGAAGAGATGGAACAGGTTTGGTCAGCGTTGGAATTGCTGGGAGAAACAAAGCAACGGGATACAGCACTGGTTCACATTCTCAGTCACGGGCTGCGTGCTGGAGAAGTTGTGCAGCTAAATGTTGGGTCGTTTGATGGCAAGCTGCTGTTTTTACCAGACACCAAAACCAATGAACCACGCTTAGTTCCACTGCGAAAAGAGAGCCGGGAAGTTTTAGCAGAGTATTTGCAATTGCGCTCACACCAAGGAGAGGTGTTGTCCAGCCTTAGTCCACTGATGATTTCACACCATGCTTCGTACAAAGGTGAACGCTTAAGTTATCACGGCATTTACTTCGCGGTGGAAAAAATTGGTGAAATAGCTCACATTGAGGATTTGCACCCTCACTCCTTTCGCCACACCTATGCCACTGACTTATTGCTATTGGGAGTTGACCCCAGCCATGCACGAAAACTAACGGGACATCAAAGCGAGAAAGCGTTTCGGCGCTATACTTTACGGAGTGAGCAAGAAGCTGCGATCGCTGCTTACTATCGTGCGATTGGCGAAGAAGAAGCAGAGTAGATATGCCAAAGCCACTCGATCCCAAATGCCAGTTATGTGCCAAGTTACCAACAGCTAAAGCCAAAGTGCTGCATGGGACAAATGGGGATGGATGCTGGAATCCTAAAGTTTGCCATAATCGCCGCTCCTTCTACCGTCGTCGAACCGATGATAATTCCGCGCAACTAGATGCTATCACCGTCGAACCGCCAGCAACATATTTTGCTGTGTTGTATTTGTATAAAGAACCAGGGGATAAGCCATTGCACGCTATGTCGGCAGAACTCTGGCTGGGGCAAAAGCCTATTTGTCGCCTGGAACCAATTCACTGCTTTGGGTTAACGGCTGGCAAGATCCGCGCCTATACAGATCAGGTGTTGCAGGCTTTTGCCAGACAATATAGTGTTTCACTATATCAATATAAGGAGATGTTCGAGATTAGCCCAACACATTGCCCAGTGCGCCCTTGCCCCTTGCATCCACAATCTTAGAGATGACTACGTATCGTCAATTAACCATCTGGGATGTATTAGATGAATTGTCCGAATCTCCAGCGACATCAACACTAGCACCGATGTGGGAATGTTTAGATGCCGAGTTAGAAAAATTACCCCTGGAGGCACAGTTATTAACCGCAGCGCTTGCCTTCAGTCAGATTGCAGATATTCTTAAGTCTCGTGCCGAAGCGCTGTTGCAAGATACCCGCGATCGCAATAACCCAAAGGGGCCAATTGTTAGCACCGATCTCTTTGCTGGTCTAGTGCGGACAACAATGCACCTAGATTTAGATGATTTGATTGAACCGGAAACACCACAAACCTTTAAACCACACGGCCCACACCAATTTTCATATCCTAACCAGGAGGGTGATTCTGTAGCAGCACCTGTTGAAAAAGCGAATGTTTTGGCAATGCTTGATGAGGTGACAACTTTAGAAGATGTTCGCAATTTGGCATCAGATGAGGATGTGGAAAAATGGCAGAGTGCGATCGCTAACCATTTGATAAATGTCAAAGATGAGATTTCTTTAGTTAAACTGCAACGTGTGTTGCAAATGCCGATGGTAGAAGTATGGTTAGGACTATTGCTGGGTGGGTTTACACTAGAACAGCGCGGTGATTTTTATAACAGTCGGAATATTTGGGTGAAAAGTTCTCCAATTACTAACACCTAGCCGATTTGATTTGAAATTTTGAACTTTCAAGCTGCTTTGACACCCAATAAATTTATCACTTCTGCTGCTGACCAACCAGATTGTATTCTCTTTCAACAAACGCCAGCAGCTTTGACTGCAAGGATGACAAATACGGTGAAAGCAAAATCCCCAATCCTTGCAACTACAAAATATTTGAAACCCTTGATTTATTGTTACAATAGTATTAGTAGCTAACAACCCCCAGAGGGTTAGTCTGAGCGCTATTGAGCTTATTCGTTGTCAGAAGATTTCTTATCTTCTTCGTCATCCTTGTCAAAATTTGTATTGCTAAGGGGGACTTATGGGTGAATCGAAACGCCGAAAAGCAATATTAGGCAATCACTATGGCTTGCCTAATATTTTCAATGAAGTCCAATCAATGTGGACGCAGATTAATTTCTCGCTCAAGCGAGTCAAAGATTCTGATAGTGGATGTTTACTTGTTCAATGTTCTAACAACGACCGAGGATTCCATCAAGACACTATTGCCCAAATTCAAAAAGAAATAGAAAATTGGAAATGTGATTTGGATATTCCTATCTTGATCCAAGTTCTCCCAAGGGGAGTTCAAAATTCAGGAACTAAACTTTTTGATGGGTTCGTTACCCTTTGGTGTAATTGTCCAGAATTTGAATTGTGGCGAGAAATATTTGAAAGTGAACGAGTTTAGTAAACTTTGTTGCATTAAATTATTGTTTACTAGCTGTATCGTCACTTCTGCTGCTTCCAAACAAGGTTGTACTCTCTCTCAACAAATGCCAGCAGCTTTGACTGCAAGGAGGGAGCAACGCGATTTTGTGATGTCAGACTTGAAACGAGCGATCGCTAAATTAGTTGATTGCGTATAGACTAATATTTGGTACATATAATTCAGCAATATTAC
>NZ_JABXKQ010000023.1 GCF_017114945.1 Nostoc sp. JL34
TCAAAAATCTCAGCAAATCAGAGCATTTTTCTCTCACCAGAGACATAAAAGAGCGTTAATTTCCCTTTCCTTACTGATTGCGATCACACTGAACCTTCCTCGCTTTTCGGTTTCCAGGTCATTGTCTTCACCCAATGCCACGATAGAGATTAAAATAGGCGACCTTTTTGATGAACCTGGGCACTTAGTAATCGGGGTTAACGATGTTTTCGATACGGAATTGGGGGAGGTCATCAAACCCTCAAGTGTCCAAGGGCAATTCCTCACAGGAGTGTATCATGGCGACCAAAAACGCTTGGATGCTGAGATCGATATTGCTTTAGAACCTTTCAAGGCCGACAAAAAGAGGGAAGCGAATAAAAAAAAGGGGAAATTTTGGCGATATCCAATCAGCACAACTCTTGTGTTGGGGTCGCCAGATAGACGATTCTTCTTAAATGCCTATGGTTTTATGGGGAATGATTTGAAAGTCAAAGCAACTGCTGATAATATCTGGTATTCGTTAAGTTGCCTCTGGGAAAAGGTGCGGCTAAAAGGTCATGGATTAGAGGTTACTATCCCGATAATTGGTTCTGATCTTGCTCGGACGAATCTTCCCCGCATGACTTTAACGAAACTGATTGTTATTTCCTTCATTGCTGCGTCAAAGAAAGACTTTGTAACAAAGAAATTAACAGTAGTCATCCATCCCAAAGACCTCGATTTGGTAGATTTGTATGCATTAGAAGACTTTTTGGACTCAACGTGCTTTTGAGCCAAAATCATCTTTGACTAGACATAATATAGCAAAGTAGGTTGATGGGATTGAACATTGAGAAGTCAATTGCAGGCTAACAAGCACGGCAATAATATCCTGTAGTTTCTTTTACCAATCAGTAGAAGACTCAGGGCTGATGACCACTCAAGTAAAATTTGGTACTCTTAGCTCGGAATCACTGTAATTACGTCCGTGACCGAGATGAGTAGTCCAACAGCCCGATCCTACGCTTTCTTATCGATTGCAGCAGCAATCGTCACTATTGCCCTAAAATTTGGCGCTTACCTGCTAACCGGGTCAGTAGGTTTGCTTTCAGATGCTATTGAATCAATTGTAAATCTGCTAGCTGCATTGGTTGCTCTATGGGCATTGACCTATGCTGATAAACCAGCCGATGCCGAACACGCCTTTGGACATTCTAAAGCCGAATACTTCTCCAGTGGTGCAGAAGGTGCGTTGATTATAGTGGCAGCCATTAGCATTGCTGTTGAAGCTTGGGGACGCTTGCTGCATCCAGAACCATTAACACAGCTAGGATTTGGGTTGGCACTCTCTCTATTTGCAACCGCAATCAACGGCGTTGTTGCCTTTATTTTGCTACGCGCAGGACGACGGTTGCGTTCCATTACACTCAGGGCTGATGCTCACCATCTGTTTACCGATGTGGTGACTTCGGGTGGTGTGATAGTTGGAATCTTACTCGTCAAGTTAACAGGCACTCTCGTACTTGATCCAATTGTCGCCCTGATAGTAGCAGCAAATATTACTTGGACAGGATTTCGTTTGCTGCGGGAAACCAGTAGCGCGTTACTGGATGCAGCTTTGCCTAAAAAAGAAATTGACGCAATTAAGAGCATCCTTAACGAATACAAACGTCAAGACATCCAGTTTCATGCCTTGCGAACCCGCACTGCTGGAACCCGCCGCTTTGTTTCCTTTCATGTTCTTGTACCTGGATCTTGGACAGTGCAACAAGGGCATGATTTGTGCGAAGCAATCGAGCTTGCTATTCTTGGGGTGCTACCTTCAACCCACGTTACAACTCATTTAGAACCTGTAGAAGATCCAGTTTCTTGGGAAGATTTGGAGTTGGAGCGTTCGAGCAATCAGCAAATGCAAGATATGAGCGCAAAAGATTAATTGCTGCTAGATCGCACTCATAAACTGCAATGCCGAATACTGCAAATGCGTAGGCGTAGCCAGCCGTAGGCTTCGCCAATTTTCAAACTCAAACAAGTTAATTAACTTGCGATCGCTTCCAGCGAGTGGTTACGCCATTGCAACTGTCTTTTTCCGCGAAGGACGCTTGCGGTCAAGCTTAAAAAAAGGGTAAGCATTTGCAATGCATCGACTTGCATTGTGAATGTATCGACTTGCATTGTCAATGCATCGACTTGCATTCATAGTTGAATCAGTTTTAAACCATGAGGAGCATTAAAATTTCTAACACTCTAAAGCTGAAGTGTCACTAGTGGGAATACAATCAGAAAATGATGCAGTTTTGTTAGTAAAGACTGCACTAGAAAATAGTGGAGGTTAAAGCAATGGATGGGCGCGATCGGTACTTACGAATCGCTCTGGTTCTTGTTGGAATAGCTTTTCTACTTATCTATCCGCTAACTCAGGTCTGGGCATCAGGCTGGTTATGGCAACCAGGTCAGCACGAATACGAACAGATGATCGTTGGTGTTTATGCAACGCTTGGTATCTTTTTGCTGTTAGCTTCAAGGCAACCAGAAGCTCACCTCAGTTTAATCTGGTTCACCGTCTGGTCAAGTGTAGTTCATGGGCTGATCATGGCGGTACATGCAGTAATTGACCCTCTTGAACAAGGACACTTGTTTGGTGATGTTCCAGCATTGTTCTTGGTAGCAATTGTACTTGGCTTTTTAGTGCCGCGCAAAGTGGTATCAACTACATGAGTCGGTATGGAATGTCTGTACATCTCTTGCAATTGAAGAGATAAGCAAAGGCGATCGCCATTTGAAGTTAGAATTGATGGGCGATCGCTGCTAAAGTTTGAACTACAACTGTTGTGTGGCATCAATTTGGTATGATTTTTTGAAAGGGTGCGATCGTTAGCGATATGCTTCTCTTAAAAATCTTGCATAATTTCCCCGAACCATTATTGTATCGGGATGACCTACACCTAAAGTACGTTCACAAATTGCTAAAGCTTGCTTAAATAAGGGTTCACCTTCACTGAAGCGTTTTGTAGAACAGTAGAGTCCTGCTAGATTGTTCAGGCTAGTGCCCACATCGGGATGATTGTCTCCCAGTAGGCGTTTGTAGAGTTCCAAAGCTTGCTGATACAAAGGTTCGCCTTTATTAAAGCGTCCTGTAGAACAGTAAAGTGATGCTAGATTGTTCAAGCTATTAGCGATATCGGGATGGTTGTCTCCCAACAGGCGTTGTCTCAGTTTTAAAGCTTGCTGAAACAACGGTTCAGCTTCGCTGTAGCGTCCTGTAGATTTATAAAGTGCTGCTAGATTGTTCAGGTTAATGGCAATATCGGGATGGTTGTCTCCTAGTAGGTGTTTTTTTAGTTCTAAAGCTTGCTGAAACAAGAGTTCGGCTTCGCTGTAGCGTCTTGTAGAACCGTACAGTAATGCTAAATTGTTCAAGCTATTGGCGACATCGGGATGTTTGTCTCCCAGCAGGCGTTGTCTCAATTCTAAAGCTTGCTGGAACAACGGTTCGGCTTCACTGTAGCGTCCTGTATAACGGTAGAGTTCTGCCACATTGTTTAAGCTAGTGGCGACAATAGGATGGTTGTTTCCCAGCAGGCGTTTTGTCAGTTCTAAAGCCTGTTGATATAGGGGTTTGGCTTCGCTGTAGCGTCCTGTAGATTTATGAAGTGCTGCTAGATTGTTCAGGCTAGTAGCAATATCGGGATGTTCCGAACCCAGGCGATTCTCAGCAATTTTTACACACTGCCGCAACCAAGGTTCTGCTTGCTGATAAAGTCCTTGTCCTTGATAAAACCAGCCTAAACCTGTAAACGGTCTGATTAAATCTTCATCGCTTAGATACTGGGATAAGTGGGTTGCAACTTCTGTAAGATGGGGGATATGTGGAGTGAAATTGAAAATATCTTCACGGTTAGGCTGTTGAGGAATTCGCTTTGCCACCTCTACCATCTGCGCTACAAAAGCAGTTTTCACCTCAACTGCATTACTTGACTCATCCAACTTCATTTGGAAAAATAGCCGAATCAGTGGATGTAAACGATATATTCCTTTAGCCTGCCATTGTATTAAATGCAGTTTCCGCAACTCAGCGATAGCTTTCTCCCAGAGTTCTTGTTCATCGTCATCTTCTATCGTCTCCACAGAAAAAGGAATATCAGCCAAAGCATACAAACTCAGCCAACAGCCTAAGCTTTGTGCTTTCTCATCCAATTGTTCCCAACTCAATGCAAAAGCTTCAGCCACACCATATTCATAACGCATCAATGGGTTGGCCTTAGCTATTGCTTCGTGTTCCAATCGCTTTTTCTCTAGCTGCTTCAGCAGTTTTTCCAGAGATAAATCTGGCATTGTATCCAGATATCGCCCAAGCAACTCTAATGCCAAAGGCAAATATCCTAAGAATTTACAAATTTCTTTCGCAGCCCAAGGTTCGCTTTTAAGTCGTTCTCTGTCAACCAGCGATTTTAATAATTTCATCGCTGCTAATGGTTTGAGAACACCCAAAGGTAATTGCGGCAAAGTTCTATCAAATCTCTGGCGCGTTGTCAGCAATACTTTAAATCGGGGTGATTCTGGTGGTAGATAACGCTGAACCTGTGTTTTGTAGTCGGTGACATCATCAAACACTAGCAGCACTTCACCTTGTTGCCAATTCTGCCAGCAGTATCTCAGCCTATTTGCTAATTCCCAGTCGTCTCGTGCAATTCTGTTGAATTTCAATTCAGCAAATCTGAGAATCTGAATTCCGACATCTATTCCCTGTGCAGATAACCAGCAAACCCCACCTTGATAATTCTGCAAGTGCTTTTTGGCGTATTGGGTAGCGAGTTCAGTTTTGCCGACTCCACCCATACCTCCCACAGCTACAATCGCAACTTGGCGAGATATTTGTAATTGCTGGTGCAGGTTTTGTAGTTCCGCCTCACGTCCCACAAATTTTTCAAATGGGACAGCAGGGGGAATATTATGATGAATTTCCTTAATTGTGGGGTGGGCATCTTGCCCGCCATTATATTTCCTTGTCAGGCAAGCCCGTAATTTTTCTAACTTACCCCGACCTTTAGAGGTGGCTAATTGAGGATAACTCTGGGCAAACTTGTCATAAACCTCAGTCATCCGCTTTTTGAAAGCAAGAATACCGATTTTCAGTTCTGTGGCAACTTCCGTTTGACTCTTATCTGAGTTTTCAGTCTTTAAACATTTTACAAAAGCTGCCGTTTGCTCTGGGGATAAGCTATGAGTAGCAGCTTCGTTGGCTAGAAAATCAACCCATTGCATAGACAGCTTGTGAGATTTCTTCTCGATTCTACTTAATTTCTACCTTCTCTCTACTTTGTCTCCATTTCTAGGGAATCTCCGCTTCTTCTGGCAGAAATAAGCTGTTGCATAGAAACATTTAGAAGAGGTTCAGCCGTGAAAACTGCCTTAACAACTCCAGTCAATTCCAATCAAACCACCCAAACTTCGCAATTAATCCCCGCCTCGCCAACATCGGTAGAGAATCCATCTACCTGGATGCGAGATGGATACAGTCCCACTGAAATCATCCTCGCGGCGGCAATTTTAACTTCATTGTCGATTGGGGGAATTGCTACTGTGATTGTGGCAATTACGGGCTTAGTTAAAACTTTAGTGCCTGTAATGGTAAGCCCAACAAGGGAAAAAAAGAAGTAGTCAACTTAGAGGCTGTTTTCCTTCTGACCTTTAACTCTACCTTTCTTGATAAAGTTTTAAGTCGGGCAAGCTTAAACAAAGGGTAAGCATTATGAATGCAAGTTGATGCATTGTGAATGTATTGACTTGCATTGTGAATGTATTAACTTGCATTGTGAATGCATCTTGCGGAGTATATTTAAAAACACACCTTAGCTAGAGTCTCTGTGCCAGATAGCAGTGATACTATACGGCTCATTCCTGTTGTTGCTTGTAGGAGACAATTATGGAAATCAGTAGACGCAGCTTGTTAAAAACTGCTTCTGCTTCGGGATTAGTGGCAGCAGGACTTGCAATTTCGGAAGGATTTTTGCAGCCGCTCCTCGCCAAAACTGAAGCTGTTGATGAAAATACTCAATTGCTAGCCCAAAGTTCACCCACTTCAACGCGACGCGGCGAAATGTTGTATCGCAACCTCGGACGCACCAAAGAACAAGTATCTGTGATTGGCTTGGGGGGGTATCACATTGGAAAAATTGAAGAGGAACAAGAAAGTATCAAGTTGATCCGCAGTGCCATCGATCGCGGCATTAACTTTATGGATAATTCTTGGGACTATAACAACGGACGTAGCCACCGTTGGATGGGAAATGCTCTTAAAGATGGTTATCGTCAAAAAGTCTTTTTAATGACGAAAATCGACGGTCGCACCAAAGGCGCTGCCAAGATGCAGATTGATGAATCGCTCAAAGATTTGCAGGTCGATCATATTGATTTATTGCAGCATCATGAAATACTCCGCTTTGAAGACCCCGATCGCGTCTTTGCTCCCGGTGGCGCAATGGAAGCAGTCGTTGAAGCGCAGAAGGCGGGCAAAATTCGCTATATCGGTTTCACAGGACATAAGAATCCCCAGATTCACCTTCAGATGCTGGAAACTGCTACACAAAATGGTTTCCGCTTTGACACTGTACAGATGCCATTAAATGTGATGGATGCCCATTTTAGAAGTTTTGAACACCAGGTTTTACCTGTGCTAGTCAAAAACAATATTGGTGTGCTGGGAATGAAATCGATCGGGGAGTCCTACATCCTCAGAAGCAACACGGTTAGCGCGATTGACTGCCTGCACTACGCAATGAATTTGCCAACCTCAGTTGTGATTACTGGCATCGATAGCATGAAAATTTTAGACCAAGCCTTTGAGGCAGTCCGCACGTTTAAGCCAATGGATCAGGCACGAGTTACAGCCCTGTTAGCGCGTACCCGTGAGGCAGCGGCTAAAGGGCAGTACGAGCGATATAAGACCACAACCCAAAATGATAGTACAGCCATGAATCCAGCTTGGCTGGGGTAAATATTAATACTATTTTTAACCATTTTTTTTACAAAAAATGTTGAATCTATTTGCACAGTTTGCACTGACGGCATCTGGTGCATGATTTCAGCATTAGTGGTCGGACTCAACTGTGCGATCGCACTTGTTTTTCATTCAATTTTGCAACATATAGCTTTATCCAAGGAGAACATTAATTATGTCCAACTTCAAAATACTCTCTACTGGTCTAATAGCGATCGCCTTATCTCTGGCGACTGGTTGCACACCAACTACTCCCCAAGACCAGACTACATCTGAAGCTCCATCTGGTACAACTCAACCTGTACAAGCAACTGAGAGTCCATCACCAACTGCATCACCAACTGCATCACCAACTACGTCGCCAACTACACCAGGGCAAAATACCCCCAGTTCTTCAGACAAACAGTTTATGACTGAAGCTGCTCAAGGTGGTTTAGCAGAAGTCCAATTAGGACAACTTGCATCAAAACGTGGAACTAGCAATGCGGTAAAACAGTATGGACAGCGTATGGTTACAGATCATACTCAGGTAAACAATCAACTCAAACAGTTGGCGACTCAAAAAGGTGTAACGCTGCCAACTAGTCTTGACAGTAAAAATAAGCAAGTCCTACAAAGCTTATCCAAACTTTCTGGTGCTAAGTTTGATCGCCAATATTTGAATCAGATGCTTCAAGATCATGAAAAGGATGTCTCTGCATTTGAGACTGAAGCTCAACAAGGACAAGATCCAGACGTGAAAGCATTTGCTGCTCAAACGCTACCAACTCTCCAAGAACACCTGCAACAGGTTCGTTCTCTTGTTAATCCTGGAAGTTCAACTAGCACTCCAACTCCAAGTAGTACCCCAACTCCAACCAGTACCCCATAAGGCATACAGTTCAGTTAAACATTTCTTCTTTCCCTTTGCGTCCGCTGCGCGTACTCCTGCAAAAAAGCAAGCTACGCGTAGTGTCTCATAAAGAAAGCGATAGCCTGCGGTAAGTCGCTCTGCATATACGTTAAAGAGTTTTAGCCAGAAAAATCTAATATTAGCGTTGCATGAAGGAATTAGATAATTTATTTCTTGGAGTTCTCTAAGTACAGTTTTGCGTCAGAGCGTAGATTTTTTAATTGCAGAGGAATGCATTGGCATTGTCAGGCGACGCATTAGCATTGTCAGACGACGCATTGGCATTGTCAGACAACGCATTGGCATTGCAGGGTATTTCCAAATTTAATTCGCTACGAATTGCTGTACTAAATTCAAAATTTCATCATTTCATCATTAAGGAACCACGATGCCTGAAGTGTTTAAAGGAAAATTTTCTCGTCGTCAGATTCTCACTACTGCTGGCTTAGGAGCCGTTTCAGTCACCGCAATTGGTAGTATGGGCGAAGAGGTTGTTGCCCAACAGCCAACTGGGCAAGCTACCCCACGCGGAGGCTCCTTACCGCCTCAGATTCAGTTTCCACCCATCTCGGAAAAGACTGAGGTTGATACGGGTGGGCCACCAACTGCATTACCTCCAGAGCGACGCTTGGGGTTTGCGATCGTCGGACTTGGCAGATTGACATTGGAAGAAATCATGCCTGCGTTTGCAGAATGTAAACTAGCAAAGCCGACTGCATTAGTTAGTGGTGATGCTGCCAAAGCAAATCTTGTTGCCCAGCAGTATGGCATCAAACCGCAGAGCGTTTACAACTATCAGAATTATGATAATCTCCGCAACAATCCAGACGTTGATGTGATTTATATCGTATTGCCTAACAGTATGCACCGGGAATATACGGTGCGTGGTGCTAAAGCAGGAAAGCATATTTTGTGTGAAAAGCCAATGGCAACCACAGTGGAAGATGCTCAACAGATGATCGATGCGTGCAAACAAGCCGATCGCAAGCTGATGATTGCTTATCGCTGCCAATATGAGCCGCATCATCGCGCCATGATTCAGATGATCCGTAGCAAAGAATTGGGAGCTATCAAGGTAATTCAGGCAGACAACGGACAAAATCAAGGCGGTGACTTAAACCAGTGGCGATTGAAACGCGCCTTAGCTGGAGGTGGCTCTTTACCGGATGTAGGAATTTATTGCTTGAATGCAACTCGCTATTTGACGGGAGAAGAACCGATCGCAATTAGCGCCCAAATCTTTAGTACTCCTGGCGATCCGCGCTTCAAAGAGGTAGAAGAAAATGTCACCTTCCAATTGCGCTTTCCTAGTGGGATACTAGGGATTTGCTCCACTAGCTACGGCTTTCACGAAGCACGCCGCTTTCGCGTCTTCGGCTCTGATGCTTGGGCGCAGCTCGATCCAGGATTCTCTTACAACGGTTTGCGAATGATGATTTCGCGCAAATCCCCAACCAACAGCATGGCAGAAAATGTCAGCGAAGTTCGCATAGGCGAGAAGAATCAGTTTGCTTTGGAAATCGATCACATGGCAGATTGTGTGATTCAGAATAAACAACCCCATACGCCTGGTGAAGAAGGTTTGCAAGACCAAAAACTAATCGCGTTAATTTACGAAGCAGCACAAACAGGCAAGACAATTACCCTACCTCGTGTGTCGGGACTAGATACCACTCGTGGCCCCGCTCCCAGAATGCTGAAGTAAATACTGCATACCGCTGTCATGATAACCTCTGCTTGGAGTCCGCTCCGTAAATCTTTGTTTCGCGATCGCTGGCTTGATTCAGGCGATGAACCCCCGGTTATTTCTCACATGATTTATGCTCATTAATCCCAACAAGCACGAGCTGAGAAAAGACCTTTCATCATACCTTTGGAGTTGTCATCTCAAATAGTTTCCCAATCTTTGTATACTCAACTGGCCCACCTAAGCGTGTAATCGGCTGCATCCCTACAGTATCAACTAACCCCAAATCTTGGCGGTATAGGTCTTCACGCACATGAAATCGTAACACTCGACCCAATACCATCACATTATTGGTTCCTTCCACTGGAATTATCTGTGTGACTTTACACTCCATCGCCACAGGTGAGCTTTCAATCCGCAACGGTCGGACATCTGTAGCAGGAATAGCTTTTAAGTTTGCTTTTTCAAACTCGTTAACTCCATAAGGGAATTCCGTTGCTGTTTGAACCATTGCATGAGAGAGCGTTTCATCAACCACATGACACACAAATTCATCAACTTCATGAATATTGCGTAACGTGTCTTTTTCTTTTGGCTCATGTCTACGGTATGCGACTGAAAACATAATAGTTGGTGGAAAACCTGCTACTGCATTGAAAAACGAATATGGGGCGAGATTAGGAATTCCAGAGGCACTAATTGTAGACACCCAGGCAATTGGGCGAGGAGCAACGATGCTCGTCAATAGATGGTAAGGAGCAGGGTCTTTCATTTCCTGCGGCACAAATGATAACATAAAATTTTATAATATTACGGGTAGTTGAGAGTATTCAGTGAATACCAAAAAATAAATTATTCAAGAACTGACTGGAAAGTCCCTTACCTAAGTTCAATACTATTTGCCCATTTTTGGTATTGCTCTTTGGTCATAACAACCTATACTTTGTGTGAAAGCAAAATTCAGCCTAGAGACAGATATTTTAACTGAGTGCAATATACCTCCTATGAAAAGAAAGAGTCTTAAATTAAAAATTTTGCAAACAGTTTAAGGGACTCTGGCAAAACTGGAAGTTATGGAAAAACAGTATTTTGTGATAACTCTTATGATAGATAAATAACTCAAGTTGGCAACTACCCTGCGAGGCATGATTTTAGCGGTATTTTCGCTTATCTTGGGTAGAATAACACTGCAATACCTGCGGGGTGTAATCGTTAACGGGCGGCAAATCGATTCGTGTTTGACACTAGCAGTAATGCACAATGGCACAGTCATCACATTGTTTTCATTAGGACTGCTTGTTCAAGCTGATAAACTGCTAGAGACAGAAAAAGAAGCAATCAAATGAACGAATTACAAACAATTTTAGAAGGCTTCGAGTTAAGTGAAAAAAGTGGTGAAATTACTTTCCTTGCTACTGTAGTCAAAACTCAAGGTTCAACCTATCGCCGACCGGGTGCCAAAATGTTGATGACTAATACAGGTCGGATGATCGGAACAATCAGCGCTGGTTGCTTGGAGAATGACGTATTTGAGCATACTCAACAACGAATGTCAAGCGGCGAAACAATTGTTGTTACTTACGATAACACCGCCTCTGAAGATATTCTTTGGGGCTTTGGTTTAGGGTGCAATGGGATAGTGCAAGTTCTCATCGAACGTCTTGAAAGAGAAAGCACACCAAATGCGATCGCTTTTACACAGGAGTGCTTTAATAAAAAACATTTGGGTATTATTGCTACAGTTTTTGCCTTTGAAGGCGGGGTAGATGTAAAACTTGGGTCGCGGTTACTGGTGTATCCAAATGGTAAAATTATCACTGATATCAAAGATCCAAATTTAGTTCAATCTCTGCTTGCAGATACTCAAACAGCCTTTGCTAATCAAAAGTCAAGCGTAAATAACTATCAATTACCTTTAGGCAGTGCAGAAGTATTTATTGAAGTCATCCAACCACCCACACCTTTAGTAATATTTGGTGCAGGTTATGATGCTGTACCTGTAGCCCAGTTTGCTCAAGCATTAGGTTGGGACGTTACTGTAGTTGATTGTCGAGCTAATCAGGCAACTAAAGCGCGATTTCCTATGCCTTGTGATGTAATTCTTAGTCGGCGAGAAATTGTACAAAAACAGATATTTATAGATGCCTACACGGTTGCTGTAGTCATGACGCATAATTACCTTGACGACCTAGAAATTTTAAAGATGTTGCTAGCATCTCCTGCACGCTACATAGGGGCTTTAGGCCCGAAGCCGCGGACTGAAAGATTGCTTGAAGATTTACGAGCGCAAAAAATAGTTTATACTACTGAACAATTAAAAAGATTGCATGGCCCGATTGGGATTGACATAGGAGCAGATACACCTGAAGGAATAGCGATCGCCATTATTGCGGAAATTCAGGCAGTGCTAACAAACCGCAGTGGTAATTTTTTAAGAAATCGCAATCAACCAATTCACCAATCCTATGAAAGCAACTCAAACTTATTAGTTAGCACATAGTTTTTATTTGTTATGGTATTTCACACTGAGCAAATAGATAATGAAAAATCAACCATAGCCATTATGATTCTTGCTGCTGGTGCATCTACACGGATGGGTACACCTAAACAACTATTGCTTTACCAAGGACGTAGTTTTTTGCAATACATTACAGAAATGGCGATCGCTTCAGTTTGTCAGCCTGTAGTAGTAGTACTTGGAGCTAATGCAGAACAGATTCATCCCCAAATTAAGCAACTTCCTGTTAGAGTAGTTCAGAACTTGGATTGGGCTTGTGGAATGAGTTCTTCCATCAAGAGTGGTCTTGAATTATTAAATAATCTTCCGCAAAAAATAGAAGCAGTAGTTATTACACTTTGCGACCAGCCATTTGTTTCTTACCAAATTATTAATCAACTTGTTGATGCATATTATTCGACGAAAAAACCGATCATCGCTTGTGAATATGCGGGTACATTAGGTGTACCTGCTCTATTTAGTCAAATATTTTTTTCAGAACTTGCTGCTTTGAAAGAAACTTCCGGGGCAAAAAGAGTTATTAATAACAACCTCAATGAAGTGTTTTCTATTCCATTTCCACTAGGGAATATCGATATTGATACACCAAAGGATTACGAACAATTGCTATCACATGGTCTAAATACCCAAATTCATTAGTTTGTGAAAATTAAAGCTGCGAAAGGCTTTCAGCAATTGGGTTCTCCCACTTTGATACAAGAAGGATAGCCTACCGTCGCTAAAGTAACGGGTGGATTAAGGCGATCGCAACAAATTTTCACTGACAGAAGTAACCGGATGCTAGAAAAACTTCGGGTATTGTGTAGATGCAGATAAAAAACTCCACGCCACTTGCGGGATGGAGTTTTTGGGCATAGGGAATGGGGAAGAAGTTACCAATGCCCAATGCCCCAAGCGACGGGGCGACTATCCCTCTACAGACACCTGGAGATGGAGTTTCCCGTCGCTTTCAATGAATGCCTTCGGCAATATTGGGAAACAAAAAAGTGCAAATCACTAAGCGTAATGTTGAATTAAGAGTAGATGGCAGCTTAATGCGTGTTTATGTTGCGGCTCCCAAAGCAGCAGGAAAATACCCTGGTATTGTCTTCTACAGTGATATTTATCAGTTAGGTGATCCAATGATTCGTCTAGCTAACTACTTAGCAGGATACGGCTATGTAGTAGCAGCCCCAGAAATTTTTCACCGAATTGAGCCAGTTGGTTTAGTGATTGAGCCAGACGATCTTGGACGGATGCGGGGTAATGACGATGCTCGTCGAACTTCGGTAGCTGATTATGATGCCGATTGCCTTGCTGTGATTGAATTTCTCAAAGGAGAGAGTGCAGTTTCTCCAAATCAAATAGGCACTCTAGGCTTTTGTATTGGTGGACATTTAGCTTTCCGTGCAGCATTTCAAAGCGAAATTCGGGCTTGTGTCTGCTGTTACCCTACTGGCATTCCCAGTGGCAAACTGGGTAAGGAAGTAGCCGATACAATCCAGCGGGTAAGTGAAATCCAAGGCGAGATGCTAATGGTGTTCGGTACTCTTGACCCTCATGTGCCAGAAAGCGATCGCCAAACCATAATTACAGCAATTGAGAATGCTCATGTCCCTCACCAAGTTTTCTTGTATGAAGCAGAACATACTTTCATGCGGGATGACGGTTATCGTTATGATTCCAGTGCTACTACGTCTGCTTGGTCTGAAATCGTAACTTTCTTAGGGCGCATATTTGCCAACTGAAAACTTCTATTATTGCTTTCTTTCTTTACTTGACAGTTAGTAGCCCATCAATTTTGAGTTGTCTGCAACGCCAACAAACCAGCACCGTAAGCAGGCTCATCCCTGGGAAAAATCACATTTACTTTAGGAAACTTATTAACAAGAGACGCGACAAATCTCTCATGGATTTTGCATCTACCGAGCCAGACACTTCCCGTGGTGACTACTTCTAAAATTGAGTCAGAATTAAAAATTGCATCAATTATTGTAGATGTAGCTTTCACTAAATCTTTTACAGCATCATCAATGATCATATTCGCGACTATATCACCTGACGCTGCTGCCAAATCTACAATTGGTGCTAAAGCCGCTATTTGTTTAACTCCCCATTCTCGCCGATATATTAATTCTATTAAATCTTCTATACTTTCCAAATCAAGATGCTGTTTAAAAGCCTCTAATAAGCTCGTTGATATCTCTCGTCCATCATAATATTTTAATGCTGCGTTCATACCAGAGACAGCAATTTTATAGGCGCTACCTTCATCTCCTAAAATATAACCCCAGCCACCGACTCGTTTGGTATGTCCCTGATGATTTCGCCCGAAAACTATCGAACCAGTACCAGATGCAACCACAATTCCTACAGGCTGACCAATTCCACCAACTAAAGCAATTAAAGCATCGTTACAAATTACAATATTTGCTGGCTGTAATACCCAAATAATAGGGCGAGACTTATTATTTTGTAACTCTTGTACTAAACCTTTTACTACTTCGATATCTGCTGCACGACCTACACCTGCTAAACCCAGGCATATCGCTTCAATATTCACAGTATTTTTAATTATTGTTACTTCAACTGCATTATGAATTGCAGATTGAATAGATTGTAGAGTGGCTTCGATACCGATACTTTGATAATTAGATGGGCCTGCTTCACCGCGCCCTAACACTTGACACGAATCATCCATTAAGACACAAACAGTTTTGCTACCGCCGCCATCTATTCCCAAAACATAATTCATAATCTGTAATAATGTTAATTACTGGAGTTTAGACTAAGCAATGCAAAATTACCCAGCAGGACTGAGTTAATCGGAGACTTACCGAAAGTATAAACTTTTAAACAAGCTGGAAAACACACAGCAGTGAGTACATGCAGCTTTTAACAAATATTTACGCGGACAAAACCGAGAATGGGTATGCGTAACCTGGATGATGTAGTGGCAAAAAAGCCTCCTGATTTCTGAACATCATTTTATTTCTTAAGAGAGATGATTTAGATGTCTAGACCTCTCTGAGGGTAAATAGAATAAAAGTAAAGTTAGGGAGTAAAATATTTGAACAAATTAAAACTGACTTGATTCAGAGCAAATATATGTTCAGTATACTTTGGGGCATTGTTGTTGTACTGGTTGCTTTTTGGGCATTAGGACTGACACTTCATATTGCTGGAAATTTAATTCATGCAGTGTTGCTTGTAGCCATTGGCCTTGCTATCTATAATTTTTTCAAGGCGCGTGATGTGTAAATAAATAACTCCTGACGCTTTTCTCCGCTTCAGTGAGGTTAGTTAAATCAGATACATAAGTTTGACTTTTTGGCGGATATTTGCTGAAAAATAATTTTTAGGAAATTATTATTTGGCCGATATAGCCTCAAATAGGAGATAAAAACCTTTTCAAAGCAACTTGTGCCAAATACTAGGGTGCAGATAAAATCAGTTGACCATAATTAGGCAACCACATTACCGTACTTTCTTCAATTAAATTAGTAGCTATTAAGATACAGGAATCTCAATGACAAATTCTGTTCCTTCGCCAAGCACAGAATTGCAACTCAACCGCCCATCATGGATTTCATCAACAATTTGACGAGCGATCGCTAATCCTAATCCTGTTCCCTTCCCAACCTCTTTTGTTGTAAATAGGCGATCAAAGATCCTTGCTCTAACCTCCTCTGGTATCCCTTGACCGTTATCTTTGATACGAATTACCACCATGTTTTGCTTACTGGATACTTCGGTGTGAATCAGTATTTGGTGATGATTGTCTTGTGCTTGGGCAAAAGAAAGCCCCTCGCAGGAAGTATCTAAGGCATCAATGGCGTTAGCGAGGATGTTCATAAATACTTGATTTAGCTGTCCTAAAAAGCACTTGACAGGTGGTAACTTTCCGTATTTAGTGATGATTTCAATTGCTGGACGTTTTTCGTTAGCTTTGAGGCGATACTTCAAAATCAGCAGGGTACTCTCAATCCCTTCATGGAGGTTACAAGCAACTTTTTCGGCTGTATCGGCTCTGGAGAAGGTACGGAGACTGATGCTAATATCTTTAATCCGATCGCTTGCTACCTTCATTGAGCCTACTAATTTTGGTAAGTCTTCAGTCAGAAATTCTAGGTCAATTTCTTCACCATGCTCAATAACTGCGATCGCAGGATTGGGATGATGTTGTTGGTAGGATTGGATATGGGCAAGTAAGTCTTGAATATACTCTTCGGCATTGTTGAGACTGCCTTTCAAAAATCCAATGGGATTATTAATTTCATGTGCCACCCCAGCAACCAAATTACCCAAGGTTGCCATTTTTTCATTTTGCACCATTTGTAATTGGGTATGCTCAAGTTCTTGTAGCGATCGCTCTAACTCTTGGGCATAATTTTGAGATTCTTGATAAAGACGGGCATTTTCTAGAGAAATGGCAGCTTGAGCGCATAGTAGTTGGATAACTTCGGTGCGATCGCTTGTAAATGCACCAATTGTTAGCGGATTTTCTAGATATAGCAACCCAATGAGTTTACCTTGATTTAACATCGGCGTACACAATACACTCTTAGGTTGTTGCTGTATGAAATATGAGTCGGCGATAAAATCAGTTTGTGCTGTTGCATCATCCAGCACAACAGTTTTTAAGCTGCGTTTGACATAGTTCATCAGTGTGACGGGAATGCCTTCGCTGGTTGACAATGGTACAGATACCAGAGTGACTCCTTCATTGATGGTAGCTACAGCTTCAACCACTAAGTCGCCCTGTTGGAGTACAAGTAATGCAGCTTTTTGTGCCCCAGCATTTTCCATCACCACTTGCAAAAGGGTAGTGAGTAATTGCTCTAATTGAATTTCACTGGAGAGAACTTGTGCGGCTTTAAAGATGGTGGCAAAATCGAGGGCTTCCGAAATACTGCTGCTAGAAAGATTTGTGTGGATGGTTTGATGTGGAAATGATGATGCATCAACGGTTGAACTCAGTTGAAAGCGATGATGCTGCCCTTGTAAGATGGGAGTTAGGAGTTGAGGATAGCGTTTTTCTAAGTCTTCAGTTTTGGCTTTAGCGCCCCAACGAGCATAGCAGTAATAAGCTTCCTGCATATAAACTTGGGCAATTTTTTGTTTCCCCCAGTCGAGGTAGAACTTGGCAGCTAACTCATTGCTCAAGGCTTCTTCTTGGATATATTCATTTTCTTTCGCCAGAGTTATGGCGCGATCGTACAATTCTATTGCTGCTATTTTTTCGCCTAAAACCCGATGGCGTTCTGCTTCCACCAAATCATATTTGTGCTGGAAATTCATCGGTGCAGATTTGGCTCGAAACTGCAATTTTTCCTGGTTTTCGCCAACCTTTAAGAGTAATTGTTCTTGTTGAGATGGTTCAGCCGTTGCATAGACAGCCAGACGAGACAGAGAATCGTAATAGTAGAAAACAGGCACAGATAGCATTCCTGCGCCACCGTTGAGGTATTGCTCTCCCTGATTTCCATTTTCAACTGCCGCCGGAAAATTCTCAAACAAATAACTGAGTGTTAATTTACTTAAGAAAAATACATGGAGTGTTAATTCGTCATTCTCTTCGATCAGCGCAGATAATAGTTGTTCATCTTGATAATCTTCACCAATGAAGCGCTCTGTATGATCGCTAGATTCGGTTAAATTATTAATGCTTTTACAAATTATATTCGACCAATTTAATAAGCGCTGATTTTGGGCAAAATTAGATTCATAGGCTTTGATATCTGCTAAGAGAATTTCCAAAACTTCTGTGCCACTTAAATAGACATAGAATAACTTGAAAATCATCGATGCCAGCACATGAAAAAAATCGCCTGTTTCTAATCCAAGACTATGGGATTCCTGTAATAAACTAATTGAGATGCGGACATGTTGTTTATTAAATTGATTCAATGCAGCCACTTTAAATATAGTCATGCTTTGAACAGATTTTGCTTGAAATCTATCCACAAGCATTAAAGCTAGTTTGCCAAATTCGTAGCCTGACTCCAGTTGGTTACAAATATTAAGTACAATTCCAAAATCTGCATACCCTGGTGCAGAAAGTGATGCATTGCCGTATTTAAGAGATACATTCACCTCTTCGCAGGCAATAATTGGGAACAGATAAGGCGCAGCCTGATGGATGGCGGGAGCAATGCTAGCCATAATCCGCAAAGCAACCAAAGCTTTGGGATCATCCATCAATGGTAAATCAACTAAGCCCTGAATACTTCTGCCAGCCAAAGTCGAGAGCGTGTTGAATACATATTGCTGAACGTCTGGAGGTGTGACTGATTCAGGTAATGTTACCCCAAGTTGAGCCAGAAGTTCGCGTCCAGTTGCGATCGCTTTGAATGATTGATTCCGCACCTGATAAGCTTGGAGTTGCACTTCATAAACTTTTACTCTATCCAGTAAGGTGGTTGTTTTTTCGATGACGACCTGGATAAGAGATTCCATCTGGTCAAATTCATTATTGAGAAAGGCCGCTTCGGCAGCTTCTTCGTATAAACTTCGAGTCAGTTCGTAGGCGATTTTCCAACTATTAATCGGCAGCAGTTGCATTCCAGAATAGAAGTAATGAATTGCTGCACTATAAGCAGTAGATTCTTTCGCTTTTCGACCAGCATTCAGATTTAACTGAGCTAATTGTTGACGTTCAGCCGGTTGGTTAATTAGCAGTATTCCTCGATTTAACTGACTGACAATCTCAAAAATTCGCTCTTCTTGCTGTGATTCAGAGGTATTTTGTAAGAGTAATTGACCAATTTTAAGATGGGTAAATTGTTTCTCTTCATCTGGAATTAAAGAGTAAGCCGCTTGCTGCACCCGGTCGTGTAAAAATTTATAGATAGGGACTTGGCAATTATAATTTAAGGGATTTGATTCAGAATTATGTTCATTATCTTGAAAAAATTTATAAACTTCACTAGTAGGTAAAACTAACCCTTCTTGCAAAGCTTTCCATAAAAATGCTGCTGTTTCAGTTTGCGATTGTTCAGAAACGATTGCTAAGGTTCGCAAATCAAACTGGTTGCCAATACACGCAGCTAATTTCAACATATTTTGTGTTGCATCTGGCAACTTTTGCAACTGTAGCGCTAAGAATTCTACAACATCGTCGGTAAGCGCAAGTGCTTTGACAGCAACAATATCACATTGCCAGTACCCTCGCTCAGAATTAAAAGTAATCAGTCCATCTTCATATAATATTTTGAGAAAGTGTGTTGCAAAAAATGGATTTCCTTGAGTTTTCTGATAGACGAGTTCGGTTAGAGGTTGGGCAGTTTTATCTGAACAACTCAAGGTATCAACCACCAATTGATTTAAACTAGCATTACTTAACGGAACTAAAGTAATGCTGTGAATTGTCGCATTGGCTTTGCGAATCTCCGCTAAAGTCAACGTCAACTGATGCGTGGTAGATACTTCATTGTCTCGATAAGCCCCAATTAAAAGTAAAGAGCCACTTCCTGACTCGCTCATCAGCAACTGCATCAATTTGAGTGATGCAGAATCAGCCCACTGCAAATCATCAAGGAAAATTACTAATGGATGTTCTTTTGTAGTGAATACCTGAATGAACTTTTGGAAGAGTAAATTGAAGCGATTCTGGGCTGCACTTGGTAAAAGTTCAGTTGCAGGTGGTTGTTGACCAATAATTTGTTCTAGTTCGGGAATTACTTCAAGAATGACTTGCCCTTGATCGCCCAGCACTTGTAAAATTTTATTTTTCCAAGTTGACAATTGTTCATCTGATTCACTCAGTAATTGTCCCATTAAGTCTCGAAATGCCTGCACAAAAGCGGAGAAAGGAATATTCCGATTAAATTGGTCAAATTTGCCTTTGATGAAGTAGCCCCGTTGCCGGACAATGGGTTTGTGAACCTCGTTAACTAAAGCAGTTTTACCAATGCCAGAAAAACCAGCCACCAGCATTATTTCTGTTTGATTGTTGGTAACGCGGTCAAAGGCTTTTAGCAGAGTTTCAACTTCATGCTCACGACCATAGAGTTTTTCTGGGATAATAAAGCGATCGCACACATCCCGTTGAGCAATTGGGAAACTTACAATTTTCCCCGTCTCTTTGAGTTGAGCCAAACAATTTTCTAAATCATATTTCAGCCCAAATGCGCTCTGATAGCGGTCTTCAGCATTTTTCGCCATCAATTTCATCACAATGTCACAGAGAACTTGAGGAATCTCTTCCCTATTCCCTGTCCCCTCTCCCCTCTCCCCTAAAAGTGGTGGAAGTTTGGCAATATGACAATGTACCAATTCCATCGGTTCGTGCGATTGAAATGGTAATTGCCCTGTTAGTAACTCGTAAAAAGTTACACCCAGAGAATAAAAATCAGTCCGGTAATCAATCCCCCGATTCATCCTTCCAGTTTGCTCTGGAGACAAATAGCCAAGTGTCCCTTCTAATACACTAGGACTCATGAGGCTTTGAGTTTCTCGTGGCAGCAGAGATGCAATACTAAAGTCAATTAACTTAACTTCTTTAGTTTCTGGATGAATTAAAATATTGGCGGGTTTAATATCTTTGTGAATGACCCGATGACGAATTAGAATATCTAATGTATTGCACAGTGCGATCGCTATTTGTAAAAACTCTTCTAAAAACCCGATGTCTCGCGTCTGGTCACGAGCAAAATAATCTTTTAGAGAAATTCCGCCAAAATCTTCCATCACCAACACATAACCATTTTGATGCGTCTTCAGACTATAGGTTTGGATGATCGTGGATGAGTTGAGATTTTTGGCAATCATGTACTGATTACGAAACTGTACTAGTTCAGAAAAACTCGGATAAGGATTTTTCAGTAGCTTGATGACCACAGGTAATGAGTCAATCTCTCGAACGGCTCGATAAACCAGGGTTCTGGAACCGTTGTAGAGTTCTTCGCTGACCTGATAGCCGGGAATGCTAACTACAGTGCTAATCATACTTTAGAAATTTTAAGACCTTAGCATTTAGTATTCCCAGATCCGCCCCATTCGTGAGAGATTAAGGTAATTGCATTTTTTCAAGAGGCGCAGTCCAAGGGACAAATCTAGCTTGGATACTGGCGATTTCTTGGCTTTGACTAGTCCTAAGTCTTGATTCTCTTTGGCGGCGAAATATTTAATCGGGTCATCCACTTTCCCTTTGTAGCAGATAGCGATCGCGATCTGTGTCCCACGCTTACCCACATGAGAACATTCGGTAGTGCAAATCTTGTCAAACTTACCCCGTCTGCGTTCATTCGACTTGCGGGGAATTATTAACCAAATGCCATATCGCCGCAAATAGCGATGTACTGAGATGATTCAATGTGCTAAATATAAAAGCAAAAGACGCTTTTCAAACATCCTCTTAGAGGTATTTTAATTTCCCCCTTTTTATTGAGTATAGAATCACACAAAAGATAGAGGTATTAACCGACTCAATTTCATTATTATCAACAAGATATAAATAAATATTACAAAAAGGAGTCAGCTATTAGCATCCTATTATCAAATAATGTCGTCATCCCAAAATGGCATAATTCCAACATTGCTCTGGATCTAAAACGTGCCACGGAAATTGCTGATTATTGTGCTAAGAATGCCAGTGCTATAGATTGCAATAATGCTTTTCCTCAGCAGGAGTTTGAGCTGATTGCTAAGGCTGGGTTGTTGGCTGCACCATTGGTGAAAGAATTAGGCGGATGGGGTGCAGGAATCGATGCTAATGTTACCTACGAGCTTTTAATGTTATTAAAGCAGATGGGGCATGGCAATCTGGCAGTTGGCCGAATTTATGAAGGACATATCAATGCCCTGCAACTGATTCAGACTTTTGGTTCTAGAGAACAAATTACAAGCTACGCCCGTGATGCCCGCGATCGCCATAAAATATTTGGTGTTTGGAATGCTGAAGCCTCTGATGGTGTCAAGATAATTCCTTTTGAGAATGGACGTTATCGGCTGGAAGGTTCTAAAACTTTTTGTACTGGTGCAGGCTATGTTGAACGTCCTTTCGTTAACGGAGTATTGCCAGACGGCGGTTGGCAAATATGCATTGTGCCGATGGAGGAAGTGACAACAGTTAGCGATCCAGCTTGGTGGCAACCTTCTGGGATGCGAGCTACTGCTAGTTATAAAGTAGATTTTAGCGGTGTAGAGTTGGATCAGAGCGCTTTAATTGGTCAACCAGGAGATTACTATCGACAGCCTTGGTTGTCTGTTGGGGTGATTCGGTTTGCTGCTGTGCAACTAGGTGGGGCAGAAGCACTGTTTAACCTGACTCGCAAGTATCTCCAGGAGTTGGAATATACAAATGATCCATATCAAAAAGAACGGCTGGGCAGAATGGCGATCGCCATTGAAAGTGGTAATCTCTGGTTGCGTGGGGCTGCCGATCGGGTAGCAGCCTATGCGCCAGTGTTTGGTGGCGATCCCACAGTTCCCCACCCACAAGCAGACCAACTCGTGGCCTATGCAAACATGGTGAGGACAGCAATTGAACAAATTTGCATTGATGTGATGCAGTTGTGCGAACGTTCTGTTGGGACTCGCGGCTTAATGCCACCAAATCCGATGGAACGCATTATCCGAGATTTAACTCTATATCTGCGTCAACCTGCTTTTGATGCGGCCTTGGCAAATGTAGGGCAGTACGTCTTGCAGCAAAGTAATCCGGCTTCAATGCTTTGGAATGATGAATAAATTCGGTTTGATGGGATTACCACTAAGCAATCCGAATGTTTTGCCCTGGCGTTCAATTAACGAGATCGCTTGTAGTCCGGCACTGATCGTCGCACCCCATCCTGATGATGAAACGTTAGGTTGTGGGGGTGCGATCGCTCTGTTACGCTCTTTAAATTGTCATGTGCAAGTTTTAGTCATCAGTGATGGTACACTTTCACACCCCAACTCTCAGAAATATCCCGCAGATACACTCCTAGCTCTGCGGGAAGCAGAAACCTTATCAGCATTAAAATTGTTGGGTGTAGAGGTTAATCATGTCACCTTCTGTAGAATGCAGGATGGCTCAATTTCAACACAGTATGAAAGTGCAGTAGCTAGTTGTCGTGCTTACATCACAGAAATCGCCCCACAAATTATCTTTTTACCGTGGCGATATGATCCTCATGCAGACCACCGAGCGACGTGGAAGTTAATTCATGCAGTGCTGGATGATTTACGCTTATGTCCCCGATTGATTGAGTATCCTATTTGGGATTGGGACTCAGACCAACGGGGGAGTCTGCCAGTATCTCTTGAGGTGACAACCTGGCGGTTGAATATTGGCGCGGTGGTGGAATTAAAACAGCAAGCGATCGCTGCTTATCGTTCCCAAATTACAGACTTAATTGATGATGACCCAGAAGGCTTTCGCCTGACTCCCGAAATGTTAGCAAACTTCACTCATCCTTGGGAAGTTTATATAGAGGAAAACCTATGAACCCGTTACAATCCAATTCCCTACCACCCAGCTACTTTGATAAACTCTACAGCGAAGATCGTGACCCGTGGAAGTTTGAGACGAGTGAATACGAAGCCAAAAAATATGCTGCCACAATCGCAGCTTTACCCAAAGAGCGCTATCAGTCTGCCTTTGAAATCGGCGGTTCCATTGGTGTTTTAACCGAGAAACTGCAAGAGCGTTGTGACTCACTGCTCTCAGTTGATGTATCAAAACTGGCGCAGGATAGAGCAAAAGAACGCTGTCAGCATCTCTCCAATGTCAAATTCCAGATTATGCGTGTCCCAGAGCAATATCCTAATGAGATGTTTGATTTGACCCTAGTCTCGGAAGTTGGCTATTACTGGAGTTGGGAAGACCTGAAAAAATCCCAACAGTACATTCTGGAACACCTGGAACCCGGAGGACATCTACTTTTAGTTCATTGGACACTCTATGCCCGTGATTATCCATTGAGTGGGGATGAAGTTCATAACTCGTTTTTTGAGTTGACCCCAAATAAACTGCGGCATTTAAAAGGTCTACGGGATGAAGAATATCGACTTGATTTATTCGAGCGAGTCTGAGAATTGAAGAAGGAGACAAGGGGAATTGTCTCCCTATCCCTTATCCGTATAGGTGACGCGTTCAGAGCAAGGGTATAATATCAACTTTAGTTAAATACTGATAACATCTGTAGGTTGGCTTGAGGAACGAAATCCAACGCTTGATCCTTGTTCATGTTGGGTTTCACTGCCGTTCAACCCAACCTACTAGCGCGGCAAGCTTAACTTATTGGGTTGAGTAATCATAGAATAGTTTTACTTGGGACTTTCTAGGTTTTTTTAAACCCAATGTTTTAAGGTTGACGTGCTACTACATTGATCAATTTTATTATCAGTAATCACCTGAACTTGATATAAGACCCCCACTGTTGCGTAAGCTTCCCGCAGGGTAAGACTCTTTACGTGGTTCCAAATCATCTGGGGTTGAATTCCCTTCGAGTTTGCTCCAACTGAGCCGCAAACTCTCAAGACGCAAGCGCAAATCTCCAATTGCTTGTTCAATTTTCACAAATTTCCAGCGCGAAGCCCACTTTTTTTCTTCCTGCTGGCGTTCTTCAACTAATTCAAACAACTGACCAAAGGTATAAGGTTGCGTCAATTTCTGCACAAGCCATTGGGCTGAAACTCCCAGCATTTCTGCCAAGGACGCGACGCTGGGATGATCTGGTTGATAGCCATTAAGAACGTACCACCACATCAGTCGTAATTGGCGGCGGGCGATAAAACGAGTTTCGATAGCCGCTGCTGGCTCGACTACAAATGGTTGCTGTTGCCTTCCCATTTCTATCCATTTACTTAGCTGATTGGCTAAACCAACATTTGTACGGCCGATTTGTCTTGCTGAAGTTACTACCCGCACTAGAGAACTGTGGCGAAAACGGGCATTTACCCGTACCAAAGCCCGGTAAAAAGCTACATCTTCAGGAGTCCGCACTGCTGGTAAGCCTCCTGCCAGTGCATACATTTCTGCTGTCACTGCCAAACTTGCTCCATAGTGTTGATAATGGCGGGGAAAACTGTCATAGGGGTCGGGATCAAGATAAGTTTCTAATTCAGTAATTAAATAGCGGTAGCCTACTTCACGCAGATAGCAAGCTCTGGCGTAAGGCTCTAGAGAGGCACGACCAGTGCGCTCAACGAGAATTCGCCCACCGACAGCATCAGCACCAGAAATAATTTCGTACAAGTTAGCAGCAATCCAAGTTGGACTTACCTGCGAGTCTCCATCAGTTGAAGCAATTACCCCTCTTGGGCGTCCTAAGCTACACAAACGGTGGTATGCTTCATCCATCAAAATCTGACGCACTCGACCAATATAGGCTTCTGCAGGAGGCAGAGATTTTTCAACTACATGCAGTGCGATATCTGGATGTTGCCCCGCGAAACTCCGAGCTATAGCTGCTGAATCATCGCTACAATTATTTGCCAACAAAATTATTTCGTAGCGTCTGGGATCTAAAAGCTGTCCTTCTAGATCAACTTGATGTATCAGGGCAGTAAGGGTTGCTGCCAACGTCTGAGCTTCATTGCGAACTGGAACAATTACACAAACTTCACAATGCGGTGATGGCGGTATTTGGACTAAAGTTTGAGAAAAATCTTTCTCGATCTGGACACATGGAAAGTCAGCAACGAGGAGCAAGCGCTGACTTTCCATAAAAACCATTTTTCCATCTCCAGGAACAGCAACACAGTCTTTCATCTACGCTCGGAAATATTAATATTTATAACTCTATTTTGGATATTTTCTCATTTATTTGGAATCCACCTACAGTATGATTAGTGTTGATTAAAACTTTCGGAAAACAAGCTATAAAAGACTAAAGTTTATCTGCTTTTAGTAAATATTTACTAATTAAGGCATATTTCTTATATATTTTTTGCCAAAGTCAAATCTCAGACTATGAAATCATACTTAAATCATGTATTCTATTGATTTTTCTTACTGATAATCAGTCTGAAGATGGAGACAATTAATATTGCAATTTATTAAAATTCATTATTAATAGTAACTAAATAAGACCAAAGCAGATTTATGCAAAAACTTAAACATAAGGTTAATAACCTGCTTTTTGGTCGTTATAAACATTTAAAAGGTAATTCTAAAAGCACATTTATTCATAGTTTAGATCGGCTCAACCTTTCCTTGGGCGATGTGCGAGATGTTTTTGAACCTTACTTGGTAATTTTCTTAACCGCAGATCATGATTGGAATCTAGCTCAAGTGGTGAGTTATATCTGCCGTTTGCAACCCTAACCACGTTTTTGATTCGCACTTAAGAAAGAAGCTGCAAATTAATTTTTATTACACAATAAGTTAATTACATGTACATAGAAAAAATTATCAAAGTGTGAAGATGGCAAATTTAACTGAATTTACATTATTTGCTCCTCGCAACAAAGGGGTTGCTTTAATTGGGTCTTTTTCGGATTGGAAAGAAATCCCAATGCTAAAAGGTGAAGATGGTTATTTTCGCACTCAAATAAAACTGGAAGATGGCGTTTATCAATATAAATTTCGCATTCAAACCAAAAGTCCAAACTTTGTACCTGATGAATGGATAGATATCATTGATCCCAAAGCAACAGATGTTGATGAAACAGAAAAATATAGCATAGTCCGCATTCAAGATGGGCAACGCATTGTTGATACTTACGCTTGGCAACATGATGAAATGCCGTTGCCTGATAACCGGGAATTAGTTATATATGAAATGCACGTTGCAGATTTTACTGATGATGAAGTTGACTCTGACAAACAAGGTAAATATTTAGGGATAATTGCTAAGTTAGATTATCTTTGTGAATTGGGAATTAATGCAATTGAATTAATGCCAGTTAATGAGTACCCTGGTGATTATAACTGGGGCTATAAAGTTCGCCACTTCTTTGCTACAGAATCTAGTTATGGTTCAACAGAAGATTTAAAGCGGTTGATTGACGAGTGTCATGGTAGAGGCATTCGCGTCTTTATGGATGGAATTTATAACCACACAGATGAAGAATGCCCTTTAATACTGATTGATCGAAATTACTGGTACTACGAACACAAGCATTATCCTGAAGACCCAGATAATTACTGGGGGCCAGAGTTTAACTATGATTTTTACGACAAAAACTTAAATATTAAGCCTGCATGGGAATACATCGGCGATGTGGTCAAATTCTGGATTCAGGAGTATCACATTGATGGAATTCGCTTTGATGCAGTGCGGCAATTGGCTAACTTTGAATTTCTCAACTGGCTGACTAAGGAAGCAAAAAACTATGCTGCACCCAAGCAATTTTACAACATTGCTGAACATATTCCCGATACAAACACTGTAGTCAAGCCAGATGGCCCATTAGATGCTTGTTGGCATGAGAGTTTTCGGTACTTTATAGTTCCATATATTTGTGGGAAATCATTTGAATTAGAACAACTCAAGCAGATTTTAGATCCCAAACAGCAGGGTTATGCGATCGCTACCAATGTGATCAATTATTTGGCAACCCACGATCGCGAACGTGTATTACGAGAATTAGGTAATTGTGGCATCTTTAACGCCTCCGCATTTGAACGAGCCAAGTTAGCAGCTGCTCTATTAATGACAGCGATGGGTGTACCGATGCTGTGGATGGGAGAAGAGTTTGGCGAATACCAGCAAAAAAGCCAAGATGTGACTAAGCCGCAGAAGATTAATTGGTCTTTGTTGTCAGGCGACCAGAATCATGATTTATTTGAGTATTATCAAAAACTTATTGCTCTACGCCAGCAAACTCCAGCTTTGCAAAGTGACAATATTAAGTTTTTCTACGAAAATGCAGATGAGAAAGTGCTGGCTTATACCCGTTGGGATGAGCAAAATTCTCATATTGTTGTCGTGGCAAATTTCTCCGATCAGAATCTAAATCAATATAAAATTTCAGACTTCCCAACTGCTGAGTCTTGGCGAGATTGGGGCGGTAATCGAGAAGTGGAATCTGGAGAGGATGGTTTAGTCACTGACTTGCCAAGCTATACAGCTAAGATATTTGTTTTGCAGTAGACAAGAATTCAGATGCTTACTACTCAGGTAAGACATTAACTGAATGGTTACTCAAATTCTGTTCAAGATAGCGTGGATCGCTTCCTCTTAGGTGCAAAAGCAGTGCTGTAACTAATCCACTGATAGCTGCCACCAAGAAGGTAGTTTTATAGTCAATATTCTCCACTATCCATCCACCTAGTAGGGGAGCAAGGATGGTAGCAGGGGCGATAAGGGTATTACCAAGACCAATATAGGCTGGTCGTTGGCGCTCGTTCCCAAACTCTAAGGTCATTTACCGCAGCAATATTTTGCAGAGCCACCATACCTATTCCCGCTCCTATAAACACCAAGTAAAACCAGTTTGCATTTGGTGCCAGCCAAGCTAAAACCGAACTGAACGTACAGGCGACACAACCAGTTTGCAAGACCAACTTGTAACCTGTGCGATCGCCTACCCAACCCAAAACCAATCCAGCAATAGTTTGTGTGACCATCAGTAGACTAGTAATTAACCCAACAGATGCTTCTTCCATTCCATATTGGTGTACGGCATAGAGTGTATAGAAGGGAAGTGGCATCAGCGCTAACTGTGACAGCATACGTGCGCTCACAAAGTAACGGAAATTCCCATCGCACCGGAGAATCACACTCAGATTGTCCCAAAATTCACGTTTAGTTTCAATGGCAGATAATGGGGTGCTTATCCCAAAACCAAAAAATCCACTTTCAATAATATTGACAGTAAAGTTATGGCGAAGGTCTTTTTGAATTTCCGAATTGAGCATTTTTAAAGATATTGCAAGTTTGGTGATTTATTCCTCTATTGGGAAAACTCAGGCTGCATTTAAAACAGGTTTACCTTCTTTTTTTAGGTACTTAGTAAGTAGTAAGTACCCACAAAAACCTGAGTTCCATAAATTTTTCCCAAATGCTGTACTGAAATCACTATCGGAGAATTTTTTTGTAAAATATTCCAATTTCTCCGTCTGCAATGTTTTTGGCAATTCCGGCTCCATCAACAAAGCCCAAATACTGTAAACTCTGATTGTGCGTTGGTAGCCGATGGATACACTGTTATAGACAACTATGAGCTACTGTCTAAATCCTGCTTGCAACAAGCCCCTCAATCCCGATGGCACACAATTGTGCTTTAGTTGTGGGACAAAACTGATATCGCTGCTGCGAAATCGCTATCGAATTATTCGTCCGTTAGGAGGTGGGGGATTTGGCAGAACTTTTTTGGCAGAGGATGGAGACAAGCTCAACGAAGTTTGTGTTGTCAAGCAGTTAGCACCTCAAGCCCGTGGAACTAACGCCTTGAATAAGGCGACTGAACTGTTTCAACAAGAAGCGTACCGTCTGCAACAGCTAGGAGAGCATCCTCAAATTCCCACTTTGTATGCCTATTTTAGGGAGGATGACTATCTGTATCTGGTACAGCAGTTCATCCAGGGACAAACTTTAGGGCAGGAATTGAAACAGCAGGGAACTTTCAGCGAAGATAAAATCTGGGAAATTTTGCGGGAATTATTACCTGTGCTGAAATTTATCTACGAGCATCAGGTAATTCACCGCGATATCAAGCCAGAAAATATTATCCGTCGCTCCCAGCCAAATACTAATTCCCTTTACTCAACAAGACTTGGGGCAAATCTGGTATTGATTGATTTTGGTGTAGCCAAGCAGTTAACAACCATAGAGATAGAACAAACAGGAACGAGCATTGGTTCCTATGGCTATGCACCTATAGAACAGATGAAGTTAGGCTTGGCATATCCAGCTAGCGATTTATTTAGTCTAGGCGCGACTTGCTTTTATCTATTGACGGCAATTCCCCCATATCATCTGTATATGGAGTCTGGCTATGGTTGGGTAGCGCACTGGCGGAAACACTTGAAATCTCCCATATCTGCAAAACTAGAGCAAGTGTTAGACAAGCTGTTGCAAAAAGATATTGAGCATCGCTACCAGTCAGCAGATGAAGTTTTTCAAGATGTGCAGCCTCAGCCACCACTAACACCAATTCCACGTCAGCTAGCTATTAAGCCTTTGCTGTCAAGGATTGGTCTAAAATCAACAGTTTTGCCCGAAACTGTAATTCAACCAAAAATCCTGCTGCCAAATAAACTTTTAGTGTGTGGTGCTGGTGCTATCTTGCTTTTAGGATTAGGAGGATATTTGTATTGGCGGCAAAGTTTGCCTCTAACTGGACATTCAGGCGAAGTTAATTCTCTTGCCTTTAGACCAATTCTCCGCAATTTCTCCCAAGCGAGAATATTAGCTAGTGGCAGTGATGACAAAACTATCAAAATTTGGAATTTAAACGCTCGACTGCAAACCGCCACTCTTCAGGGTCATTCAGATTGGGTTTATGCAATAGCTATTAGTCCCGATGGTCAAACCCTTGTTAGTGGTAGTAAAGACAAAACTATCAAAGTCTGGAATTTGAACACAGGCAAGGAAATACGCACTCTCTTGGGTCATTCCAGTTATGTGAATTCTGTTGCCATTAGTCCCGATGGTCAAACCCTTGTCAGTGGTAGTTATGACAAAACTATCAAAATCTGGAATTTAAACACAGGCAAGGAAATACGCACTCTCTTGGGTCACGAAGGAGAGATTTTGTCTGTTGCTATCAGCCCAGATGGTCAAACTCTTGTTAGTGGCAGTACAGATAACACTATCAAAATCTGGAATTTGAACACAGGCAAGGAAATACGCACTCTCTTAGGTCATTCAAGTGATGTGAATGCCGTTGCCATTAGCCCAAACGGCCATCTGATGGTCAGTGCCAGTGATGACAAAACCGTTAAACTATGGAACCTGAACACAGGCAAAAAACTACGCACTTTTGTGGGACATTCTGCCGATGTTAATGCTCTGGCCTTCAGCCCAAATGGTGAAAATATCGTTACTGGTAGTGATGACACAACTGTAAAAGTTTGGAATTTGTATACAGGACAGGTAATACACACCTTTGAAGGGCATACTGCTGAGGTTTATGCTGTTGCTTTTAGTCCAGATGGAAAAACGTTGGTTAGTGCTGGTAAAGACAAGACTATCAAGATTTGGCAAGTACCGTAGCAATTTTTGCCAATCATTTATGCAAGGGTAACTGTACCGTATAACAGCGTTACGAATTAGTAGCTACTTTACCTGTATACAGTTGTAGACACAAGGAATTCCACGAAATCCTAATTATGTGTAACTACTAACTATATATATTGATGTCACATTGGGCTAAATTGAGGCGATCGCCTGCCATTTTTTGGCAATAGCATACCATGAACCCTTTCCTCCGTTACGATTAAAATCCCCACCTGAATTTCTCACAATTCCCGCGATTGTACTCCTGACCTTAATTATTCTGACGCTTGGGTTCTTCTTTTAAAGGGATAAAAAAGAGAGCAATCATCCCAGGAATGGTCAGCAAACAAATCAAGATAAAAAATAATGGATAGCCAAATGCGTTTTGCAAATAACCGCTAATTAAACCTGGTATCATCATGCCTAAAGCCATGATGCCAGTGGATATGGCAAAATGAGAAGTTTTATATTCGCCTTGGCAAATATACATTAAATAGACACTAAAGGCGGTAAACCCAAAACCATACCCAAATTGCTCCAAGGAAACCAAGGGATACACTAATGTTAATGAAGGTTTACTGTAAGCCATATACACATAAAATATGTCAGGTAAGTTCAAAGCTAAAGCCATAGGAAACAGACACTTTTTTAATCCATATTTGGAAATTAGCAACCCTCCTAATATCCCTCCACAAATTAGTGAAATCACCCCAAATGTTCCGTAGACTAATCCGACATCTGATGTAGATAGCCCTAAACCTCCTACTTCTGGTTTGTCTAATAAAAATAAAGAAGCTATCTTGACAAGCATTGCTTCACCAAGTCTGTAAAGCAAGATAAATGCTAAAATATTTATAATTTTATCCTGAGCAAAATATGAGCTAATAATTGACCAAAAAGGGATATTTTTTCTAGCTTCTATTTGCCGTTGATTCTCTGATTCAGGTAAGGGTAAAATTAAGCGATGTGAAATAAACAGGATTGCTAAAATTAAAGCTGAGAAGCCAATAGCTATAGTCCAGCTTAAAGGAATGTCGTTGAGAGATATTTCAAGCTGTCCTGCTAAAACTACTAATATTCCAGAGCCAAAAATGACAGCCATTCTATAAAACAGTGAGCGAATACCAACAAAGAAGGCTTGTTGTTCTGGAGATAAAGCCAGCAGATAGAAGCCATCTGTAGCAATATCATAAGTTGCAGAAATAAATGCTCCTATTGTTAATGTTGCGAGGGAGATGAAAAAGAAATTTGGCAGTTGTAAGGAGAAGGCTATCAAACCTAAACAACCAAACATAGCAAATTGGGTATAAAGTATCCATTTACGTTTGGTAGAGTAAATATCGACAATTGGGCCCCAAAACATTTTGATAACCCAAGGTAGATAGAGAAAACTTGTCCACAAAGCAATTTGAGCATTATCTATTCCCAGTTTTTTGTAAAAGATTACAGAAACTGTGTTGATGATGACGTAAGGGATGCCGGAGGCAAAATATAAGGTGGGGATGAAAGTCCAAGGAGAGTTTGTTTGATTTTTCATGGATTTGGTTCCAGACTCTGGCTTTTTGCCATCAGTAAAACCTTGTTACGATGCTTTCCCACTTTCCATACTGTTCCAGCATGTCTAGTCTCAGTATCCAGAGGATGCCATTAAGAAGGATGCAGTGGTCATCTTTAAGACCTACCTATTCGTAGTTTTTGTGGTGTAACCTGCTTCCACTGTTCGCACCCTTTTTTAAGATATAAATGGTTTGAAAACACGCCCAAGCCTCGGAATTGATTCCGAGGCGGGATGACAAAGAAGTGGAAGATTTAAAAGATGTTGGTAATGATAAAAATGTCAAGCAAAGGTAGAAAAACCGAGATTCGGGGGAATATCCTGAATCCGCCCAGGCCCGATCGCTCGTAATGCTTCTTTGAGTAAAATATCCCCAGTATACAAGGCACGTCCGACAATCACACCAGTCACACCTTGAGGTTCTAACGCCAACAAACTCAATAAATCGGTGACAGAACTTACCCCGCCAGAAGCAATTATCGGGATGGAAATTGCTGCTGCAAGTTCTCGCAAAGCTTCTAAATTGGGGCCTGTAAGCGTACCATCCCGGTGGATATCTGTGTAAATTATGGCGGCTGCGCCCAATTCTTGCATTTGTACAGCCAGTTGAGTTGCTAAAACTTCTGAGGTTTCTAACCAGCCACGAGTTGCTACTTTGCCATTACGAGCATCAATACCGATAATAATCTGTTCAGGAAATTCTTGGCAGAGTTCTTGAACTAACTGGGGTTGTTCTACGGCAATAGTGCCGAGAATCGCCCACTGTATACCCAGATTGAATACTTGTTGCACGCTGGTGCGATCGCGCAATCCTCCACCAATTTCAATGGGTACTGACACCGCTTGAGCGATCGCTTCAATTGCCCCCAAGTTTACTACTTTACCTGCTTTAGCACCGTCTAAATCAACTATATGCAATCTAGTAGCACCTTGATCTACCCACTGTTTGGCAACATCAGCAGGATTTTCGCTAAAAACTTGTGAGCGATCGTAGTCTCCTTGATACAGTCGCACACAGCGACCTTCTAGTAAATCAATTGCTGGAATTACGTCCATTTACCTTTTCCTCATTGCAATCAAAACGCTAGCTATAGCTGAATTTACTATTCTTCATTTTTCATTTTTAATTGCCTTACAGCTTGCCCAAAACCTAGCACAAGCAAGATGTTAGAAAGCGTCAAAAATAGTTCTGCGCCACCGTGTAACCAATCTACATTAGCTAAAGACTCACCATAATGCAGTTGAGCGTAAATTCCGGCTGGGATGGTGATCGCAACAAAGACAAGAGTGCCGTAAAATCCATACAGCGCCAAACGCGGCATTTGCGGACTGCGGCTGATAAACCACAAGAAACCCAAATAGGGAAACAGGGAAAGTGCAAACAGGGTTTCTTTAGAAATCATTGCTCTGATTTGATAGGTTTTGGTTCAACAGTGTTGACAGATTTGGTAGAACGCCAAATCAAAAACGCCGCTGCCCAAAGCGTAAAATTACCAACTAAAGTCATGGTAGCTTGAAGCGTTACCATCCATTCTAGAGATTGGGCGTTGTCGAAATAATGCCAGGTACAGGCACACATGGCGCTGACTAAAGCTGGTAACATGGCAAGGGATAATCCCCACCAATTATGGTTATTAGTGAGTTCGCCGTAAGTCCAGATTAACCAAATGGCGGCAATCCACTCAATAACGCTAGAAACATGAATAATCCAGGTGGGAATCGAAAGGACGTGCATAAGAAAGTTAAGAGTTAGGAGTTGGGAGTTGTTTCTATCTTCCTCTGTTACCAACTTTGAAAATAGAGCTTGTGAATGAGTTTACTATCTGTATCAACGACAGATGTTCTGTATAAAAAAATTGTTAATCTCAAATCTAAAATGGTCAAAATGCGGGCATTATTGTCTGGGTATTACGGTAAAGGTAATGGTGGTGACGAAGCTTTGTTGGCAACGCTTTTGCAAATGTTACCATCTCACGTAACGCCTGTGGTGCTTTCTGGTAATCCAGAGGAAACGCGCGATCGCTACAATGTAGAAACTTGCGATCGCATGGCTCCCTTAGCTGTACTACAAGCTTTACGCTCAAGTGATGCCTTGATTTGGGGCGGTGGGAGTCTGATTCAAGATGTTACCAGTACTATCAGCCCATTTTATTATGGCGGGCTGATGGCATTAGCGCAGAAAATGGGTTTGAAAACTGTTGCTTGGGCGCAGGGTATTGGGCCGTTAGTGCGTCCACAAACTCGTTGGCTGGCAAAGCAAACCTTTGGTAATTGTACCAAGATTAGTGTCCGCGATCGCGCCAGTGCGGCTTTATTATCTGATTGGCAAATTCCTTGTATTATAGCTCCTGACCCGGTTTGGGCGTTGGAATCTCAACCAGTCCCAGGACTTTGGGATTTACCTGCGCCGAGAGTTGCGGTAACGTTGCGATCGCATCCCCAACTTACTCAAACACGTCTGGCAAATTTAACTCGTGCTTTGGTAGATTTTCAAAAAGCTACGCAGGCTTTCATTTTATTACTGCCGTTTCAAAAAAGTGAAGATTTAAGTATTGCCGAAGCCATTCAACCACATCTTAAAGATGTCAGCAAGATTTTGTGTCTGGAAGATCCGCAACTATTAAAAGGTGTGTTTCGCGGCGTGGAAATGGCAATTGGGATGCGTCTGCACAGTTTAATTATGGCTGCGGCTGTTGGTTGTCGCTGCTTTGCTCTTAGTTATGATCCTAAAGTAAATCGTCTCATGGAAGACTTGGAAATGCCTGGATGGGATTTAGCTAGTTTACCAGATGATCCCAACTTGATTAGTCTGACTTGGATGGAGCATTATGCTAATGGTGAACCTCTGCCGCCAGAGCAAATTCAGTCTTTAGTGGATAGAGCATTGATGCACCGTGAATTGTTAAGTGAAACGTTAATTTAAGCAAGAATTGAAAATAGTAAAACAATTAACAGCATCAAGCACTTCAATAGATTAAAAGTCTTGGTTAAGATGAAAATCACAAATGTTCCAGAGTATTTGTTTAAGCCTGTGTACTTTCGGGCAATGGAAACAAGGCGAAATGATGGAATTATTAAAGATGAGCTAGCTGTTAAATTACTGGATCGAATGACTCCCGATTGCCCTATTGTTGATGACTGGACAATACAGTTTGGTATTGCAATTCATACTTTACTAGTCGATAATGTTGTCAAACAATTTCTACAACAACGTCCTACTGGTGTAATTATTACTCTCGAAGGCGGACTTTGTATGCGATCACTCTTACTAGATAATGGTCAAGCTCAATGGTTTTGTGTTGATGCTCCTTATGTTAAACCATTTTGGAATAAATTAATTGGAAAATCTGCACGTAATCACTTTATCCCCTCTCTTGTGACAGATTTGGCTTATCTTAATCAATTCACTGACCAAAATCAAGAAATTTTATTTATTGCAGAGGGAGTATTTTTGTATCTAAAAGAAGCCGAAGTTAAACAGGTTATTTTAACTATCCAACAGAGATTTGCTGCATCAGAAATTGTTATGGAAGTTATTGGTAAATTTATATTGAACAGCACACAGTTATTTCGCTCTAAAGCAATTCCGGGCGGTCGTTTTCAATGGGGGATTAATGACTGTAAAAAAATGGAATCTTGGAATCAAGGCATTACTCTCATCAATAAGTACTTTTGCTACGACTACTATAAAAAACGTCAAGGTTTAATGAATATTCTCCCTTTTATAGTTGGCGGCAAAAATCGACTTCTTAAAGTTGCTCATTTTCGGCTTTCTGGATAATCACACAGTAAGTCATTTAAGTAGCACAGGATACTCTAGAACTAGATTAAATAATTTTCCAAAATATCCGTGCTGAGAATATAAACTAGTGACTCGTTTTGCCGCTAACAATCCCTGACCACTGTACTTTTTTCTCATTCTCTCGGCGGTAAGAAAAGAAATGCTCTGGAGTTTGGAAAGTACAATAAGGTGCGATCGCAATTTGTTCTGCACTAATCCCCATATTTTCCAATTGTAAGGTATTGACTCGCCGCACATCCAGCCTTACCTTTCCAGGATCGGGGTCTTCTAGTAAAGGTGAATTTGGTAGTTCATGCAATGCAGTTATAATTTTTTCTTCGTCATTATCTGATATAATGCTAGCCCCGATTTCCGCAGCCACTTCGATAGAGACTTGGTAAACTTCACCAGCGATCGCTGGGCCCATCGCAATGCGTAAATCATCAAGTTTACTGCCTTGAGATTGTAATCTAGCGATCGCTAAGGGAACAATCTTCTTAGCAGTCCCCCGCCAACCTGCGTGTAATGCCGCCACCCGTCCAGTTTGCACATCCCCAATTAGTACGGGTGTGCAGTCTGCGCTAGCTACCCAAACAGCTTGTAGAGGCTGTTCGCTAATTAAACCATCTGCCGATGCGAAATCCTCCTCAGCAGAGCTTAAGAAGCTTTCAACTTCTTGAGGGGTGAGAACAGTATTGCCATGAACCTGCTTTAAGCGATAGACTAATGCCTCTGGTTGCAATACTTCTGTGATAACTTGTGGCGATCGCGGCCAAAACTGCTGGGTAAAAAAGCCGTGATGCCAACGTTCCAGAATACTACAAGTTAGATAGGGCAGTCCTTCCCAATTGCGCCAGTGCCAAGTGTGCATCTTCAACCAAACCTAAACGGAAAATCACTCATCAGCCAATCAATGCTAACTTGAACAACGGAATTTGGGTTAACTGCTGTGGGATTTAATCTGCAAAACTTAGAAACAGCCTTGCAAGCAGGGCGTAAGTATACATATTTACCATTTTCCCTTCACTTTTTTGAAAGCGTCTCCTCAACCAACCAAACCCTCTGGAACTTACTCAACCAAGGGGCTATTTCAGGAACAGTAGTAATCGCAACTCAGCAATCTGCTGGGCGGGGACAATGGGGACGCCAGTGGATTTCTCCAACTGGGGGATTATATATTTCCGTGGCGATTTCTTTTGACCACAAAATAGAGGCTACTGACAGCTATCAGCTAACTTTCGCTACGGCTTGGGGAATTGCGTCGCAATTGCGCCAACGCGGCGTAGATATTGGGATAAAATGGCCCAACGATTTAGTTTTAAATGGTCGCAAACTAGGCGGCATTTTGACAGAAACCAAAGTAAACAAAGGACAAATCACTCAAGCAGTAATTGGTGTTGGTATTAACTGGACAAACCCAGTCCCAGAAACTGGAATCAATCTGGAATCGTGGCAAGCATCCCAAGATTTCAGACCAATCTCGTGTCTGGAAATGCTCACCTCTACAGTCTTGCTGGGAATAGAATCCGGTATGGAGTGCCTTTTTCAAGAAGGAATAAGCATACTCTTGTCTCGCTATCTAGATTTGCTTACAAACATGGGCGATCGGGTTTACGTCAATAATCTTTCAGGTACAGTAGTTGGAGTGACTCCTCAAGGAAATTTACGAGTTGATTTAGAAACACATGATACAAAGGAACTAATTACACCGGAAATTTATATTGAACCCGGTACAATCAGTTTGGGGTACCATAAATCTTCCGTTTAAATTTGAGGTTTGTTCAAAATTTCGCTCTTTGGGCAAGACAAACCACTAGCATCATCTCTTTAGGCTAATTACACACAACTGAGAGAACAAATGACGCAGCGCAAAAATTCTGCCCCTTATCGTTTGCATTACTTATGGCAGCAAGGTTTGACGAAAAAACGCTTTGCCTTGACGCTACCAGCCCAGAGCCTCTGTTGGCTGAGTAGTGTTAGCCTCCTTAGCGGTGGCTTCGTGTTTGCCCAAACGGAAACACAAATAGACAACATCGTTCCCACTGTTGAAAGTTCTCAACCAACAGCAGTTACAAATCCAGTTAAAGCCTCGACTCCTAAAAAACAGGCTGTCGCACCGGATGCAACACCAGCGCAACCGGAATTTTCCCAACGACGAGCCAGACTCAGACAGAGACTAGGTAAGCCAGAGGTTGCTCAATCAAAAGAGCCAGTTAGGCAGTCTACACCCAAAATCGAAACTGCTGAACCTGTTGTGATTATCAGACAGTCAAAGCCCAAGGTGGAAGCTTCTCAGGTTACTCCTGTAAGAGTGAGACAGGAAAAACCCAATACTCCCGTCCGCTATGCACCTGAAAAACTCCCAGAAGTTGCTCAACCATCAAATAACTCGAACAGCCCTGTCAGTGCAACTGCGGAGAAAACCAAGGATTATAATAACGCCTATATTGATCCTAATAGTTATGACAGTGGTGCTACAGGTACTTATCAAGCACCAAACTCCGTAATTCTCACAGAACGCTCCAGTGGCTGCCGAGCCATTTTGCCTTCAGGGCAAAGCGTATTAGGCGGCGTTTGCGCCAAAGTACCCCAAAGGAGTGTAGCTGATTCTAATGGTAAAGCAGCACCTACTTGGCTCAGAAGAAGTGAAAACGCCCAATTACCAGTAGTTTCACCCGTGCGGCAGGTTGCAACTACTGGCAACACCAGCAGATGGCGTGCTGCTCAAAGTGATTCTACTGGTGACAGCAAGAGCGCATTTCGCCCGAATCGGTTTATTCCAAGTCCTAGCGAGTTCAGCCCCACAAGAGTGAGTGCAACTCCCATTGCACCGAGCGGCGGGACTTTACCTCCACCAATGGCAGATGGTAACATTGCACCCCGCCCCAGCAACGTAGCTTATGACTTCTCACTAGCATCAGTATTGCCGCAAATCCCCTACACGGGGCGAGTTGCTTATAGTGGTACGGGAATGATGTATCCACTGACTATTCCCGCTCCCATTACTTCTTTGTTTGGTTGGCGAGTTCATCCAATCACAGGTAATCAACGCTTCCATGCTGGTACAGACTTGGGTGCGCCTGCGGGAACACCAGTTTTGGCAGCTGCTGCTGGTCAAGTGGAAACTGCTAACTGGATGGGTGGTTATGGTTTAACCGTTATCCTAAATCACAAATCTGCTGAACAAACTCTTTACGGTCACATGTCAGAAATCCTTGTTCAACCCGGTCAGTGGGTACAACCTGGAACTGTCATCGGGCGAGTTGGCAGCACTGGGGCTTCCACAGGCCCTCACCTGCACTTTGAAGTCCGTCACCTAACACAAGATGGGTGGGTTGCTACTGACCCAGGCGTGGAATTACAAAGTGCCCTCAGCCAGTTAGTGCGAGGCTTACAAACCGCCCAGGTAAGCCAGCAACCAGGTAGCTAGAAGAAGTTGAGGAGCAGGGGAGGCAGGGGAAAAATAACTAATGCCCCATGCCCCATACCCAATGCCCAATGCCCAATTACAAATACCCGTGTTCTGCTAAGAATGCGGGTGTAATACCATCTATACTATTGTCATCAGGGGTTGTGGTGTGTGGATTGCCAGAATAAAGGAATTTTTCCACGTATTTGCCGAGAATATCCCCTTCTAGATTCACCAAACTGCCAGAAACCAAATAGCGAAGATTTGTCTCGGTGTATGTGAGAGGAATTACCGCCACCTTGAATTGGGAGAGTTCTGGCTCATAAGCGGCGACTGTGAGACTGATGCCATTGACGGCAATGCTACCTTTAGGGACAATGTACCGGGCGATCGCAACGGAAGCAATAAAGGTCATTTCCCAAGAGCTAGCCGTTTGTTCGGCCACTAGCAATCGACCGATGCCGTCTACATGACCCATCACAAAATGACCGCCAACTTTGCTGCCTACCCTAAGCGACGCTTCTAAATTGACATATCTTTGTTGCGTTTGCTCACCTCCCAGAGTCGTGCGGCGGAGAGTTTCCGGTGAAGCCGTGGCAATAAATCCGTCTTTTAAAACTTGTTCCACTGTCAGGCAAACACCATCTACAGCAACACTGTCACCATAAGCCAAATCTTGCATAATTACTTCACCCGACTGGCTTACACAAGTAATTTGCCAAGAATCGCCCCCTAAGGGTTCCATCGTTCCTAATGCCTGGATTAATCCTGTAAACACGGCTTTTTTGTCAAACTAACTCTATTTATTGCCTAATTTTGGCTGAAATCAATTGGTAATTGTCACAGAAATTGAGAACATCCAAGTATATTTTCTGACTTTTTTTCGTATAGGAATATTAACACATTAGCATCCTTCACAAGGCATACTTGGGTAAGAAGGTTATTGTCTAAGAAGACCAATTTGACTTACTCTGGTTTTCACCACAAGTTCGGAGTTTAATAGAAGCAATTATAGAGAACGAATGCTTATGTTTATTAGTCTCGCTAAACCGCCCAAAAAAGGGTACTATTTGTTACACAGCATCCAAGGTTCTCAAAGCATTGTAGAGGCCTAGCCAATGATTGAAATGAAAGTCGCTGGCATAGCATTAGATGCCATAACCCGCAGCCCGATCGTACTTTTGAAAGATTCTTCAGATCGGCGGGCTTTGCCAATTTACATTGGTCAGGAACAGGCTAGGGCCATTATGGGCGCACTGGAGAATCAGAAGCCTCCTAGACCCTTAACTCACGACCTGATTGTGAATCTTCTAGAGACTTGGAATATGACTCTAGAAAAGGTGATCATTCATTCCCTGCAAAAGGATACATTTTATGCAGCTTTAATTGTCCAACAAGGCGAGGTCAAAAAAGAAATTGACGCGCGTCCTAGCGATGCGATCGCCATTGCCCTCCGTACAAATACCCCCATTTGGGTAATGGAAGAAGTCATTGCCGATGCTTCTATCCCTGTTGATCGCGATGCAGATGAAGCCGAACAGCAAGCCTTCCGTGAATTTATTTCCAATCTCCGTCCTGAAGATTTGATCAAGCGCTTTGGTAATGGCGACAGCTAGGAGAGTGCTGAGTGCTGGGTGCTGAGTGCTGAATGCTGAGAAAGAATAGAGAATCTTAAAGAATAAAAATAAGTTCTTTATTCTTTCTTTTTCACTTTGTCATTCTTGTACAGAGACTATTAATCGTGTTTCTACTCAGGATGGGCTAAACCCTAGCTATCCGCTAACAGCACTCACTATTCAGGACTCAATTTATGAAATACCGACGCTTTGGAAAAACGAATCTGCACCTCTCGGTTTTTTCCTTGGGAACAATGCGCTACTTGGCTGATTTTGAAAATGCTCACCAGACCATCGAACAAGCCTTAGTGCTAGGAATTAATCATCTAGAAACCGCCAGAGGTTACGGCAAAAGCGAGGAATATCTTGGTAGGGCGCTAAAAGCTGGGTTGTCATTACCCCGAACGAGGCTTTATGTCACTACTAAAATCTCAGCCACAGCAGATGCTGATACCATGCGTCGCTGCATCGACGAATCCCTAGAACGATTACAGCTAGATTATTTAGATTGTTTAGGCGTTCATGGTTTGAACACTTGGCAACATTTAGAGTGGGTGCAAGCCAAAAATGGCTGTATGCAAGCTGTAGAGGAAGCTGTTGCTGATGGTCGAGTGCGACACGTTGGTTTTTCCAGCCACGGGTCATTAGAAGTAATTCAGGCTGCAATAAACACAAATTTTTTTGAATTTGTCAATCTGCATTATTACTATTTTTTTCAACGGCACGCACCAGCGATTCAACTAGCTGCCGAAAAGGACATGGGCATTTTTATAATTTCCCCTGCTGATAAGGGAGGACGCCTCTACACGCCACCTCAAACTCTAAAAGACCTATGTCACCCGTATTCACCCCTAGAGTTAAATTATCGATTTTTACTTTCTGACAACCGTATTAATACTTTGAGTATCGGGCCAGCCAACCCAGATGAATTAATAGAACCTTTGCGAATTGCTGACCAGGATGGAGAGTTAACATCAGCAGAAATTTCCACTTTCTGGCATTTAGAAAATCACCAAAAAGTTGCTTTGGAAACTGATAAGTGTAGCCAGTGTTATGCTTGTTTGCCCTGTCCAGAAAATATCAATATTCCAGAGGTATTACGGTTACGTAATCTCGCAGTGGCATACGACATGAAAGACTATGGACAATATCGTTACGGAATGTTTGAAAATGCCGGTCACTGGTTCCCTGGAATGAAAGGAAACCGCTGTACAGAATGCGGTGACTGTTTGCCTCGGTGTCCAGAAAAATTAGATATTCCAGCTTTATTGTCAGATACTCACCAGAGATTAAGTGGGAAAGCAGGTCGGAGATTGTGGGGATAAAAATGTAAACAGGAGTCAGTATTCTGAATTCTGAATATCCGTTACCCTAAGTATGGGGGTCACCACCCAGTCACACATTCGTCATTCTGACTTCCGGCTCCTAAGTTCTGAGTTCTTTATTGGTAAAATTTATAAAGATTAAAAGAATTAGGAAGATCCGCCCAAGCTGGGTATATCGCGGAAAGAAAGATGAAAATTAAAAAAAAAGAAATATCCTCCGCCAATCACTGACGGTTTTCCGCTACAGTGGACGGGCTGTAAGCTTAGTATGGACTACTAGCCGATCGCTTACTATTCTTTTGGCTAGTTTAACAATAGTTGCTGGTCTTTTACCGGCGGCGATATCCTACATCAGTAAGTTAATTGTGGATGCAGTGGTATTTGCCTCTCAAGTTAACTCACAAGGCAATGGTTTAGTCAATATTTATCCCGCGCTATTTTATGTAGGATTAGAAGCGATCGCTGTAATTTTACTAGCAGGCAGTCAGCGGGGAATCATCATTTGTCAGTCGTTGTTGCGGGCGCTAATGGGTCAGCGGGTAAATGTACTCATCTTAGAAAAGGCGCTGACACTGGATCTTAGGCAGTTTGAAGATTCAGAATTTTATGACAAATTGACCAATGCCCGACGAGAAGCATCAGTTCGTCCTCTTTCCCTAGTAAGCCGCACCTTTGGATTGGTGCAAAATGCCCTTTCCCTGATTACCTACGGGATTTTGCTAGTAAATTTCTCAGGTTGGGCGGTGGTGGTACTGATTTTGGCCGCTATGCCAGTATTTATTGCGGAAACAAAGTTTGCTGGGGAAGCCTTTCGCTTGTTTAGTTGGCGTGCGTCAGAAACTCGTCAACAGCACTATTTAGAAAATCTATTAGCAAGAGAAGATTTTGTCACAGAAGTCAAACTCTACCAGCTGGGAGAGATGTTGCTAGAACGTTACCGCAGCCTGTTCGATCAACTCTATGGCGAAGACCGCGATTTGACTCTGCGGCGAGGACTGTGGGGATATCTCTTGGGTTTAGTCAGTACTGGGGCTTTTTACCTAGCTTATGCTTGGATTGTGTTGGAAACAGTGCTAGGTAAGATTTCTTTGGGAGATATGACAATGTATCTCACCGTTTTTCGCCAAGGACAATCTACTTTTTCCAATGCCCTCACTTCTATTGGAGGGATGTATGAAGACAACCTATATTTATCAAATCTCTATGATTTCTTGGAAGAAGAAGTACCAAAATCTTGGGGTAAGGCAACCATTGGTTTAAATCCTCAAGATGGTATCCGTTTCGAGAACGTATCATTTACTTATCCGGGAAGTTCTAAGCCAGCATTGACAAATATTTCGCTGCATTTGAAACCCAGAGAGAAACTGGCAATTGTGGGTGAAAACGGTTCCGGTAAGACTACCTTAATCAAACTACTTACCCGACTCTACACGCCAGACTCTGGGCGAATTTTCTTAGATGGCTTGGACTTGCAAGAATGGGATGTGGATGTATTGCGGCGTCGCATTGGTGTGATTTTTCAGAACTTTGTCCGCTACCAGTTCACTGTGGGTGAGAATATTGGCGTCGGCGATGTAGAACATCTTGAAAACAAAACCCTCTGGCAAACTGCTGCCCAAAAAGGTATGGCCCAATCATTTATTGACCAATTACCCCAAAGCTTCCAGACTCAACTTGGTCGTTGGTTTAAAGGAGGACAGGAACTTTCGGGGGGACAGTGGCAGAAAATTGCGCTGTCTCGTGCATTTATGCGATCGCAAGCAGATATCTTGGTGTTAGATGAACCAACATCAGCAATAGATGCCCAAGCTGAGTTTGAGATTTTCAATCATTTTCGCGCTATTACTCAAAATCAGATGGTACTTTTGATTTCCCATCGCTTCTCAACGGTACGAATGGCTGACAAAATCCTAGTTATAGAAAACGGTGAAGTTATAGAACAGGGAACTCACGAAGAGTTGTTACAGCTAGGAGGACGTTATGCCAAGTTATTTCTGTTACAAGCAGCTGGTTATCAATAAGATGTGAGCTATTTTGTGAATTTAGATAGCGATGCCTAGGTTGGGCTGCGCCTACGCTCACTTTGTACAAAGCACATAACATCTCTATCTAACCACGTTAAACTGTGCAGTAAACATGGGTCACTAGATGCTCCGTATCGTTCATTGTTACCTGATAAAACTATGCAAATAACACAACAGCGATACTATACCCCAGAGGAATATTTAGAGCTAGAAGAAGCTGCTGACTACAAAAGTGAATACATTGACGGGCAAATAATTCCTATGGTGGGTGGGACGATAAATCACAATCAAATAGCACTTAACTTGAGTACTGAGTTGAATTTTGCTTTTAAAAAGCAGAACTACCGGGTTTTCATGGGTGATGTTCGTCTATGGATACCCCAAAAGCTTACCTACACCTATCCAGATGTGATGATTCTGGCAGGTGAACCAGAGTTTTTTAACAACCGAAAGGATATAATTCTGAATCCACAGATTATTGTTGAGGTTTTATTAAAATCTACTAAAGGCTGCGATCGCGAGGATAAATTTCAGGCTTACCGGACAATTTCTACGTTTCAAGAATATCTATTAATTGACCAAACTCGGATTCATATTGATCAATTTTCCAAAACTGGGAAAAAACAATGGACGCTTCGTGAATATGATGAAGAAGATGAAGCGATCGCATTTGTAACCGTACCCTTTGAGATTTCTCTACAGGATTTATACAACAAGGTAAACTTTGAGCCTTAAATTATACTAGTATATTTATACTAATAGCAGCCTCAAGCCGCTAATCTGTAGTATCTGCAAAGGATTAGATGCTAATGAATATTGATCAAGCAAAAGAAAAATTTAACTCACTATATACAGAATTAACACAAAGCTGCATAAAAATTGAGACTGAACAGGATGCACGGTTCCAAGTTATTGACCGAATTTTGACAGAAGTTTTGGGATGGCAGAGAGAAGAAATTCTTACAGAGCCTCATACAGACAGTGGCTATATTGATTACCTAATAACGTCTAGAGGACGCAGCAGGCTTGTAGTGGAGGCGAAGCGAACATCAAAGCTACTGATTGATACTCGTCAACCACGTATGGCTTGGTACAAAGTTGGTGGTTCTGCGCTTGAGTCAGCAGCAGATGGATTAAATCAAGCAAAACGCTATTGTACTGACAAAGCTGTGTTGTTTTGTGCCTTGACAACAGGTTTTGAGTGGATTGGCTTCTGGGCCCTTCGTACTGACGGTAAGCCTCCAAGTGAGGGTAAAGCAATTGCATTCCCTAACCTTGAATCTATTCAACAGAATTTTGCTACCTTCTACGACGTGTTCTCACGAGAGGGAATCTTAGAAGATTTATACAAAACGTACATATATGAGGCGGAAGGATTAAAAATTAGTCATAATGAATCTCTTTATTCAGTACTTGAGAATTCTGATAGATATTTACTTACAAAGTCTGCATTATTCAAAGATATTGAGAATGTCTACCACAGCTTTTTCACTAGTATGTCAGGGGAAGACGATCCTGATATGCTTGCCAAATGTTTTGTGGAATCAAAAGAAAGTAGAGAAGCCGATGAAAATTTACAAAAAATAACACGAAACTTATTGAATAGAATTGATATTGTTAATTCAGCGAAGGGTATTGAGCTACAAAATCAAATCCGTAATGCTGTAGAATTACAAAAAGGAGAATTTGTTTTAATAATAGGTAATAAAGGAGCTGGTAAAACTACATTTATCGATAGATTTTTTCGTTTAATATTAGACAAGAGTCTTAGAGAAAATTGTTTATTAATTAGGGTTGATTTAGCTGATTCTAATGGGGAAAAAGCTACTATTACTAGTTGGCTAACAGAGAAACTCAAAATTGAGTTAGAAAATGGCTTGTTTAAGGGTGAATATCCATCATATAGCGAACTTCAAGGAGTATTTTATCAAGAATATCAAAGATGGAGATGTGGTGAGCGGAAGCCTTTGTATGAAAGGAACAAAAATGAATTTAAGGAAAAATTTGGAGAATATATTGCAGATTTTACTGAAAAACATCCAGATGATTATGTAATGAAATTGATTAAAAATGCTACTAAAGCAAGAGGATTAATGCCATGTATAGTTTTTGATAACACTGATCATTTCCCACAGATATTCCAAGAAGCAGTGTTTCAATATGCACAATCTATATATAGAAAAGTTTTTTCATTTATTATTTGTCCAATAACAGATCGAACGATTTGGCAGTTGTCAAAGTCAGGCCCACTACAGTCATATGAAAATCAAGCTTTTTATCTTCCTGTACCGTCTACAAAAGACGTTTTAGCTAAACGGATAGAATTCATAAAAGAAAAAGCAATAGAAGATTCAGAAGGGAGTAAAAAATACTTTACTAAAAAAGGTATTCGCTTATCAATTCCTAACATTAGTGCTTTTGCTTTTGCTGTAGAAGATATATTTATTAATGAAGATTACATAGGACGCATAGTAGGGTGGCTCTCTAATCATGATATCAGAAGAAGTTTACAAATTGCTCGAAGAATTATCACTTCACCTATTATTGAGATTTCTGTACCTGTAAATGCTTATGTAATTGGTAAAAAGTCTCACATCAGTCATTGGCAAATAAAAAAAGCACTATTAGTTGGAGATTATAATCACTTTTATCAAAAAGATAGCAATTTTATTTTAAATCTTTTTGAAGTTCAACCTAGCAGTATCACAAGCCCACTACTGAGGTTATCTATACTACGCTTATTATCTGACACATATTCTGAGAACTCAGATGCAGAAAAGAATTATCTGTATATTGATGATATTTTAAATTATTTTGAGCCTGTAACAATCAACAGGATTCTAGTTAAGGAACACTTAAAGGCTCTTCTGGATTATCGCCTCATTGAAACCTATGACCCAACTGATGCAAATATTTACGAATCACAAAGAGTTAAAATTACTCCTTGCGGACGTATACATTACGAATTTGCTGTTGAAGAAAAAGAAGGAATTTATATAGGTCAAATGGCTTTAAATACGCCTATCGCTAGTCAAAGTTATCTTATGCGTGTGCGTGATTTTCTTAAAAAGAAAAGAACTCGACAAGATTGGGTAGTTATTATTAAATTATTTGTTGAATATTGCTTGCAACAAGATAGTCTATATATTTCTTTACCTCAAAAACAAATTTATGATAGCCAAAGAAAATTACGAGAACGCATCAGTCAACGTTGGACTTAAGTAAAAATTCATTATCAGGATGCTAAATAATCAAACCTCACCCTATCCTTTCCCCACCCTGCCCGATAAACTTAGATAAAATCACTATGGTGCTAGTTAACCTTCCCTAAATCTGATGAAAAGCGATCGCCCCTCTCCCCCACTCTCTCTTCAACGTCCCGAACTACTCGCGCCAGCAGGTAATTGGGACTGTGCTAAAGCTGCTGTGGAAAATGGGGCAGATGCGATTTACTTCGGTTTGGATCGGTTTAACGCCAGAATGCGGGCAGAAAATTTTACTGAGGCGGACTTACCCCAATTGATGAAATTCCTCCACCGTCGGGGCGTAAAGGGTTATGTCACTGTCAACACACTAATATTTCCCAAAGAACTAGCAGAAGCACAGCAATATCTCCGCACAATTATTGCAGCAGGTGTAGATGCGGTGATTGTTCAGGATGTGGGTATATGCCGTCTCATCCGTCACCTGTCGCCTGATTTTCCTATCCATGCTTCAACCCAAATGACCATCACCAGTGCGGCTGGGGTGGAATTTGCCAAGTCACTCGGCTGTCAATTAGTAGTGCTGGCGCGTGAATGTTCTCTCAAGGAAATCAATAAAATTCAGCAGCAGATTGCCCTACAGGAAACTTCGCTGCCCTTGGAAGTCTTTGTTCACGGTGCTTTGTGTGTAGCGTATTCCGGTCAGTGTTTGACTAGTGAGGCTTTAGGCGGACGTTCTGCTAACCGAGGTGAATGTGCCCAAGCTTGCCGGATGCCCTACGAGTTAATCGCTGATGGGCAAGTTGTGAATTTGAGCGATCGCAAATATTTACTTAGTCCTCAAGACTTAGCTGGATTAGATGTTTTGCCAGATTTGGTCAAATCAGGAGTAACTTGTCTCAAGATTGAAGGTCGCCTAAAAGCTCCAGAGTATGTTGCTAATGTCACCCGTGTTTATCGGCAAGCTTTGGATGGCGTGATGGAGGAATTGGAAAGACCTAACCCCCTAACCCCCTTCCCTACTAGCGTTGGGGGAATAAAAGCTCCCCTCTCCGTTTCGGAGAGGAGCTGGGGGAGAGGTCAATCAGATCAAGAACACTACAACCTAGAAATGGCATTTTCTCGCGGACTCTATACGGGTTGGTTTAGCGGGATTAATAATCAGGAACTAGTTCACGCCCGCTTTGGTAAAAAACGTGGGGTTTATTTAGGTGAAGTTACCCGCATTCACAACGAACAGGTAACAGTCAAATTGGAAGCACCTGTAAAACCAGGGGATGGAATTGTTTTTGACTGCGGTCATCCAGAGGCGAAGGAAGAAGGCGGCCGGGTTTATGCTGTGGTGTTCAAGGGTAAAGAAGCTATGTTGACCTTTGGTCGAAATGACTTGAACCTACGCCGAGTGCATATAGGCGATCGCATTTGGAAAACCAGCGATCCAGAACTCGATAAGCAAGTGCGTCAGAGTTTTGCTGGCGAGAACCCACAATTTCAGCGTCCCATTAATGTAGAAATTTATGGAGAAGTTGGTCAGCCATTGATTGCGATCGCCCGCGATCGACTCGGTAATATTGTACAGCTAGAGTCTGCAATTTCACTGGTTGAAGCGCACACCAAACCCCTAGATACAGACCGTTTACAAGAACAATTCGGTCGTCTCGGTAACACACCTTTCTGTTTGGGAACGCTAACCAATCACCTCAGTGGTAACTTTATGCTGCCTGTAAGTGAGTTGAACCGGATGCGGCGGGAAATCGTGGTGCAGTTGGAAGAATTGCGGAGTCAATCCAAACGCTGGCAATTACATTCTGATGTCTCTTTTCAAGACTTACTTCCCTCTTCATCTCCCTCGTCTCCTTTATCTCCTTCACTCATCGTCCTAGTACGCAATCTCAAGCAACTCCAAGCCGCCCTCAAAGCTGGTGTTGAAACACTGTACTGTGAATTTGAAGATCCCCGCACCTACCGAGAAGCGGTGCAGCTAGTACGCCAAGCAGGACAACAATCCCCAGTCCCCACCATCTGGGTTGCACCTCCCCGAATTACTAAACCGGGGGAAAATTGGATTTTGCAGCAAGTCCGTGCTTCGGAAGCAGATGGCTATCTGATACGGAACTATGACCAATTGCAATTCTTTGCAGCAGACCGTTGTATCGGAGATTTTTCGCTCAACGTTGCTAATCCCTTAACAGCAGATTACTTTCAGCAACGCTTTGGTTTAGAACGGCTGACGGCTTCTTATGACCTAAATATTAACCAACTTGAAGATTTACTCACCAGTTCTCCCCCCCAGTGGTTTGAGGTGACAATCCATCAGCATATACCGATGTTCCACATGGAGCATTGTGTTTTTTGTGCCTTTCTCTCGACAGGTACAGATTACACCAACTGTGGAAGACCTTGTGAAAAGCAGGAAGTGAAATTAAAAGACCGTGTAGGCAGCGAACACGTTCTCAAAGCAGATGTAGGTTGCCGCAATACTGTATTTAATGGCACTGCTCAAACTGGAGCCGAGTACGTACAGCGTCTGATAGAACTAGGATTACGTAACTTTCGCATCGAATTTGTGAATGAGACACCAGAGCAAGTGAGTAAAACAATACATTTTTATAGTCAACTATTGCAAGGTGAGATTACAGGTTCCCAACTCTGGCGTGAGTTGAAGTTGCAAAATCAACTGGGTGTGACTCGTGGCCCTATGGGAGTATCAGCACTGCGATCGTAATTGATTTTGCGATCGCCCAAAGCTAAATAGTCAACAATCAGATTCAATTAAAAACCATCATTGTTATTTATGAATAATATTTCAACAAGCAATAATTGGGATACTTCCCTTTACGAAGATAAACACGCTTTTGTCTGGCAATATGGCGAAGACTTACTGAAATTACTAAACCCTCAGCCAGGAGAATCCATTTTGGATCTTGGCTGTGGGACTGGACAACTCACAGAAAAAATTGCTCAAACTGGGGCTGAAGTAATGGGAGTTGATCATGCATCTGAGATGATTGAGAAGGCAAGACAAAACTATCCCCATATCCGTTTTGATGTTGCTGATGCTAGAAATTTTCAAGTAGATAAGCCATTGGATGCTGTATTTTCCAACGCTGTATTACATTGGGTGAAAGAAGCAGATAGCGCGATCGCTTCCATCCATCAATCCCTAAAACCTGGAGGGCGTTTTGTCGCAGAATTTGGTGGTAAGGGAAATGTACAGGCGATCGCCACAGCTTTATACAGCGCTTTAGAGTCCATTGGTATCCCTCAAGCACAAGTAGAGAATCCTTGGTATTACCCCAGTATTGGTGAATACAGCAGCCTACTAGAACAGCAAGGCTTTGATGTCATTTATGCTATCCTGTTTCCTCGTCCCACTCCTTTAGCAGAGGGAGAAGCGGGCATAGCAAATTGGATTAAAATGTTCGCCAGCCCTTTCCTTACCGGACTTTCACCTAAGCAACAAATAGAAATAATTCCCGTCGTAGAAGAATATCTGAAGCCAACACTATATGAACAAGGAACTTGGACAGCAGATTATCGAAGAATTCGCATCGTTGCCATTAAACTTTAATGTGTGCGAATTTTAACTTGTACCTTCATGACGAATTATGAATTAGTATCAGTTATGCATATACCCAAATTGTGCGATGCCTGCGGCGGGCGCAGCCATCGCCAGATATCATTTTCATTACTACTAACTATTAGCCTCACGACTTTACTAGTCCCGCCCTCACTAGCGCAAACCCCCTCAATACCGTCGCCTTCTAGTGCGCCTTTAGAACTAGACTTATTAACCAAGCCAAAAGACTACGTAATCACAGCTAACACCATTCATCCAGAACGATTAACCGTTCCCAGTTTATGGTGGGCACAACAAAACTCTGAGAAAAAGCTATTGGATAATTGGATAGCATATCCAGCTACTGACAAAGAACCTGCACGAGTAGACTTGATCGTGAATCAGCAAATTTGGAGTTTACTAGAGTATGTAGAGCGCTACGACTTCGTAAATCGCTTGGGTAGCGCTGCACGAAACTTTGGTTACAACGTCCGGGTATTTAATTATCAAAAAGAACCCTTGGCAACCTATACTTGCAACTTTAATACAAGTCCAGCTTTATGCACTATCCAAACGACTGTTAAGAACAAGATAGGGTTACAGCGTTCACTCTAGTAATTTAGACTATACGTATTGTGCCTATGCCGAGTGCCATATACTGAATCCCCACAGGGCTAAACTGGGGTTTTAATTTTTGCAGATGAAATTCTCTGTGTATGACTATAGTGCTGGATGTGCATCCACGTTTTTGACTCTTCAATATGGGTTGCTGTCGTCTGCTATTTTTCTGCTAGTTTATTTTGTGCTTAAAGCTGTGGCTAGCCGTCCACTCAGCAAACGCGAGCGAGTAGAGCAACTAGCTGAGGGAATGGCTAAAAGACAAAGGGAAAGACGCACTCGTGAATAACCAATCTCTGATACCCATTCCCCAATTGTCTAGAGTCCCCATAAAAGTTTCAGTTACCCTGAATCCCCGGTGAGTTACTTGTGGTCAGTAGCTCCACCACGGATTACGATGTGAGCTTTGATTTCTAGAATGTCTCGGTCAAGAGCATCAAAGCGTTTCTCCATTTCATCGAATCCAAGAGCAATGCCAGTGGATATGTCTTTTTGATTACCTTTGAGGTGTTCAAAGTCACGCTTTGCCGCATAAGCTTTTGTAGCTGCATCTGCTGCCTTCTGGGTGGCTATTTCTTTATCGAATTGAATTTTGTTAAACCACCAAACAACCCAACCTGATACAGCACAAACTAAAGCTAATAATAAACTCGCTACAGTTGCATCAAATTTCATTATTTAAAGAGCATTAATTTTAAAGTTAAGAATTAAACTCTTCTATCTTGAGTTTCCATCCAGCAAATGATGCTAATGGAAGTTGACCCACCCATTTAGACGAGAATCGACAAGATATTGACCTGATATAATATCCGGCTTCTCGCATTTGATGAGGAACTGGCAACTCATATACAATAATTTCATCGCGGACTGGAATGTATACAATCTTTGATTTTGTAGATTCTGTATCTGGATACAAGAATTGTATATAGGCAGCACTTTGTATCTTCGTGCTGTTCCATCCTTGAATGTCCGTAATGGTTGTAGTGATTCTAAAAGTGTCACTTATTGCATTATTTGTAAATAATTGCCAGTTATCTGAAACTTGAACTTCACCAAGCAAGTTCCATGAAATGGTCATCAGAAACGCGCTATTACTTCTTTTCCAAATTTCAGGAAGACTTCACCATGAGCGCCAAGAACCTCACGCTTAGTTCCGTTAGTTTTATTGAATAAGGTTCCAAAATTCGTGATGATGGTTGATAGAGTGAAAGCTCCTGTAGCAACAGAGAATGGAATGCTGTAGTGAGATTGATTGCCGTTTTTGTCATAGAATTTGACATAACGGTTTCGAGTTGCAGTGGCAGGAACAACTATAGGAGTGTCATCTCCAAAGAACCAACTGACTGTAATCAACTTCCTTTTATCACCTCTGACCTTGGGAATTGATACTGCATTCTCTGGAACAGTTGCTAGCAGTCCAACTGAAGTCAAACCACCTAATTTTGTGTAAGCTTCTTTTTTTACTGTTACTGCTAGAATCAGTCCTGCTTCCAAAGGATCGCGATAGTAAGCAGTATCATAATCATCAGCAGCTTGTGGTTTATATGCCTTTGGATTACTGATCAGATTTTGTCTTCGTTCTGCTTCTCTTGCTTTAGCTTTGTCTGCCCGCGCTTGAAGTTCTGCCGCACTCAACCTTCTAGCCATTCTGTATAACTTCCTGGATTAAATTCCTTGTAACCGCTACGCTAACACCAGATTTTGGCTACTTTTTTACCCAGGAAACCTATAAGGTTTCCTATAAAATTGACTTATGTTGTTAGATTATCTAATTTGCATTAAATACTTGTGTGTATAAGTACTATCAAAAACGCTTATTATGTTGATCATATCTAAGTGCTTTTGCGTAGAGGATTTAAGTTGTATATTAACTATTGGAAATTAACTCTAGCTATAAATAATTTTTTGCATCTTAATTTTACTTTTTTAATTAAGTTTATAAAATATGATTTTTATGATTTTCAACGATTACAACCATTCGACTAGCGAGTGATTTCTAAGCGTAGTGTCAATTAAGAATATAGGGGGAATAAGGTTCCCTAGTGAGATGTAAGCATATCTAAATCGCAGTACGGCTACTGGTCTATAACGTCTGTTATTTGTCGGTTTACCGAGAATAGTTGTTTTGCCGGCAGTTGCTGTAGTTGTACTTGGCTTATCTGGATCGTTTAAAACGATATGGGATTCTCCCTTAAAAGGTGCATCAATTGCGTTGCACATCTTTGAATATATATTTTCTGCATCAGTCTTAGAATTTACTAGAATATAATTTCCTTTTGGAAAACCGTTATCTGGATCTGTATAGGATGCAGATTTATTGCCACAGCTATAAGTAATACCTTTTTTAGAATCTAAAAATAAGGTTTTTATCTCATTTCCGATTGCCACCATGTCTGCTTTGGTAATAGCAGGTTTTATCCCTCCGCTTGAGCATGAGAAATTCATTAACCTGCAACTTTTCTCATGTTCAATCAATGGCTCATCTGTTGGTTGTGCAGCTCCATCTTGGGAGAAATACAAAAATAGTTGAGGATGACCAGCAACAGGGGGAGCGGTATCAAATTTTGAGCCATAAACTACAGCTAAATTTTTTCTGCTATAGCCGATTACATTAAAGAATAAATTGTGACGGATATTCATTATCGCGTCATTATCGTCATCTGTAATTCGGCACGCTAATTTTAGTGATGGTCTTGTCCCCGACAAATCACCATTACCTTCTACATCTCTAAAATATCTATCTACCCGTCGATTAAATTCAGTTTTATAAGTCTGCTGGAGGTGTTCAACTGGATTAAAATTATCTGGCAAGTCCATAAATTAATCTTCTCCATCAAACAAATCTGAGAAGTCAAAGTTAAATGGCTGAGAATTAGCTCTTGCAGCCGCAATTTCATCCTTCTTATCCTTATTCTCTTCAGTAGGTATGCCACTTTCTTTTGGACTGCCATCTGGATTTTTTTCACCTTTGATGGCTGACTTAAATTCAGCGTTGGCACTATCAATCTGATTTTTGGCATCAACAATGCTGACAGGAACTTGCACCACAGCTTGTATAGTGTTAGCGCCAGCTTCGGCATTATTCAAGAACGTGAAAAACTTATTGTGGAAATTGGGATTTGGATGAAACCATTCATAAGCTTTTTCTCCTAATACTCGCCACACCTTGAGAGCATTGCCGATTTTGGCTACATGACTACCGATAACTTCTAATCCGTTTATCAGAGTGCTTGTGGCATTTGTAATGGAGTTGAAAACGTTCGCCGATGCTTGATAAATTCTATTGGCAAGCGCCCATTCTTGAGAAAGTTTTGTGTAATTATCTTCTCCGATAGCTTCTTGAATCAGGCTTGTTGTTGCCTTGCCGAGAATCGAATTAATATCAAGTGGCGTTCCGTCGATTCCCTTAGGAAGCACTAATCCAAGTACGGTATTAATAATACTACCTAATGTCTGCCCCAAATTATTTGTAAGCATCAAAGCATTGTGCAAAGTAGTAGCAAAAGTTAGTACTTGCAAAGCTTTTTCTACATAAGTATTCTGAGCAATGCTAGTCATGAGCGAAGTTATCCCAGCAAATCTAGCACTTGCAAAAGCTTGCAATCCACCAATCAAGCCCGTTGTCGTTGCATTTACATTGGCTCGTGTCTCCTGGTGTTGCTGTACTATCAATGCCTGTAATGCTGCCAAATCTGCTGGGTTCACGTCTTGTCCATCTCTCCCATTGATACCGTTTCTACCGTCGTTGCCATCTCTACCAGGTGCGCCAGGAGCGCCCTGTTGACCTGGCACATTGATTACAATCGTGTTGGCATTAACACCATCCCTACCAGGTGCGCCCGGAAATCCTCTTTCACCACGTTCGCCCTGCTTACCTGGAATTCCTTGCAGACCTCGTAGGCTTTTGATTCCTTGATACAAAGCAATTGCAGTCAGTGCTGTTCCCAACGCTATACCTGCTTTGTTCAAAGCAACACCTGCAACACGTTTTGCTTGTTCACCGATGCCCTGCGATTCCTGGGCTTTTTGATATGCATTCGATGCCTGCTGTTTTGCTGCCGCCGCCGATGTACTAGCCCTTTGCGCTTCCTTTGCCGCACCCACAGCAATTACCCCGGCTGTTGATGCCGATCCGAGGGCGTCACGACCGATGGATGCGGCATTGTCAGCGATTCCAAGTGCTTGCCGTGCTAAATATGTCGCATCTACTGCGATGCCATTGATCACATTTACCCTATTCTTTAACGCCAGTAAATTCCCAAGAATTCCGCTAACTTGACCACCAAGAGACAACACCTGATTCTCTACCGCGTCAATCCGCGCCCCAAGGACTTCTAGCACCGCAAGCTGTTCAAGTAGCGTAAATATTGTTGCAACGACGTTGAATAATTCAAGTACTCGACCCGCCCACTTTGCGGTAGTAGAAAGTGCTTCCTTGCTGATGCCAATAGCGTTAGCTGCTTTAACAACTGCGTCGCCAACAGCGCTTTCTAGTTTTCCGATCGCTCTACCAAAGCTATCGACTTTTGAACCGATACCGTTAACTATCCCGCGTAATCCACCAACCTCATTACTAGCGGCGGCAGCGTCACGAATTGCTTTTGCAGAATTTGCTACGGCTCCCGTTGCTTTACCGTCAGCAGTATTTGCTAGTCCTTGTGCAAGCTTTGACTCTCTACTGGCAGTTTTAGCAATATCCTCTACATTGTTTAATTTTATTCGTGCTGCCTCTGCCTGAGCTTCTAATAGTTCAGCTTTTCTTGCTGCATTCCCTGCTTTGTCAAAAGCATTATTTGCAACCTTTGTCGATGTGCCAGCCGACGCACTTGCCGCCTCCGCAGCAGATGATGCTCTCGCAGCCTTTACGCTAGCTGCTAAAGCTTCTCTATTAGCTCTTAAGGCTTCCGCATTAGCGGCTTGGGCTGCACTTCCAGCAAATCCTGCTGATCGTTCGGCACTAAAAGCTTTCTCAAATGCTTGACGTGCCTTTTCTATACCGCTATCAATCTGTGGTTGTAACTTATTAGAAACTACCGCTATTCCGCCAACTACCGCGCTTGCAATTCCCGGCTCTAACGCGGCTTTTGTAGATGCAATAATCCTGTTTTCATCTACTCGCTGTATACTCGCAATCTCTGCCCTCAATAACGCTAATTCTCTTGCTAAACTTTCACAATCATTTGCCATTTACCCTCCTAAGTTGCTCTACCATCGCATGTAAGTTAGCTGTGGTCTTTTCACAATCATTGCAACAGTAGCCGGGGTAAGCATCCTGCTTGCATTCACAAGTACCTTCAGGACATCTCACTCTGATGCAATCGACTTTAAATGTTATCGGTGCGACTGCCACATCTTTGAATATCAACTCACCATCATGAGTGACTCTAATGATATTATCGGTAGATTTGTAATCCACCTTAAAGGTCATATCACCTGTGTTGTCACTGTAAGTTGAGTCAAATTCACTCTGTAACCTATTGCCAGTGATGACAGCGGTAGAAAGAATGTAAGTGCATGGTAATTCTGTACTGGGATTGTTACCAATTTGGCGAAACGTACCAGTGCAAGTTACACTCACAATTTCGCCTGGGGCAAAGTGGTTTAGAGGTCTACCGCCATCAAAAAAGAAACTTTCTTTATTGATATCGCTGACATTTACATCTATTGGACAAGCATTTTTAAAAGTGACTTTCTTTTTGATATTTTCACCGTCAATGTAGGTGAGAAGCGCCGCTGTATCTTCAGTACTGCAATAGGACATGTTGAGAGTTACCCTACTTTTGTTAACAGGACATCGGCATACACCTCTGGTACACCCGGATAACCCCAACCGACACCCATGTTACTAGCACCGTCGTAAGTGCCACCAGCTTGAAAGTATTGAAATTGAATGTTTGTGATTCCTGTTAAAGTAAACACCGCTTTTAGTGGGATGAGATACATCAAATTGCCCCAATTGGTGTAAGTAAAGTATCCTCTCCCTAGCGTTAGTCCGTTTGTCACATCTTGTAATCTTGTCTTCAGTAATCCACAATCATAGAATTGACCAATAGCGTCACAGATGTAAGTGCCAGGAGGTAGCGTTATCGTATTGCTACTCAATATCACCTCACCCGTCTGGTCAATGTTTATCGTATTAAGAGGTCGTGGAGTCCATTGCGTTGACTGTTTCCCACCGCTTCCGCCGCCGCTACTTGCTGTGTGTTGTATATGGATGATTTGTGAACCAGAAGAAGCTTCTTCTATCGGTGCATAATTGGCGAGTAAATTTGCTTTTGATATACGTCTTGTAATGCCATCCGCTTGTTGAATTGGTATTAGGTCGGTGTCATCTGGGATGAGTTTCTCACTCCCAAGCTGGGATATCTGTAAAGGATTGGGTGACAATTGTGTTTACCTCTGCGAGATTTGTACCATCCGTGATGAAGTGTTTTCCATCCCAAATAAAAACGCTTAGGAATTCATAGATGGATGAATTTTCGTATCCGATTAACTCGCTGTTTTCTGTGATGATTGGATTCCCATGTTCATCGGACAAGTAGGCACCAAATAAGGTGGATGCCCTTAATAAAATTGCTGTCAATATTGACTCTGCACTATTGCTCAAAGCGGGAGTCAACCCATATAAATCTGACTTTTTTATAGTGAGAGTACTGGCATCTTGAGTAGCACTCTCACCAAACAAATCAGCCAGTGTGATTTGTATATATGACATTAGTAATCATCTGGGTCAATTGCTAGCGACCCCGCAGGTTTTCGGAGTGACAATGTAATGTCATCTTGCCTGTATTGGATATTATTACTCACCGTGTAAGAGGGGACAAAACCATCGGCGATCGTGATGGATTGGTCAGGATTGGATGTTTGGTTGTCAGCAGTGAGATTAACCTTGGCTTTTAACACTATTCCCACTAGCAGCGATTCTGCTGTATTACTGCTACTGGCTGTTAACCCTGGCATATTTGATTTCAGAAGAGTAATGCTACTTGCGTCCTGTGTAGTGCCAGGGCCAAATACTTGCTCTAAAGTTAGTTCTGCCATAAAAGCGGATTTTTATTGAAGTGAATAAATCCGTTGTATGTGGTAGCCAAAATTATGTAAATATTCCACTTTTATGTAAAACAAGAACATTTACTGAAGACGTGTAAACCTTGCAGTGACTACGATTAACCCAGACTTAGCTAATAACTAAAAATAGAAATATTCCGGTTTAACCATTAGGCAGGGTTAAACCGGAACAGTTAGAAGAGAACAGGTCGAATGAAAAATGATAGAGAAGGACAAGCAGCTGTTCTGACTTATGCAGATTGCTCAAAAATCCGCACACAGATTCGGAGCCGCAAATACAAGTTGCTTTTTGATTTAGGTTGCTACACAGGTGAGCGTTGGGGTGCTTTAGTGCAGCTGCGAGTGTCCGATGTATACGCCGAAGATGGCACTCCAAGGGAGTATATCAATTTTCGAGCCAGAACGCGCAAGGCTAAACCCAACAGCAAGCGCAAGGCACAAGATAAAGCTTTACGCAAAAATCGACAAGTGCCAGTACATCCAGTTCTCAGGGAAATACTGCTTACATACAAGCCAGAATCAAGTTCTCTGTGGCTGTTTCCCGCTCGTGACGGAGATAAGCCCATTACCTTGAGGTGGGCAGATGCAATTTTACGCGCTGCCGTTGACAAAGCTGGGTTATCAGCCAAAGGAATTAGCACTCACAGCACCCGCCGGAGTTTCATCACCAATCTTGCGAACAAGGGTATCAACTTGGCGATGATCAAAAAAATCACTGGCCATTCTGACTTAAAAGTGCTTTCGGCATAAGTAGGTGGGCGGAAAAATTTACAGCTATGTAACGAAAAGTTAAGTAGTAGAA
>NZ_JABXKQ010000043.1 GCF_017114945.1 Nostoc sp. JL34
GCTGCTGGCGATTCCGCTCCTGTAGCTCTAACCGCTCCTGCTATCAACGGTTAATCATAATCTGAGATACGCTCTTCACGCTTATCTATAAGTCAAAGACGCTCTCCCGAAAGGGGGGGCGTTTTTGCATTGGGTTAATCTGTTAAACATCAATATAATTCAGTTAGCACCACAAACCTTAAACTGTGTAGGTTGATTTTCGGGGCTTTGCTTAACCCAAGCGTATTGCGTTAAAAATGGCACTGGACACTTTTTTAAGTGCAAAAACGACCCTTATAGTTGAGAACTTAGGAAATAATTATCAAAAAGTAAATTTTACGGGTAATAATTGCTAGCAGCGCAGATAATTGCCTCAAAGCTTAACTATAAGGAGAAGCCAAGAATGATTTTACACCGTGGGCGTAGGGTAGTAGCCGCTTTGTTGCTGTCAGTGGTACTACTGACAACAGCCTGTACTCCAAAAGCACCTGGACGTTTTGACCAGGTACAAAAAGAAAGCACTCAACAAAAAAAGGGTCAATCGGTTGCTAAGACTGCAACTCAGGGTAGCGAATTTAATAAACTTTTCCCTGATTCGGGTGATGGCTACCAGCGCGTCTATACCCAAGAGAAAAAAGGCTTTGCGGAAGCGAAGTTGAAAAAAGGCGGTAAAGATATAGCATTGCTGTCTATTTCAGATACCACTAGCACACCGAGTGCAGCAGCAAAGTTCTCGAAAAGTACCAAAAAGATTGGTGGTTATCCCGCAATAGAAGTTGGTAAGACGCAAACTGCAATTTTGGTAGGTAAGTACCAAGTTAAAGCGCTTTCTCGCGATTCGTCATTTACAGCTAGCGATCGCGCAGATTGGTTAGAGAAGTTTAATCTTAATCGTCTAGCTAACCTGAAATGATCCACATTGCTGACATTAAGGATAATGAACCCTAAATAAGGAGATTTTTGTGAGTAAATCGATTTTTGAGTTGGTTGATCAATTGCCAACCGGCGGTTTGACTGTTTCTCTGTTAAAGTCCCTGGATTTTGTCGCTCCTGGCCAGTGGCAAAATACTGTTGGCTTTGTCAACACCATTAAGACTGTCACTGGCGAAGATGACGAAGATTTAATTCAGCAAATTGGTGAACGAGCGATTTATCTATTCAACGACAAATCCCAAGGATACCAAACAGCCTTGTGGCTTTATCAAACCGTTGATGCTACAGATAGAGCGCTTGGTGCAGCAGCTTTAGCTAACAAAGTTGGTGAGAAAATTCCTCTGTTGGGTTTTTTAAACTCTGTCACTCCCAAACCTGATAAAGCCCAAACCATTGATTTGACATTAAAATTAGTGGCTGAGTTGGTAGCCTTCTGTCAAATTAACGGCATTCCCGGAGACAGTATTGGGGATTTTGTCGCCTCTTTAGGTGAGTATAGTGGTGAGTCGCTCATCCGCATGGTAGCGTTAGTTTGCGTTGATGGTTTGATACCTCTGGGCCCTGATTTTATTAGCAAAGCGATATCTGGGCTTAATCAAACAAACCCACAGGAGTTAGAACAAAACTCGACTTTTCAAAATATCAAAGATGTGATTCCAGGAAATAATTCTGCTGGAAAACTCAACTTTATCGGCGAAAGCTTTGACTCAGTTAAAGGTTGGATGAGTGGGCTAGTTAGCGCCAATAATTTAACGCCACAAAAGGTTGTCCACAATTTGCAAAGTTTTGTCGATATTGCCGATGACAAGTTAGATTACCTTGCAGCATTCCTGGATGTATCAACAAATTATTATGAACACACTGGCACGCAAACTTTAGCACATCGCTTGATTGAGCGGGCGGTAGCTGAGATTTAGGTTGATCAGGACTGGGGACTAAAGATGAGGAAGATTTCCCAATACCAAGTCCCCAATCCCAATCCCTATTGGGGTAAATGCAAATCTGCTGCGATCGCATACAAGTAAGGTTGAAAAATAGCCAAGTTTTCCAGTTTATCAAACTTACCTGTTTGCGTACCTGTGTCAAATGCAGTGGTAATTACGTAAAGTTTACTGCCATCAAAGGCAACATGACCGATATGTTGCTCTTGTACTCCACCTTGTTGCTTCAGTCCGGCGAACCCATAGCGGATTCCCTGAAGTTTACCAACGGGTACTGGTTGCGGTGGGTAGGTTGAGAAAGTAATCTCCTTTCCATATTCACCCTGACGGTCTTTTGCAAAAGCAGCGTAGTGGTCTGCAACCCAAGCCTTGAGTACTGGTAATACCTGGGCTTGGTATTGGGAACTTTGGTAGTCGACTTGGGAACCAGTTGGAATTCCAGCTGCTACCAGTTTCTTTCGGAAATCCTCATTGTTTGCTAGTGGGTAAACATTAATCTCAACTGTACCCAAACGTTTCCCTTTGGAGGATACGCACAACAGAGGTGCATTTCCCTCACAAGCAGCAACTTGCCAGTTAGTAGGAGCAGCAGCATTTCCCAGGATTTTCTGCCAGATATTTCCTTCATTAGGGTTGGGAAGTTTCGCAATGATAGGGGGTTTTTCCACTTTCGGTGGAGAAAATTGTGGGAGAACAAATTTTGCTCCCAGCGGTATTGACACCAGCAAAATAGAACCTAGTAATAAATGATAAAGTCGTAACATTTTCTTAAAAATCCAGAGCCAAGGATTGCAGACTAACGATATCTACAATACTTTATGGGTATAGAGGAAGAGTGCATTTATATTGCTGCAAGTTCCGTAAATGGAACTCAACAAATTATATTGCTTTTATATGGTTATATACTGTTCTTAGTAGCGCTGAAAACAAACACAGCGCTACTAAGAACAGTATTGTTTATTGATGTATGCCTAATTACTTGTGTCTTGCCGGAGGTATGATGGTAACAATAAAGAGATTCTGGCAGGATGTCAAATTGAAAGGCAAATTTGCTTGGACTTGTTAACTGAAGCGAGAACGTTGTTGACGACGTTGCTTGTGCCTAGCAATTGCTTTACGCTTTTCTTTTTCTATCGGCGTTTCAAAGTGACGTTTTTTTCTCATATCTTGGAAAATTCCTGCTTTAGAAACTTCCCGCTTAAATCTTCTCAAGGCTGATTCAATACCTTCATTCTCCCCTAAAACTACTTGTGTCATTCTCATTCCTCCTTAATATGGATGAATAGTTCAAGACTAGATACAAAATAAAATATTCCAGCAGAGTGGAGCCTTTGGCTTTATCTGCTGGAGACTCTAAATGTGAAATTTTCAGGAATCGACTTAGTAGCGATTATTGTTACGGCGGGCATTACCGCCACCCCAGTTACCACGAGAGGAGTTGCTTCTTTCCTCACGAGGTTTAGCTTTGTTCACTTTCAAATCACGTCCCATCCACTCAGCACCATCAAGTGCATCAATGGCAGCTTGTTCTTGCGTGTCTGATTCCATTTCCACAAAAGCGAACCCACGCGGCCGGCCTGTTTCCCGATCTGTGGGTAGTTGAACACGATTCACTGTTCCGTATTCTGCAAAAGCCTGCTTTAGGTCCTCTTCTGTAACCTGATAGGACAGGTTTCCGACGTAAATTGACATAGAAATCTCCGAATTCAGGGAGTGTAGAGAGTTAAATTCGGAGAGACACTTTTTAGAAATCAAAACGAGTTACTCAACCGAAAATAATCTTTATGTCCATGAGTGTAGCACAGCCTCCAGCCTTTGAATATCGTCTTATAGTGAATTTTATTCACAAATAGACTCTACAGGACAGGTTTACAGACCTTCCAACGACGGGCTTTTGTTGCTTGTACTATAAAAGTTACACTTTTAACAAAAAATCGGAATTAACTAGCGATCGCTTAGTTATTTAGCGTTTTGAAAATTAAGCTGTGGACTAAAGGGTAAAGATTATTATCGGTAGTGGAGGCAATGATACCATAACTAACTGTCTTAAAAGCAAATTAAAAAATATTCATCCTCAAATACCCCATTAGCTATGGTCAAACTGCGCTAAAATCCTTTCTGCTTCCTTACACAGCACCTCGTGATATTCACCATTACTAGCCAACAAACCTCCCCATTGATTGATATCACCAGTGTTGTACTGCAACGGAGTGCCATCGAAGTGGGTAAATTTACCACCAGCTTCTGTTAAAATTAGTTCTGGGGCTGCTATATCCCAGTCTTTGGGCGCAGACTTCCCGGAAAGAGAAATGTAGATATCTGCCTGTTGCTCGACAATGGTGGCGATTTTGCAACCTACACTACCCACAGATTTCTGATTTTGACAGGGTAAGTTTTGTAGTAAGTAATCTAATCTTTGGTTGCGGTGAGAGCGACTAACGACTAAGGTTAAATCCTCAACTTGTTTACCTGATGAAACTTGTAAAGGAACAGATCCATCACGGGTTTCTACAAATGTACCCCCACCTTTGATAGCGTAATATAACTTTTGAGCCTCTGGGACTGCTACCACTGCCAATACTGGGCGGGTTTCTTTGACTAAAGCAATATGAACCGCATAATCCCCAGTTTTTTTAATAAAGTCTCGTGTACCATCTAAAGGATCAATTATCCATACCCAAGGGGCACAAGGCTGTGTACTACTATTTGGCGATTGATAGGTTTCTTCGCTGATGTAAGCAAAATCTTCGTTACCTAAAGTTGCTTGTAGCCTCTGCAAAATGTATTGACTCACAGCGACATCGGCAACGGTAACAGGCTCGTTTTGTTTATATTGTACTTCTAAGTTCGGGTCTTTAGCAGTGCCGTGGTAATACGATCGCAGTATATCTGCTGCGCCCCAACCTACCTCACGAGCGATCGCTAATATTTCTTGTAAGTCTTTCATTAATTTGCCCTGCTCTAAAAATATATATAATCTAGGCGGTGCGCCTCTACTTGAAATCCATCCAGCGCCGAGTACCAAAAAATTTACAGGAATCAGCCGCAATATTAGCTGCTAGTGCCAGTGCATCAGTAAAATTTTCCCTTAAAATGTAATGACAGAAGGCACCGTGGAAAATATCTCCAGCCCCTAATGTATCAACCGCTTGAATCTGCGGCACATCTACGATACCAGTTTTAGTGCAACTCAAGTATTCAATTGGTTTTTGTCCGTGGGTAATGGCGATGTGAGGAATGCCAAATCTGCCTAGATAGGCAAAAACGTCTTCTCCAGTCTGGCAGTTGGGGGGATAAAAATTAGCCGAACAGATGGCATAATCTACAAATGGCAGAATTTGCTCAAATCCAGACTTCCAACTCCCACAATCGAGTGCTACTGGGATATTCTTGGCTTTGGCCATTTGGGCTATGGAATAACTAACCATCATCTGATGTCCATCAATCAGTACTATATCGACATTTTGCAAAATATTTGGCGGGATAGATCCGCTGTTGGCTTGAGTTTTGACAGAATTGATGGAAACCACCGCTCGTTCACCTGTGGCTTGGGTGACAATGATTGAGGAGACAGGCGGTGCTAAATCAGTGGTAGGCTCAAGGTCTGCGATCGCAACTTTATAATTTACCAGATCACCTCGAATTAGCTGCGTCATCGGGTGAGAACCCACTACACCCAAGACTGTAGCTTGATTATCTAAATGGCTGAAAGTCACAGCCGCGTTGGTTGCAGGGCCCCCTGCCGCTACAGTATAGTCAGTAGCGACAATCTTCTGATTACTCTTAGGGGCAGAGTCAGCAAGGTAAATCAAATCTAAGGTTACTAAACCGACAAATAACCCGCAATCCGATTTTGGATTTTGAATTTTGGATTTTAGATTATCCATTTCTCATATATGTTCTTAATTATTTTTAACTCTTGTACAGACGCGATTCATCGCGTCTCTCCTGTCTCTCCTGCACAGACGCGATGAATCGCGTCTCTACAAACTCCTAACTCTTGCTTATGCCAACCGATCCAAAACCAGGAACACTTTACGTCGTCGGCACACCAATTGGCAACCTGGAAGATATCACCTTTCGGGCGGTGCGAATTTTGCAAACTGTGGATATCATTGCTGCGGAAGACACCCGTCACACAGGGAAACTGCTACAGCATTTTCAAGTTAAAACACCCCAGGTGAGTTACCACGAACACAATCGTACCAGCCGTATCCCAGAATTATTAGAGCATTTAGTTAACGATAAAGCGATCGCTCTTGTGAGCGATGCTGGAATGCCAGGTATTTCCGATCCTGGATATGAACTGGTGAAAGCTTGTATTGAGGCGGGAATTCCTGTAGTTCCTATTCCTGGCGCTAGTGCAGCAATTACCGCTTTGAGTGCAGCTGGATTACCAACGGATCGGTTTGTCTTTGAAGGCTTTCTGCCGGCGAAAACTCAACAGAGACAAGAACATTTAGAATCTCTGCAAACAGAATCTCGTACATTGATTTTCTACGAATCGCCCCACCGTTTGCGAGATACTTTGCAAGACTTAGCAGAAGTTTGGGGAAGCGATCGCCAAATTGTGCTAGGACGGGAGTTAACTAAATTGTATGAGGAATTTTGGCGGGGGACAATTGCTGAAGCGATCGCTCACTACAGTCAACGAGAACCCCAAGGTGAATATACATTAGTCGTGGCAGGAATTCCAGCCAGTCAGCCCCAACTGACAGAAGAGGAATTGAAAGCCGAATTGAAACAGTTAATTACTCAGGGGATATCGCGATCGCAAGCTAGTCGTCAGTTAGCAAAATTTACCTCACTTCCCCGTCGTCAACTCTATCAACTAGCTCTTTCTTTAGTTCTTACTTCTGAGCCTTGAATATCTAATACCGCTTTTTAAAACTTAAAAATCAATCAGACATTCGCGGACTTGCTATCTGCCAGTCACACAGAATTTAATTATGAAAAAAATAGTGTCTTGGCGTTGAAGAATATTATTTAAATGCAAGAATATTTCCCTGAAAAATTATATCCAGTTCGGATGATTAATTATAATAAAATTTATCAATGTAGGTTGGGTTGAACGGCAGTAAAACCCAACATGAACAAGGATCAAGCGTTGGGTTTCGTTCCTTAACCCAACCTACAGATGTTATAAGTATTTAACCTAACCTGATATTACGCCCGCCGACTGTAACCTGAATTACAACTATCTAGCTTAACAAGAATACCAAGTTATAACTAATTTATATATAGGACTCCTATTTAATTGTGAGAAGAATGGTACATATTCTTTGGCGTTATCTCTTATACAAGTAATTTTAGGAATCAATCGGGTTTCTAATATTCATCCTCAAAGAGTATCTGGTGAATATTCAAATGATATCTAAAGATTTTTGATATTAGTTCTCTAGATAGATCAGAAATTTTGTAGGTAAAATTTAAGATGAAATAGTCAAAAGCAAACAAAGCAGGTTCTCACGAAGGAGAAATTCACATGACTAACATTATTGCTTGGTTGGTTTTAGGTTTAATTGCAGGTGCGTTAGCTAAGTTATTTTATCCAGGAACCCAAGGTGGCGGTATTCTCTCCACAATTGTATTAGGTATCCTTGGAGCCGTAGTCGGAGGTTATTTGGGTCAAATTTTGTTAGGAAGTAGTTCCGCAGCCGCCGCATCTGTGGGAGCTTTATCCCTGGGTAGTATTTTATTTGCTGTTCTTGGTGCTATGCTACTGATTTTCCTTTGGGGTTTGCTTACTCGTCGAGCTGTATAATTACCTCAAATTAGCTAAGACTTTTGGGAATCACTTCTAGCTGCAATCAGCCGATAAAATGACATTAGAAAAAGAGCGAAGAACTATAGGAGTTTTCGCTAAATGTTCCGATGCACAATTAGTACTTCAGGAACTAAAAGCTTCTAATTTTCCAATGCACAAAGTTTCTGTAATTGCACGGGATACAGAACAACAAAGTGATATTGCTGGTGTTGATGTTGAAGAACACACTAGCAATACCTCCTCAAAAGATGCTACTGGAGCCGTTACTAGTAGTGCTTTAGACAGTCTAACCGACTTATTGGTCGGTTTAGTCCTCTGGGCAATTCCCGGTATAGGCCCAGTCATCCTAGCCGGAGCAGAAGCAGCAGCGATCGCTACCACTTTAACAGGTGGTTTGCCTGGTATATTGCTAAATTTAGGAATTTCTGAAGAACAGGCACTAGGTTACAGTAATCTTGTCTGTAAAGGTCACTATTTGGTGATAGTAACCGGCATAGATATAGAAATCCGTCTTGCTAAGAGGATTTTTAATCGCCGTGATATCCAACAGTGGAGTGTTTATCAGCCATATTCAACCCCAAATAGTCGCTATAAACACGCAGTTGGTGTTTTTTATATCCGCCAAGATGTAGAAAGAGCACTTACTGAACTTAGAACCGCTGGCTTTCCGATGAGTCAAGTATCAATAGTTGCTAAAAGTATAAGCAATATAAGTGATACTTTTGAGGTAAATATCAGCAGTTCCCAAGATAACTACACTACTTTAGGAATTCCTGATGAGCTCGCCAGATATTATGAACATCAAGTGACTCTTGGGCATTACCTAGTAGTAATAAAAGGCACTGATATCTACATAGCAGGTGCAAGAGCTATTTTAGAGAGTAACAAGATCCAACATTTTAGTATCTATAGCCAATCTGAACTTGACGTACCTAGAAGCGATCGCCAGATTATTACGAACTTCTAGTTACAAGTCAAGTTATATATCAAGACGTTTGACGACATCCCCTGATTATGCATATTCCTAAGAAATTAGAGGATAAGTATTTATCTTGTCCTATAAATTACATTATCTTAGGGGTATACTTTGTCTTTTGAAACCTTAACTTTCTACTATAATATTGCTTGTACTCGCTAAGATTACTATTGGTCTGTATAGTGATGTACAATTATACTGATGTCCATATCCAACCGCAAAAGCCATTATATTTAGCTTTTCTATAAATTGCATTTTAAGGAACCTAATTTTCACTATCCGGCTGTTTTATTTGACTATCCAGCCTTTTTGTCAATCCCAAAAGTGGTTTAACCATGACAATAGAATATTAGATGAGAGTTAAATTATTTAATATTCTCTAAGTGTTTTTTGGTAAAAAGATGATGTCAATATAATAAAACCTAAGTGACAAGAGGGTAATCTTGGAGTAAAATAATATCTGTTTCAAATAGTAGTTTTGTAACCGATTCTACCCTTTTGTGGTGCTATTAAGATATGACCTGTATTCAGAGTTAGGATGGAATTGTATTACTATTTTCAATCCACCCAGAAATTCTACCTTTTACCCTTTGCAGAATTCGGGTTTTGCTAGGGAAACTACTGTACAAATAAAAGCCATATTTTTTAGTCAATTATAACTATAATATTAAATTTATAATCTAATAACAAGTATTTAATTATTCATCGCCAGATTTAATTAAAAATAAGACGATTGCTGATTATCAAAGAAGTTATACTATCTATCTAAAGGTTTATCTTAGTTAAAGAATCAAGATTTTAGGTAAAAAGATTATTTATATTCAAAATAACGTTATATTTGTAAATATATGAAGAAATGATAATATTTGAAGTAAAAAAACTAGCTACACATATCCTACGTGAACGAAATATCTAACATTTGTTTTGGATAGTTAAAACATAATCAAAATAGTCTCAAAAACAGAAATAATTTGAATACCCACCTGGAATAATGTTGAACCGTTTGAAGATTGGAACCAAGATTGGAGTAAGTTTTGTCCTGAGTTTGGCAACTCTGACCACCATTGGTCTAATCTCCTACCAAAGCACCAATAATCTAATTGAAACTTCGCGCAGAGAAAACCATACCTACCAGGTGTTAAGTCAGCTTGAAGACCTGAACTTACAAATGACAAATGCTGAAACTGGGCAACGTGGTTACATTGTTACTGGAGAACAGCGCTATTTAGAACCTTATAATACTGCCATTCAAGTAGTGAATCAAAAAGTTAGGGAACTTCAGAGGTTAACAGCAGATAACCCCAACCAACAGAGTCGGCTTGATATTTTACAGCCATTAATCGATCAAAAGCTGGCTGAACTTCAAGAAACCATTGACTTGCGTCAGAACCAAGGTTTTGAATCTGCTCAGAAGGTTGTTCTGACAGACCGAGGCAAGCAACTGATGGCTGAAATCCGCAAAGTTATCGAGGCAATGAAAACTGAGGAGAATAGACTGCTAAAACAGCGCTCTGAAAATGCACAAGGAGCTGCCCAGCAAACCATCGCCAGTATTGTCTATAGTATTCCCTTATTTTCTTTGCTCTTAGCTTTGATCGGATTCGCCCTAACCAGACATATCTCAGTACCGCTGAAGCAAGTTTCTGATCTGGCAGAAAAAATGGCAGATGGGGATTTATCAGTGAGTTTACCAGATAGCGATCGCTTGGATGAAATTGGCGTGTTGACGCGTACCTTCAACCAGATGATCGTTAATCTGCGAAACACAACTAAAAAAAATGAGGAGCAAAACTGGCTAAAGTCTAATTTGGCTGAATTTACCCAGATGCTCCAAGGACAGCGAAATCTGGAAAGTGTCTCTAACCTAATCTTGTCAAATTTAGCACCACTGGTTGGGGCATCACAGGGCGTTTTTTATGTGATGGACTCTATAAACAACCAGCCGATGCTGAAGTTGTTGAGTAGTTATGCTTACAAAGCCCGCAAAAACCTGGCAAATCAGTTTCGCTTGGGCGAAGGACTGGTGGGACAATCCGCCCTTGAAAAACAAAGAATCCTCCTGACGGAAGTTCCTAGTGACTATATCCGCATCAGTTCCGGTTTGGGAGAAGCACCACCGCTAAATATTATTGTGTTGCCTATACTATTTGAAACGCAGGTAAATGCCGTAATTGAACTTGCCTCTTTTGGGCCTTTTAACGAGTTGCACCTGACATTTTTAGAGCAATTAAGTGAAAATCTGGGTGTATTTTTAAATAACATCGCCTCACAATTACAAACCCAGCAACTACTTGAAGAGTCTGTTGCTTTAACAGAAGAACTGCAAACCCAGCAAGAAGAACTACAGCAAAGCAATCAACGCTTGGAAGAACAAGCACACGAGTTAGAGGAATCACAATTTCTTGTCAAGCAGTCTAACGAAGAATTACAACAACTAAATGAAGAGTTAGAAGAAAAAGCAGAATTGTTAGAAGTGCAAAATCAGGAAGTTGCCCGCAAGAATCAGGAAGTTGAGCGGGCAAGGCAGTCTTTTGAAGAAAAAGCTGAACAACTGGCGTTATCTTCCAAATATAAGTCAGAATTTCTCGCGAATATGTCCCATGAACTGCGGACACCGCTAAATAGCCTGTTAATTTTAGCAAGGCTGCTAGCAGATAACTCTCTTAACAACTTGACCGACAAACAAGTAGAGTACAGTCGGACTATTTACTCGGCTGGAAATGATTTGCTGGAGTTGATCAATGACATTCTAGATTTGGCAAAAATTGAGTCGGGTACTATGTTACTCGATATTGAGCAAATTGCTTTTGTAGATTTGCAGACATCTCTAGAGTATACTTTCCGGCAACTTGCTCAGAATAAAAAACTCGGTTTTACTATTCAACTGGATGATAAGTTACCCTCGACAATTTCTAACGACTCCAAACGCCTACAACAAGTACTGAAAAATCTCCTAGCTAACGCCTTTAAGTTTACAGAACAGGGAGGCGTGAAATTACAAATTAGCATAGCGGATGAGGCAGGTGAAGTTGATAATTCCATGATTGCTTTTGCAGTTAGCGATACGGGTATAGGCATTCCAGCCGAGAAGCAGAAAATTATTTTCGAGGCATTTCAGCAAGCAGATGGCACAACTAGCCGCAAGTACGGAGGAACTGGCTTGGGCTTGTCCATCAGCCGCGAATTGGCTCAACTGTTGGGAGGGAGAATTGAATTAGTCAGCCAACCAGGAGAGGGAAGCACCTTCACCCTCTACTTACCCAGGCGACAGGAAAATAATGCTAAAAATCCTCTCACCACACCACCCCCTGAGCCAACTACCTCTATCCGCACAGCATCGACCATAAAAGAAGTGCCAATGGTGGAAAACAGACCTACAACTGTGGACACATCTGCGTCCGCGAAAATACTTACCACCTTCCCCAGCGAAATTCCAGATGATCGGGAAATAATTCAACCAGGCGATCGCATTTTGCTAATTATCGAAGATGACGATAAATTTGCCCGCATCTTACTAGATATGGCACGTGAGCAGGGCTTTAAAACCATTGTTGCTTTACAGAGCAAACAAGGTCTAGCACTCGCACAACAATTTAAACCTAATGCGATTATGCTAGATATCCACATGCCAGAGATGGATGGCTGGACTGTGCTGGATCGTCTGAAACATAAACCTGATACCAGACATATACCAGTACACATCCTTTCTGTTGATGAAAGACAGCAACGGGGATTACATTTAGGAGCGATTACCTATCTACAAAAACCTGTTTCTCCAGAAGCGCTAACTCAGGTATTGACTGAGATTAAAGGCTTTATTGAGCGTCAGGTAAAAAATCTGCTGATCGTCGAAGATGACCCCGTACAAGCCCAAAGTATTATCGAACTGATCGGTAATGGTGATGTCCAGAGTACAGCAGTGGGTACAGGTGCAGAAGCCCTCTCGATTCTGCGATCGCATCACTTTGATTGCATGGTACTGGATCTGGGTCTGCCCGATATGAGCGGGTTTGCACTAATTGAGCAGATAAAGCTTGAACCCAAGCTTTTGAAACTGCCGATTATCGTTTACACCGGCAAAGAACTCAGCCGACAAGAAGAAACCCAGCTGCGGGGATTAGCAGAGACAATTATCATTAAAAATGTGCGATCGCCAGAGCGGTTGTTAGACGAAACTGCCCTGTTTTTGCATCGAGTGCAAGCAAATTTGCCTCCACCAAAGCGTCAAATACTAGAGCAACTACATCAAACAGACCCGGTGCTGGCTAATCGGAAAATTTTGATTGTGGATGATGACCTGCGAAATATTTTTGCCCTCACCAGCTTTTTAGAAAGCTATCAAATGCAAGTGCTGTTTGCCGAAAATGGCAGAGATGGTATAGAGAGGCTACAAACTAATCCTGACATTAATATAGTTTTGATGGATATCATGATGCCGGAAATGGATGGTTACCAAACCACCCGCGCCATCCGCCAGCAACAACAATTTCGCTCACTACCAATCATTGCTTTAACTGCCAAAGCCATGCCAGGTGACAAGGAAAAGTGCATCGAAGCTGGAGCCTCTGACTACATCACCAAACCTGTAGATACTGAGCAACTGCTTTCACTACTCCGGGTTTGGCTGTATCGGTAAGGGAGTAGGAAAGTAAGGGAGGAAAAAACCTGATCCAAAAATCCTTTGAAACGTTTCGTTACTTTCTAATCAAGCAATCATCTTCTCCAAAGCAACCTGTAAATCTTTTGTCAAATCGCTCACAGCTTGTCTAGAGGCTAAGCGATTTCCCTGACAATTGTGAGAGCGTTCAGTAACTGAAATTGGCTCTCCCACAGTGATTTGTGCCTGTCGCAAACCTAACCGAGGTCGCCCCGGAAGTGTTGTATCCTGAATTCGGGAAAGCATATCGAATACAAGCAAAGCTGTTTCTGCAAACCGTTCCGGCGTCGGTTTTTCCTGAATATAAGTAGCTGTGACTGCAACAAAACTTTCCACTATCCGCATATGCCGCATTCGCAAGTCTGCTTCCTCTGCAATCCAGTCTGCCAAACCGCGTTTAAAGGGTGGTAAAGCATTGATATCTGGCAAATCTTCCCGATAAATGTAATTCCAGCCAGCTTCTTCCAAGCGACGACAGCGGTCAATAAAATTACCCTGCGCTGGAACTGCAAAATATTGCTCGGAAACTTGTAAAGCCTTATCGAGTAAGCGATGAAGTCGAGCAATCAACACCTGATTAGGACTAGCAGATTCATCAGTTGAGATGGTTTTTGGGATGTCTTGATGATAGAAGCGACGATAAAACTCTTCCATCTCAGTGATCAGATATTCAGCCAACCGATAAAGGCGTTGATAGTAAATCTCTTCGCTATCGCCCGAATCAATTGCCAAAACTTTCAAGCCACTATCAGCTTCCAACTTACTCAACAGCCAATCCAGTCTAGACCAAGGTGGTTCAGCGTAGCGATATTGGATGGCGATCGGCACAATGATCACAGTCTCAGTCCGGTTAGCTTTTTGCAAGTCTTCTACACACCAGAACCCCATTTGAGCAACGCCAGGTTCCAGTGGGCTAACAATACCACTATGACCATTAGTACCTCCTTCGGGTGCTACTGCGATCGGTAGTTTGCCATTAGCAAACAACTCCCGTGCCATTTGGATTGCTTGGCGATCTAGTCGCCTACCGCGATGAACCGGCACACCCCCCAACCGAGAGAACAACCAACCCAGCCACTTTCCAGCCCAAACCGTCATCCCGCGATCGTAAAGAAAATAGCTGTGAACCAGGAATTGTAGTGTAATACCTTCCTGACGAGCGACTTGTGGCACAATGCGGGAAAGCAAATACAGCATACACAGGGGATCTTCCACCTCTGGGTGGCGAAATGCCAACAAAAAGCGAATTTTTCCAGCCTGGAATTGTTGATAAAGTTCAGCTAATACCTCAACATTTTTGGCTTCAATCCTGACAATACCAGCTGGTAGCCAAGGGCGAGTGCGAAATCGGAGTGCGATCGGCAGTAACCACCGAACAATCTGGAGTACCAGCGGGTTTAACCGTTGAGGAATAAATTTCAGTGGTGGTTGAGTAGAGTGAATCGATCTAGGCAAGTCGCTCTCCAGATTGTATTTCTAGCGATTGTACAACGGGGGGTCTTGGTTTTGCGTAAAGCCGCAGCCTCTTGCGATCAAACATTTCAATCCCCACGTTTTGCTCTCTTGGTTACTCAGCATGGGCGAAACCCTAGCTATCCACTAACAGGATTCATAAACTCTCCAAGGATAGATCCTAAGTATCGAATCAAAAATTAGTTTGCATGTTTAGGAAAATTTCGGAATAAATAGCCAAAAACTGTTAAGTTCAACACCAGAATCAGTATTTTTATAGGAGATATTCCCCAAAACAATTCATAAATTTCTGGTGGAATACTGATACCAACAAGTCCTAATACTAAGACATGTGCCCAACGTTTTTCGTACCATAAACCAACAGCTTCAATACTAGTAACAATAGCATATATTCCTGCTCCAATGCCGCTAAATGCCAAAGTTCGGGGATTTAAGTTAAGAACTTTCTTTAAAAGCCAATCAATAATTATCGATTTACCTTCTAAAACATAATTTTCTGAAAACGTTTCTAGAGTTTGATAATTTTTTAATGTCAATAATAAAGCGATCGAAGTAACCATAAGCAGCAAGGCGGTAAATGATTTGTAGAGAACAATTGCCACTAACCCCAATGGACGCTTTTTCAAACAACCCCCTAAGTATATATAAGTAAAAATTTAATTCCCTGGCTCTGAATGATGCCAACTAAAACGCTTATTGTCGCAGTTCTTGCTCACCCCATATTTCCACTTTTCCTAACAAGCAAACTAAATGTTTATGACTACACTATTGCTAACAAATTCATAACCTCACCCGAATGGGTGAGAAACAATTCAACCTATTGGATGAACTAAGTGCAGGAAGTTAAGGTTTATAACAAAGAAGATACTGCTACTAGAAAAGATTAATTAAACCCCACTTATTTAAGGATACCTCTATGAAACTTGCAACTTTGATCAATTCTGGAGTTTTGATTGCTTCAGTTGCCCTGACATCTGGAATTGCTAACGCTCAACCAGCCACAAATAACAACTACGGCAGTGCTAGTGTTACGACTGATGCAAAGAATAAGCCAATCAAAGTTACTGTAAATTCTAACACTTTACTCAGTAATTCCACGACTACTAGTTATCTTCAACCCTTCAATCTTGTTTCTCTTGCTTACCAAGGTGGTCTAGAGCAACAGGGCATTCCTAGTGCAGGAACTTTGATCTTTGAACGCCAGAACAGAAGTATTATTGCGGAAGATTTAGTTAAGGCTGCTGTCAGGGCTAACAAATTACCGCCTCAAGTTTTGAACGATCAAAATTATCTAAGTGCCGTCAAGTCAGAGTTCACCTCCTTATCTAGAGATTTCTCTAACTAAATACGACTTTGGATAGGGGTAATTTAGATGCAATTTCAACTTCACTCCCTCCTCAACCCCTGCCTAGCAAGGAAAATAAGCCCATTCCCTATGAAGGGATGGGCTTTTGATTGACATTGTATGTGCATAAACGTAGCCCGACGCAGGGATCACACACTGAGATAAATCATATCCAATGGAGGTTAGCGGACTCGAACCGCTGACATCCTGCTTGCAAAGCAGGCGCTCTACCAACTGAGCTAAACCCCCATAAAATTAAAATAGTAGGTAACTTTGATTGCCGTTGCTATTGTAACTTATATTGTTCGATTACCAAAGGGATGAAGCCAGAAAATATTCAAGTTGTTGCAGCACTGTATAAATTTGTCAAGCTGCCAGATTTTGCTGAGAAACGAGATTCTTTACTATCTTACTGCCAAGCGCAAGGTGTGAAGGGGACAATTTTGCTGGCACAAGAGGGGATTAACGGTACAATTGCGGGTTCGCGTCAGGCTGTTGACTCAGTTCTCTGGTTTTTGCGTTCTGACCCTCGTCTAGCAGACTTAGAATCCAAAGAGTCCCATACCGAAACCCCGCCTTTTGAGCGAATGAAGGTGCGGTTAAAGCAGGAAATCGTCACTTTGGGTTTACCGGAAATTGACCCAAATGAGCAAGTTGGCACTTATGTCAGTCCCCAAGAATGGAATGATTTGATTTGCAATCCAGAAGTAACCGTGATTGATACCCGCAATGATTATGAGGTGAATATCGGTACTTTTCAAGGAGCAGAAAATCCCCAGACTAGCTCATTCCGGGAATTTCCTGATTATGTGCGCCACCACCTCGACCCAAATAAACACAAAAAGGTTGCTCTGTTTTGTACGGGCGGCATTCGCTGTGAAAAAGCCTCATCCTTCATGCTTGCCCAAGGTTTTGCAGAAGTCTATCATCTCAAGGGTGGCATTCTCAAGTATTTGGAGGAAGTTCCAGCACAAGAAAGTTTATGGGAAGGGGAATGTTTTGTCTTTGACGAACGGGTAGCGGTTAGTCATGGATTGGAAGAAGGGAGTTGTGAGCGATGCTTCAGTTGTGGACGCCCGATTTCTGAGGAAGATAAGGTGTCTCCAAAGTATGAGCAAGGGATTTCATGTCCTTATTGTTTTGATAGCATCACCGAGGAGAAAAGAGCGCGTCAGCAAGAAAAATGGCACCACTACCAAACCCAGGTTGGTAACAAAAATCGGGATGTGAGTTGAAAAAGAATTCCGAATTATAAAGCTTCAGTCAAGGATAATTCGGAATTTAAGGGCAAAATTACTGTAAATGTAGTACCGACTCCAACTTGACTTTTGACACTGATTTGACCTCTATGTACATCAACGCACCTTTTAACGATTACTAACCCCAATCCAGTCCCTTGAATTGATTTAACATTTGAGGCTCGGTAGAATGATTCAAAAATTCGAGCTTGGTCTGGTTCGGGAATGCCCATACCTTGATCTTGAATATAAAAAACTGCTACTTTCTCAATCGGATCGCATATTAAATCAAATTGAATATTGCCACCTATGGGAGAATATTTAACCGCGTTTGAGAGCAGATTTACAAACATGTAATGTATGAGGACTTCATCCATGACAGCATTAGTATGAGGACTATGACAAGTAAAAATAATTTCACATCTGCTACTTTTAACAATCGAAAAATCTTTGATCAACTCTCGACAAAATTGCTCTAAGTTAAGTGGAATCGGGTTGAATATGAGTTTTTCGGCTTCTGCTCGACCCATAAACAGCACATCTTCCATCAGCTTTTCCATAGATTGTACAGCACCTTGAATTCGCTTTAAATAGATGCCTTTTTTTGCATCTGTCAAATTTGCTCCTTGCATTTCTATGAGTTCTACTGCCGTTTGAATAACAGTCAAGGGATTACGAAACTCATGAGATACGGTAGAGATAAATAGGGACTTGAGACGGTTAAGTTCTTGCTCCTTCTCCAATGCTTGCTCTAGCAATTTTGTTTGGCGTCGTTCGCTAATATCCCAGAAAACAACTACTACACCATTTATATGGTCAGATCCTCGCTTTAGTGGTGAAGCACTATCACCAATTGGAACTCTTTTGCCGTTTTTTGTAATCAGAGATGTGAATTCCCCTAAATAAACAACCTGTTGCTCCCGCAACACTTTTGTCACAGGGTTTTCTAATGTAGTCTCTGTAACTTCATCAACAATATGAAAAATTTTCGCTGCCTCATTTCCTAAAGCATCTTTTTGTTGCCAGCCAGTCAGCGCCTCAGCTGCGGGATTCATAAATGTCACTTTTCCCTGCTCATTTGTAGCAATTACAGCATCACTCATCGAGTTTAAAAGGGTTGCTAACTGATCTCGATTTTCCCGCAGTTCCCGTTCTAATTGGTGCTTTAAAAGACCGATTTCAATCGCTATTTTTAAATCTTTTGTAGTAAATGGTTTAACGATATATCCGAAGGGTTGAGTAATTTTGGCTCTTTCTAAAGTATGATCGTCACCATAAGCTGTTAAATAAATTACAGGCACATCTAACTGCTCACGAATATGGCTGGCGGTAGCAATACCGTCCATATCACCTTTGAGAATAATATCCATTAATACTAGTTCTGGTTGAGTTTCCGATGCCTTGGCAATGGCAACTTTTCCAGATGAAGCGGTACCCGTAACAATGTATCCTAGCTGACTGAGTTGGCTGGCAATAGTCCTAGCCACAATCACTTCATCTTCAACAACTAAAATCCTAGCTTGACCCATTTGATATTTACTGATGCAAAGTTAACTGCGTGAATTGGATTTTGAATCCTGTTCCATGATTTCGCTCTAGAGTAATGTTGCCTTCGAGTTGTTCTGTAACCAAGTCATATACTAAGGACAGACCCAAAGAATCAGTATTTCTCCAATCTAAATTCTCTGGTAAACCAATCCCATTGTCTCGGATAGTCATCTCGATACTATTACCGATATTGCGTAGAGCAATACTGATTGTACCTACTTGTTGGTTGGGAAAAGCGTGCTTGAGGGCATTGGAGATTAATTCGTTAATAACCAATCCACAAGCAATAGCTTGGTCAACATTCAAACTGACTGAATCTATATCAGTTTCTAGAGCAATTTTACCAGGACATATTTGATAAGAAATGAGCAGACTTGCTGCTAAATTACTAATATAGTCAGCAACATCAATTTGCCCAATATTAGCGGAAGTATATAAATTTTTGTGAATTAGAGATATTGACTCAATTCGGTTTTGACTTTCTCGAAGAACTTTGATGACTTCCGGATCTTTGAGTGTTTGAGACTGAAGTTGTAATAGACTAGAGACAATTTGCAAATTATTTTTAACTCGATGATGAACTTCTTTTAAGAGAACTTCTTTTTCAGCTAAGGCATTTTTTAACTTGACTTGAGCTTTTTGTCTTTGAACAAGTTCAGTTTGAGCTTGCTCAAGGATACTGGATTGTTGAATTGCGATCGCTAATTGGACTGTAACTTGATCGAGCAAATCTAATTGATTTTCTTCCCACTTGCGGGAACCAGAGCATTGGTGAGCAACCAGTAAACCCCAAAGATGAGAGCCAGGGTTTTGAGAGCTTACTTCTAGTAAAATGGGCACAACTAAATTTGCTTTGACTTCAAACCGTTCTAACAGGTGAATATGGCAATCAGTTAGTCCAGCTTCATAAATATTAGCGATCGCTCGTTTGTGTCCCTGATAATACCCTACTCCTGCGCCTGTTTGAAAACAAGTATCATGAATCTCTACGCCCAAGGAAACTGTCCATCCAGGTTCCACGGATTCCGCCATAATTGTGCCGATCATCTCAGAGTCAAACTGATAAACTACCACTCGATCGACCCCAAGTAAATCTCGCACTTCTTGAACTGTTGCATTCAGAATATCTTGGAGATTCAAAGATTGACGAATCCGTTGAGCAACAGTTCGCATCAATTGCTCCCGTTCGGCTTGGGCTTTTAGAGCTAGTTCTGTTCGCTTCCGTTCTGTGATGTCTTGCCCAATACCGATAATTTGACCATTGGAAAGTTTAACATTAGTCCAAGACGTATCCAGTAAATAACCATCGCGTACCTGAGTTCTAAAGTCACCCCAATTGCGTTGTGCAGACTGAATAAAATTAATTACATACTGTCGATATTCAGGATTAGGATATAACCCTTCCAAGACATCACGAGTTTGAAAATCTTGAAATTTCCAACCTAGAACACTTTCCCATTCTTGGTTCACCCACTGGAGTTTGCCATTGGCATTAATCAGGGTAATCATCAACGGTATACTCTCAAAAATTATTCGTAAAAACTCATTTTGCTCTTGGAGTTTTGTCTCGGCATTTTTTCGGTCATTAATATCATAAAATACTGTAAGTATTGCTAATTCATTATTAAAATTTAAATATTGTAGGGAAGCGATCGCCCAAAAATAAGTTCCATCTGCTCTTTTTAATTGAATTTCATAATTATGAATAATCCTATGTTGATTAAGAACTTCTAGAAGCACTTTGAAATCTTCAAAATCATGATACAAATCTAATATTTTTTTATGATTAACTAAATGCTCTGGAGAAAATCGAAATGTTTGAAGCAATTCTGGATTAGCATATAAGATCAACCCATCAGATACGCGCGAAATAATTAATGGAACAGGAATAGCTTCAGAAATGGCTCGAAACCTGGCTTCACTTTCCTGAAGAGTTTTTTCTATTTTTTTGTATTCTGTGATATCTCGTATATTAACCAAATGAGCGTTATAACGGCCATAGTCTATTGGATGTGTGAAAATTTCAACATCAATAATCTGTCCATTTTTTCGCCGATGTCGCCATTGTCCAGCAAAGTATAAGTTAGGGTACTTTTGTCCTAAATATTCCATGAAGATAGGCACATTTTCGACAGGGCGAATGTCAGTTATTCGCATTTGTAAGAACTCTTCTCGTGAGTAGCCATAGTGAACAACAGCAGCTTCATTTACATCTAAAAATTGCAGATTATTCTGGTTATATACCCACATTGGGTTAGGGTTTTTGGAGAAAAGGAGATTAAAACTCCTTTGGCTATCATCAATATTTTTTTGCAGTTCTAACTCTAAATATCTGATTATTTGTCGAGCCAATTGTTGTAAGGCTACTTGTTCTTTAACACTTAAGTTTCGCGGTGCAAAATCAATTACGCAAAGACTACCTAATGCAAAGCCGCTTGAGGTAATCAGCGGAACTCCCCCATAGAAGCGGAAATAAGGATTTGATGTGACAAGGGGATTTGTTGCAAACCGTTCATCTTGCAAAGTGTCAGGAATAATTAATATTTGATTTTGCAAAATAGTATAACTACCAAAAGAAATGCTTCGAGAGACTTCCGATATAGTTACTCCAGTTTTTGACTTGAACCATTCTCGTTCTGCATCAACTAGGCTAATGAGAGCGATTGGTGTTTCACAAAGGTTAGCAGCTAGTTGAACTAGTTCATCGAAAACTTCTTCTGGTGGCGTATCTAAAATTTGATATTGATTAAGTACTTCTAGACGTTGGCTTTCATTCTCAGGAAATAGCATTAGTAGTTATGTGACAAAAGTTTTTTAAGTATCAGATTTAATTTGCTTAAATATGAAAAAAAATGATTTTTTTTGAATGAAGCAGAAGGCAATTAACTCTTGTACTCTGGGAGAAGCTGACGCCAAAAGTGGAGGTCTTAAAGTCTTGCATTCTCTAGTTGCTTTCCTGAGACTGAGGGCAGTTTTTCTCCTACCTTCTTCGATAAAATTTGCGAAATAAAAATTTTATTTTTATTAACGTTTATGATGCAATATTAAATTAGTTAAATCCTATATATCCTGAAATTAATCAATGTTATTACTCTAAAAAATTGTTCAAATATTTATTTTGATTTGGTCATAATTTCCTTCATTTGAATAACTAATATTATGTCTGTCTAATTGCCAACCAAAAAAACTCTCTGTGTCTTTGCATCCCCGCATCAGCCCTAATGAGAAGTTTTAATCGGACTTGATATAATTGGCGTTGCTTAAGGGTAGGTTTCAAAAAAATAATATTCACTAACAGTATTTTTATCAAACTATGGGCAGTTTTTACAACCTCGTCGATAGATAAGTTGAGTAAAGGATTTCACTTACTAAACAATCAAGAAGATGGGGACACACAGAGATTAATAACTCCTAACTCCTAAACTAAGTTTACAGGGATAGCTTGCTTTTGCTACAGCAAAGTTTCAAAAGGTATTACCTCAGATGAAAGCAAATTGAACCCCAAAAGAAGGTTGACAATTTTTTGGGACGGTAAAAATTGATGGTAAAACTGAAGTAATAACTGTAGTCACGTGCCTTTATCAGGTAAAAATATTTACAGATTATATTTACCAACAGAAGTTTAAGTTAAGAAAGGAACCGCATACTACGGAAAGCAAGCTACGCGCCGTGGACGCACCAGAAGAGTTCATTCGCGTAGCCTCTCGTAGAGAAGAATCTTTATGGACTTTGTGTTATTTGCGGTAGCCTGCGCTATGTTTTATCTTGGGCGTCCCAATGTAGTTATATATAAAACAGCTTCATCAGCAGGAATACCCAAAACATCATTTACTTGATCATCAAAGAATCCACCGATACCACTGACGCCTACATTCAGATGCATTGCAGCTAAATTCAAGCGCTGTCCCAAATGACCAGCATCCATGTGTAAGTAACGGTAAACGCGATCGCCATACTGTGCGATCGCAGCTTTCAAATCGGCTGTATGAAATAACACTGCTGCGGCATCCCGTCCTAATTCTTGCCCCAAACAGAGAAAATGTAACTCTCGCCGAAAGTTTTTAAACCGAATTTGGCGTAATTCTTGGGCTTTAGGTGCGTAATAATAACAACCTGCCTCCAATCCTTTGACTCCGCAAACAGCAATGAATGTTTCTATTAAATTCAGATCAAAGTAGTCAGGAGAAATATCTAAACTTTGGTCGATATAATTTTGCGGTTGGTAAGTGAAATCGAGTAAATCTTTCAATTCATCGAAAGTTAAATCATCACCATTGTAGGCGCGGGTAGAGCGTCGCTTGTACATAGTGATTTCTAACTCTGACAGTTTTTGTCCCCATTGTATGGGCGCAGTAGTGGTGGGAATTTTTAAACAGAAAGGAAAGTTGTATTTATCCTCCAAAGATTTTTCTTGTTTGATAGTTGGTAGATTGAGATTGCCAGTTATACCTGATTGGATTTGGGTGTGTCGATGGAAATATGTCAGCAGTTCGCCATCAGGAATTTGGGGATAACTGGTTTCGGTAGCGGAAGGTAAAGCAGTACATCCCAATGGCAAATTTTGATTGACATCTAACAAGTCTGCCAGAGGTAAGATAGCGATCGCACCTTCTTGTTGCGGATCGATATAAAGCAAATCGTTAACAGATTCATCCACAAAGCCGCCGATTAAATGGGGGCGATAGTCAGTAATCGCAGCAGCTAACTCGATATTGCCCAACAAGTGTCCCGTATCTAGAAAAATCCGACGATAAGCCCGATCTTCATAGCGCCACGCAGAACGATAGAAAACCGCAGTAACAATAATTGCTAACTGGGTATTTTCTAAAGAAGGATGCCAGAAACAAGCTGCTTGGAGAGTTTGCCAAACATCACTTTCCCAATAATGCATGAGAGAATGAGTCCGACACTGGTAGTTATACAGACCAGGTGGCAATAACGACGTACCACGGGAAACCACATACACTTCGGCAGGGTATAATCCGCCTGCACTGGGAGCAGCACGTAAATACACCGCACTACCCATAGAAGGCATTTTCGCCGTCAATCCATAGCTGCGAAACAACAGTCGCGAGAGTCTTTGCCACCATAGAGCATCTGGATTATTAGCATAAGCCTCTGCTTTTTCTTGGATATAGGGTTTGAGATCAAAAGTAGAGCCAATTTTATATTCTTTAAACGGCACTGGCTGTTTAGCCCAGTCTAACCGCTGATTTTTGGAGGCGAGAGTCTCAGGGTTGTATTTAGTCCGTTCGTGATAATGCTGGGCAATTGATTGGTGTAATTCTGGCATAGTACTTTCAATATCCTTGGCGCATCCTTTTTTTTGATCTTGGCATTCATTAGCCTCATTATTTCGTGTCAATTGGTACAATCCTCAGAGTCACAAAGTGGTATTTGGTAACAATTGAATTGGGCATTGGGCATTGGGCATTGGGCATTGTTCAAGAATCATTAGATTGTTCTTCCCCTGCCTCCCCTGCTTCCCCACTCCCTCATCTCCTTTCGCAGTACTATATAAACGCAAAACTATCTAACTAAGGGTGGATGTGCAATGATGCCTGTACGTCAAACTTTATCAAAGCCTGATATTCAACTTTCTTATTTAGAGTGGAACCAAGGTCAAGAACCTTTACTGCTGTTACATGGCTTAGGCGACCATGCTCTTGTGTGGTCTAGTTTAGGAGATTACTTGGCGGCAGACTACCACATAGTTGCACCAGATATGCGCGGACATGGCCAAAGTAGTAAGCCAGAGATAGATTATAGCTTTGAGAGTGCGATCGCAGACCTTGAAGCACTCATGGATCATCTGGGATGGACTTTTGCCCATATTGTCAGTCACTCGTGGACAGGCAAATTGGCCGCCATCTGGGCAAGGCAAAACCCAAAGCGTTTGCGGAGTATAATTCTTGTCGATCCAATTTTCATCTGGAAAATGCCCAGTCTTCTCAGAGTAACTTTTCCGATGTTATATCGCTTCTTGCCTTTTCTCAAAAGCATGGGCCCCTTTGCCAGCTACGAAGAAGCCGAACAACAAGCACAGCAATTAAAGCAATATCAAGGATGGACTTCCTTACAGCAGCAAGTCTTCCAAGCAGGAATAGAACAAAAATCCGATGGTAGTTGGGGCAGCAAATTTACCATAGCCGCCCGCGACGGAATTTTTGAGGCAGTAATGCAGGTGCCCGGTTTTACAATTCCCCTTCACACCCCTGCCCTATTCGTCCAGCCAAAACAAGGTCTAAACCGCCAAGGTTGGCAAATCCAACCCTACAAAACTTATCTTAAAAACCTACGCATCTGCCAAGTTCCCGGCAATCATTGGCCGTTTTTGACACAACCAGAAGCATTCAACCAAACTGTGGCAGCTTTCTTGGCAGAACACAGATAGAAAATCTCATTATTATTTAGACGGGATTATCATACTGCAACAGAAGAATTAATAGGAGCGATGTCTAAGGGGATTATGGCATGGGGCAAACAGTTCCGAGTTCCCAGTTCCGAGTTCTGAGTAAAGAAGTGAGATTTTCTACTCAGTACAGGCTAAACGCCCCGCTACCCCTAACAGCACTAATCAGGGGCATTGGGCATTGGTTATTCCCTCATCTCCCCCACTCCTCATTCCCCATTACCCCTTATCCCCAGAGGGGGCCCCACCTTCCCCACTCCCTAGTTAGTCATGAGCCTTTGTATCAATCCCGTTTGCCCTAAACCAAATCACCCGAATAATCATCAAAACCGCTTTTGTCAAAGTTGTGGTTCCCATCTGGAATTGCTAGGGCGTTATCGGGTGACGTGCCTGTTGAGTGACAAAACAGGTTTTAGTAAAGTTTATGAGGCATACGAACAAGATACTCCCAAAATCCTCAAGATACTCAAAGAGGATCTATCAGGCGACGCCAAAGCAGTAGAACTATTTCAGCAAGAAGTAACCGTATTGGGACAACTCAAGCATCCCGGCATTCCCAAAGAAGATAGTTACTTCCAGTATCAAACCCGAAATGGTTTAGTGTTGCATTGCATTGCAATGGAAAAAATCGATGGCTACAACTTAGAAAAGTGGCTACAGCAGCAAAATAGCCCCATATCCCAAGAACAAGCCATAGACTGGTTAAGACAGTTTATAGAAATTTTGGATGTAGTGCATAGCAAACAGTACCTACATCGAGATATTAAGCCATCTAACATCATGATTAAATCCCCCCTTGAGAAGGGTTGGGGAAACCTAGTACTGATTGATTTTGGCACTGCCAGTGAAATTACTAAAACCTACCAAGACCAACTCAACGACAGCGACAAGATGACAGCACTTATGTCATCTGGTTACAGTGCTCCAGAACAAATGAATGGTCAAGCAGTACCGCAATCAGATTTCTTTGCTTTGGGACGCACATTTATATTTTTGCTAACAGGAAATCATCCTTTGGATATGTATGATGTCCAGCACAATTTATTGTACTGGCAAAATCATGCCATCCATATCTCACCCTTACTGTTGAACTTAATTGATTGGCTAACAGCATTAGATATAGAAAAACGTCCTGCCAATACGCAGGAAATTTTGCATTCCCTAAAAGAAATTGAAACTCAACTAACAGAAACTAATTCTGTAAATATCAATCCCATAGAAGTTTCTCAACTTGAACCTTTACCCCAGCCTATTAAGCCTATTAATAACGACTTACTGTCTCCACATAAACAACCAGAAAAAGTGCCACTACTGGCATTTTTTGCAGCGTTGCTAGTGGTGTTAGGATTACTTAGTATAGTGGCTTTAACAACACGAAAATCAGAACCTTCTGGAATGTCAAGTTATAGACAATATCCAGAAAAAAAAGGGAGCATCAATTATTTTACTTATAGAGAAGGTAAGGATAGTCAGGGAAGAATAGCTGAGTTTAATATAGCGGTTTTATCACTAGAATATAAATGGCTTTTAGGTAGCAACTTTCAAATTAAATATAATGATGAGATTATTAGTATTGACCTTTTAAAATTGAACTTAGAACAAGAAGGTATAGATAAAATAATGGAAGCTCCTAGTGAGATTATCTCTGTAGGCACAGCTTCTTGTAAAGGTAACACAACAGTTCAAGAAGGTGTGGCTTTAGAACGTTCCAAACAAATACAACTTTTAGTAAAAAATTTATTTATTAATACACCAAGTGTCAAAGGTTATCGCTTATTAAATTTGGGTCAATTTCAACGAAGTAATTGTCAGGTAAATCAGGATTTAACCACATATCAGAGAAGTGTTATAATCATCGGCGTCAAAAAAGAATCGGCAGGTGTGATTATCGATGAGGCGCTACGGAATAGGTTAGAAAAGAAGCCTTTTGCTGATTTTAAATTAGAAGACTATTCTTTAGGGTCAGCACAAAAATTTAAGACGATACCGAGCAATTTATAAAATCTCTAGCAAAGTATATCAGTGCAGAGTCATAGCACATCGTAGATATTACCGCTATAGCCATAAACTACTGATGCCAAAAATCTCTCCATTTTCAGATTTAGAACAATTAAAGGTAATTTACTGAGGCGTATTCAAGATGAATATTTTAGATGAAGTGGATGAACTAATTCGCAACACTCAAATTTCCTCAATTGAGCTAAACTCTTGGGTATAAACCTCGTAATTAGGAATTATAAATTGTTCATGCTCCCATCCCAGAATACCGCTTCAAACCCACACGCCAAAGCAAGCGATTCGCACCCCAAAATACTAATATCCAACCCACCATTGACCAAAATCCCCGTCCTATATCCACGGGTAGCCCTACCAAAAGACTCGCAGGAAAATCAATCAAATAGGGAAAAGGCGTAAACATAACTATTTTTCGTACTGGTTCTGGAAAGACCTCTAAAGGTGCTATCAAACCAGACAAAAATAGATAAAATAACAACCAGAAATTTTCTAAAGCGCTAGCCCGTTCTGTCCAAAAGGCGAACATGGCAAAAGTGTACTGAATCAAAAACCGCAAAGTAAAAGCTAGCACTCCCGCCAATGTAAACAGCAAAAATCTATCTAAACTTGGTATCCAAAAAGCCTGGGGATAAAGAATAAAAAATAATCCCACTAATAAAAAAGCAAACATTAGGCGAGCAAATCTTTCAGAAATATGGGATGCAACATGATGCCATACTGGGTCGAGTGGTTGTAGTAACTTGGGCGAAAGCTTGCCTTCCACAACCTCCCTTTCAAAGTCCCAAATTACCCAAACAACTGTGAGTTGTCTGACAATAAAAACCGTGATGAAGTAACGGGCAAAATCCACAGGTGATAGCCCAAACTTTCCTCCTTGTGCGGCTTGTATCCAGACACCCATGAGGATAATTGGCAAAGACCCAGCTAAAACCCATAATATTAGTTCTGCCCGATACTCAACCATATAGGCGTAGTATACTGACAGCAAAGTTAGGGCTTTTCTGATTATCTGCTTCATTTATTCACTTTCCACTACAAAAATTACCCACCTACTCAGAATTTCTCACTCTTGTAGAGACGTGATTAATCGCGTCTCTACTCCACAACACCTGCCTGAAAAACTCGTCCAATTACTTCTTCCACAGGCGGTTCGGTAACTGTTAAGTCAATTACCTCTAAATCCGCTAAAATCTGAGATACGGTGCGGGTAAGCGCCTCTCGCGATACTGTAAAACGCACTGCTCGCCCTTCTAAGAGTTTCACGTCACCATAGGTCATGAGTTTTTCTATTGGTAGAGGTTGGGCTAACTCTATATAGACTTCTCGGTAAGGAGCAAAACGTTCCAGCAGTCCATCTAAGCTACCGTCATACATCAGGCTTCCCTGGTGAATCAATAGCACCCGTTGACACAAAGCTGTGATGTCAGCCATGTAATGACTCGTCAACAGCACTGTAGCCTGATAACGCTGATTGTATTCACGCAAGAACTCGCGCACCGCTACTTGAGCATTTACATCCAATCCTAGCGTCGGTTCGTCTAGGAATAATACGTGGGGACGATGCAAAAGTGCTGCCAATAATTCTGCCTTCATCCGTTCACCTAAAGACAGTTTCCTTACTGATTGGGTAAGTTTGCCTTCTAGGGAAAGCATCTCTGTTAATTCTCCCACACGCCGTTGGAACTCTTTATCAGAGATGTTGTATACAGCAGCATTAATTTTCAGAGAATCGAGAGCTGGTAAGTCCCAAATTAGCTGCTGCTTTTGCCCCATTACCAAGGTAATTTTTTGCAAAAATGCTTCTTTACGATGAAATGGAACTTGTCCAGCTACTTTGACTGTACCGCTAGAGGGATGAATCAGCCCCGTGAGCATTTTGAGTGTAGTGGTTTTCCCAGCACCATTTGGGCCCAAAAACCCCACTATTTCACCAGGAGCAATTTCAAAGGAAACATCCTGAACTGCTTTAATTGAGCGGTAGGTGCGGCGAAAAAAGTGAGTGATTGTACCTTTAATTCCTGGACTTTTAACTGCTACTGGATAATATTTACTCAGATTTTCAGCAATGATGATTGACATATTTTTTTTATATTTGAACCACAGATGTACACACAGAGAAGCCTGAGCGGCAGAAGCCAACGCTCAGACTTCGGGGTAAACACACATAAATTATTGGTGTTTAGCGCTGTTGACAGCAGGAGTCATTCAATTTTATATTTTAGATTTTTTCTTCTATTAAAAATCCAAAATGACGCTCTATACGAGACGCTAAAAGCGAACGTGGACTCGCTAACAAAATCTAAAATGGTTCTACCGTAAACGTCCCGATCGCAATGTACTGATAATTAACCACAAACCCAATAAACTAGCGACTGCAAATAGGATAGTGCTTAAAAAAGATAGCTGAGTTGTCTGCGCTCTGGTGGAAATAATTGCTGCACCCATAATCAGCGAACCCACTAAAATACTAAAAGATAGTCGGTTAGCAGCATCGTCCATAGTGCGCCGCACCCCATCTAACCCCCGCAGCGATAGATTCCACTGTAAGGTTTCAGAGGTAACTCGATCTAATAACAGTTCTATTTGGCGGGGAGATTGGAGAGACAGACTTTTTAGATCCAAGGCTGTCCTCAGGAGCGATCGCACTGGATTATCCCCTACTAGCTGGCGACGAAACAAGTCTGTAATTAATGGTTTGACTTCATCAAAAAAATTAAGCTCTGGGTTGAATGTCCGCGCTACCCCTTCTAAATTTGCTAGGGTTTTGGCATACAAACCCATATTACTAGGCAACTTAATTTTATTGTTGCGGGCAACTTGTAAAACTTCATAAATTATCTGACTGAAGTTTATTTGTGTGAGGCTAACATTGTGATACTTTCGCAACATGCGATCGTAATCATTTTCTAACCGCGATAAAATTACTGGTTGAGCAGAATCTGATAGCTGTAAAGTTAACTGAGCGCACCTCTGAGCATCTAAATCAACGATCGCTAACAACATTTCTGTTAATATCTGCTGTGTCCGGGGATCGAGTCTTCCCACCATGCCACAGTCTAAGAGAGCGACACGACCATCTTTGAGATAAAACAAGTTTCCTGGATGGGGATCGGCGTGAAAAAAGCCATCAATATATAGTTGCTGGAAAAATACCCGAAATAACAAAGTAGTTATTTCTTTACGCTTTTCGGCAGAGTCTTTAACGTTGGGGTCATTATCCAAATCTGCCGCCAGAAACGGTACTCCATCCAGCCATTCCATTACCAGCAATTTCTCTGTGGTCAACTCCCAGTTAATTTCCGCAACCACTATTTGTGTGGGATCGTACCAGCGACTTTTAGATAAGTTGCGCCGCAGTTGGTCTGTAAAACCCGCTTCCCGTGTAAAATCTAACTCAGCTTCTAAGGCTTTGGTAAATTCTTCAGCAGTAGATTTGATTTCATAGGTTTGCCCAAATTCAGTCCGCGCCACTAAATCGGCAATACCTTGAATTAAAGCAATATCTTGGGCAATAGTAATATCAATTCCTGGACGTTGCACTTTCAGAGCGACTTCTCGACCGTCTGCTAATGTAGCGCGATGTGTTTGGGCAATTGATCCCGCGGCTACTGGAATCGGATTAACTGTGCTGAAGGTTTCTGCTAGTGGACGTTTTAATTCTTTGCGGAGGATTATTTCTATCTCTGACCAAGGAACTGGTGGTACTTCGTCTTGTAAAGTTGACAATTCCTCAATATAGGAGGCGCTTAGTAAGTCGGGGCGGGTAGAAAGTAGCTGACCAAGTTTGACGTAAACTGGCCCCAAGTCTACCAGAATATTTTTTAAAACCGCAGGTGTCGGCAGCTGGGGTTCATCAGCTTTGCCACCAGTAAGCAACCTTCGCATATAGTCCCAGCCATTGCGAAGGAAGACTTCCAGGATTTCTCGTTGACGGGGAACAGTTTGGGTGAGGAACATTGTTGTAAAAAATTGCAAAGATGCAGAGGAGTTAAAGAGGTAAGCAGCAGGGAATGACAATACAACCGAAATCGGCTCTATTTTTGATGCCTGTTAAAGTTTTGCTAGCTGCTGCACAATCTTGAAATCTTTTTATGGATGATTGTACGGCTTCGTAGAGCTTCTGTTCACTCAGAAGAGTTTTGACGTAATTAGAGCAGGAATCCCCACCGTGTAATAAGCGATGGGAACAAGAAAATCCTTTGGATGGAGAAATATATTTTTGATAGGCAGTAATAGAATCGATTGCCATTGTCTTGGCAAGAGGCTCAAAGCGAATAATGTCCATAACTGTCAGATAAAATAATAGACTGTCAAGTTATAATGGAAAAATAGACTTTTTCGCCTCTGCCAAGGGTTTTAACTTTTATAGCAGGTCGGTAAATCGGGAATCACTTTGGAGAATTTTGAGGATCTGCTTGATTTCCTGGGTACGTTCTTTTTTAACAACGAGGGTGACATTGCGATCGCGCACAATCACCACGTCCTCTAAACCAATAGTAACAACTACATCCTCTGGATTTGAGGCATAAATAATCGCCCCCTGCGTATCCAGCCCTACGTGGGTAGCAAGTTCCACATTGGGAGTCTCTTCTGTCTTCAGTAAGCGTTCGATCGCATTCCAATCTCCTAAATCATCCCAACCAAAATCAACTGGCAAAACGTATGCTAGAGTTGTCTTTTCCATTAAGGCATAGTCTATACTCTTCTTAGGCAACTGGGGATAGATATCAGGACCATGTTGTTCTAAAGGTTCGATAATTTCTGGAGCATGGGTATGTAGTTCCTTGAGAACAACCCCTGCCCGAAAAACGAACATTCCACTATTCCAGCTAAAGTGTCCCGTAGATAAAAAAGTCTCTGCCGTTTCCCGGTTGGGCTTTTCAGTAAAGCGGTTGACATGATAAGCTGGCAACTCATTAAAGCTACCTATTTTTTCACCTTGTTCAATGTAGCCGTAACCGGTTGATGGAAAAGTAGGCTTGATCCCCAGTGTAACGATCGCTGCTGTGCTTGTTGCCAGTTGCGTAGCCGCGCTTAATGTGTGTGCAAAGGCTTCTTGGTCAGCAATCCAGTGGTCAGCAGGGAAAAAGCCAATCACAGCGTCTTCTCCATAGCGCTGTTTGATTTCTAAACTTGCCCAAGCAACGGCTGCGGCAGTATCTCTTCCTTCTGACTCGATCAGTAAGTTTTCAACTGGTAAATCAGGTAATTGTTGTCTTACCCCTTCAGCTATCTGACTAGAAGTTATGACCCACAAGGAATCCCAACTTCCTCCGAGTGCTAACAAGCGATCGGCGGTTGCTTGTAATAGACTTCTAGAGCTACCATCAAGACTTAAAAATTGCTTGGGTCGGTCTTTGCGACTCAGGGGCCAAAAACGTTCACCTTTACCACCAGCAAGGATTACGGGGAACAATAAAGTATTCATGTTGTCATACACGCCTACCGAAGAACATTACAAGTTTACAGTGAGCTTTTCCACTGGCAATATTTGTAGCTTGCATTAACATACTTTTAGGGAGTGGTTGAGTGGGGAGATAATTGTGATAAAACAAGTCGAATGGTCGGAAAATCCGGTTACATCTCAACAAGTAGTAGAGTTTGAAAATGAAGTGCGATCGCAGCAACTTCAACGGACAGAAAATCAAGTAACGCCTGCACCAGTAGCCGACTCAGAGGAGGAGGAGGTCGAACTAAACCAGCCAGCGAATCTGAACCGTAGCGTCGTCGAATCTGTAGGCGCGATTCCCAATCAGCTTTCTGAGAGACTGGGCTTAACCATGCCTCGATGGCTGTTGTGGATCATGACGGTTGTCATTGGCATCATCTTATCTGGGCTGCTGGTGTCAACGTTAGCGCTGTGGACTCCTTTGTGGAGCAATCTAGATCGAACAGATGAAGATTTAGGAACTGCTGGTAAAGACGAGCCAAAAATTCCACTACCAGGGGAATTATGGAGCAAACTCTCCCAGTACAAGCTTTCACGACCGATGAATATTTTAATCATGGGGATTGAACCAGTCAGCGGTACTGTTGATGGCTCACCAGAAAGCTTTGCCGGGAAAAGCGACTCCATGCTGCTGGTACGCCTTAATCCTAGTGAAAAATCTGTACGGGTGCTTTCCATTCCCAAAGATACAATGATTGCCATCCCCGAAAAGGGAGAAAAGGGATTAACTAAGGTATCTGATGCCAATGCCAAAGGCGGCCCAGTCTTGGCAGCACGGGTAGTTAGCCGTACCTTAAACAACGCCCCAATCGATCGCTATATCCGTATTTCTACTAGCGGCTTACGGCAGTTAGTCGATCAGTTAGGCGGAGTAGAGGTTTTTGTTCCCCAATCAATGGAATATAAAGACTCCAGCAGCCGACTGTCGATTAATTTAGTCAGTGGCTGGCAAACCCTCAACGGCGAACAAGCAGAACAGTTTGTCCGATTCCGCGAACCAGGTTTGGGAGATTTGCCGAGAGTGCAGCGTCAGCAAGCACTAACAGCAGCCCTGCTGCAACGCTTAAATAGTCCCACTGTCTTACCCAGGTTGCCTCAATTAACTCGCTTAATGCGAAAATACTTTGATACCAACCTGAAGATGGAAGAAATGATGGCGTTGGTGAACTTCGGTCTCAACTTGGATCGCGATAATTTCCAAATGACCGTGTTGCCTGGTACTTTTAGCCGTTTTAGCAAAGACCCTGATAGCTATTGGCTGAATATGACTGGACAACAGAGCCTGTTGAATGATTATGTTGGGGTAAATGTACCTGGTCTAAAACCAGATATGCGTCAGGTTCCTAACCTCAAAATTGCTATTCAAAATGCTTCAAATCAACCTCAGCTAACTGAAAAAGTTATTGCTTATCTCAAACAGAAAGGCTTTAATAATATTTACAAAGTGCCTGATTGGCCAGATACTCAACGTCAAACTCAGATTATTGTCCAAAAAGGCAACCGACGAGTTGGAGTTGATTTGCAAAAAGTCTTAGGCTTGGGTCAAATTGAGGTGTCTGCCATTGGTGATTTAGAATCTGATCTGACAATCCGCATTGGGAAAGATTGGAAATAACGAAGAATCATTAGTCATTAGTCATTAGTCATTAGTCATTAGTCATTGGTTAAATGACAAAGCGCAAAGTTCTGAGCAGAGGTTTCCTCTGCTCAGAACTTTGTAAGATAGGACTAATGACAAAGGACTACTGAAAAATAATAAAGTTATGAAAAAGATTTTACTCCGCTTTTTGGGTTTGATTGTGATTTTGCTACTAGCCTTTGGGTGGATAATACTTAATCCCAAACCGGCTTTCGCTCAGATAAACACAATTAATTACAACAATATAAATTTAGAAAATCGTGACTTTTCTCATACTAATTTGGCAGGTGTAACTTTTGTAGCAGCAGAAATGCGGGGGACGAATTTTCAAGGAGCGAATTTAACCAACGCAATTCTGACTAAAGGAGTTTTATTAAAGGCAAATTTGGAAGGTGCGAACTTGAGCGGCGCTTTAGTCGATCGCGCCACTATGGATGGTGCTAACCTGAAAAATGCCATCTTTACTGAAGCAACTTTGACCCGCAGCCGCTTTTTTGATGCTGATGTCACTGGCGCTGATTTTACCGATGCTTTAATTGACCGCTATCAAGTGTCACTGCTGTGTGAAAGGGCTGATGGCGTAAATCCGGTTACGGATGTGTCAACGCGAGATAGTTTGGGTTGTCGATAGTAGGATGTGTTATTTTAAGTTGACACCAATACCAATGTACATCTGTACGCCCCTACCAATGGATCTGTACCAGGTATTTGGTAAAATAGTATTATTTAGAATTGTCAAAAATCAGTCGCCTCTAATTACCACTGGGAATTTCAATTAAAAACTCTGTTCCTTCTCCTGGTTTAGAGGAACACTTAATCTGACCATGATGTTTTTCAACTATTATTTGATAGCTGATAGACAATCCTAACCCTGTACCTTTACCTGGTGCTTTGGTGGTAAAGAAGGGGTCAAACATGTGCGATCGCACTTCTTCTGGAATCCCAAGACCATTATCAGCTATTCTAATTACAATCTGGTTCTGAACGGCTTGCGTACTAATCCAGATGGTCAAAGGTATTTTCGGACACGTTTGCAATAACTTCAAATATCTTTGCTGTATAGTGTTAAACTTTTCCTCTAATGCATCAATACTGTTACTCAAAAGATTCATAAACACTTGATTTAATTGTGCTGGATAGCATTCGAGCAAAGGGAAAGTACCGTATTCTTTAATAATCTTAATAGCTGGACGTTCAATGTTATTTTTGAGTCGATGCCCTAAGATTAGCAAAGTACTATCCAAGCCTTCATGAATATCTACGGGCTTCAATTCAGCTTCATCTGTACGAGAAAAGTTACGCAGTGATAGCACAATTTCACAAATCCGCTCTGTTCCTAGTTGCATTGACTCAAGGGTTTTGGGTAAATCTTCAATGATAAAGTTCAAATCAGTTTTGTCAATTTGCTCTTGGACAGTTGGCAACAGTGAAGAGTTTTGTTGGTAAATTTTCACTATCTTTAGCAGTTCTTGAGTATATTCATTTAAATGAATCAGATTGCCAAAAATAAAACTGATGGGATTGTTGATTTCATGGGCAACTCCAGCAAGTAGTTGTCCTAATCCTGCCATCTTTTCACCCTGAATTAACCTGGTCTGAGTTTGTTTTAATTCTTGCAGAGTTTGAGTCAGTTCTAAGGTTTGACGTTTAGTTTGTTCGAGTAATTCTGCTTGTTGAATCGCAATTCCTAATTGCACCCCGACTTGAGCCAGTAAATTAATTTCTTCCTCTTTCCAATAACGCGGTTGCGAATTTTGATAAGCAACTAATAATCCCCATAATTTTTCACCTTCCCGAATCGGAACAAAGGTTTCGTTACGCGGAAGTTCGTTATCGTCATCTGTGTCCTCAAAAGTTTCTATAATCATTGGTTGGGCTTGTACAACAGGTTTCCAACCATCTTTAAAAGAATCTGCTACAAATTTACCGCTCCAATCCGGGTTGAAGCGGTAGATTGCAATTCGCTCGACTTCGAGCAACTCTCGCACAGCTTGAGTAGTGGTTCTAAAAATAGTTTTAATATCGAGTGACTGGCGGATTTTATCAATTGTTGCAGCCAGCAGTTCTTGCCGTTCCATTGCTTTCTCCCGTTCAGTGGCTTCTGCTAACTGGACAACCTGCATTTGAACTTGCTTTAAATAAGAATCCTGTTTTAATGCTACTCCCAATTGCTCGGCTATTTGACTAGTAAATTCAATTTCAGAGGGTTGCCAATAACGAGGAGCGGTGCATTGGTGAATACACAGCAATCCCCAAAGTTCACCATTTTTCAATAGAGGTGCAACCAGATTTGCCCGCACTTGAAATTTTTCTAGGATTTGGACGTAGCAACCGGGAAACTTTGCTTGATGAATGTCAGCGATCGCATTTACCCGACCTTGGGCGTAAAGGTGTGCAAAGTTTTCCCCGAAGCAATAATCATAAACTTTTTCTGCTATTACCGAGTTACATTCAGGTACAAAATCCTCAGAAATAAATTCTCCTTCCCAATCTTTTTGCGGGTCAAAACGAAAGACTGTTACTCTGTCTGCTTGCAACATTTGCCGGGCCTCGGTGACAGTAGTCTGGAAGATTGTATCTAAATCTAAAGACTCCCGAATTCGAGTAATCACACTAGTTAATGTCTTTTGTTGCTCTGCTTGGTACTGAGCGTATGCCAGCAACTTATGGTGTCGGACTGCTACCCCAATTTGTGTACCAATTTTGAGCAGTGATTCGACTTCATAAGATTGCCACTGTCTGGGTGAGGTATTTTGGTAAGCAGCGATGATTCCCCAAAGTTGATCTCCCTGGAGAATAGGGGCAGTTGCAAAGGCTTTTGCCTGAAATTGCTCTAACAGGGTTACGTGACAGTCTGTTAATCCAGCTTGATAAATGTCATTGACGGTAAATGTCTGGTTATTAACGTAACGTCCCCCTTGCGTTTGTTGTAAATAAGTATCAGCGATCGCAGGCTGAACGCCAACTAAAGGAGTCCAGCCTTCAGCAAATGATTCAGCAACAAAGTTACCACTCCAATCTGGATTGAAGCTAAATATGGCAACTCGATCAGCTTGCAGCAGCTTGCGTATTTCTTGAGTTGTGGTTTTAAAGATGGTTTCAATATCAAGAGGTGAGCGAATTTCATCGACAATCTGAGCAATTACTTGGTCGCGCTGAACTGCTTGAGCTAATTTTGCGGCTTGCAATTGAACTTCATGGAGATGCCTCGCTTGTTGAATCGCTACGGCAAGATGGTCAGCAATTTGACGAATAAATTCAATTTCTGATTCTTTCCAGTCACGAGTCTCACTGCACTGATGAATGCAAAGCAATCCCCACAGTTCCTTGTCTCGCGATAGAGGAACAACAAGATTGGACTGTACCTGGAATTTACTCAAAATTGCCAGATGACAATCACTCAGTCCCGCCTTGTAAATATCTGCTATTGCTTGGACTTCACCTTGTTGATAACTGGAAGTAAATTGTTCTCCAAAGCAGTGATCGTAAACTTTTACTGCCATTGCTGAGTCCCAGCCAAGTGCAACATCTTCAGAAACAAATTCTCCCTCCCAGTTTTGTTCACGGTTGAACTGGAAGACTGCTACTCGGTCAGCATTTAGCAACTGTCGCACTTGTGTAACGGTAGTTTGAAAAATTGTTTCTAAGTCAAGAGACTCCCGAATCCGCACAATTACACTCGCCAAAGCCTTTTGTTGCTCTAGTTGCTCTTGAAGTTGAGCGCTTGACAAGAGAAGTTGATGTTCCGTGAAATTTGAATTGGGTTCCATTGCTCTGGATTATGTCGTTTTTATACAAAGGTTCCTGACACAAAACTTCATAGGGTTAAAGGGTGTCAAAAATATGACAAACTGTAAATTTTTACAGTGTTCAACTATTTCCCAGAAGACGGTTATGAGAGAAGGCAGGAGGGAGAAGGACGTTCAGCGATCGCTCAGTCGAGCCGCAGAAGACAGGAGAAAAGAAGTATGAATGAAAACTTTCCTTCTCTACGAGAGGCTGCGCCAACGACAAGCTCAGGAACCATAGTGCTGGGTGATTACCCAGTTGAAATAGAAGATACTGGTGCAAGACGTGCAGCCCGAGATATAAAGCTTCCACAGCCTAAGTCCCACGTTTTTAAGAGTGGGTTACTCCTGCCTCCTGATTGTTATAGTTCCCCTTTCTTGATCTATCCTCGTAATGGGTTAAAAAATAATTTTGGCTTGTCCACAACAGAGGAGATGACTAAGTTAGTGTTGCCCAGGCAAATCAGAAAAGCGATCTGACCCCTTTGGAATCGGGATCTAACCAACTTGCAATTCGCTGTATCATAGCAATACTCAGGAATTTAATTTTAAGCGTAGGCGTAGCCCAAAGTAGACATCGCTCCGCCAATGCAGGGGCGAAGGGGTTTAAAATTACTAATTTATCAAAATTTACCTGACAGACTGCGGGATTTCAGGTTAAATGTTTTAAAGTATGCACTCTGCAAGAGTTGTCGGGTATTATTCGTGACACAACAAGACCAAAAACCCTCTCGTTCTTTCGCTGGAATTGCTGGCATTGTTGCCGCAGCCACATTAATTAGTAAAGTCTTCGGTTTAGTACGGCAGCAAGCGATCGCTGCCGCATTTGGTGTTGGTGCTGCTGCCACTGCCTATAGTTATGCCTATATTATCCCTGGCTTTCTATTGATCTTACTCGGTGGCGTAAATGGACCATTACACAGTGCGCTCGTCAGCGTTTTAGCGAAGCGGCGGCGAGAAGAAGCGGCTCCCCTAGTGGAAACTGTGACAACGCTAGTCGGTGGAGTGCTGTTACTAGTGACAGTTGCTCAGATTTTCTTTGCGGATGCGATCGTTGATATAGTTGGTCATGGTTTGGAAGAGACAACCAGAGCGATCGCCATTCAACAACTCCGCATTATGGCACCGATGGCTTTATTTGCCGGTTTAATTGGCATAGGCTTCGGTACTCTCAATACAGCCAATCAATATTGGTTACTCTCCATTAGCCCTTTATTATCCAGTATTACCGTTGTTGGCGGTCTTGCTATCTTGGCAATGCAACTGGGCAAGGACATTATTAAGCCGGAGTACGCTTTAATCGGGGGAATGGTATTAGCTTGGGGAACTTTGGCAGGAGCAATTCTCCAGTGGTTAGTGCAGCTAATTGTCCAGTGGCGGTTAGGGTTGGGCACATTACGCCTGCGGTTTGAGTTTAAATCCCCAGGCGTTCAAGAAGTTATCAAAATCATGACTCCGGCAACAGTTTCCTCTGGAATGATGCCTATTAATGTTGCCACTGACCTTTATTTTGCTAGTCCTATCCCTGGGGCGGCGGCAGGATTTAACTATGCCAATCTATTAGTCCAAACTCCCTTAGGGATTATTTCTAATATCATTTTACTGCCTCTATTACCGATATTTGCCAAACTTGCTGGCCCCGAAAATTGGCCAGAGTTAAAATCACGCATTCGCCAAGGACTGCTACTCACTGCTTTTACGATGTTACCGCTAGGGGCACTGATGGTGTCGCTATCAGTACCCATTGTGCAGGTGGTATATGAACGCGGTGCTTTCAAGCCAGAAGCCACACAGCTAGTTTCATCATTGTTAGTGGCTTATGGAATTGGGATGTTTGTCTATTTGGGACGTGATGTCTTGGTGCGAGTATTCTATGCTTTGGGCGATGGACAAACACCTTTTCGCATCAGTATTTTTAATATCTTGCTCAACATCTTATTAGATTGGTTTTTCGTTAAACCTTTTGGCGCTCCCGGTTTGGTGTTAGCAACAGTGGGTGTAAATTGTAGCTCAATGTTAATGCTGTTATGGTTGCTTGATCGCAAACTCAATGGTTTACCTTGGCGTGAGTGGAGTTTGCCGATTCTGGGTTTGGCTGGTGGTAGCGTGCTAGCTGGGGTAGCAAGCTATGGAACTTTGATTGGTTCTCAGCACTTGTTAGGTAAAACGGGTTTACTAATTCTGGTGTTGCAGTTGTGTGTATCTGGCTTCGTAGGGCTTGTGGTGTTTGCTGCGATCGCTTCATGGCTGAAAATACCAGAGGTGAATATATTTATATCTCGTCTACGTCAGCGTTTTTTGAAGAAATAACTGTTATTTGAATTTTTCAGTTGTTACACCCAAGTGTGTGAGAAATAATTCAGCCACTTGGGTGAACCAAGTGTGCGAGGTTACATTTTGTAAAAAAAGAGATTCTAGTACTAGAGAAGATTGATTTTACTAACTCTAGTGAGAATAATTCTATGAAATTTACAAAATTAGCTGCCTCTTTCCTTGCTGTTGCTTCCATTGTCCTCTCAGCCGGCATTGCATCTGCTCAAACAGCAGGTACTAACGGTAACTACATCGGTGCTGGTGTTGCTGTTGGTGCAACCAGTGGCGGACAAGGAAACGATGAAGCACAAATTGGTGGTAATATTCAAGGACGATACGCCGTTCCCAATGCCCCTGTTTCACTGCGGGGTTCTGTGCTGTATGGTGGTGATGCTGCTGCAATTATGCCCATAGTCACTTATGATGCACCCATCGCCAAAAATACTAACGTTTACTTCGGTGGTGGTTATTCTTTTGTAACTGACGAAGGTCAAAAAACCCCATTGGGCAATCGGAATTCACCTGTAGTCACCCTTGGTATTGAATCAGAAGTTAGCAAAAATGTCATTGCCTACGGCGATACTAAATGGGGTATTGACGCTTACAGAAATAGTGATGCTGATGCCGTCAGTTTCCAAGCCGGATTAGGCTATCGTTTCTAGTGATTACGAGCTAGAAAACGGCTTATTCGGAAGTTAAAGCAATGATGTTTACCAGCCGTAATAGTAATTCATTCTTTCATACCTGAGTATTCATATTCAGGTATGAATCATTTTTTTTGATGATTTTGATAAAAAATGATATTGGCTAGTATTGATACTTTCTCTTAAAGTGAAATGAGCAATAGCGAATATACGTATAAGATATTACTGATGAAAAAAATTAATTCCATTCCAGAAATAGTTGGTGAAACAACTGACGTGGAATCTTGGCTGATTCGAGCGGGGCTAAGATTTTCTGACTTAGGTAATGATGCCGCAAGTATTGCAATCCGTAAGCAATGGCGAGAGTACCAAGCCGCAGTTCACAGATGCTGTGTAACTCTACACCAACCACCATCACGTGTTCAACTAAGCGGCGACTATGCCAACTTGAGAATACCTGGTGGTGCATCAACCAATTCTGCGATCGCCTGTCGAGTTGTCCCAAGTCCTTAGACTGGGTAAAAGAGAGAAAATCTATAGCAGTCTGCTTTGATTTCTGAATTTATTTGTATAGGCAGGCAATATGATGTGCTTTTTAGTTGCATAGTTCAAATGGCTAGAAAGACGCAAAGATATGGGGACACGGAGATCCGCAGATGCAATAATATAATAGGCATTTTTCCTCCCCTGTCTCCCCTACTTATCCGAACCGTATCGACTCAGCACGATTCATTAATTACCCTGTTGCACACCGCCCACTACTGGCTTAACTTCCGAAAATGGATCAGTGCCACCACCCCAGTTAAAATCACTAATTCGGATGCTGAAGCCGCCTAACTCCAGCACCGGATTGTAACGCAAGGTGATGCCATAGGTGCGACGGCTATATTCCAAAATGTAGTCGGTACTAGATTCTTTACCAGTATCCAAGTTAACAGATGTTTGAAAACCTAAGCGAAAAGGGCCGTAGATTTGCTGTGATATTCCAGCCGTCAAAACTTTGTTGTCAACGGAACGGTCAAACAAAAACGGTGATAAACCGTTATTTAAGCCTTGAGAGAAAATGATATTAAAGGCGGTGTAGTCTAAAAAAGGTCGAGAAAAATGACCAATTTGCCCTACTAAGCCAATTGTACCAGTTAAGGTGCTTTGGTTATCACCATTGCTGTAATAACTGGTAGTGCCTGTGAGTCCAGCGATCGCTTGCAAGTAAGGAACTACAGGGCTAGCCGTGTATCGTAATCCCTCAGCAGCAGTAGGTGGTAATGGTTTTCCCCGCCATAGCAACACCCCAGTATTTAGGGCAACGCTGCCTTGTAAACGACCTAGTGAGATGCGATCGTTTTCTCGGACTGGTTTTAGCAAGTCTTGGCGATCGGTGTTGGCATCAATATACTGGGCACTTCCCTGGTAGCTGAGGTTGATGCCACTTTTTCCTAAAGGAATCACCGGAGAGGTAATAATGCCGCCAAAACTGCTCTGGACAGTTTGAAAACCCAGAGTACCGTTGTAGAGACGATCGCGGTAGTTATATTGCACATTCAATGTGTGGGGAAGGGAACTGCCTAATATCTGGCGTAATCCCAAATTCACTCGCAAATTTTCTTCCACGTTGTTCAAGTTAAAACTAGTTAACTCCCCAGTTCCCTGAACTACCGTCCGTGGACTCAAAACAGAATTTATCTTGGTCTTCACACCAAACAGTGCGCCTAAGTCACCCGTGCCTTCTTGCACAGCTCTCTGTACGAATAACTGGGGCGTGATCGTCAAGCGTGTCTGCTCTGTATCGATCACTGGAAAGCCACGCTCAATATATAAACCACCCCGCTTATCTCCATCATAGCCAGGGGAGACTATTGCAGGTGTCACGTCCCGCTCCCGGCGGTCAATAGTCCGCTCATTCAGCGGAATTGGTAAGGAAATTCTTTGATCCAATACTAAACGCTGCTTCTGTGTCCTGATGCGGTCTACCAAGGGTGATTCTCGCGTCAAAGTTACTTTATCTGCGCGTAATTCTAGTTCTGGGGGCGAAAAAGGATCGTTGGTGATGCGGACATCGTTTGCTTGCCAGCCTTGTGGGTAGAAGTCAATGTGTTCAGCTTCAAACCTGAGCCGATTCACTGCACCCCCTGTTTTCTGGGGCGGGATGTTGCTAGCATCTGCCTGACCACCAAATGTCAGATCAATTCCTCCAGGACTGCTCACACCGGAAACGGGCTGATTGGCTCTAATGCGATCGCTTGGCGGACGTTTTGGGACTCCACCAGTACTTACATCGGTGGGTAAAAAAGCAAAATCAGTTTGTGCTGAGGGTACGTAAATTTCTCCTCGACCATTTTCCAGTTCCCCACTATCTTGAACAAAGTTATAGGTAAAGCGTTGTCCACGCAGTATCTGATCGCCCCGTGTTAAAGTGATGTTGCCTTCCCCCGCAGCGATCAAGTTGTCCAAATTTACTTGCAAGCGATCGGCATCCACTACCGCCCCATCAAATCGCACAACTACATTACCTACAGCTGTAATAATTCGCCGTTGCTCATCATACTCTTGCCGATCTGAAGTGACTTCTACAATTCTCGGCCCGGTTGGCGGCGTGCTAGCTGGCGCAGTTGTACCAGATGGTTGAGCTTGTGGCTGATTAGTGGTATTTACCTGTGGTGTAGGCGTTGGTACTTGAGCTTGTTGCTGGACTTGGGACTTGAATTCTACAGTGATGGGCGTTGAGAGTTGGTTTGTCGGTTTACGAGACTTGAATGTTATAAAATTTTGTACTGATTGAGAACTCGGTGCAAGATCAGCAGCAGATACAGAGATATTGTCTCTTTTTGGAGACTGTTGTGCAGTAATATCACGTTGCTGTTTTTGTTGGGTTAACTTCTCAGCTAAAATTTCCGCCTTGGATTTGCCTAACTTGTTGCTGTTTGTGACAACTGGGGCAATTTGAAGAGGGCGCGGAGATTGAGCGACAAGGGGATTTGGAGAAACTCTATAGCTAAAGCTAGAAGAGTCCAAAAAGGTTTGTTTTTCTGCACCACTAGAGGTTGGATCTAGCGATCGCTCACCGAGTTGTTGAGAAGGTTCACTTTTTGCGTGGTCAGAAGCCTCTGCTGCAACTTTTCTTGGCAACGCAGCGGTTTCTCTTTGCATCTCCCGTTTCCGCAGCGCCGATATGAGGAGAAGTTCCGAGCGCCGAACTCCGCCACTAGGACTTGTCTTTGTGTCTTCTGTATTTTGGCGATTAGAGGTTGTAACTTCCGGCGTGGGATAACCAACGACCAGTGGCTGCCCCAAAAGCGCAGCAGTTGTAGAACCGATGAGTGGCGAACTTTCCGGTGGGAAGGTTTCTGGTGAATAAGGTACAGAGGAAGTTTCGGCAACTACCAAGTCATCTTGAGTTGAGTTGATCGGAGTTGGCAATGAAGGATCACTCTTGGAGTTGCCCACTATTGCCAACTGAGGCAAATCCTTTGGCTGCTTGGATTTATCTGTTTTTTCGTGTATTCCAGTATCTACACCTGAAAGAAACTGTGTATGACTAGCAGATGAGGTGGGATTTACAGGTTGTAAAGATTCAACGATAGGAGGCGGAGCGGGTGGCAGAACTGGATGAAGCATAAGTGAGCAAAATCGGGCTAACAAACAGCCAAATGACGAAGGGAAGGATAAACTATACATTTTGCCTTCCGACTGTCGCCTTCTGCTACCTACAGCAAGCTACCTGGAGGAAGAAACTTACTAATTTTCGCTTAGTAAGTTTCCGTGGCGTTTAGTATTTTCCGCCTTCCAAAGTCGCGGATGATTTATCGCCCTTTTACTCTAAGTCCCGACGGCCGGGGTTACGAGCTGGATCGTTCGACAAAAATCCGAAGATGAAGATAGTTACGAAGAAGGCAACAACAATATAAACAGCGATTTTTAAAGTCAGCATAGAAATATCTCCAACGGGTAAAACAAAGAGAGCTTTTTTTCAGGATCTGCCATGCAGAAAACACAGCTACTTTATATTACCCAAATCTCGTCCCTTTTTTAGAGGACTCTGGGGACTGAGGATTGGGGACTGGGGATTAGGGATTGATAGTGCCTATCCTACACTTATTGAGAATAGTGCAAGATATCGTCTGACTTTTAGATGCCCTTAGGAAATAACTCAGAGAGTGTTTACTCCTGTGACGTTGACTAACGGTAAAGGTTTCTAAAAAAAAGGAACAGGTTACAGGTTACAGAAAATAATTACTATCCCACTAGTCCCCAGTCCCCAGTCCCCAGTCCCCAGTCCCCAATCCCCCATTTCTCAGCTTGAAGCTTTGGCTATATCTTTGCCAATTCGGTTTTTGATTACTCGTGCAGGTATGCCTACAGCAACCGAGAAAGGAGGAATATCTCTATTGACAACTGCTCCCGCACCAATAACACTGCCTTTGCCAATAGTAACGCCATCTAATACTGTTACTCCATGTCCTAACCAACAATCATCCTCAATCACAATTCCCTGGCGAGTAACACCTTGGTATTTAATCGGCTCCATCGGATCGGTAAAATTATGATTATTGGCATATATCCCTGAGTGGGCAGCAATCAAGCAGTGTTTACCAATTCTAATGTCTCCTGGCCCCTCAATAGAGACATTAGGAGCAATGAAGGTGTCTTCATCAATATATATAGATGTATCTTCCAAAGACCCTATATCAACATTACGCTCAATAGCAACTCTATCTCCTAGATGAATTCTATTATTTTTGTGACCTCTAGCATCCATCCGCACACCCTTGAAAATATAGACTCCACTGCCTATCTCAATACAAGAAGTACCGTTAAATTCAACACCATTTTGAATATATACTGGGCTGCCTATCTGGGCAAAAATACTCCGATATCCAAAATTACGCAACTTTGGGCCGAGAAAAAGTGTCGGAATATCTCCTAACACTGTACTTACTAAAAGTTCTTGCACGCGCTGCAATTTTGAAAAATATTGCTCGTTCTGCATGGCTACATATCTCTTTAATCAATTGTTGTTGACAGTGTTTAAAGTTGTTTTGCCTGTATCCTAATCTTCTGCCAATACCAATAAGCTCTGTGTGTATTAATACATGAGCTAATATAGCAGGATCACCAAAATTTCCCAGGATTTTTAGATGGTTTTCCAAGATTTGAAAAACCAGACTCTGGCTTTGACTATGCGAGCAATTCTTGAGGTTAGGTGTGTAGAATTACTCAAGTAATATGCACAATTGCGTTAAGTCGCTAGAAGTTTTTGTACTATATGTACGTAAAGCTTTGGCTTCTTTTTCACAAAATCAATTAACAAAACAGTTTCAGTGCATTGCCGAGTCAAAACTCAGACTATTAAATTGTCTGATGGGAAATTGGCTGGTAAAGATTAGGCTACTGTTTTGGTTTTCTGGCAAATTTGAAAAGCTTGCTACCGCTAACAGCACTCCTAAAATAACTAGGGATAATGTTGTTTGTCTTGAGGTTATTTTCTCTCAAGCGGTTTTAGTCTTTTGAAACAACTCAGTTCCACAAGCTATCTGGCAACAAAAAATACATTTAACTAGACTATATTCAAAGTTTAGATAAAATTTCTGCCTAGCATGACAATGTAATTATTGTTGGATTTTTCTGGGTATTTTTGCCCAAATAAAACCCAATTAGGGTGGATTATCTCCCACATCAGCCATCACATTGAAGTTAACCATCGGTGCAAACAAGTAAGCGCTTCCCCGACTGCTATGACGGCTTTCTTGCAACGAATTTCTAGAGTATGCTGCTCCAATCATGTTGCACACGGATGATTTACAGACTAGCCAATTCACGTTTGTAATTACATGAATGGTTTTTAATAACAATTGTTTTTAACGATAACACATTTTATTTTTAGTGGAACATTCTCATTAAATAAGTTGATTTTCAGGTTGCTTGTTGATGAGAATGGTAGAAATTAAGTTACCTTTTTTACTGGTGCGATGCCTACGGCGGACAAAGTCTACGCTACTCTAAAATAATTTGAGACACTTAGGTTAAATCCATTGAGTCCGATGAGTTAAAAATGCTGTAATAATTAGCATTTTTGTCCATATTTTTACCGTTGCTCATCCAAGTAATTTTATGATTGGGTGTTAAACTCAGAATGATATCTACTATACTTGTGACACCCTATTCTTGAAAAAGCTAAAAATTTTCCTCTTCCTTATTACTTATATCTAAAAATTTGTAAATCACCCATTCGGGTGAGCCAAGCGGGTGATGCGTGCTTGGCACTACTTATTATAAATTTTATTGAAAGAAACCTAAAATTTAGCTTAGTTTCCAGGAGAAGTCCACAAAATAACATCCAATTGCCCAAATTGAGGTATCGGTTTTAACTCACACACTTGGTTCAAATTATGGCTTTAATTAAAGAAATTGTGCAACAAGCTCTAACTACTGGCTATCTAAGTGTTGTAGCCGAAGATCGACTGCGATCGCAGCTTCAAAGTAATTATGACTCAGAAGACCTAGATGCCTGGATCATTTTACAACGAGCGATTGCAGCAGGTGATGTAAAACTTGAGTCGCGCCGAAAAAAAGCTTCCCCCTCTCCTAAAGCCAAGGACACTTCATCAAGTATCAAACTTGCTTATCAAATGGCAGCGGAGATTGCTTATGCAGCAGCTGTAGCTCTGACAATGACAAAAAATACTAAAGATCAGCCTTCACTAGGTGCATAAAATAACACGTTACTAAGTCATGTTCCTGATTTAGCTTCAATATTTAATACCAAGTAGTTGCATAGGCGTAGCCCGCCGCAGGCATCGCTTTTCCTGGTTAACTGCTTGGTACGGTTTTCATGGGATTATTTATGGGGTTTCTCTTCTGCCTCCTACCTTCTGACACTGCAACTTTCCCAGCGTAATTTTATTAAAAAATAATTAAAAATTTAACTTTCCTGGACACAGCTATGGGGAATTTTCACCTTCAGCCATGACTCTAGAATTGATCCCCAGAAGCAATACTAAAATAAATATAAATTATTTATTCAAAACGAGATTTTTTTAAGTGATACATGCCAGTAAATGATTAAATCTTAATATACCAAGTACATGGCTCAGAGTAAGGCATAGAATTAGAAACACCTTGGTGTAAACTTTAGCAACGAGGTTAAAAATAATTCTCAATGCTTAACAAAGTCATCGCTTTTTCACAAACTACAGTATAAAGAATTGGCAACATTGGTAAAGAGAGTAAACAATAACCATAGCTAAACTTGGAGTTTTGCCAACCTATGCAGCCAATTCGTACATTTAACGTATCCCCTTCACTACCGCCGCGACTCGAACCACTACGGCGGCTGGCGCAGAACTTGCACTGGGATTGGAACGTTGAAACTAAAGATTTATTTCGTCGCTTAGACTCTGACCTATGGGAGTCTAGCCATCACAACCCGGTGTTAATGTTGGGTACTATCTCTCAATCGCGGCTTCTGGAAGTTGTCGAAGATGAAGGTTTTCTCGCCCAAATGGATCGAGCTGACCGTCAGTTAGAAGATTATTTGCAAGAGCGCACTTGGTATCAGAAACAACGGGAGCATAAACCAAAAGAATGCTACGCCTATTTTTCGGCGGAATTTGGACTTGTGGATTGTTTGCCCGTCTATTCTGGGGGCTTGGGCGTTCTGGCGGGGGATCACCTCAAATCTGCCAGTGACCTGGGGCTACCGCTTGTAGGTGTAGGTTTACTGTATCAGCAAGGCTATTTTGCCCAGTATTTAAATGCTGATGGCTGGCAGCAGGAACGCTACCTGATGAATGATTTTTACAATATGCCCTTGCATCTAGAGCGCAATGCCGATGGTTCAGAACTGCGGATTGCGGTAGATTATCCAGGACGCAAGGTATATGCCAGAGTTTGGCGCGTACAGGTAGGAACTGTGCCCCTATATTTGATGGACACCAACATTGAACCCAACAATGTTTACGACCACGACATCACAGATCAGCTGTATGGTGGCGACATCGATATGCGTATCCACCAGGAAATCATGCTGGGGATCGGTGGTGTGCAAATGCTCAAAGCTTTGGGGCTGAAGGTCACTGCCTACCACATGAATGAGGGCCACGCTGCCTTCTCTGCCCTAGAACGCATCCGCTTGCTGATTCAGGAAGAGGGACTGAATTATCCCCAAGCTAGACAGGTGGTAGCTTCCAGCAATATCTTTACCACCCACACGCCAGTACCAGCGGGAATTGACTTGTTTGCTCCCGACAAAATGTTGTACTACCTGGGGTACTATGCAGAGATATTTGGATTGCCTAAAGAGCAGTTTTTAGGACTGGGGCGTGAGAATACAGGCGATTTATCTGGGCCTTTCAGTATGGCGGTGCTGGCGCTGAAGATGGCAACATTTTCTAACGGTGTCGCTCAACTGCATGGTGTAGTGTCGCGGCAAATGTTCCAGGGTTTGTGGCAGAAAGTGCCAGTAGAGGAAGTACCAATCGCCGCAATTACTAACGGTGTCCATGCTCGGAGTTGTGTGGCGAAATCGACTCAAGAATTGTACGATCGCTACCTCGGCCCAAATTGGTCATCAGCACCACCAGATAGCCCATTGTGGGAGCGGATGGATGCCATACCCGATGAAGAATTGTGGCGTAATCACGAACGCTGCCGCTTAGATATGATTTTGCATGTGCGAGAGCATTTGGTCAAGCATTTGACCGATCGCGGCGCTTCTGCTTCCGAAATTATCCAAGCCCAAGAAGTTTTAGATCCTTACGCTTTCACCATTGGCTTTGCCCGGCGGTTTGCCACCTACAAACGCGCCACCCTCTGGATGCGTGATTTGGATCGCATTAAGCGGCTTCTGCTGGCTAACAAAGACCGGAAAGTGCAATTCGTGATTGCTGGTAAGGCACATCCCAAGGATATCCCCGGTAAAGAACTGATCCGCGATATCAATCACTTTATCCGCGAACAACATTTAGAAAAACAGGTAGTGTTTGTTCCCAATTACGACATTCACATATCTCGATTGATGGTTGCGGGTTGCGATATCTGGTTAAATACACCGCGTCGTCCACGGGAAGCCTCTGGTACTAGCGGCATGAAAGCGGCAATGAATGGCTTGCCAAATTTAAGTGTACTAGATGGTTGGTGGGATGAAGCTGATTACGTCCGCACAGGCTGGGCAATTGGACATGGAGAGAATTACGACGATCCTAACTACCAAGATGAAGTAGAAGCAAATGCTCTCTACGAGTTGTTAGAGAAAGAAGTTGTACCGCTATTTTATGAACATCGCGATACTGATGGCTTACCCCGTCCGTGGGTTGCCAAAATGAAGGATGCAATTCGGTTGAATTGTCCATTCTTTAATACAGCGCGAATGGTAGGAGAATATGCACAAAGGGCTTATTTCCCAGCCAGCGATCGCTATCATACCCTGACTGTTGATAACTATGCCCCAGCTAAAGAACTAGCTGCTTGGAAAGCAAAACTGGGCGAACACTGGTTTAACATCAGAATCAAAGATGTTGACGTATCAGCAGCTTCAGACATTGAGGTGAACCAAACCGTTGCTGTCAAAGCCAAGGTTGACTTGGCAACTTTGACCAATGATGATGTGCAGGTGGAGCTATATCAAGGGGCGATCGATGCCAATGGTGAGATTGTCAACGCTGTGCCAGTGGTGATGGATTACCAAGGTGAAGATGCACAGCAATTGAGTATTTACACAGGTAATATCATCTATACTGCTTCTGGTTTGCAAGGTTTATCTTTGCGTGTATTGCCGAAAAATCCACACCTGGCTAATCCCTATGAACCAAGGTTGATTGCTTGGGCAGAGTAAGAGTGTTGAGTAGTTATTGAATACTCAAAACGAGGCGTTGCTAATTTAACTTTAGCAACGCCTTTTATCTAAAATTCTTTGGGGGATGACAATGTAGCCAGTGGTGCGATCGCCTAATACTAAATTACGTTGTTCTCCCCAATACCACCAGTATGCAGCAACATAAGCGCAAACTAGGCTATCTAATTTATCTTCGGCTGCTTTGAGGGCTGCGCCTGTAGTGGGGATTTCAAGAAGGAACGTAGACGCACCAGTGACTTGCCGTAGGCTACCGCAGAGACGCAGAGGAGGTGAGAGGAAGGGGAGGATATCAAGAAGATAATTTTGGAGTTTGACTAGTTCTAGGCGACGCTCACTGAGGCGTCCTTTTTTGTATTTGAGGATGCGTTCTAAGTTGAATAGATTAACGATTGCTGGGTGGGGGAAGACTTCTATTTGATATCTGCTGAGTTTTTGGGGTTCAATGGTGGGGGCATGTGCAAAACCGCGTGATTCTAATTCTAAACCAAAGTTGATGGTGCGATCGGCGAAGGGTAGGTTTTGATTAGCTGGGTAGCATCCCGCATGATATTTGCCAAAGTACTTGTGGCTGAGTTTGTCGGGGAGGCGACTGCCGTTAGCGTTGGGTATGAGGGTAGGTGCATCTACGGCGATGATGGCTGGTTCACTTGGTTGTACACTCTCATCGACCCAGGTGAGGATGTCTGCAATGGCTTCTTTGCGGTCTAGATCAACTAGTTGTAGTTGTCCATCTATCCATTCTAAACAGCATAGTCCACTTGGTTGCGATCGCCAGCCTAAATCAATGCCAATAAATTTCATAGTAATAACACGAACTTGCGATTATTTTCGCATTATCGGGCAACTATTTACCTAAATTTACTTGCTAAAAATCGTGATGAATAATCTTATAATCTTAGGCAGCTTGTCTTAATTTATTTTATCTGGCAATAAGTTAATCAAGATTATTCCAATGAAAATTTTATTTTTACATCCCAATTTTCCCTCACAATTTCGCAACCTAGCGATAGTTTTAGGTAAAGATCCTAATTACCAAGTGGTCTTTGGGACAAATCGTCGGGAAGGGGAAATACCTGGCGTTTATAAAGCTATTTACACTCCTTCTCGGGAAGCGGCTCCCCAAACCCACCACTACGTTCGCAGCCTAGAAAATGCTGTTCTTACAGCTCAGGCTGTTTATCGCGTAGCAGAAAAATTAAAAGCTGAGGGTTTCGTTCCAGATATAGTTTATGGTCATTCTGGTTGGGGGCCAACTTTATTTATGAAAGATGTTTTCCCCAAAGCAGAATTATTGTGTTATTTCGAGTGGTTTTATCAGGCTCATGGTTCAGATGCAGATTTTGATCCCAATGAACCGCTGAATGCTGATGATGAATGCCGCATCCGCGTGAAAAATGCGCCGATTTTAACTGATTTATATAGCTGCGATCGCGGTCTTTCTCCAACGAATTGGCAGCGCCAGCAGTTTCCCAAAGAATATCATAGCAAACTGACTGTAATTCATGATGGTGTTGATACCCAATATTTTGTCCCCAAACCAGGCGCAAAGTTAGTTTTACCAAGAATAAATCTGGATCTTTCCCATGTGGAAGAGTTGGTAACTTATGTGGGACGCGGGATGGAACCTTATAGAGGTTTTCCACAGTTTATGGAAACGGTGGCGCTACTTCAACAGCGACGACCTAAGTGTCATGTGGTAGTTGTAGGAGAAGATCGGGTGGCTTATGGGAAGAATCTCCCCGATGGTAAGACTTATAAACAATTAATGCTAGAAAAGTTATCTTTGGATTTATCGAGGCTGCACTTTACAGATAGACTTCCTTACAATGAATATCTTCAGGTTTTACAAGCTTCTTCTGCTCATGTTTATTTAACCCGTCCTTTTGTATTATCCTGGTCAATGTTAGAAGTAATGGCAGCAGGATGTTTACTAGTAGCTTCTAGAACTCCGCCAGTATTGGAAGTCGTACAGGATGGAGTAAATGGACTGTTAGTAGATTTCTTTTCTCCCCAAAATATTGCTAATAGGGTTGAAGAGGCGCTGAATCATCCTCAGGAGATGAATGCAATTCGTGCGAATGCGCGAGAGACAATTTTGAAGCGTTATGATTTAGCGAAACTATTACCACAGCATTTGCAATGGATGTTAGCTGGCAAAAGTTCTGATAGTTTGAAAAAGCGCCCACATTCTAAAGGTTTTGGCAGAAGTTAAGTAAGTAAGTGTGAATAATTAAAGTTTTTTACCATAGCAATCTGAAATTATTCCTGAGAAACAAGATTCCTGATTTCTTTAACAAATCAGGGATCTGCGGCTTGCAACGATCGCAAATCAAATAGGATTGCTATACTAGACAATTTAATTAATTTTACAAAGAATAAATCTATAGCTTCAATGCGAATTATTTTTACTATTGCCCATTTTTTCAAACCTAGCAATGAGGGTCGTCATGCTTCCCAACGTAAAAACCCCCAAACCCGCTTGCAGGCGTTAACTAAAAGCATTACTGCCTTACATCAATTATTTGACAAATCTCAAAGTATTATCAACATTGCTCAACGACTAGCTTTGCCTGCTAATCAACCGCAGTCTCATGAACTAGATATTGTTATTTGTACAACTAAAAACGATCATCTTCTAAATCAGCTTCCCTTACCATCCCATTTATATAGGCATCATTCTAGCAATGCAGAACCTCTACTTTTGGGGTTTGAGTGCCAAGCTGTTCTGCAAAATTGTCTTGGTGAATATGATTACTACTGCTTTCTTGAAGATGATCTAATTATCCATGACCCTTGGTTTTTTATAAAATTAAACTGGTTTACTCAACAAGCGGGTGATTTAAATTTGCTCCAGCCACATCGTTATGAAGTCTCCTCCCACGGTTTGGTTCACAAAGCTTACATTGATGGGGATTTGGCTTTAAGAGTAACTGCTCCCTTTCAAAAGGTGCAGGAGCAAAAAGAATTAAAAGGTACAATTATGAATACACCAATTACCTTTTGTCGTGCCCTCAATCCTCACGCTGGTTGCTATTTTTTAAATGCAAATCAGATGGCTCAATGGGCTAATCAAACTTATTTTTTTGACCGAGATATTAGCTTTGTTGGGCCTTTAGAAAGTGCTGCCACCTTAGGAATTATGAAGACATTCCGAATTTACAAAACCTCACCTGAGCAAGCAAGTTTTTTGGAAATTCAGCACTTTGGAACAGGATTTCTGGGACTAATTGGTGGACAGGTGGGTTTAGCAGAACGATAAATCGAATTTAAGAACTTGCTGGTTGTGAACAAGATTAATGCGATCGCTATTTATAAAGGGTTTGAAGTTCTGCTAGAGTTTGATATCAAGTCCGGTTAATTACTTCGGATTATTTATAATTTGTGCATGTTTTGTCAATCTTTGTATTATTAGTTGTCGATAATGTTTTATCTTATCCATTGTCAAATCTCTTCCTGTTTAGGATCATAGACTATTAACTTAACTTGGTAACGTTGAAGGGCGTTGGACGAAGGGTAGTTGAAAAAATTTATGTAATGCGATCGCACTCACCATTATTCTGCATTAGTGCGGCAAGTTTTTCTAGATTTTGACGAGCAGTAACACTACGAAGATGATTTTCACCCCAGACTCGCTCCCAAATAGCTAAAGCTTGCAGATAAAGGGGTTTTGCTTCGCTGTAACGTTCTGTTGCACGATAGATTTCTGCTAAATTGTTGAGACTTTCGGCAACATTGGGATGATTTTCTCCCAATAGATGCTTATCAAGTTCTAAGGCTTTTATACATAAGAGTTCTGCTTCATTGTAACGCCCCTGCTCCCTGTACATATAACCAAGAGCATAGATAGTATCTGCTAAAAGTGGATGCGCCTTTTGCAGTAAACGCTGCTTAAGTTCCAATGATTGCAAAAACACTGCTTCGGCTTGATCGTAGCGTCCTTGAGCGCGGTATATTAAACCTAAATTGTGCAAATCTGTTGCAACATCAGGATTCTCTTCTCCCAAAAACCGCTTATCTAGTTCTATTGCTTGTTGCGACAACGGTTCAGCTTCACTGAAACGTCCTTGATGATAATAAAGTAGCGCTAAATTATTCAGAATGAGAGCGAAAGAAGGATGATTTTCGCCAAGCAGACGTTTTTCGAGTTCTAATGATTGCAGATACAAAGGTTCTGCTTCATTATAACGTCCTTGCTCATCATATAGTAGTGCCAAATTGTTCAGACTGGCGACAACATCGGCATGATTTTCTCCTAACAGGCGTTTCCTCAGTTCCAAAGCTTGTTGATATAGGAGTTCCGCTTTACTATATTGTCCAGTAGATTTGTAGAGTCCTGCCAAATTATTGAGACTAGTAGCAAAAGAAGGATGATTGTCTCCTAGCAGGCGTTTCCTTAATTCTAAAGCTTGTTTATATAAAGGTTCGGCTTCGCTGTAGTTTCCTATTGCACGATATATTCCTGCTAAATTATTGAGGCTAGTAGCTAAATCTATCTGCAAACCTAATTCATTTTGTAGTTCACTTGCTTGACGCCAATACTTAATTGCTAATTCCTGTTCTTCTTGATAATTTTGAGATTCACCCCGTTCTAATCTGCTGCGGTAAATATCACCTAACCTTGAATATAAGGTAGCCAAGGTGGGATCTTTAGTTCCCTGTTCCTGTTCTACTTTCTCGATTAGCCTTTGTAAATCTTGAATGGGCAAGAAAAAACGATTATTTTCATTAGTATCTGTGCTGGCTAATTCTGTATCTCGAAAAACAAAGCGGATATTTTCTAGTTCTTTACCAGGAATAGCATTTGTCTTTTTAGATTCAAATCGGAATACACCATTGCGCCAACTCCAAAAATCAGGAGCTTTTTTAATCAGGTTGACTAAAATTTGGTTAGTTACCCAAAGTACAATCGCAAAAGGAAACTCGCGTAATCCTTCCCTTGTCCACTGTAAATAACCAAAAAATTTCTCCTGTTCCGATTGCTCATTTCCCAATCTGAGAAAATAAAGTTGTTCAGCACCCGTCACAGTAATCACCGCCAGGTTCTGCTGACGGAGATATTCTTCTTGTTGTACTAGTTGGTTAAGAGCAGCTTTTAGGCTCGGTTCGTGATGTGCTAAAGTTACTCGATAGGAACGGAAGGTGGATTGTAATTCGGCTTCATACTGGGCAATAATCTCATCACGAAAGCTAGCATCATCGCAAACTGCAATCAGTAAATTTAATCCCCGTTTTTGAGCTTCAATAGAGACAATTAAATCATCATACGCATCTTGATTTTCTCCCTCATCATCTAATAATTCTTCATTTAACATTAATAGCTCCCTGTCTTCTCAAGCTTTCGATAATAATTGGATGAACATCATACCAAGTTTCATCGGTGCGATACTCTAGAACATACAGCCCATGTAACAAATCTAAAAACTCTGCTTGTTTGGGATCATTGGGCATAAATTGTTCATACACACTCTGCAAAATATCGATATCAGTCTTTCCTAAGCGGATGGAAAAATCATTGCGGATTTTATTGATTGCTTGAAGGAGAATTTTATCATCAATGATAACTTCGGCTGAGGGATTTCGCCGGATCATCCGCAAACAAATGCGGCAACATTCTTTAGAGATCCGAATTAACTCTCGCAATACACCACCACTGTAAATCACAATTTTCTCAGCAGTTTCAGCCGCGATTAATTCACTGGGAATCCGCTTTTGTAAAACTTCACCGAGAATCTTGGTTGCTTCCAAACGAGGTTGGGCATTAGGAAAGCGATTTTTACCTTTGTCAAAAATTTTTAATACAGGCATTGCTACAACCTGATCGTTGGTTTCTGTGGTAATTATTGTGCTGATAAATGTTTCCCGAAGGACTGCGATCGGGATGGTGTAAATAATTTGAAAGTTAGGTTGACAGAGAGCCTTAATGTTATCTCGATAAATTTCGTTAACTCTTCCTAAGTCAAGTTTATCTAAATCATCAATAATTACTAAAACATTTTGTTGAGTTGCAGCTTGAATTAGAGCAGCAATTTCATTAATTCTGGCAACTAAATCTGATAACTTGCGTTCAAATTCTTGCTTAATTTCATCCCGAACACTAGCATCAGCTTTTAATTTAGAGCTAATCAACTTTAAAAGGTCAAAACCTATACTAACTTCTGCTTGCAAATTGGATTCTTCAGTGCGAGTGCGGGTAGCGAACCATTTATAAAGAGCTTCTTTAGTAGATTGCGGAATATCAACTTTGCGTGCTTCTGCCTCTGTCATCAAATTAACTGCGATCGCAAACAGTATATTAATATGATTAACCGCCGACATTTCAATTTTGTCAGCAATAGAAAACAGAACTACAAAATATTTATCTTGAATTTGTCGGCTAAATTCAGCTAACAAAGTAGACTTACCACATCCCCGATGTCCTGTAAAGACAATTTTGCCATCTCCATTAGGACTATCTTCTACTAATTGGTTCAGGTCTGCAATCAAATCATCACCATATTCGACTCGAAATCTTTCCATTTCGTTCCGTTCCATCAACGGAAACAGTTCGAGATTGCTGTATGCTTCTTGAAAGGAGTTTAATAAGTCTTCAGACATTAGAGAGTGCCGTAAACGTGCTAACTATTCATATAATGGCTCATGATTTTTGAAGCACAAGTTTAGCTCATGTCTAGGATAGAGTATGCCTACATAATTTCTCAAATCCCGTTAATAAATAACTACTAGGTGAGTGGTATGTTATGTCTTAAAAAGAGATGCTCTAATACCCAAAATTCAACCTATCAATAAGTAACAGAGGTCAATAATCAATAAGACTGAATGATAGATTATACATTCGATAATTCAGACTGAATGATAGATTATACAGATAACATCCTAAAAGCTACTTAACACATAAATAAAATAAAATTTTTAGTTATAAAAATAAATTTTTAGTGTGCTTCGTCTCATTCCCCTCTAGCCGATGCGATGGTAGCTGTTGTTACTATTAGTTAGTAGTCTGTCAAGAAATAATTGACGAGTACATTCTCTGTAGAGACGGCGATTTATCGCGTCTCTCTAACGTGTCAATTTTTTAGACGCGATAAATCGCGTCTCTACATGAGATAAAGCTCTGCGACATCAAAACCAGCTTTTGTGACTTCAAAACTAGCTTTTGTGACTCCAAAACTAGCTTTTGTGACTTCAAAACCAGCTTTTGTGACTTCAAAACTAGCTTTTGTGACTTCAAAACCAGCTTTTGTGACTTCAAAACCAGCTTTTCTCAACAAATTTCAGCAAATATACCCGCATCTATCTAGTTGGCTAATGCCATCCAATGCTTTTATAATTCTGTAACTTCACTGTGGCTGGTGCATCTGCTTATTGCGTATTTTGATGATATATAAATAACTCAGTGTGTAAAATCGGGGTTATTTATAAATTAATCCAAACAGGAAAATTATATGACGCAACGGAAACGAAACTCCATGTCACTAACCAAAGCTGAACGACGGATTGAAGGAATGCAGACAATTAACCCTCAGTTAGACTTTAGTAATGGGTTTTCAATTGCTACTTACAACATTAAAGTAATTGAGTTACGAGAGAAGCTAGCCGCTTATAATCAAGCATAAACAATAGTAGATAAGACACACAATGCATTAATAGAAGCAGAACGAGAGTTGAATACTTATTCTGAGCAGATGCTATTGAATGTTGCATCTCGCTATGGCAAAAATAGTGATGAGTATGGGATGGCTGGTGGAACGCGCAGGTCAGACCGCAAGAAACCACGCCCAGTAGTAAACCAAACAGTGACATCTGTGAAGTAATTGTTTGGACTCGCCGCTTCTTGATACAATGGAATGGTGCGTTGTTACAAAGCACAACGCACCAATGACGATTGAGATGCTGAGTGCGATCGCAAATAGACTAAGGATATCCTCAAACTCTAAATCATAATTGTAGGTTGGGTTAAACGAAGTGAAACCTTACAGCACTTCCCGGTGTTACGAGGTACAATAACAGCAATTAGCAAACCAGTTTT
>NZ_JABXKQ010000054.1 GCF_017114945.1 Nostoc sp. JL34
GAAGAATAAAATGACTACCTCTTTTTTCTCCAGCCTCAAGAGCTTATCATACTCCTTTGGGGGCTAAGTGGGGTATAAAGTGTCCAACAGTCAAGTATACCCCAGAAAACACCCATACATACCCTACATAGGGGTCAAATACTCATCGAAGCCCTGAATCATTTTTGGGGTACATATAGCCCCTATATAGCCCCCGTGAGCATTTTTGAAGTTTTATTTTATTCAAAAAACAAAACTGGTTTACTAGATTGCATTATTATACAATTTAGTTATTTATGAATGACTAAATTCAGTCTTGACTAAAATCAGCTACAACTAAACGGGACAAAAATCTATTTTTACAACTATTTTATCGAAGAGTAGGACTTTTTGAGAGCTAAAGTAATGACTAAATAGCGTTAATTACAATTTAGTCATTTACAAATGACTAAATTACATAATGACTAAATAACTTAAAAACAACATTATGCATTATGATATTGACTAATTTACACCATGCTGCTGGTAGTCAGTAAAATGTTAATTCTTACTTGTGCATCCTTGTCCGGTGGCCAGGGAAAAACAACTGTTGCAATCTTGTTGGGTAGAATGCTTGCTCAAACAGGACAGCGTGTACTGATGATTGATGCCGATCCCCAAGCGAACCTAACTTTTTACCTGGGACACGAAGTTCAGCAGAATCAACCCACGCTTCTAGAAGTTCTCAAAAAACAGATCAATACTGAAGACGGTATTTATGAAATCGGAGAAAACCTATGGTTAATTCCTGCTGATGATGGATTAGATAATGCTCAAGAATTTTTGTCTGGGAGCGGTATGGGAGCTATTGTTCTGAGCAAACGCTTAAAAGAGGTATCCGATTTATTCCAATACTGCATTGTCGATGCGCCACCTCAGCGATCGCAAATCTGCCTTACATCGTTGGGGGCAGCTGACCATATTATCATTCCTGTAGAAGCATCATCCAAAGGTGTAAATTCTCTCATCCGAACTCTAAGTTTAGTTGAAGAACTTCAAGAAATTGATGCTTTTTCAGGGATAGTGCTTGGCATCTTACCATTCAGAGATAAATGGGTAGGTAATAACCAAGTCGCACAAAGTAAGGCGAGTATCAGTGCAATGCGAACAATTGCCGAAGAAATAGTCGTTTTACCTTCAATTTTAGAATCTGAACAATTTAAAAAGGCCATAGATAAAGGTGTAAGTTTGTCCTCTCTAGGCTTTGAACAACTCGAAACTCCCTTCCAACAAATTATCGAGAGGTTACAAAAGAATGTCTGATGTTTTTGAGCGCCTTAAGAAAAAGACACGTCCAAGTGTTCCAGCACGGGATACAACACTTGTAAAAGTACAACATGATAACTTACTAAATGACCAAATTACTGAATTTAGTCATTTATCTGAGAAACCAAAACCGGATTTAGATAGTGAGGAAGTTATAAACGATAAGGTAAGCACTTCTAATCAAGAACAGCACTTAGAGTTACCCCAGATCATCAGGCGAACAATCAGGTTAGAACAGGACATTGATACCAAACTAGATACGTTTTGCAATGTAAATAAAATTACTAGAGATACTTTCCTAGAAGGTGCATTTATCGTCTGCTCAGAAAATGAGGAATTATTGCAAGAGGTATTAAACCAAGCTAGAAAACGTTATCAACAGCGTAAACAAGCTGGTGAACAACGCAAATTTCAGACATTGGCTAAGAAAATCAACGTTAACGATTAAGTTAACCCTAATCCATCCGTGAGAGGTTGTGACTTTGATTATAAATTAAGCAAAAAGTTCAATTTATGGTTTCTTGTCAGCTTTTGGTGATAGTGATAGAAAAGGGTGGTCAGCTACTTCGCTTACCGCGTTGGCGATGGGCTACGCCCCACAGTAGGTGACATAGATGTCAGTTTCAATTTTGGAGTAGCGATCGCTCACCCTAGCTATCTAATTGGTATTCAAGAGCTTGAGACTCAAGCACAGTCAGAAGTTCCGTATGCTGATCAACCAAAGCTTGTATTGTGCTAACTGGATGACGATGAAGGCGATATTTTTGTTGACGGGGTGCTTCATCCATTGCTAATCTGCGACGTTGCGTGTTGTATTCTGCTACAGGTACTTCCCGAATTTGTGCCAGTAACATTTCTTCACTTTCGGCTAGGAATAGAACCTGATATTGCCCAAAATCACGCAACTCAACAGTTGATTTGCGCCCACTAATCCGCCTTTGATGACGACGTAAATTGCTGAACAAAGACTCGATTTTCAAATTGTCTGGCGGCAAGCCAGGGATATCATAGCAGTGCAATAAGTTAGCTCCGTATTTGTGCCATAGTCGTTGTAACTTTTTCTTGAGAGCAAACTGTGCCGGATGTTGTTGAGGATCGGGTTGAAATTTCTGTAATAATTCTTCCATGTCACATCGAACTTTAAGGTTTGTCAAGGATAAGTTGCTAGTATCTGTAGTATTAGTCACATTGTCTTTGATGGGGGTGAAAGTATTTGGGGTAGTGCAAACAATCAGCAATTCGTCGCAACCATTGGTGCGCCTGTTCCAAATCCAACGCTACGGAAAGATTGTTGCTTAAAGCTTGGTCAACCCATACTGATAAGAGAGACAAGTAATCTGTATCAATTTTCCGGCATGGTAAAGTACGTAAAATCGCACCTATGGTTTTTAGTTGCTGATAGCCTTCAATACCGCCCCAACGGAAAGGTTTGCGACTAGTGCGATTTACACAATCCCTAACAGCAGCGCGAATCTGGGACTCCACTGCCATTAACTCTGCGTTTCGTGACATATAAGGTTGCAGCCACTCAATTAACCTTTGTGCCTGTGCCTGTGGTAACTGAATTCCACTTACTGGTGTACCGCTTAATACCTCGTACAATACATACAGTAAAGTTCCGTGACCTTCAGGCTGTAACGCATCAATTGCCCAAATCAAACCACCGTGTTCAATTGCTGTGGCAGCTAATTTCTCCTGTGTATGTGCAAGCGTTCCACCCAAGAGTGCTAGAAATTGTCGATATAGCTTGCCTACATTACTCTCGTTAATTTCAACACCACGCCCTTTTAATGAGCGTTGAATTTCTACCAATTGTTGATGTTCATGCTCGTGCTGCCAACCAATAAATGCCAGCACATCTAGCCCATAGGTACTGTAAGGTAAGCTGTATTTTATTACGCCAGTTGCGTAGTAATGTTTACCAAAATGTGTGCAACTGGAATTAGTGCATTCTTTACTCTTGCCTGCCACAAATACTGCACCATCAATTGTTTGAACGGTTTTACGCATGTGTCTTGGTCTGCGTAGCGTTAATTCTGCCCCACAATGCACACACTCGATGAGCGAACATTCTAATACTATTCGTTTGATATTACTGAATTTTCGTTCTGGGCGATGGCGCGGCAATTTTTCTATCACTAATTTTTTACTGCTGCTAGGTGCTTTCCTCAGCTTACCTGCTTTGTATACCAATTAGATAGCTAGGGCCCAGAAGGTACTAGATTATCGCCAAAACCAGAGGGAGGAGAGGGAAAGGAAGCGGCAAGAATCACTTGAGCGAGATGCGGCACATAAGGCTAGAATGCAGTTTCAATACGGAATTAATGCTCCGTCCACACCCCCCAATAATGAAAGTGGAGATAATAATTGGGGGGGTATGGACACAGAGGTAGAACTCAGTGATTCTTGGTGGGATAAAGTTAAATATTACGCTCGATTGGCGATTGATCGGGTGGAGGATGGAGTTGACAAGGTTAAGGAATTACTCAGTACGCTAACGATTGATGAGCGTTGCGGTGTGATGCTGGAGTTTGAAGACGCTTGCCCAGACAAATTTGCTCAACTGGTGACGTCTGGTAAAACTGCAATGAGATAATTCATAGAACAAAATTTTACTAGTTATTTTCAAAAATTTTATTAACAATAGGCTATTTTCTAATTAACTCGTTATTTCGGCTAATTTACTATTATTTTTTCATCAAGTTAAATATAAAAATCAATTTGAAATTTCAAAATTGAGCAACTTAAATTGCACATATTAACTAGGACACCAAACCCTAGCCTCTAAAACATCTTTCTAAAGAGCCACTTACAATAAATACTTTTAGTTCTTTAGAAATAACTATTTATATTGATTTTTAACCTTCTGATAGAAGTTTTTCTTAGATAAACAAAGGCATTACAGACTCAACAAGAGGGATTAACAATATTTCAGACCTGCTTAGAAGCAGCTCCGAGCAATATTTAGGTAGAAAAAATGTCACTTAAAGGATAATGTGGTTCTTGGCAACTTTTGGTGATGATGAAAGGTTACGCGCTTTAAGGCAGAAGGCAGGAGGCAGGAGGCAGAAGGGTTTTAAGATTTTGCCTGTCGTCGTAGAACTTGTGACAAAGATCCAGATCCAACCTGAAGACTTTTCTTGTGATGTAGAGATTCTGTAACCCTTATACCACAGGGCTTTCTGTAATTTTATTCTTTCTTCCTTCTGCCCTCTGCCCTCTGCCTTCTGCCTAAACCAGCCCACTATTGATCACCAAAAGCTGACAAGAACCACTTTATCCCTTAAGTGACAATAAAGCTAGTACAGCACGGCGGAAATAAGCCAAGTATTAGATAGCTAACACTTTTCCCTTATACGTCCACTTAAAAGGTTTAGCCATTGTTTTATTAAAATAGTCGATAAATCCAAGAATTCGAGTTTTGAGGTCATCCTGGCTTTTGAAGCTAGCTCTTCTTAGTAACTTACGAACTAAAATACTAAACCAAATCTCAATTTGGTTGAGCCAAGAAGAATGTTTTGGTGTGTAATGAAAGACGATTCTATGTGTTGGGTCTTTCAAAAAAGCAGTACGGGATTTCATGGATTTGAGTATACCGCTTTTTCCCTTAATACCCAGATCAATATCTAAACCTTCAATTTGTGCAACTAAGCGAACTAGCGACTCAGACTGATGAATATTCAGACAATCCATGATTAAGTGCCATTTGTTGGCATCGGGTTCACTTTCAATAATTCTACGAATATTGACGAGAAAATCTTCTTCGGTTCTAGAATTTCCACAAGTCGGCTCAATAATCTTACCGGTAGCGACATCAAAATTAGCAATCAAACTTTGTGTACCGTGACGAACGTACTCAAACTCTCGTCTTTCAACTTTACCTGGTCGCATCGGCAAATCTTGTTCTAGACGCTCTGTAGCTTGAATACCCGTCATTTCATCAATCGATATTGTGCGCTCTCCGTTTTGATGACGAGCGATCGCGCTGATGTATAAACCAGTAATATCTTCAACTTTTGCGTCAAATTCTTCATCTTCAGGGGGGGGTTAACCAGTAACGACTCTGGTGTGGTTTAAGTTCTGCCTCCTCTAATAATCTTCCAACATGACGGACAGATATGCTTTCGATAATGCCAAGTTTTATAATTTCGTCTGCTAGTTCTCTTGGTGTCCAATGACTTATTGGTCGTCCATAGTCTTCGGGTTTTGAACATGCAAGGGCGAATAGCTCAATTACTTGCTCCATACTAAATTTTACTGGTGCCCCAATACGCTCCGAATCTTGTAATCTCTGTAAACTAGGCAATTTTTTACCGCTAGTTTCAAACCATCGGTTTCGCCATAAACGAGCCATATCAAGGCTTATATCTAATGTTCTAGCAATTTCTCCATTATTTTTTCCCTCTGATGCTAGGAGAATTATTTTTGCACGCAGTACTATTTGTTGCGCTGTATTGTGTCGGTTTACCAACTGTTGCAGTTCTGAGCGATCACTCTCGTTCAAATTTAATACTTTTGGAGCTAATCGTGCCACACCCTGACTCCTTGCTCATCAACAAAAATGTTGTTTTAATCTAATTAATTATTCTCCCACAAAAATACTTGGTTTATTTACGCCGCGCTGTACTAGTCAGGCTCTAGGTTCGGCAAGCTTATCCTTTGAATATACCCAAATGAAATCAACACGAATGAATTTATGTCATTAGGCATAAACTATTCTCAACCTATTGGATAGATGAAGCTTTCCATTAATTTATTTAAGCTTAGTTGTATTACAGATTAATACTTTTTTACGTTATTTAAGTAGAAGGAGGTGAAAAAACCAAACTGTATAAAGATAAGTAAATACGTATAATGTGTCTACGAAGGTAACAGAGATATGGGCAGCCGTTTAAGGGGTACAACAATTATGGTCAAAGTGGGAAGACTGGGGAAAGTACATCTTTTTTCTACCTAAATATTCCTCGGAGATGAATCCAATTGAACTTGAGTGGCAACACCTGAAAAAACATGAACTTGCCTCGAAAAGTTTTGAGGATGAGTACTACCATTGCTTATGCTGTGATTGATGGAGTTCAAAGAAGAGGAGAAAAGGGGAACTACAGTACGCAACGTGTAAAATTTAACTCTAATTCTTCTGCTTAATTCTTTGTTACATACTTGTAAATTTTCTCCCCGACTTACTTAAGATTAACTTCTATAGTTTGGTTGAAATTTTTATATTTAGAGACGACAGAAAAATTCGTTGCATTAGCCTGGAATGCTATTTATAAATAAAAGATGAATTAGAGTATATTACATCACAATACACTTCAGAGATAGGGCAAGTAAATAAACTTGCTTCGGGTTGCCTTTGAAATACTTGGCTCAATTGCCTGAAAAATAGGTTTTTTTATGAAACTACTTATCGTTGAAGATGATAAAGATACGGTGGCTGCTCTCACCACTTCTCTGGTAGCACAGCAGTTTACAGTTGATACCGCTAGTGATAGTCGATCGGCACTGGAGTTAGCTGAGGCAACAGAGTATGACCTGATCGTGCTAGATGTCATGCTACCCGATGAGAATGGAATTCGTCTGTGTCGCCAACTAAGGACGCAGAATCAGCAAGAGCCTATTTTGCTGCTTACAGGGAAGGTTGATCCGGCAGATAGGATAGCAGGCTTTGAGGCAGGAGCAGATGACTATATTACCAAACCCTACGAGCTATCAGAACTGCTAGCTCGGATTCGGGCATTACTGCGCCGAGGCAGCACAGTATTAACCAAAGTACTCTGCTGGGGTCAGTTGCAGCTTGATCCAAATAATTGCGAAGTCATGTGTCAAGGCAAAGGCTTACATCTCACGCCTAAAGAATACAAACTGTTGGAGCTATTTTTGCGACATCCGCGGCGGATTTTTGACCGAAGGACTCTGCTCGATCGCATCTGTTCGATTGATGAATGTCCTGGTGAAGAAGCTGTAACAACTCAAATTCGGGGGTTGCGGCGCAAACTCCAGATGGCTGGGCTAAATTCCGATCCGATTGAAACATTGTATGGGCTGGGGTATCGGCTGAAATCTGTGCCAGAAAAGCCGGAGCAGGGATCGGAGGACGCAAAGACGCAAAGACGCGAGGAAACAGGGAATATATTTGATAGGGTCTCCGCGTTACCCTTCGCCAGTCGCCACAAGTCTTTGCCCTCCGGGTTTGGAAGTGACGCTCCTAAAGTCGCTAACGCTGCGCTAACGGACTCGACGGGAACCGGAGCTACTCCGGTCTTCTCCGAAGGGGAGAAGCCAAGGCCGATGGGGTCTTTGCAAGTCGAGAATGTGGCATCCAAGACTCCGACTTCCTCATCGCAAAGCGACTCAGTTCAAGGTGCTGGTTCACCATGTCTCTCCATCTCCGCATCTTCCTCATCCTACTCACTGAATGAAAATCGATATGATGCAGAGGTGGAGGCAGTGGCGGCAATTCGGCAGATGTGGCAGGATTCTCAGGAGCGATTGCAGGGCCAACTAGCAAAGTTGGAGGAAGCGATTGCCCACCTCTTTACTAATACTCTCACCCCTGACGGACGGCAGTTCGCCCAGACCATCGCCCATCGGCTGATTGGCTCTTTGGGGGCATTTGGTATGCCGCAAGCAGCAGAACTTGCCCGCCAGATCGAACGCACCTTGAAAACACCAACGGCTGCTGTCCAACCAGAGGAAGTGGTTCAACTAAAATCGCTGCTTGGGCAACTGAGGCAAGTTATCCAGCAGTTACCTACTTTTGCTACAACAGCGCCCACTCTAGTACTGAAGTCTAGCGATTGCGTGGTTTTGTTGATTGATGATGATACTGACTTGATTGAGCGAATGCAGGCAAATGCCTCAAACTGGAGCATTCACCTGGAAACCGTCACTGACCTTACCCTCGCCCGCCAACGCCTTCAGTACCTCACGCCCGATGCCATCATATTGGATCTTACCTTTCCCAATACCACCGAAAGCGGCTTGACCCTACTGGCACAGTTGAAGCACCAATTTCCCACTATTCCTGTGCTGGTGCTGACAGGACTTGGCGATTTAACCAAGCGCGTGGAAGTCACCCGTTTAGGAGCCAACGCCTTTTTGCAAAAGCCTGCCACGCCTACCGAAGTGTTTCAAGCCGTCAGCCAACTCCTCCACCGGATTGACACTATCAATGCCAGACTGCTGATTGTGGATGACGATCCGGCATTGTTGTCCATGTTAGAAGCCCAACTGCAACCGTGGGGCTTTCAGGTCACAACCTTGGCAGATTCAAGCCAGTTTTGGCAATACTTGGAAGCCACCACTCCCGATCTGCTATTGCTGGATGTCGCTATGCCGGGGTTTAGCGGCATTGAACTATGCCAGGTAGTCAAGAGCGATCCGCGTTGGAGTCGGCTACCTGTGTTGTTGTTATCGGCTCATGCCGATGCTGATACCCTGTACCGGGCCCTAGCAGCGGGGGCAGATGACTATATCTTAAAACCAATCGTAGAAGCCGATTTGATTCAGCGAATTTTAAATTTCAATTCCTGGTAGGGATTTAAAATAAGGGACTTCCAAATAAAAAAATAACCAATCACTGTGTTAGCAGGGGAGCAGGGGGAGTAAGAAAAATAGAATTATGAATAAATTGGATAATTTATTTCTTGGAAATTCCTAATTAGTAATTGATACTTCATCCCTTAGAGCTGATTCGTAAAGAAAATCTTAAGGGTACTTAACTCATTACTAGGTCTGAGTTTCAGCGAATAAGCGCTTTATTAACTTAAATGCCTAAAACCCTTACTAGACAAGTAGTTTACTTTAGTTTACAAATTAGCTCTCAAGGGATTGATTCAAATAATGATGCTAGCGGCAATGCTACGCGAACGTACTTTGTTATTTTCCATCAATCAATTTAGAGAGAAGTTGGATTGCATGAAACCAGATTAAATCTGACGCCCCTTCATTACGAATAACGAATTGGTATTATGTCCTCTTATACAAATCGATGCATCCTGGTGATTGACGACGAACCTGACTTGTGCAGCATTGTCAAGTTCACGCTAGAACGCCTCAAAAGCTGGAAAATCCTCACAGCTGAGTCTGCACAGGCAGGACTGATGCAGGCAGAAACGCAGCAACCAGACGTGATTTTGCTCGATCTGAGCCTGTATGGTGAAGATAGACTGACTATGCTGCAATCTTTGAAAACTAATCCGACTACGCAGTCGATTCCGGTTATATTGTTTACTGCCACAGACCCGTCAGACGATTCGCTGGGATTTGACCCCTCTGAATTTGCTGGAGTGATCCTGAAGCCGTTCAATGTCTTGCAGCTTGGCGAGCAGATTATTGAGCAATTGGGGTGGTAAGGTTAGAGTGCAATGCCTTTTTTATGGAAGAGACGCAAAGCAAAGAAAGGGGATGCGGAGATATTTCATATCAAATCCAGTTAACCCTGTTTTGTCACTCTGGCAGTAGTATAATAAGGTAAAAACGCTAGAACCAAGACACAGAGTATGGTACAGCCCCGTCCAGCCGCACCTACAGTCAAATTTGTGGACGAATATTGCCAGTGGTATAAAAGCTTGTTTCCAGATGTTAGGAGTTTTGAGGCTTTTAAATATCTTCATGTAGGCTGTGTTTCTGAGCTAAAACGGAAAACCCTACCAGAAATAGCAAAAATTGTAGGATTGGATAACCAGCAAGGGTTGCATCATTTTTTAACTACATCACCTTGGAATATAGAAAAGTTAAGAGTGTTGCGATTAGAACTAATTTTACAAGTGCTAAAAGGCAGACCAATCATTCTAATTATTGATGAAACAGGAGACAGAAAGAAAGGGAATAAAACAGATTACGTAAAACGGCAGTATATAGGGAACTTAGGAAAAGTAGAGAATGGAATTGTGGCAGTAACAGCGTATGGCGTATTCTGCGGTATGACTTTTCCACTACTATTTGAAATATATAAGCCTCGTGAAAGATTAAAGCCAGAAGATAAATACCTAACCAAGCCACAAATAGCAGCAATTCTAATGCGAAAGCTCAAGTCAATGGGCTTTAAATTTAACTTAGTACTGGCAGATAGTTTGTATGGAGAAAGTGGAACTAACTTCATATCTGTGTTAGATGAAATGAATCTAAACTATATAGTGGCGATTCGCTCAAACCATGATGTAGATTTACTTCCGAGACAACATACTCAATATTTAAAGTGGCACAAGTTTAAAAGAGTATTTTCAGACCTCAAAAGTGAAAATCGATTTATTAGAGAAATAATTCACGGCAAACGACAAGAAAAAAGATATTGGCAGATTACTACAGATAGTGAGAATTTACCTGATAACACTACTTGGTATGTCATGAGTAAGTATCCAGACATTACACCAAGAGATGTAGGCAACTTTTATGGATTAAGAACTTGGGTTGAGTATGGCTTGAAGCAAAGTAAAAATGAATTAGGCTGGGCAGATTATCGGCTGACTCACTACCCGGATATTGAACGCTGGTGGGAGATTGTATGTAGCAGCTATTTAATGGTTACCCTCCACTCTGAACAAATGCAGTCTTCTGTGCCAAAATCTCCATCAAAGCTAGCTTCGCATCCCTGGTGGAACGATGAAAAAGGCTGGAAGAACATTCTTAACAATCTCCGTTTAATAATTCAACCTTTTACCTTATTTAACCTAATATATCCCTGGTTAACAGTTTTTCCTATCCCCCAATTGTCCTTGGGGTTTTCTAAACTTCAATCTATTATTTATAACCTAACTAGTTCAATTTTTATTTCCCTAACTCACCCTGATTTCTACTTTTCCTCTGCCTAGAGTGACAAAACAGGGATATAGTCCTGATTACAACATCATCGAATTAGTCTGGTATTCATGTAAGGAATACATTGCTCATCGTCTATTTCAATCAGTAGATGAGTTAAAGTCTTTACTCGATAGGCTATTGAACCAGGGTGAGCTAGTCATTAAGTGGCATCGAAATATAAAAAACAAGGGCAATAGTGCCTATATTGCAATTTAAATACCGATTAGCTTACCGTCGTGAACATTTATTTGTCCTCCAGCAAGAATTGACCTTGTATGAAATTTACCAACAACAGATTAGTGCTGTTGACGCTGAAATTGAAAAATGTTTAGCATCTTTTCAACCTAAAACTTTAGATGATCCACCGACAACAGGAAGAAAACGCAGAAAAAAACCGACTGCAAATCACCCCGATTTTGATTTGCATAAATATCTTTATCGGATGGCAGGAGTAGATTTTACACTGATTGATGGTCTTGATGCTTTAACTGTTCAGACTATTTTATCTGAGGTGGGATTAAACCCGAAACGCTTTCCCAGCGTTAAACACTTTACCTCTTGGTTAGGTTTATGTCCTGGTCAAAAAGTGACCGGCGGTAAGGTCAAAAGCTCTCAAACTCGTACTGTTGTCAATCGTGCTGCGAATGCTTTTCGCATGGCGGCTTTTTCTCTGACTCACAGCCGTTCTGAAGAGGTGCATTTTATCGCCGTTTACGTTCTCGCTTGGGCGCACCCAAAGCAATAACTGCTACTGCACACAAGCTGGCTCGTTTGTTCTACCAAATTTGGACAACTGCTGGACGATATTCTGATCCTGGTATGGAATATTATGAGCAAAAATACCAGGATCTGATCCTCAAAAATCTTCAGAAGAAAGCGCAAGCTTTTGGTTTTCAACTTGTCCCCAAATCCCAAGATAAGGAGGAAGCTTCATTTTATCAAACCCTTTCTACATAAGCTTTACGTCAAGTGTTTCTTGAAAGAGCGTTAACTGTCCGCTTGGCGTAGATGTATGCCTGGACAACTACCCACTTTTGACTACACCCCTTACAGTCATATGAGCATTCATGCTAGTCTATTGCGTACTTTTGCTTATTGACTAATAGCCCTAAAGCCTAACTTGTTAACGATGATGTTTGTGAAGTTGTTCATAATCCTCAAGAGTATCTACATCAATAAGTCCCTCAGCAAAATAAATGCTTGAACAGTTTGAATAATGCTGACGAATGATTTTTCTAGCACCGATATCATCCTGAAGAAGAGCTAGTTCTGAAAATAACGTTTTGTGAAATATAGTAGGAACACCAAGGATACCCGCGTATTCCGAAGCAACTATCATCGAATTTGTAGCTTGATATCTTGTAACAAGTTGATTAATCAGGTCGGAGGAAACAAACGGTTGATCGCATAACATCAGTACGATCGCTTCAATCTCAGATGCGATCGCCCCAATAGCATTTAGTCCACATTGAATGGAACTGGCCATACCAGTTGACCATTTTTGATTATAAACAATGTGGATATCTAAATTTCTCAGATGCGGCTCAATAGTTTCGACGTAAGCACCCAACACAACAACAACTGGCCGACACTGAGAATTAATCGCCGCCTCCGTGATATGTCGAATTAGTGATTTACCTTGGTAAGCTAGGATCTGTTTAGGCTGACCAAGCCTTGTGGAAGCGCCTGCTGCCAAAATTATAATGCCAATGTTAGACATGGTTGCTCTAAGAGAGAATGGATCGAGCCTAGGCGATCGCGCAAGAAACTACCCCTACCTCCGCCAATTACAGCTTGAATTTCTGCCACGATGGACAGGGCGATTTCTTGGGGTGTTTCCGCAGCAATGTCTAGTCCTACAGGGTTATAAATTCGTTGTTCTTGTGCAGATGTGGTAATGATATTTTCTTCAGACAGATCATCCCACAATTTTTGCATCCGGCGTTTTGGGCCTAACACTCCCAGGTAACGCACCTGGGACGGAATCAGAGTCTTGAGAAATGCTAGATCGCTTAGATAGCGGTGTGTCATGACAACTGCTACAGTTTGCGGTGTCAGCAAATGTTTGTATGAGTGGGAATCATTGAGTTCGCACCAGAGAATTTGGTCAACTTGAGGAAAGCGATCGCCCCTCAAATACCCTGGTCGATCATCAATTACGGTAACGTGCCAACCCAGATGTTTCGCCAAATGCACCACGGGAATCGTATCATATCCAGAACCAAATACGAGCAGTGGTACTAATGGATGAATTACTTCAATCAACACATCAACGCGTCCTTGAGGTAAAGTATATGATTGTACGCAAGTTTGTTTTTTTCTCAGTGCTTGGTGAGTGTCTATTTCTATCTTTTGAGCAATGAAAATATTAGCAACGTGATTGATGACAGTGCCATCTGATTTCAGCATCATTCGAGAACCAACTGTAATATCTGACGCTCCCTCTATTTTAAAGACAGTAGCGATCGCTCCCACTTGCCCAGACTGCAAACAATCTTGAATGAAAGACATTTGGCTCGCAGCAGTTTCATCACCTAAAGATTCAATCAAAACATCGACAACGCCATTACACCCCAACCCAAAGCCAAATACAATGTCTTCATCCGATGTAGTGTCATATCTTACTACTATCGCTTCACCACCGCCAAACATCAGCGATTGCGCCCGTTCAAAAACATCACCTTCCAAACAGCCACCGCTAATCGCACTAATCATTTGTCCATCTTCAAGCAATAACATCCTCGCCCCTGATCGGCGATAAACCGAGCCACTTGTTTGTACTACCGTTGCTAAAGCACTACGCTGTGCTGACTTTTGGCTATGTACAAATGCTTGCAGGATATGCTGTAACTCATTCATATAGTTATTGCTCACTTACGGAACTATGTAAATGTAATAGCGCTAAATTTGCGGCAGCAAATTCTACAAGAGTTTGTCAGGCGTGATGGGCAAATCTCTGATTCGCTTGCCGGTCGCGTGAAAAACCGCATTGGCGATCGCCGCCGGAATTCCGACCATACCGAGTTCGCCCATGCCTTTAACACCGAGCGGATTGACGATTTTATCGTCCTCCTCAACAAAGATCGTTTCGATCTCCAGAATATCGGCATTAACCGGCACATGGTAGTGCTGCAAATTCGGGTTCATGATCCGCCCGTAACGATGGTCGATTTCAGTCGCCTCTTGCAGTGCCATGCCGATGCCCCAGACAACGCCGCCAATTTCCTGGCTGTGCGAGGCCTTCGGATTCATGATCTTGCCGCTGGCAGTCACTTCAATGGCCCGCGTAACGTGGACAGTCCCCACATCCGGATCGACCTTCACTTCAATGAACTGCGCGCCGTGCGCCAACGTCGCATACTTCTCGCGCTCCTCTGAGGGACGCGACTCGAATGTTTCCGTGATTGCGGTGAGACCATTACGCTTCATCACTCCGGAGATGTTGACGAAACGCGATGGGTCGTTTTTTAGTCGCAGTCTCCCGTCGAGCATCTCGACATCGGCGGCGGCTGCCCCCTTGAGCGGAGAATTCGGTTCCTGGTTCGCGAGTGCGAGCAACTTCGTGCCGATCGCCAGAGCCGCGCCGCGCACGGCCGAGCCGACGCTCGCCGTCGTCCAAGATCCCCCCTGCGACGGTGCCAGAGGGAACTTCGTGTCGCCGAGTTCAAATTTCACTTGCTCCAACTTCAGCCCCAGATACTCGGCAGCGATCATGGTCATCACCGTGTAGGTGCCGGGGCCGATGTCGCTGGTCGCACTAGCAACTTGCGCCGTGCCATCCACCCGCAGCGTGATGAGGGCGGCAGCAGGCATCTGGAAAGCGCCCCAGACGCCGGTTGCCATACCCCAACCGACGAGTAGGCGTCCGTCGCGCATTGAGCGCGGCTCAAACTGGCGCTTCTTCCAACCGAATTTTTCCGCGCCGAGCCGATAGCACTCCCGCAACGCCTTACTCGAAAATGGCTTGCCGCTCTCAGGGTCTACTTCGGCGTAGTTGATCAGCCGTAGTTCGAGCGGGTCGATCTTGAGCACGTAGGCCAGCTCGTCCATCGCGCATTCGAGCGCGAACATACCGCTAACGGCCCCCGGTGCACGCATCCAGGTCGGGGTGGGGAGGTCAGTGTTGGTAATCTTCAGCGGCGCGTAGAGGTTCGGGCAGGCGTAGACCTGGCGCGTGAAAAGCGTGGTTTCGTCTGAGAACTCCTCGATGTTGGAGGTGTTGTGTACGACTTCATGAATCATCGTGGAGAGCTTTCCCGATCGCTCTGCGCCGAGCGCGACCTTCTGAATCGTGTACGGACGATAGCCGTGGCCAGTGAACATTTGTGTGCGCGTATAGACGACCTTGACTGGGCGTTTGAGTTCGCGGGCCGCCATTGCTGTCAGCGCCGGATAATAGTTCGGGCGCAGCGACGATCCGAAAGCCCCGCCGACGAAGGGTGAAAGCACGCTCACGTTTTCCTCGGGCACGCCGAAGCTCGAAGCCAAATGTGCGCGCACGCCATAGACCCCCTGCGTCTTGTCGAAGATCGTGAGCTTGTCGCCTTGCCAGACCGCGATGGCCGCGTGCGGCTCTATGGGGTTGTGGTGCTCGATAGGAATGCGGTACTCGGCCTCTACCTTCACAGCCGCTGTACGCATCGTCTCTTCCGGATTACCGCGCGTTAAAGTATGTTCAACAACTAACGGCTGAGTCTCAATCGCCGCTGTACGCATCGTCTCTTCCGGATTACCGCGCGGCTTTAGAGGCGGAGCTTGGGTGGGGACGCGCGCGATCGCTCGCACCGCCTCGGTGTCAGTCGTGTGCGGCTCTGTGTTGTAGGAGACTTTGACCAGACGTGCCGCATAACGCGCTTGCTCGTATGTCTCGGCGACGACGAGTGCCACAGGCTGCATATTGAAGAAGATTTTGTCGGACTGGAGCGCCTGAAACGACTTGTCTTGCTCATCGGTAGCGCGCGACGGAGCCTGCACCATAGAAAACTTCGGATCGAGCTTTGGTGTGTTCAGGTGCGTGAAGACGCGAATTACGCCCGCAGCGCGTTCAGCCTCACGCGTGTCGATTGATTTAATCGTGCCCTTTGCTACGGTTCCCAGCACGATAAAACCGTAAGCGAGATTGGAAACCTGAAATTCTGCGGCGTATTTTGCCTTGCCCGTCACTTTTGCGATGCCGTCTACGCGGCTCATTTCTTTTCCGATGTATCTTGCCATTTCTTTTATATTCTCCCTACTTACGCAACACCGCCCGACATCGCTCGCTGCAAAGCGAGAACAATGGCGCGTTTTCCGAGTTCGACTTTATAACCGTTATGTTCAAGCGGTTTCGCATCTTTGAAAGCCACTTCGGCAGCAGCCCGAAAAGTTTCTTCCGTCGCTGGTTTTCCGATCAAAACTCTTTCCGCTTCGCCTGAACGCCAAGGTTTATGCGCGACGCTTCCCAAAACAACGCGTGCCTGTTTGATGTTGTTGCCTCTTGTTTCTAAAGCAGCAGCCACGGCAAGCAGTGCGAAAGCATATGAAGTGCGATCGCGAACTTTTAGGTAATAAGACTTGTCGGCGAAGTTATTCCTCGGCATTTCGATGGCGACGATCAATTCCCCATGCTGAAGATTGTTATCTTTTTCCGGCGTTTCGCCCGGCAAGCGATGAAAATCCTGGATCGGGATTGTGCGTTCTTGCCCGTTCGTGCCGCGAATCCTCACTACTGCGTCAAGCGCATAAAGCGCATTCGCCATATCGCCCGGGTAAGTCGCCACGCATTTATCGCTGTAGCCAAAAATGGCATGAATGCGATTAAGCCCCTGAAGCGCTCCACATCCGCTGCCAGGCTCGCGTTTGTTACACGGCATAGCGATGTCGTAAAAATACTGGCAACGGGTGCGCTGCATTAAATTTCCCCCGTTGGTCGCCATATTGCGAAGCTGTACGGAGGCACCAGCTAAAATCGCCATTGACAGAAGCGGGTAATTTTGCCGGACGAGCGCATGGTTAGCCGTATCAGTATTTTTGGCTAACGCGCCGATAGAAATTCCGTTCGAGGTCGATCGAATTTCCGCCAGATTCAAACCTAAGATGTCAACAAGTTCGCTGGGACGCTCGACGTATTCTTTCATCAAATCAATCAAATTTGTCCCGCCTGCGAGAAACTGTGCCGTTTGATTAGCGGAAACGGTGCCAACGGCGCTTGCTGCGTCGGTTGCGCTAGAATATTTAAACGATTTCATCGGCTTTGCCCTCATTGAATGCAATGGCAATTTCTTCATCGCTTGCAAAATGCCTGGTCTGGGCTGTTTCGCGCCCGGAATGAACTTCTCTGATTGCCGCAACGATTCCTGGATAAGCGCCGCAACGGCAAATGTTGCCGCTCATGCGTTCTCTGATTTCTTCATCAGAGAGATATAAATTCTGGGGACTCGTCCGCAAATTATTAGTGACGTGACTCACGTCGCCGTTTTTGGCTTCCTGCAAAAGCGCCACTGCCGAACATATCTGCCCCGGCGTGCAGTAGCCGCACTGGAAGCCGTCGTGTTTGATGAACGCCGTCTGCATCGGATGAAGATTGTCGGCGTCAGCCAGCCCTTCGATGGTCGTCACCTCTTTTCCCTCGCAGCTCGCGGCAAGTGTCAGACACGAAAGCACGCGGCGTCCGTCAACGATCACTGTACAAGCACCGCACTGTCCTTGATCGCACCCTTTTTTGGTGCCGATCAATCCAAGTCTTTCGCGTAGAGCATCGAGCAGCACCGTGCGCGAATCCACTTCCAGGCGTTGAGTAGAGCCGTTGATTTTCAACAGGACCTTAACGGCGTTTTCCACCCCAGCGGTCGAAGCGAACACTGCGTCGGGCGAAGCGGTGAGCGTGGCAAAGACCTCCTCTTTAGCCAGCAGGTGGAAGGCGAAAGTGCCGAGTGCCGCAGCCATGTTTTGCCCCAAGAATTTTCGGCGAGCAGCACCAACAATACCGAGTTCGTCAAGTATTGTTTTTTCGTCCGCGCTGAGTTGCTCATCGCTTTCGGTTAGATCGAAATCTTGTCGTTCTTGATTGTCGTCCATGATTCTCCTTGCAACATTCTCGAACAAGCCCTAGACAAGTGTTTGTTTTTCGCGCCGACTCTTCTCACGGTCTGCACCCACCAAAGGCGCAGAAGCACCTTTCCAAGTAATACACGGTAAATCCACCGTTTTTTTGTTAAGCAATATTTCGCCAACGGTATCCGTATCTCGGCGGCCACCCAAGAAGGCTTATTTAAACCTGTGGTAGCTCATAGATACCCCAATAGTTAATATCATGCTTCTTCAAAATGACTTCAGCATTTTGAATCTCCTCATCTTTGCCTTTTAGTACTAGTAAATATTCACAGCACTGGATGCGATCGCAATAACGTCTAGCTCGGTCTTCAGGAATACCTAAACTAGCTAGCACCTTTACTAAATGATTTGTGGCTATAGTACTAACTGCAACACCCGCTACACTGATAATGAATGCTGTTCCAACCGAACCGACTGCAATTATTACTCCAATACCGCCAGGAAGTACCAAACTGCTAAGACCAACTAATACGCTTCCCCAAAAACTTGTAGCTAAAGCGTCACCAACTGCTCCAGTTGTATCTACACTTTGATTGTTGATACGCGAACTGACTGATACTTCGCCAATAGGATTTATGCGATCTGCAAATTTTGCAAAAATCGCAACTTTTTCCATTGGAAAGCTTGAGGCTTTTAATTCATTAACTGATTGCTCCGCTGCTTTACGGTTAGTAAATACTCCAACAGCGTGCTTGTTATCTGTTGTAATCATATTATCCTTATTTCAGTGAGGCAGCACTAGCTCACTAATAAAACCGAAAGTTATTTCAACAAATTAGTAAATAGTGAACAGTAAACTGTTTTTCAGTTGGGAGTCAAAGTTCCTCACCACTATTGCGTGCTACGTTTGAGTTGGGGTCTAAATCTCCAACTCAAACTTTGATAACTGATAACTGCTTTAAACTCTTGCCCTATGGTCAAGAAGACTACGAGAAGCTAATGAAAGCATGATCATCCAAACACCCGTCAACAAAAAATTAATCCCTACAAATACTCCCAATACCCAAACTGCGCTGACAGGCCATTGATACAGAATAAAAATCCCTAGAATAATAGCCATGATACCGCTAAATAGTACCCAACCCCAGTTTGGATCTCGACGCATTTGAAATGCTGCAATCACCTCCAATACACCCTCAGTAAAAATGACAATTCCAAAAGCTAAGGTGAGAGAAAGTGCAGCACCAAAGATGTTGGTAATTAACAAAATTCCACCAATTGCGTATAGAATGCCAACTACTAGCTTTGTCCAGAAGCCTCGTTTGTGACGTGATTGAAATGCATGAACAATTCGGACGATGCCAGCAATAATTAAAGTCCAGGAGAATACGATTGTGATGGCAATAGTGGCAATAAATGGTTCTGCGATCGCTGCAATTCCGAGCAGAATCATCAAAACACCTAAGACAATTGCCAATGCTGAATTTGTTCTGGTTTCTCTAAAATCTTCAGAAGTCATAGCTTTTCCAAAAATGTTTTGATATGTTGTTAAATTTTGAAAGAGAGACGCGATTAACCCAAGTCTTTCCAAGAGTTATCTCTCCCTTGTACTCCTCTGCCCCCTCTAAGCATTGACCAGTTCAGGTGATAAGCGCTTCAACACCAGTCGCTCATATTCCACATGGACGTAGATTGTGTCGCTTTCGTGGAACTCGCCGCGTAGAATCGCTTTGGCAATTGGAGTTTCTAGTTCTCGCTGAATCGCCCGCTTCAGGGGACGAGCACCGTAAACTGGGTCATAACCGACCTGAACAATCCAATCGAGAGCCTGGTCGGAGATTTTGAGCGAGACTTTACGCTCGCGCAATCGCTCCTCTAAATGCTGCACTTGTAGTTTGACAATTTCGCGCAACTCGTCCTTCCGCAAGCTATGGAAGATAATGATTTCATCAATGCGGTTGAGGAATTCGGGGCGGAAACTTTCTCGCACTGCTTCCATGACGCGATCGCGCATTTGTTCGTACTTGCTATCGTCTCCTGCCACATCCAAAATGTATATTGAACCAATATTGCTGGTCATAATCGCGATCGTATTTTTAAAATCTACTGTGCGTCCCTGAGAATCAGTTAGGCGACCATCATCCAGGATTTGCAGCAGGACGTTGAATACATCAGGATGAGCTTTCTCAATTTCGTCAAACAGAATTACAGAATAAGGTCGGCGGCGAATCGCCTCGGTGAGTTGTCCGCCTTCTTCATAGCCCACGTAACCTGGAGGCGCACCGATGAGACGGGCAACAGCGTGTTTCTCCATGTATTCGGACATATCGATCCGCACCAGTGCATCTTCGGTATCAAACAGATATTCCGCTAAAGCTTTTGCCAGTTCTGTTTTTCCCACCCCGGTCGGGCCTAAGAAAATAAAGCTGGCAATGGGACGATTCGGATCTGCCAACCCAGCACGGGAACGTTGAATTGCATCAGCAGCAGCTCTTACAGCTTCTTCCTGACCAATCACACGTTTATGTAGCTCTTCTTCCAGATGCAAAAGTTTTTGCATTTCCGATTCAACCAGTCTGCTCAACGGAATACCCGTCCACTTGGAGATAATTTCGGCAATGTCAGCTTCGGTGACTTCTTCGCGCAACAAAGATTTACCGCTAGTCTGGATTTGAGCTAGTCGCGCTTCGGTTTCTTCTAGTTGTCGTTGCAGCTCAGTGAGTTTGCTGTATTTCAGTTCTGCTGCCCGGTTGAGGTCGTAATCGCGTTCGGCTTGCTGAATTTCTACATTGACACGCTCAATCTCTTGTCTAATTTGGCGAATGCGATCGATAATTTGCTTCTCTGCCTGCCATTGAGCATTGAGAGCAACTTGGCGTTCTTTTAACTGTGCAAGTTCTCTCTCTATGCGTTCTAACCGCTCTCTGGAAGCACTGTCTGTTTCTTTTTGCAGTGACAGCCGCTCCATTTCCAGTTGCAGAATTTTGCGATCGATTTCGTCTAATTCTTCTGGTTTAGAAGTAATTTCCATTTTTAGTTTAGCCGCAGCTTCATCCACCAAATCAATAGCTTTGTCGGGTAGGAAGCGATCGCTAATATATCTCGCAGACAGAGTAGCTGCCGCAACTAACGCACTATCAGAAATCTTCACGCCGTGGTGTAACTCGTAGCGCTCTTTCAAACCGCGCAGAATTGAGATGGTATCTTCCACACTGGGCTGATCGACATACACCTGCTGAAAACGACGTTCCAAAGCCGCATCTTTTTCAATGTACTTGCGGTATTCATCTAGCGTGGTGGCACCAATACAGCGCAGTTCGCCGCGAGCAAGCATCGGCTTGAGCAAGTTGCTAGCATCCATCGATCCTTGCGTTGCACCCGCACCAACTACAGTGTGAATTTCGTCAATGAACAAGACGATTTGTCCCTGTGCTTCTTGGATTTCTTTTAAGACAGCTTTCAGGCGTTCTTCAAATTCTCCCCGGTATTTGGCTCCGGCAATTAACGCACCCATATCTAAAGCTATTAGTTTGCGATCGCGCAATGATTCCGGGACATCACCACTGATAATGCGCTGCGCTAATCCTTCTACAATTGCCGTTTTACCGACACCGGGTTCACCAATCAGCACGGGGTTATTTTTAGTCCGACGAGAAAGGATTTGAATCGTGCGGCGAATTTCTTCATCTCGTCCAATCACTGGGTCAAGTATGCCCTCACGTGCCAATTGGGTTAAATCGCGTCCGTATTTTTCTAGCGCTTCATATTTAACTTCCGGGTTTTGATCTGTCACTTTTTGACTCCCTCGAATCTGTTGAATGATGTTGCGGAGTTTTTTTTCATCCAGTCCCAATTCTTGAAACAACCCTTTACCAAAGCGATCGTCTTTGGCAAAGGCAAGTATTAAATGTTCAATAGAAATATATTCATCACCAAACTCTTTGCGGTATTGTTCGGCGCGATCGAGCAGCCTCTCTAAACTGTGTCCGATGTATACCGAACCACTGCTAGCCCCCGATACTTTGGGCTGACGGTTGATGAAGTCGATAGTGCGCTCGTGGAGTTTTTGAACATTCACCCCAGCTTTGTTGAAAATAGAACTGGCGAGTCCTTCCTGTTCCAGTAGCGCTAGCATCAAATGTTCGCTCTCAATGTGCTGATGCTGAAACTGCTTGGCAATTTCGGGAGTACGAACAAGGGCTTCCCAGGCTTTTTCAGTAAATTGCTCGGGATTGGTTGGTTGCATAATCGTGCTCCTTAGCTGAGAAATAAATTATTTTGTTAACGCTCTTAATTACGAATTTGTAATTCAGCACGGTAGGCACGCAGTTGCGCCTTGAGTTGGGCAATTTCAGTTACCATATCCAGCACCATTGCTGCTCCGACCCAATTCAAGTTCAGATCGCGGTGCAACCTTTGAATCTGCACAACGCGAAACATATCCTGTCGGCGCAGCATGATTCCTACAGGTTCAATTAATCCCAGGTGGGCAAATCGTTCTAGCAAAAAAACCGAGGTCTGGGTGAGGTAGGCGGCTTGCTCGAAACTATAGAGGCGATCGCCTGCTTCTGACCAAACCACACTAGACAAACTCAGGTTAGAAATCATAATCGCACCTCTTCTAAGCCTTGACGGGGATTAAAACTGCTAACTTGTCGCAATTTTTCATAGCACTCTCTTTCTTGGGGACTCAAATCTTTGGGTGTCACAATTTTTAACCGCACAATCAAAGCGGTACGATTGCCTTTTGGATCGCGCCAGCCCTTGCCACGTAGCCGGAGTGCTTGGCCGGAATCCACACCGGCCGGAATCGTCATCGTTACCTTGCCATCAGGCGTAGGAACATCTATTTGTGCGCCAAGTACTGCTTCTTCTGGGCTGACAGGTAGTTCACAAGCAAGATTGTCGCCCTCAAATTTGAAGAAAGGATGGGGCAATAATTCAATTGTCAGATACAAATCAGCGCGTTGCTGACTAAAAGGACTCATCTGTCCTTTGCCTTTGACTCGAATGCGGCTTCCCGATTTTACTCCCGGCGGAATGCGAACAGTGATAGTTTCTCCATCAATTTGTAGCCGCTTCTGTGTACCGTGAAACGCTTCAGAAAAAGTGAGAGCGATCGCCGCTTCCGTATCCTGTGCGGGAACATTAGTGAAGCGGCTGGAGGGGTCTTCTCCATACCCAAAATCTACGTAGTCCCGGAATCCTTCTGGTCTTGTTGTGTGATAATTAGCTCCGCGCTGCCTTGTACGACCGCCACTGCGACCTAACCCTCCCAGCAATTCATCAATGAAATCATCAAAGTTGCCATACTGGCTAAAGTCATAACCTTGTGTACCCGCCCCTCTGGGTGGAGATGCACCCGCCGCAGCCTGTTGCCAGTACTGACCATACTGGTCATACTTCTGGCGTTTTTCCGGGTCGGACAGCACTTCATTAGCTTCGTTAATTTCTTTGAACCGCGCTTCCGCTTGCTTATCGTTAGGATTTAAGTCCGGGTGATATTTCCGTGCCAATTTCCGGTAGGCTTTTTTGATATCCTCCGGAGTGGCGTTCTTACTGACACCGAGAATTTGGTAATAATCTTTGAAATCGGTTGCTGCAACCATCAGCACCTCTTGAAATTAACGCGATGGGACGGGTGGGCAGGGGCATGAGGAAGATGAGGGGTAAGGGGGAAAGGGTAAGGGGAAAAGGGCAAGAAAGTAATATTAATGTAATTTATTATGCCTTTACCCTTTACCCGAATGGCACGAAGAAAAGGTGAAACCTTCTCAGGGCAGGGTGTTGGGGGTAGAGTGTTGGGTGTAGTGTTTCAGATAATTGAATGCAACTGCGTCAAGGAGTTCAACATCTTCTTAATTCCCCACACCCTACACCCCACACCCAAAAGCCAGGAATACCAAGGATTTACGCTTTTCTTAGTGCCATTTCCCTTTACCCTTTAACCTTTTCCCTTTCATTTCTGGCTTCTGCCCTTTTCGGGGAATCATCTGGTTTAACGACTTCGGATACTCGGTTGAAGAAACTAGAGAATTGTTCTTGAAGCTTGGCAAATGCGCCTGCTGTGTTCTCACGTGCCTTAACTTGCCGCTCTAGATTTTTAATTGCTTTGTCAAATGCTGCATACTCGCGATCGCCTCTGGCATATCCTAGTTCTTGAGCTAACTTGAGTTGGGTACGAGCATCTTCTAGCAACCTCTGTGCTGCGTCGCGATCCTTCTCTGCTAAAGTAACCGCAGTCACTAGATCGGTATGGGCTTTGACTAGCGGCAGGGGTCGAGCTTGTTCTGTGACCACTAAAGTTGAGAGCGCAAGTTGCAGCACGCCTTTGGCTTCATCAATTTTGCCTTCGTTCAACAACCGAGCTGCCTGCTTTGTTGCATCTGGATATCTCTCTAATGGCAGATTGACGATTGCTGTGCGAATCTCGCTTATCAGGTTGTTCAACAGTTCGCGAGCCGCCGGAAAATCTTCTGCAATTACAACACCCTTCACTTGTTTGCGAATTCGGTCAACCAAATTAAAATCCTGAGGGGCAAAATCGATTATCGCTACCTGAGCCGCCACCGGAATTAGAGCTAGTTTAGGGTATTGTGCCACCAGTATGTCAATTTTTCCAGTTGCTCGTTCTAAAGCTTGAAGTGCTTCTTGAGTCTTTCCCCGCTCAATGGCAGCGATCGCTTTTTTAGTTTCTTCGATTGCGGCGATCGCTTCTCGATCCAGTTTACTTTCAGCCTCAGCTGTTGCCTGTTGCCTCTCCTTTTCAATCTCCTGCTGAAGACTAGTATCAAGCTGATTCAATCTTTCAGGAGATACCGCAGCAGAGCTAACTGCATGAACGGGAGCGATGAATAAAAGCGAGGAAAAAAGAATACCCACGAACAGGACTTGCAGCCTTCTAAAGAATCTGTGATATCGGTTCACGATCATTCTCCTGGTTTATAAACTTGTTTTGCACCTGGATTGAAGAAGGTAGGGGGCGGAGGGGCAGGGGAGCAGAGGGGCAGAGGGGCAGGGGGCAAAGGAGCGGAGGAGAAAAGACTAAAATTACCCTTGATTCTCCCTATCTCCTCTGCTCCTTATCTCCCTATCCTCTTCTCGCCTCCTGCCTCACTTCGGCTACGCTCAGTGACCACCTGCCTTCTAGCTTCATCAAGCTGGTTGGGCGGGGGCGGTTCCGGATATACGTTTGAAGAAACTAGAGAATTTTTCCAGGAGCCGACTCAATGGGTCTGCGGTTCTCTCGTTTGCCCTAACTTGCCGCTCGATATCTTGGATTGCCTGCTCAAGTTCTGCATACTCAGGATCGCCTTTGGCATAGCCCAATTGTTGAGTCAACCTGAGATGGTTGCGAGCATCTTCCAGCAACCTCAGCGTTCTTTCGCGATCGCTGTCTGCTATAGCAACTGCACTCATTATGTCAATATCGGCTCTAAGCAGCGGTAGGGGTCGAGCAACTTCTGTCACCACTAGGGTTGAGAGGGCAAGTTGCAGCACCGTTTTGGCTTCATCGGTTTTACCTTCGTTCAATAACCGGGCTGCTTCCTTCATGGCATCAGGATATGTCTCTAGTGGCAGATTAAAGATTGTTGTGCGAATCTCACTCACCAGGCTGTTCAACAGTTGACGAGCAGTACGAAAATCATCCCCATTCACAGTACTCTTAATTCGATTACGAATTCGCTCAATCTCATTAGAATTGTCAGGGGCAAGATCGATTATATTTACTTGAGCCGACACAGGAACAAAACCCAGTTCAGGGTATCGTGCTACTAGAATTTCAAGTTTTCCTGTTGCTCGTTCTAAAGCTTGAAGTGCTTCTTGAGTATTTTTCTGGTTAATGGCATTAATTGCATTTCGAGTTTCTTTGAGCGCGGAAACTGCTTCTTGATCTACGCATCTTTGAGCTTCATCTGTTGCCTTTTGTCTCTCGTTGTCAATCTCTTGCTGATTACGAGCATCGAGCTGATTCAATGTTTGAGAGTTCATAATCTTCTCCTTGTTTGTTAATTTGTTTTGGGTTTGGAATAGGTGTTTTTTTCATCGCGATCAAACAATTGTTCGATCTACTTCTAAGCCTTTACTAGCCCATTAGTTTTTCCTTTGGTCTTGTACCAGAGGCTTCTCCCCTGCTCCACTCGGACTGCTCCCTTGCCTCTTCGTTGGTTGCAGGCGAGCTACAGCATTGGAAGCACGTGGGGACGGGGATCGGGCGGGAAAGCTTTATCGATCCGATCAAGCTCGGCTTCGGTCAACTGGAGCTCCCCAGCCCCGGCGTTTTCGGCTGCGTGATCTGGGCTAGAGGCCTTGGGGATTGCGAAGAGCGAGGGCCGCCGCACTAGGAACCGAAGCGCAACCTGGCGAGGGGTCGCGTTGTGCGCGGCGGCGATTTCTTGCAGCACGCGGCCTCCGGTCGTGTGCGGATCTGGGAAGTGCCCGTGACCGAACGGGCTGTAGGCGACCACGGCGACGCCATGCTTCTCACACCAAGGAATCACGGCATGCTCGATCGCGCGCTCTTTCAAATGGTAAAGAACCTGGTTGCAGACGAAACGACCCTCGCCGGCGATCGCCCGGGACTCTTCAAGGTCGGGCAGATCGAAGTTGCTCACTCCCCAGGAGAGAATCTTCCCCTCGTGCTGAAGCTGCTCGAAGGCGGCAATTGTGTCCTCCAACGGGTGCTGACTGCACCAGTGCAAGAGGTAGCAGTCCAGTCGATCAGTTTTGAGGCGAGCAAGCGACTTCTCGCAAGCCGCCATCGTCCCGCGCCGAGAGGCATTCTCGGGAAGTACCTTGGAGACCAGGAAGACCTCATCGCGTCGCCCGACGATCGCCTCGGCGACGACTTCCTCGGCGATGCCGTACATCTCGGCGGTGTCAATATGGGTCATGCCGAGATCGAGACCTCGACGCAGCGTGGCGATTGCGGAGGCGCGATCACAGCGATCGATGTACCAAGTCCCTTGACCGATCACCGCGACCTCACGCTTTGTGGAACCAAACCGACGCTGTTCCATGCTTGTTCTCCTGACTAGATTCTTTTCTTTTGCAAGTTAGCAATTACACTTCGTGTACACTGCGCGATTACACTCTGTGTACGCTGCGCGAACGCGCCGATGCGATCCTCACTCTCCATCCTCAGGCTCGTTCCTGATGTCCTCAGGAGATCTCACGTTTATGCGCCGCTACGATACACTGGCTTTTTCGGCGGCAGCGTGTATAGTAATGTCAATCCCACGCATAACACCAATCCGGCGATACCGTTCCACAACGACAGCACAAGCGCTAAGAAGTACAACACGCTAGTTAATATGTACATGCGGGTGAGGTAAGCGATGAATCGACCGTCGAGATTTCTGTTCAGCAATCGATGATTGCGGCTGGCATATAGCCAGATGAGCAGCCATGTCAACACTGATAAGAACAATACCAACGCATACAAGACGACTACGGTTTGCAGCTGCTGTGCGTCAGTAATGCATCTAGCCAGGACCGCCGTTGGAAACGGCAGAAACGAAATACACATCAGAAACAAGAGGTTGAACAGCTTAAATACTTGATCGCTCCGTTCGTAGAGTTGGAAGACGTAGTGATGATTTGCCCAGAAAATTCCAATTACCACGAAGCTGAAAATGTAGGCGAAGTAGGACGGCCACAATACGAATAATGCTGAGGCAAGACTTAGTGTGTTGGTTGTTCCCTCCGTAGAGTTCAACTCTGGCACGCGAATTTCCAGTATCAGCAGCGTGATGGCAATGGCAAACACGGCATCGCTAAACGCTTCAATCCGCTGGGTGTCCGACTCCGCTGATGCTCGTGATTTCTGCATAGTGACTTGATTCTGTGTTCCACCATACCTTTGTGCCTGCTTCGATGACAGTCGAGGCGGCCGTTCTGACGGTCAGGCTTAGGGCAAGATCGTGATCCAGTTTTCCACCGAGGTGATTCCTGGTGCCGACCACGCTGCCCGCTCTGCCTCTTGCTTCTCAGCCCAGGAGCGCACCGCCCCCCTCAGGATGACCTTGCTCCCCTCCACCTCAACCGTGATCCGCAGCGCGTCGGTCTCCGCGCTGCGGATCAGCGCCTGCTCAATTTTCTGCCTGAGTTCCGACGGCGACACGCGGGGCTTGATGGTGAGCAAGTTGGTCACCCCCTTGACACCTTTCAGGCGGCGGACAACCCGCTCGGCATCGCGCTTCTGGTACTCCCACTCGACCACACCCCTGAGCGTGACCCAGCCCTTGGAGACCGTGACGTCGAGATTATCGATAGACACGCCGGCATCCCACTCCAGTGCATGAATGGCGGCTGCGGCAATGTCGGCGTCAGTGCGCTCGGCAGAGACCGGCAGCTGAACCTCGATGTCGTTGGCCACAGCCAGTACGCCACGGACGCGGTGGGCAGCTTCTTCAGCAGCCCAGCGCTTGTAAAAGGAATCGACCCAGCCTGTGAGCGTAACAACACCGTCTTTGACGGCTACGCCGATTTCGGTAGACTGGACGCGGGAATCCCACTTCAACTCATTCAGCACATCCTTTTGGATTTCCTCGTCAGTTCGGGTTGCGGTTGCAGTTGTCATGGTTGTTTCTCCTTTGAGCTACTCTTATGGTTTAAAACTGCTAAACTTCATTTCAAAGGCTCTAACACCTGCTTCTGCCACAGGATGATCCTGCTCTATGCAGCTTTCTTGGTGCTGTTGTGCGGGTCGATGACGAACTTTTTCGGTGCCCCTTGGTCGAATGTCCGGTACGCCTCTGGTGCTTGGTCGAGCGAGATGAACTCGATGTTTGTGACCTCGCTCAGGTAGTCCATCCGGCCCCCGAGGATGGACTGCATCAGGAGTCGGTGGTACTTCATCACCGGGCACTGCCCCCACATGGCGAACTGCGACTTGATCCATGCCTTGCCGAAGTCGAGGATCAACTTCCCCTGCTTAGCCAGGTCCGTGGGACCACCGGGGTCGGAGCTAGTATAAATGCCAGGGATGCCCATTCCCCCGCCGAAGCGAACCACCGACATCAGGTCGTTCAATACAGCCTCCGGCTGCTCGCCAGCGTCTTTCCCATGGCCGTGGGCTTCGAACCCCACGGCGTCCACCCCGCAGTCCACTTCGCGAACGCCAAGGATCGACTCGATCTGATCGGCCAGCGGCACGTCTTGCGTCAGGTCCACAGTCTCGTAACCCGACTTCTTCACCAGCTGCAATCGGGTCTGGTTCACGTCCCCGACGATGATGGCGGAGGCCCCTAGGAGGCGGGCACTGGCGGCGGCACACCGACCCACCGGTCCTGCCCCTGCAATGTACACCGTGGAGCCCGTTCCAACTCCCGCAATGACACACCCATGGTAGCCCGTGGGCAGGATGTCCGAGAGGAGGGTGAGGTCATGGATGCGCTCCATCGCCTGGTCCTTGTCGGGGAACTTCAGCAGTTGGAAGTCAGCGTAGGGGACCATGTGGTACTCGGTCTGCCCGCCTGGCCAGCCGCCCAGGTTGAAGCCGTAGGCTCCGCACGGGAAGTCAGGGTTGGTGTTCATGCAAATGTCGGTGTGCCGCTCCTTGCAGTTGCGGCAGCGGCCGCAGGCGACGTTAAATGGAACCGAGACGAGATCGCCGACCTTAATAAACTCCACGTCCCGGCCCACCTCGACGACCTCACCAGTAATCTCATGACCCAGCGTCATCCCCTCTGGAACGGCGAAGCGGCCCCGGTAGATGTGCTGGTCGCTACCGCAGATGTTCGTGGTGACCACCTTGAGAATGACACCGTGCTCGCACTTCTTGCCACGAGGGTCAACTAGTTTTGGGAAGTCGATACTTTGTACCTCGACTTTCCGAGGACCCACATAGACTACTCCACGATTGCTTACCATAGCTTGTTCATCCTCTTTCTATGGTTTGAACTACTAAATTTCATTTCAGGCCCCCTCAGCTAGTTTCACGGGGCGCAACAACATCGCATTGGCTGCCACAAGTACTCAAGGGAGGAAAAAAGAAAGCCCACGATCAAAACTTGCAGCCCTTTAAGGAGTCGGTGATATCAGTTCATGATGGTTCTCCTAGTTTTTTAAGTTGTTTTGTGACTGGAATAAGTGCCTTGTTCCTCGCGATGGGCTACGCCCCACCGTAGGTGATCGCAACTCTGGAAATTTACGATCTGACTTTAGACCTGGAATAAGTGCCTTTTTCGTCGCGATCGAACACCTGTTTGACCCGATCCCAAGCCTTCGTCAAGGCATTATCTTTTCCATTGGCTTCTCTGAACGACCGATTGTAGGTATCAACAAAAGTTTTTTGTGCGTCGTCCGACAGATTTGCTCTAATTTCTGGTGAAATCTGCTCATTATCTGCCAGTTCACCTTTTGGTTGACGGGGAATCTTCATGTCAGTGATAGCGACTTCTTCCGCACCCGCACTTTCTAACAGTGAGACAACTTCGTCTGCTTGTTCTTGTGGCACTTCCGCGACCAGTAAAAACTCACCTGCTTTCAGGCGTGTTTCGTAAATAGCAGCTTTGTCCTCCGGCATACCCATTGCGATTAAGGCAGCTCCAATGCCTGCTCCCAAGGAACCATATAAAGCACCGCCTGCCGCTCCTAATAATGCTGCTCCCAAAGGGCCTGCTGCTACTACGGTTCCTAAAAAGGGAATGAACAACACGCCCACGCCCGTAAGTAAAGCCAAGAGAGAACCAAACAGCGATCCAAAAATCGCTCCGGTGGCGAGTCCATCCAAGATCACATCTTGTTTAGTCACAAATCCGGAGATACGAGTTTCAGCATGGAAATTGCGACCAATAATCGAAATGTGATCTTTGGGAATACCGCGATTGATTAGACGCTCAACCACTTCTTGCATCTTCTTTTCATCTTTGAAGATAGCAGAGACACTTTTGAGGGCGGTTTTTTCAGATGTAGAAGTCATAAAAATTACTCCAAATTAAAGAACTAGATAGCATCACGAAATGTGGCGCAGATTTAAGGATGCGGGGATAGGAAGAGAGTATTTGATAATTTCACTGCGTCACCCAGAGGGTGACGCACGCAGGCTCCCTAAAGCAGTTCCTTTAACTCTGAGAACCAGAGCAACGGACTGCTCACTGCGTCTTGTTACTTTTGTTCCACAAAGTCTGCATCAATGACATCTTCACCACTGCGTTGTCCGTCTGCGGAGGTACCGCCATCTGGAGATGCGCCTGCTTGTGAGTAGACCGCAGTGCCGATTTGCATCAGGGCTTGTTGAATTTCGTTGGTGAGAGACTTCATGCGATCGATGTTGTTCTGCTCAATTGCCTGACGCAAGTCTCGAATTAAGCCTTCCACGCGGGACTTATCTGCTGGTGGCACTTTGTCACCCAAATCCTGAAGCTGTTTCTCGGCTTGATAGGCGACAGAATCCGCCATATTTTTGGTATCAATTTGTTCGCGCCGCCTACGGTCTTCTTCCGCATTGCGCTCGGCTTCTTTCACCATCCGTTCTACTTCAGATTTGTCGAGGGTAGACGCACCTGTGATGCTAATGGACTGTTCTTTACCTGTGGCTTTTTCTCTGGCAGTTGCTGACAGAATCCCGTTAGCATCAATGTCAAAGGTAACTTCGATCTGTGGCATACCTCTGGGAGCTGGAGGAATCCCATCTAGTCGGAAGGTTCCCAGGCTCTTGTTGTCGGATGCCATTTCGCGTTCACCTTGCAGAACATGGATTTCTACGTTTGTTTGTGCGTCAGCCGCCGTTGAGAACACCTCAGACTTCTTCACTGGGACAGTGGTATTGCGCGGAATAATCTTGGTCGTCACACCACCTAGAGTTTCAACACCCAGCGACAACGGCGTAACATCTAGGAGCAGTACGTCTTTTACCTCACCCCCAAGCACACCCGCCTGAATCGCTGCACCCACTGCTACGACTTCATCCGGGTTGACACCCTGGTGCGGGTCTTTGCCTATTATCTGCCGTACCAGTTGCTGGACAGCCGGCATTCGAGTTGCACCACCCACTAGGATTACTTCGTCAATATCTGCGGGACTCAGTTTAGCATCGCGCAGAGCTTGTTCGACAGGAATGCGGCTACGATCGAACAAGTCGGCGCACATTTGCTCGAACTGTACCCGCGTTAAGGTCATATCTAGATGTTTCGGGCCTTCCGGGGTTGCGGTAATAAAAGGTAAGTTAATGTTCGTCTGTGTTGCGCCTGACAGTTCAATTTTGGCTTTTTCTGCTGCTTCGGTGAGGCGTTGCAGGGCTTGTTTGTCTTTACGCAGATCGATGCCTTCGTTACGCTGGAATTCGGTTGCTAGCCAGTCTACGATTCTCTTATCAAAGTCATCACCGCCCAAGTGGGTGTCGCCACTGGTAGCTTTCACTTCAAACACACCATCACCCACTTCTAGGATAGACACGTCAAACGTTCCACCACCTAAGTCAAATACCAAGATAGTTTCGTTAGTTTTCTTGTCAAGTCCGTAAGCGAGGGCAGCCGCCGTTGGCTCGTTGATAATTCGCAGAACTTCAATCCCGGCAATTCTACCGGCATCTTTGGTAGCCTGCCGTTGAGAGTCATTGAAATAGGCAGGGGTGGTAATTACCGCTTGCCTCACTGGTTCCCCCAGATATGTGCTGGCATCATCTATCAGCTTGCGGACTACCTCAGCCGCGATTTCTTCGGGTGAAAATTCCTTGTTCAGAGCGGGGCAGTGTAGCTTGACATTGCCATTACTGTCACGTGCCACTTTGTAAGTAACTTGTTTTGCCTCTTGGGTGACTTCATCATACCTGCGCCCGATGAACCGCTTAACGGAGTAAAAGGTGTTTTCTGGGTTCATTACACCCTGGCGCTTGGCAATTTGCCCGACAAGTTTTTCGCCCTTCTTGGTGTAGGCAACCACAGACGGAGTTGTGCGACCGCCTTCTGTGTTCGGAATAACGACGGGTTGTCCGCCCTCCATTACAGCTATACAGGAGTTGGTAGTTCCTAAATCAATACCAACGATTTTTGCCATCGTTAGCAACCTCCTTCAAAGATTGGGATAAAAAATTGATAGTCTGGATTCAGGACAAGTTGAATAAATGGTATTAAGAAGTCAGAGGGCAGAAGGGGAATCCCCATAAATAAATTTAGGGGATTTAACAACGGCTTCTGAAAGTAAGGGTTTCCCGACTTGAGCAAACTGGCGTGGGCTTGTGACCTTTTGGCAGAGGGAAGAATCTATCCTTGAACCTTCTGCCCTCTGGCTCCTTAGCACTCAGGATTCGGCTGCGTTTTGAATCGCGGCTAACAATGAACGGAGGTCGTAAGAGCCATCGTGGCGCACACCGTTGATGAAAAAAGTCGGCGTGCCGTTGACCCCGCTCTGGATTCCGCTGAGTAAGTCTTCGCGTATCTTGGCTGCGTGGGCGTGCTCGGCGAGTTCGTGACTAAACCGAGGCACATCAAGACCGAGGTTAGCGGCATATTCTATTAGATGTTTGCGATCGAGCGCCTGTTGATGTTCAAAGAGATGGTCGTGCATCTCCCAGAACTTACCTCGCACCCCAGCGGCTTCTGCTGCTTCTGCTGCCTGCTTGGCGTGGGGATGCACGTTAGTTAACGGGAAGTGGCGGTAGACAAAGCGCATGAGATCCCCGGTCAACTGCTGGAGTTCTTTGACGATGAAATGGGCACGACCGCAATAGGGACACTCATAGTCGCCGTATTCCACGAGGGTGACGGGTGCATTTTTTGGCCCTCGGATATGGTCGCGTTCACCTTCAGGTGTGCCGTTCGCGGTAGCGTCTCTGAAAGAGAAGGCATCGCTAACTGGGAGGCTAAGTTCGCCTGTTGCTGTTGTGATCATGTTGTCACCTCCTGCTCTTAAGGGAGTGCTTTGGAAAACATTGCGTCACTGCCCTTGCCCGTTGCCCCTGTGCCCGTCACCTAAGTTTACTTTCACAACCTTGTTCTTATCTTCTTCAGCCTTGGGCAGCCTCAGCTTGAGAATGCCATCTTTGTATTCTGCTTGCACCTGATCGTGCTGGACACGGGTAGGCAACGGAATTACGCGCTGAAACCTGCCATAGCGGAATTCGGTGCGGGTGATGCCTCTTTCTTCCGTTTTGATTTCTGACTTGCGCTCACCGGAAATAGATACTGCCTCTGGCGATACCTGCACATCTAGGTCTTTGGGGTCTACACCGGGAATTTCTACCTTGAGATGAACCGCATCGGGGGTTTCTTGAATCTCTGCGGAGGGAATAAAGGCAATGCCTTCCTCTTCTCTACGACCTGTCGGTGCTATCTCATCAAACAAGCGGTTTAACTGCCGCTGCAAACTTTCAACTTCTCGGAAAGGTTCCTAACGAACGAGTGCCATAATTTTAAGTCTCCTGATGATCTATACTTGAGTGTTTAGAATTCTGCATTAGACTGGGTTTTGTCAGTCGCTGAAACAGCGTTGCTATCATGCCAGTGCTGAACTCTGTTGACACTATAAAGAAGAAATCTAAGGGCTTTCTGAGGAAATTATGATGATTGGGGATTGGGACAAGGCAAAATTGTAAGGGGAAAAACAAATAACTTCCCTTTAACCTTTCTCAGTTACGCCAGTTCGATCAACGGGGGAAACCCTCCGAAGTTGCTCCACTTGGTGAGGAAGTTCAAGTCTTGGCGGTTCCCGTAGAGTTGAAACTTCCGTTAGCGACGCAGGAGCGTCACCCGAAGGGGCAAAGACGACACTTGCTACAACGGAGGGAACCTCCGCAACGCAGTGTCTCCCAAAGACTGCACTTCTCTTTGCACGCGACTGGCTCCCCAATACCCAGTCTCCTCAATAATCGAAGCCTTCGCCAGGGCCAGGGCCGACACCAGCTGGCGCTTTCGCCTGCTTGTCAGGTTTTTCTACCACAACACCCTCAGTGGTCAGCACCATACCACCAATAGATGCAGCATTCTGCAAAGCACTACGAGTCACCTTCGCTGGATCGACAATGCCCGCCTCGAACATATTCACAAATTTATTAGCAACGGCATCGTATCCCTCATCAAAGGGCAGTTCACGGACGCGCTCCACAATCACCGCACCATTAGCACCAGCATTATCAGCAATGCGACGTAGTGGAGCATAAAGGGCGCGAGCCACAATCATAGTGCCCGTCAACTCTTCATCCTTCATTTGGCTCTTTGCCCATTCCTCAAGCTGGGGAGCAATGTGTGCTATTGTTGTACCGCCACCGGGCACAATTCCTTCTTCAACTGCGGCTTTGGTGGCATTAATTGCATCTTCTAGACGTAGCTTGCGGTCTTTGAGTTCAGTTTCGGTGGCAGCACCGACCTTAATCACCGCGACACCACCTGCCAGTTTCGCCAGCCGTTGTTGCAGTTTTTCCTTATCGTAGGAGGATTCAACTTCTTGGATTTGGCGACGAATTTGTTCGATGCGAGCTTTGACAGCTTCTTCGTTGCCTTCTGCCACGATGGTTGTGTCGTCTTTGGTAACGATCGCTCGCCGGGCTTTACCAAGCATTTCTAACCTGACATTTTCTAGCTTCAAGCCCGTATCTTCGCTAATCACCTGACCACCTGTGAGCGCCGCGATGTCTTCCAGCATGGCTTTACGTTGAGCGCCAAAGCCGGGAGCCTTCACCGCCGCGACTCGCAGCACACCGCGCAAATGGTTTACAACTAAAGTTGCCAAGGCTTCTTTTTCAATGTCATCCGCAATGATTAGTAGGGGTTTGCCTGTCCGAGCAATTTGCTCCAGAATCGGCACTAAATCTTGAACCATTGTAATCTTGCGATCGGTGATTAAAATGTGGGGTTCTTCCAGCACTGCCTCCATTCGCTCTGGATCAGTCACAAAGTAAGGCGAAACGTACCCTCTATCAAAGCGCATTCCTTCAGTGACTTCCAGTTCGGTCGTTGTGGATCTGCCTTCTTCTAGAGAGATTACACCTTCTTTGCCCACTCTTTCCATCGCCTCAGCCACAATCCGACCCACTTCGGGGTCATTACCCGCTGAAATGGTTGCAACCTGCTCAATGTCCCTAGAATCTTTAATTGGACGGGCGTGTTCTTTAATTTTTTCGATGACGAATTCTGTAGCTTTATCAATCCCCCGTTTCACCGTCAGGGGATCGGCACCAGCCGTAACGTTGCGTAGCCCTTCTTTAAGCATCGCGTGAGCCAGCACAATTGCAGTGGTGGTTCCGTCACCCGCGACATCGTTTGTCTTGGAGGCTGCTTGACGTAGCAAGGAAATCCCGGTATTCTCAGCGGGATCTTCTAGTTCAATTTCTTTGGCAATAGTTACTCCATCATTGACGATTTGAGGAGCGCCAAATTTTTTCTCCAAAACTATATTCCGCCCTTTGGGACCGAGGGTGACAGCGACGGCTTCGGTCAGAGCGTCAAAGCCTTTTTCCAATGTCCAACGGGCCGTGTCCTTGTACAGAATTGTCTTTACCATAGAAATATTGTCCTTGTTAATTTTAATTAGGATGTTTTCAGTAGTGCTGAATAGAGACGCGATAAATCGCGTCTGTACAAGAGTTAGGAGTTTTATCTCCCCCTGCTCCCCCTGCTCTCTTTTCCCCAATATTCAGTCCCTTTGAAAGCTGCTTACTCCACGATCGCCAGGACATCTTTTTCAGACAACAACACGTATTCTTCGCTACCGAGTTTAATGTCGGTTCCGGCATATCTGGAATAGAGAACTCATTCGCCAATTTTCACTTCCATTGGCTGACGAGATCCATCCTCATTACGCTTCCCCGGGCCGACTTGCACCACTTCTCCAATCTGTGGCTTTTCTTTGGCGGTGTCGGGCAATAAAATTCCCCCAGCAGTTTTTTCTTCCGCTTGCGCGACCTTAATAAAGATGCGTAGGCGTAGCCCGTCGCAGACATCGCCCAATGGTTTTACTGTCGAAATACTCAGCGATACGGCTGCCATAGGCTATTCTCCTGTTGAGAAGGCAGGAGGCACTAGGTACATTAGTGAGTGGGCTTTAAACCCACAACTAAAGTTTTTGTCATCTTTCTTCTGTACCCCGCAGTATGTCTCCTACCTTTTTTGTCAAAAATACTGCTCAGTGCTTATTACCTTAACCAAAAAATCTAAGGACTTTCTGAGGAAATCATGGAAGTTGCAAAACAGTTGTATGGCAAAAACCGGGCGTGCAAGAATTTCTGTTGAGGTTCAGCTTAATTGAGTACGATGGTGGAATGTACTGATAGTTGCAGATATCGGCTGAGTTGCAAAGCACTGCAAATGTGATTGGTTGTGAGATTTAGCTCACAGGCTAAAGGGTGCGGCTACTATTAACCGAACTGTATTGAAATAAAACCTCATTGGAGCGGACTGAAGAGAGTCGTCAGTACTAAGTTCAAGGTTATTAGCATCTGCTCAATTCAACCGTTAAACACTGAGGTTGTTTAATGTTCTCAAAGAGGATTTAAATCATGTCAGTAATCAGTATTTCTAAGTTCGAGCGCTTCTTCCGCACTGTGGCAGGTCTAGACGTGGACAAGAACGACCTTAAGCGTTACAGCGACTTCGTCAATCATAAAACCTACGATCTTCTCCTTCGTGGCCAGGCTACGGCGAAGGCGAACGGGCGCGACATCATCGAACCTTTTGATGTACCTATTACAAAGGGACTGGAGGAGAGAATTCACAACTTCAAGGAGATCAACGAGGAGATTGAGCTAAAGCCCATACTGGATTACATGACGACGCGACCACTGCTCGACCTGGACTACAGTAAAGAGACCGAGGCACGGCTTCCAGACATCGTGGGTGGACTTAGTGTGGCACTTGCCCGCACCTTCAAGATCATCGATCCTGCTCTCAAGAACCCCCAGACGATGCAGTGGGAGCGTGCCTTCAGCATTTTTGACTTGCTGCTGTAGACTCATTGACATACTCCCCACCCTTCAAGGGTGGGGATTCTAGGCTCAAACAGCGATAGCAGGCTCCCGCCCGACTGACATCACCTAACCCAACAGTCGATGCCCCGACTGCACAAATTACCTGAGATGCGTTTTTATCCCTCCCGTTTACTGACTGACAGGACGGACAGCGCCACTCTCTAGTAGACAAATCAAGACTTTCTAAAACATGGCCGCAGCAAGAACAAGTCTTAGTGCTGGGATACCATTGGTCGATGAAAACAACCCTCTTTTTCTTCTTTTTGGCAACCCATTCTAGTATTTGTAGAAACTCTCCAAACGCCAAATCAGAGATTTTTCTCACCCAAAGACGCTGCATTCCTTTCAGGTTTAGTGTTTCAAAACATAATACATCAAATTTATCAGTCAAATGATGTGCCAACTTCCAAAACCAATCATGCCGACGATGAGAAATATCCTCGTATCGACGTACTAAATTCTTTCTAGCTCGTTCACGATTAGATGAGCCTTTCAACTTTTGGGAATGCTGTCTGCTGGCTATTTTGATGGCGTTGAGTGACTGCTTGAAAAATTGGGGTGATTCAATTTTAGTCCCGTCTGAACAAGTGAGGGAGTTGCCGTCTTGGCGGTTTCCGTCGATGGCAAACTCCCGAACCCAAAGGGTGAGGAATGTTTTCAATCCAAAATCAAAGCCAGCGATTTTACCCGTCTTAACTTCAACTTCTGGTTTGTTCCCCTCATCAACTACCACAACCATAAACAACTCACCCAACGGTGTGCGTTTAATGGTTAGGGTTTTGACTGTTCCCTCAATCTCTCTAGACTTCCAAAATTGATATACTCGATTCCCAATTTTTACTCTGTTGCCATTTAAAAACTTATAGCCAGCTTGTTTGAGGGTGAATGATTTGTATTTTTTAACTTTCTTAAATCCCGGTGTTCTAACTCCTTTCTTATTATGTTTAAAAAACAATTGATAGGCTTTATCAATGCGTTGACAAATATCTTGTACTGCTTGAGAACCTACTGTTTGCCAGAATGGGTTACGCTTTCTTAATTTAGCAATATGAGACTGAAGTTTTACACTCCTCAAATGCTTGCCCCACATTCTGTAGTAGCGTTTGTGTACGGCAATACAATGATTGTAGATTACCCCGGCAGCATTTATCATGCGTTTGAGGTGTCTATTTCTTTTGTGTTGATATAGCTTAAACTTCAGTGTTTTCATATTAATACAGGACTTACGCAACTGGCACAATGCGATCGCTAGTAAATAGTACTTTAGTACTATAAAGATGCACATGAAATGAACTAGAGTACAAATGTAAACTGTTCCTTTTCACACCAAACTTTTCTTTTGGGCTGCTGCTCAAGCTACTGTAACGAATACTTTTGAATATGAAGTTTACTAAATTACATTATTGCCAGTATCTACTTAGTAGCCAAATTAATTATACCATTACCAATTTGGCAGAGCATTTAGAGAGTATTAGCCATGATAAAATTAACTATTATTTGAAAACAGAAAAGTTAACGCCTCGTTTACTATGGGATAACGTGAAAGATGTAGTTGAGCCTGATGACAATGGTTACATAATATTAGGACTAGCCCTTTCAAGGTGTGTTAATGTTCTGTGCTTTCTGGGCTAAAATCTTAGCAGTTGAGACATGGGGCTTGTTCTTAAGATAAGTTCGTTTTGGTTGAGCAATCTTTGGCCCTCTTGGGTGGCGGCGAAAAGCTCTCAACTTGGCAAGACCTGCCAGATGTTTGAGAATTTGCGATAATTCCATGAAGGTTATGTTGTGGAAAATACCCCATTCTTCAGGGGGAATCGCAATCATCATCCCCCGATAAGTACCCCTGATTTCGTCAGCTAAGTAGTAGTTGGAAACTTCCGTTTCAATCCTGAGTGCAGCCTTAACCACAGACAGCACATTATAGGCGACTAAAGCGATACAGAAGGTAAATAAAGCTGCCTTTGGGTAGCCTAATGTATTAATCTCGCAGCAGAGGTTTTCTGTTAGGACTTGAAACAAAGTTTCGAGTTTCCAACGTTTGCGATAGAGTTGGGCTATCAAAAGCGCATCTATAACCTCAGACGATAAATTAGTGATACCAGTTCTCTATGAAGATGCACTAAATTAGTAGAAGCAGAAACAGGGTATAGGGGTATGGGAAATAGCTTCCAAGTTGAAGTATCCGAGAGTCAAGAAGAACTACAACACCGATTACGCCATGCAGTAACAGCAACAAGTAAAGAAAGACTACAGATGCTTTACTGGATTAAGGTAGGTGCGATCGCAACCAGACAGGAACTTTCACAACGCTTGGGAAGAGATGAATCAACAGTGTATCGCTGGCTGCAACGGTATAAACAAAGGGGGATGAATGCATTGCTGGAAGTCAAAACACCCAAAGGATTGTCTGCCTTAATTCCAGAAACGGTGATGAACCAACTTACAGAACGTCTTCGCCAACCTGAAGGATTCAAGAGTTATAGTCAAATCCAAGAGTGGCTGAGGCAGGAGTACCAGATTGTGGCTGCGTACAAAACTGTACACAAAATTGTACGCTACAAGCTAAATGCTAAATTGAAAGTACCTCGTCCGCGCAGTGCCAAAGCAAAACCAGAAGTCCAAGAAGCCTTTAAAAAAAACTGCCAGAAATAATTCAAGTGTTGATACGCTATTTAGGGACAGGTAAACAAGTACGGTACTGGTGTCAAGATGAGAGTCGCTTAGGGCTTAAAACTATAATCGGTCGCACAATTACCCTCAAAGGGGTTAAACCCGAAGGTATTGTTGGATGGCAACGACAAAATTTTTACCTGTATGGTGTTGTTGAACCAATAACTGGAGATAGCTTTTTTTGGGAATTTTCTCATCTTGATGGTACTTGTTTTCAAGATTTCTTATCCCTTTTTTCCGCAGCATACCCTGATGCCCTGAATTTAATACAAATGGACAATGGGAGTTTTCATAAATCTTTGGACTTAAAATGGCCTGATAATGTTATTCCAATTTTTCAGCCCCCCAATAGTCCAGAGCTTAATCCCATTGAGCGTTTATGGGAACACATCAAGTACGAATTGTCTTGGCAACATTGCACCCACTTAGATCAATTAAGACACAAGCTCAAACAGGTTCTTGATTCTATTTCCACCGAAGCGATGCCTACGGCGGTAAACTACGCATCGATTTGTGGATGGGATTACATTATCTCCGCTTTATTAAGTGCAACTTCATAGAGAATTGGTATGAGAATAAAAATTTCCCTGTCACCGTCACGATTAGGCTGCTCTAAACAAACTTTTACACGACGTGCCTTTAACAGTTGACCATCATCGGCGCTCAAAATGATGTTTTGCTCAAATACAGCACCACTATCGCTTTGACCCACTAACCGGAAATCATCAGTCGCCTGCCAAGGCATACTTTGATGCTGTCGGATAATAAAGTAGCCTTTTTCAGCAGCAATACCAAATAAGAACTTGAGTGTACAAAAATTCCGGTCTGCCAGCCAAACATCGTCTTCTTCAACAGTAGGTAGCACTTCATCAAATAAAGAACGTTCTTGGGCATGACCGTCTTCGCAAGGAAATACATCTACTGCCAGCATCAAGCTTGGGTCTAGTACAACCAAAGATTACCCTGGTAATGGAGCGCTATTGATTTGGCGCAGTTCTTTTAAACGATGTTCACTAGCTGCGATCGCATTACCATCAATAATTTTTACTCGATAACCTGGTAGCAAATCAGGCATTGTTGCATTAAGGTGTCGAATCGTCGCTTCCATTTGACCAGCAACCTCTCTGACTAACTCCCCACTGGTACTCGGTTCAATGCCATTGATTTTATTGTAGACCGAGGTAACTGAAACACCTATTTTTTCAACTGATGCTTGGTGTGCTGCGTGTACTGATGGGTGAACTCCGCAGACGACAAGGCTCATCAAATTGACGACTGTGGAGAATAATAACTCGCGAGTATACTGGGTTTTTGCACTACGTTCAAACAGTTCATCCAGAATTTGGGGACATAACGCTTTTTCTAAAAGTCCACGAACCATTACGGAAACTGGACTTTCTTTTATAAATCGCTCAAACACCTGCCCTAGCAACATTTCTATTCTCCACCCAACAGAGTTTCACCTCTTTTGAGCAAACTACAAATCAAGCCATTACACAACACCTTGAAAGGGCTAGTCCTAATATATTTGACCCGATTAAGTACTTTGCTGCCCCAGAAAATCAAGACTTAAGAGTAGTCAAAGCCCTGCCAAAGCCAGTCTCCAAGCTTGATTTTTCGCCTTTTCCTGCACCCTCTTGACAAATGTGCAATTACCTTAACCTCTCACTGATGCCCCTGCCTTCTCTAGTTGATCCCACTGTTGTGCAACGCCAAATTTTTCACCTTCTCTGTCGTTTAACTGCATAACCGTAAGGCACAGGCCAATTAGGTTCTTCATCCAAGCTACAACGGGCATAAATCGACCAGTATGGATTGCGGAGTAATTCTCGACCGATGAGAACCAAATCTGCACACCCACGAGTAATTATTTGGTCGGCATACTCAGCCTCATTTATCAGCCCCACAGCCCCTGTCATGATCCCAGCCTCTTCTCGGATTTTGGCAGCAAAAGGGACTTGATAGCCTTTCTCCACAGGAATTCTGGCATGGGGTACTAAACCTCCTGTTGAAACATCGATCAAATCAACGCCTAGAGTCTTTAGTTCACGGGACAATATGATTGATTGCTGGAGATCCCAACCTCCTTCTACCCAGTCGGTAGCGGAGATGCGTACAAAAAGCGGCATCCCGTTGGGCAAAACATCTCGTACTCGCCTTACTACTTCCAGTAATAAACGCATTCGGTTCTCCAACGAACCGCCGTAACGATCTGTTCGGCGATTACTGAGTGGTGAAAGAAAAGAATGCAATAAGTATCCATGTGCTGCGTGGATTTCAATCATTTGAAAACCTACTTGCAGGGCACGCTGCGCTGCTGTAACGAACGCGAAGGTCGCTTCTTGAATACCACGCTCATCGAGGGATATCGGTACAGGAGCGTTCTCTTGAAAAGGAATTGGGCTAGGTGCGACAGGCTGCCAACCTCCTTGTTCAGGTGTCAGTGGCGTACCGCCCAACCAAGGAACATTGCAACTTGCCTTCCTTCCAGCATGGGCTAATTGAATCCCTGTAACAGATCCCTGTTGGCGAAGGAAGCGCACAATGCGAGTTAGTGGCTCGATTTGCTTGTTGTCCCAAAGCCCAAGGTCGCCAAGTGTAATCCGTCCTTGGGGTGTTACGGCTGTCGCTTCAACCATAATCAGACCAGTTCCTCCCACAGCCCGACTCCCTAAGTGGACGAAGTGCCAATCGTTAGCAAATCCATTCTCTGCTGAGTATTGACACATTGGTGACATCGCCACGCGACTTGGCAAGGTGATATCTCGAATTATTAGTGGAGTAAACAAATCCACTTCGGGTATTTCCGAGTCGTGCAGACTCCTTGATTGACAGCCTTGATAACCTGGGGTTTTTAATTCGGTCTGGGCTGGAGATGATGACAAAGTTGTTATGTTCTGTGTAGTCATGATTTTACTTTTCGGTGCTTTATGAACTCACACTTAACGTTTGACTTTCAACTTTTTTTGGCAGACTGATAGGTGGAAACTGGTATTTATGAATCTTGACGATCGTGTTCTCAAAGGAGTCTCTGCTGATTTGCGATCGCCTACGGCGGGGCGTAGCCCATCGCATCTTTGTGAGCATATTCTCCCAAAATTCCCGCTTGTCGTGAATACAAGCTCACTGAACGCAGCAAAGCGACCATATAAGATTAAAACATCACCGGGACGGACATAGGTAGAACCTTGCGGTGCGCCGATGTATGACCCAGCCTACATTAGAGTGGCATGTTGGCTCCCACCCAGTTCCATAACATAGACATTGTTTGCTGAACTTGAACACTAACGCTAGTTGGTAAATCTAAGGAAAATCTGAGGAGATGCTGGGAGGCAGAAGGTAGGAGGTAGTCCAGGGGAAACGCATCTTATTTCCTAATAAAAACTAAAGAAGATTCAAAAATGACATAGATAATTGTCAGTAGACCGAAAAGTTTGGCGATCGCTAAAAAATAGTAGTTTATGACACCGTTTTTTCAGGAATGTACAACAGCCGATTTCGAGAAAACAAATATAAGTCGAACTTATAATAAAAGTGGTAAAACGACCAAAATCAGCCAGACGGTAAATAAATTTCGCAGGCTAGTCCATAGTTACGGTCTACTTTATTTTGGATATGGCAGGCGGCTTTGATCCTAATAATTATCCTTTAGTTGTGGTGAATAAAGGCTTAAAGAATGGTAATCCTACTTGGAGTTGGGGCGGTTCTGATTAGAAGGTTCATCACTTCAAGCCTCTAAGCACCTGCAAAAAAATAGCCAAATTTGATTATGCAGATGCAAAGAGCCGTTAAAAATCAGGTTGTATAAATTATAGCTATTGAAGCAGCTTAATAGTTACTTGAGACAGATGGTTATTTATTAAACAATTCAATAATATGACTTCAAAACAAATTTGATGTTATCCATGACTACAACCGTTACTCAAATGAAATGTGCTTGTCCATCTTGCCTATGCGTTGTTTCTCTGACTGATGCTGTCATCAAAGATGGTAAAGCTTACTGTGGAGAAGAATGTGCCAATAATCATCCCAATGGGCAAGGCTGTGGTCACACAGGCTGTGATTGTCAATCCAATTCGCAATTACCAATTCACAATTCGCAGTTACAATCAGTGGTAGCTTGAACTCACGACCTAGAAGCACCACTGAATTTTTGATTCAGTGGATAATTTTAATGCACTCACGCTCTTTCTGGGGTTCAAAAAGCGTGACAAGACATAGTGAACCGGACGCTCACCTAATGATTAAGTACACAATCATGAAGCAGAGCATCTTTTACTACTGATAGGTCAGTAGAAATGAAAACCGATAAATTTTATCAGGTCACTGTCGGGTTAGTTACAGCTTACAGTGGGGCAAAGTCTGAGTAAACTTCAGTGGGGAGACAACGCAAGATAATCATCAGTAAGTCAGCTTTAACTTGAGGCGTGGAGAAATCCACAATTCGCCGGAACTTGCTCATAGTAAGGACTGTAGCCACCTCAGCTATGTGATTTAAGGCATCTTCAGGCGATGATTCGGCTTCGTCAATCAGCGTCGGGAAGTATTCACGGGCAAACCACCTTTCCTCGTCGCTCAAGTCTGTGAGATTTTTATTACTACCGCTATGAAGACTATCTAATACTCACCGTTCGCGTAATCGAGAATGAATTTGATGAAATAGGGGATATGTGAAGAAGCAAGCTTTCCGAAAACAGGCACTCGCCAAGCCTTGTCCCAGCAAAAAACTTGTTGTGAAGTAACTTTAGATGGTAAGAGTGAAAAATGGCACACATACCCCAACGAATAATTTCAGAACGAATCGATGATGTTGTTCTGCTGCTAGAGGTGATGAAAAAAATGGGACTGCCGGAAATTTAGTTCGGCGAAGGCTTCTATAATTGCGATTTGAGACATGGGAGAGATGCATTAATGAGTAAACTTGAAAACCAATACCAACTCTTCGAGTACAGTATAGGAAGATATCACGTCTCATTAGGATTATGCCAACCGCCGTCGGGGGGAATCATGCTATCCGCCAAAGGAGGCCCCCAGCTATGGGGTGCGTATTCGTAAACAGGGGTTGCTTGATCTAGGATAGGAGCGACAATTTGCCACTGTGCTTCCACCTCATCTTGGCGAGCAAACAACATGGAGTCGCCTTTCATGGCATCTTCAAAAAGCCGCTCGTAGGGATTCATCTCATTGCCATGCTCGACTTGAGCGACTAGTCCGACTTCGCTACCCACCATTCCGTCGCCTGGGGTTTTAGAGCGAATGCCGATCGCAGTCAGCACATTTGGACTAAGACGAAAGTAGAAATAATTTGCTAATCCAAAGGCACGCTCGCCAAAAACATCCTGCGGCGGACGCTTGAGCCTGACCACAACTTCAGTAGTTGTACTCGGTAAACATTTGCCTGCACGAATGTAAATCGGAACGCTAGCCCAGCGCCAAGTATCAATGTTGAGCTTAACCGCCGCGAAGGTTTCGACCTTGGAATCAGGAGCTACACCAGGTTCTTGGCGATAGCCCTTGTACTGCCCGCGCACTACATTTGAGGGTTCGATTGGATCTATGGATTTGAGCAATCGCGCTCTTTCATCTCGGATGGCTTCATGCTGCTCGTTGATGGGTGAGTCCATCATTAAACACGCCGTCACCTGAAGTAGATGATTTTGCACCACATCCCGAATAGCGCCTGTCTCTTCATAAAACTGTCCCCGTCCATCGATGCCAAATTTTTCAGCCATCGTGATTTGGATGCTGGCAATACTGACGCGATGCCAAATCGGTTCGAGTAATGAATTGGCGAAGCGAGTGTAGAGAAGGTTTTGGACTGGTTCTTTTCCCAAGTAATGGTCAATCCGAAAAATATGACTTTCGGGAAAGATAGAGTGCAAAATGCAGTTCAGTATTCTAGCCGATTCTAGATCGCGTCCAAAGGGTTTTTCTACCATAACGCGACCATTCTTTACACAACTTGATTGACCTAACCCTTCGACAACCGTCGCAAACAAACTGGCAGGAATGGCTAAGTAATACAGAGGAGCTTCAGCTATTTGGAGTACCTGGCATAATTTATCATAGGTGGCGCGATCGCTATAATCACCAAAAATATAGTAAAGTAATGAACACAGTTTCTGGAAAGCTGCCTCATCAACGCCTACCTGTTCCTCCAGGCTCTTACGCACATAAGATCGTAATTGTTCGATGCTCCAATCTCGCCTACCCACTCCAATAATCGGAATGTCAAAATGACCGCGCTGAATCATCGCCTGTAAGGCAGGAAAGATTTTTTTGTAGGCTAAATCACTTGTGATCCCAAAAAATACCAGGGCATCGGAGAGTAAAGCTGCCATGATTAACCTCCATATCGACGCGGAGAGGGGAAGCAGGGGGGCAGGGGAGCAGGGGAGCAGAGGGGAAGAAAGCTGATTAAAATCCCCGCGTCCCCGTGTCCCCGTGTCATTTTTCCAGATGCCCACCAAACTCGTAGCGCAACGCAGAGATGAGTTTATTGGCAAAGTCTGATTGACCGCGAGAGCTAAATCGTGTGTAGAGGGCTGTACTAAGGACGGGAACAGGAACTCCTTCTTCAATGGCTGCCATTAGTGTCCATCGACCTTCTCCAGAGTCAGATACGCGCCCCTCGAAGTTGGCTAAGTCGGGGTCTTTGAGAAGGGCGATCGCGATTAAATCGAGTAACCAAGAGCTAATTACGCTGCCCCTGCGCCATACCTCTGCTATATCTGCAAGATTAAAGTCGTATTGGTAAAATTCAGGATTTCGTAAGGGAGCAGTTTCAGCATCGATTTGATGCAATTGTTTCCCAATATTAGCATGGTGAAGAATGTTCAACCCTTCGGCATAGGCTGCCATGATGCCGTATTCAATGCCGTTGTGAACCATTTTGACAAAGTGCCCTGCACCGTGAGAGCCACAATGCAAATAGCCCTGTTCAGCCGTTCCCCCCATTAACTCACGACCAGGGGTGCGCGGTGCAGCTGATACACCAGGAGCCAGCGCTGCAAAGATGGGGTCAACATATTTCACCACCGCCAATGCACCACCAATCATGAGACAGTAGCCGCGTTCTGCCCCCCAAATGCCACCGCTAGTTCCACAATCAATGTATTCAATTCCTTTGACTTTTAATTGATCTGCACGACGAATGTCATCAATGTAGTAAGAATTGCCACCATCAATGATAATGTCGTCAGCGTCTAGAAACGGCATGAGAGTCTGTAGGGTAGCATCTACTGTCGCGGCGGGTAGCATCAGCCAGACGGTGCGGGGTGGCGTGAGTGCTTCGATGAGTTCAACGAATGATGTTACACCACGGGCGATCGCTCCTTCCTGAACCAGCACCTCTGCTTTTTGTGGCTGACGAGTGTAGCCAATGACGCTATGTCCAGCCTGGGTTAGACGGTGTGCCATGTTAGCTCCCATTCGTCCTAGTCCTATCATTCCCAGTTCCATAACATGCCCTGTATTCAAGTGAGAAAAATTGGGAGTATCCATCCCGCAATAGCGCCAGTAGCGCAGACGGCTGTTAGAATCAGGAAAACCTCAGTTCGACTAAACTCTATTTCCAGCAAATTTTCGACGGACTGGTCTAATGCCATATCCAGGGTAAAAATGCCAATCCAGGATAGAGCGATCGCTATTGCCCAGCCCAATAATCCGCTTGATATCGATGCTCCAGTTAGAATCCATGCAAAACCGAATGTGAGAGATAACAATCCCGCCCAGACGGGAAAGCCAGTGAGTATGCAGGCACGGACTGCGGCAATTGCCAAAATGAACATCGGTATTGCAATTGTCGAGAAATGGCGATCGAGCCAGAGAGTCCATCCCAATCCTCCATATCCCAGCATTAGCACCGTCAGCCAAACTAGACTATAGAGAAAATGTTTCCAATAAAATTCTTTTGATTCTGGTCGGTTATGGTCTTGTTCAAATGTAGTTACAATTTTGTTAACCATAAGTCTTATACCTCTCTACAAAGACGAATCAGTTAACCAAGCCTGAATCTAGGATTTGTCCAATTTTTCCCATTTCCTTATCTTCTTAACGAATCTGCCCTAACGTTAGTTGGCAAATCTAAGGAAAATCTGAGCAGATACTGATACTAAATTGCGTTTATAAACACTTATCTCTGCTTTCACAAAAGCATTGGTCTTTAAACGTCCTCATTTTTTGCTTAGATTATCTCGCTACAATTCCCACGTTGATCTAGTAATTAGCTCACGCTACGAGAGGAACCCTAGGAAGTGAGATCATGACTAAACCGATTCAAATTCTGTTACAGACAACAATTCCCACCAATGAAGATGATTGGTATATTGGGCGATTTTCTTTGCTAAAGGACTATTTAGCTTCGTTGAAAAGTGACACTGGGGAACCCCTGTACCAGGTAACAGCAAGGGATCGAGAAAATACTGCTGAAAAAAACGATCCAGTTTTAAGTACGCTGGATAATTCAGATTTTGATGAACTGTGGCTGTTTGCTGTGGATGTAGGGGATGGCATAACTCCAAAGGAGTGTCAGAGCATCAGTGCCTTCCGTCAGCGCGGCGGCGGTTTATTGGTCAGCCGTGACCATCAGGATGTAGGTTGTTCGGTTTGCAATCTTGGTGGTGTCGGCGCAGCCCATTACTTTCACAGTAAGAATCCCGATCCCGATCCCTCGCACCACTACCCTGATGACATCTACACTAAGTATATTTCCTGGCCCAACTTCCATTCTGGGTTAAATGGTGACTACGAGAAAATTACTCTCATAGAACCTATTCATGACTTACTCAAGAATCCTACATCACCTTCTGAGGAGATTGAATTCTTTCCGGCTCATCCCCATGAAGGAGCCGTAGGTGTGCCTGCAAACGAGAAGAATGCACGAGTAATTGCCTTGGGTACAAGCTCAGTCTCCGGTCGGGACTTCAACTTAGTAGTTGCTTTTGAAAGTACGCAGGATGAACAAGGAAATATTTTAGGACGTGCGATCGCTGAATCAAGCTTCCACCATTTCGCCGACTACAATTGGGATGTTGATATGGGCGCACCTAGCTTTGTAACCGAACCCCCTGGAGATGGGATGAAGCAAAACCCACAAGCCCTTGAACATATTAAAGCCTATGTGCGAAACTTAGCCCTCTGGCTGGCTCCTACCTCAAGTTAAAGGAAAGTCTCCCATCCTTAAAGCAATACTCCGGACAATTTTTAGTTGAGGGAATCGACAAGAAAGCTATCGAACCATTAAGGTGCTGATTAGAAAAAACTTGCACCGTATCGATGGCTATGGGTTGCTGGCGGAACAAACCTTTGACCGAGGCTTCTGTCCCGACCTGACGCGGATGGATTACTATCTCCACCACCTGGAAATTACTCAACCTCAATTACCTTCCCAAGTTCGTTACCTGACTGTGGATGGAGCATATGCCAAGGAGCCATTTGTCACGGGGGTAAGGGCGCTCAAACTGGATGTGATTAGTAAACTTCGTCGAGACGCGAATCTGCGATATGTGTTTGAGGGTGAACAGAAAGCACGGGGGCTAAACGCAAAACAGATATCAACCAATCGGCAGACGAGATTTATCATTTCTACAAACTGCGTTTTCAAATCGAATTTATCTTCCGCGATGCTAAACAGTTTACCGGGCTAAGTGATTGTCAAGCCCGTGATGTCAAAAAGCTTGACTTTCATTTTAATGCCAGTTTCACTGCCCTTAATATTGCCAAGCTCGATGCTCATCGACAGCACTGAGAACCGCTATATGTTAATAATACATCTTTAAAAGTCCGTTGGGAGTACGGTGTCCTCCAACAATTCACAATCATACCTTGAGTATTCAATATTCAATGTTTAGATGCGTTCGCGCTGTTCTGCTTTTTGGGAGAAGGCTCGCTAGCGTTGTGCTAACACCATTTCTGCTTCTGAAAACGCAACTATTTTGTAAATTATCTAAGTGTTTTTATATACAAATATTGTAACTGCCAATTACTACTTTTGAAGTATCAATTTATTGAACAACTAAGACTATTGAAAGAGTATAAGTAATTTTTTTTTAACTACAACTCTAAGCAATAGAAGAGTTAGGACAAATCAATTTGTCCCAAGTTTGATAATTAAAAGACATATAGCAAACACAAGAGGCAACGGTCATGAGTACAGTCATGAACCAACGGATCAAAGTTGAAAAGACTTTAACCATTAACAAACCAGTAGAGGAACTTTATCGCTTTTGGCGTAACTTTGATAACTTGCCACGCTTTATCAAGCATCTCAAAGAGGTGAGGGTATACGACGAGAAGCGATCGCACTGGATTAGCAAAGGATTCTTAAATGAAAGCGTTGAGTGGGATGTAGTCATTACCGAAGACCGAGAAAACGAATTGATTGCCTGGACTTCGGTTGAAGGCGCAGCAATTGAAACCTCTGGTCGCGTCCACTTCAAGCCAGCACCTGGGGATCGTGGCACTGAGGTAAAAACAATCCGAGAATTTACCCCGCCTGGAGGTGCGATTGGAGCTGCGTTGGCGAAGCCCGTCGCAGACATCGCTAAATTATTTGGCGAAGACCCAGAACTGCAAATTAAAGAAGATTTACGCCGCTTCAAAATGCTGATGGAAGCAGGCGAGATTGCCACAACCGAAGGTCAACCGCGAGGTTAATAAATATTGCTATGAAAGCTGTTTGTTGGTACGGCACTAACAATGTGCGGGTGGAAACAGTGCCAGACCCAAAAATAATTAACCCCCGCGATGCCATCCTCAAAGTTATATCAGCAACCATCTGCGGTTCTGACTTGCATATCTACAATGGCTACATCTCGACGATGGAACCGGGTGACATTATTGGTCACGAGTTTATGGGAGAAATCGTTGATATTGGCAATCAAGTCAAGAAATTGAAAAAAGGCGATCGCGTATTGAAGGGCGAAGTCGATCCATCTGCTGTGTTCACGCATCACTTACCCCTAACAGAAGCCAAGCATGGCTTCGAGCTGTTCAACCAAAGAAAAGATCACTGCATAAAAGTTAGGTTACAGCCTTGCGTTGGGGGCTGAGAGGAGCAGAGGAGACAAGGAAAATAACCACTGACAACTAACTATCAACAAAGGATTAATGGCTATGAAAGCAGTTTGCTGGAACGGTGCCAACGATGTACGGGTGGAAACAGTACCCGATCCAAAAATCATTAATCCGCGTGATGCTGTTATTAAAATCACGACAACAGCAATTTGCGGTTCTGATTTACACCTTTATAACGGCTACGTCCCCACAATGGAAAAGGGCGATATCCTTGGTCATGAAATGATGGGGGAAGTCGTTGAAATAGGCAGTGCCGTCAAAAATTTAAATATAGGCGATCGCGTGGTTGTACCATTCCCTATCGCCTGTGGTAACTGCTGGTACTGTCAACATGACTTCTGGTCATTGTGCGATAACTCTAACCCAAACGCTTGGTTAGCAGAAAAATTCATGGGTTATTCACCCTCTGGTATTTTTGGCTACTCTCATATGCTAGGTGGCTACGCTGGTGGTCAAGCTGAATATGCCCGCGTTCCCTTTGCCGATACTGGTTTGTTTAAGATTCCTGATGGACTAACAGACGAACAAGTAGTGTTTTTAACAGATATCTTCCCCACCGGATATATGGCGGCAGATAACTGTAATATTCAGCCCGGTGATATTGTCGCAGTCTGGGGGTGTGGCCCAGTCGCACAATTCACAATAAGAAGTGCTTATCTACTTGGTGCTGAACGAGTCATCGCTATCGATCGAATTCCCGAACGCCTACAGATGGCTAAAGATCAAGGCAAAGCAGAAATCCTTAACTATGAGGAAGTAGATGTTGGTGAAGCCCTCAAAGAAATGACAGGTGGACGCGGCCCAGATGCTTGCATTGATGCTGTGGGGTTGGAAGCACACGGGACGGGTCTAGAAGGAGTATACGACGAAGTAAAGCAAGCAGTGCGTCTGGAAACAGACCGGCCCCATGTGCTGCGGCAAGTGATGATTGACTGTCGCAAAGGCGGTCACGTGTCAATTCCTGGTGTTTATGTCGGCGTTGTAGACAAAATACCTATGGGTGCTGCCATGAACAAAGCCTTAGTATTCAAAATGGGACAAACGCACGTTCATAAGTACTTAAACACGTTACTCGATCACATCCAAAATGGCAGGATCGATCCATCTTTCGTGATCACCCATCGTCTACCCTTAGATGAAGCACCCCGGGGTTACGAAATTTTCAAAGACAAGAAGGAAAACTGTATCAAAGTTGTACTCAAACCATAAGGCAGGAGAAAAGACACGGAGAGTGGGAGACGCAAAGAAAGAACTCTCCATGTCCCTCTATCCCCGCACGCAACTTCTCTCCGTGTCCTTCTAATCGATAGATAGCCTTGTACAAAGTACAGCACTAGTATTATGACAGTATTATGACTACCCCTAAAATTCACTCCTTTATCTGTTATCTGTACAAATAACTTTATTCTTGTCGTATTTTACACCGAAGCGCATTGCTGGCAGTTTCGGAGCATCAGTGACAATGGTGCGGTGTTTGGCGAGCAAAAGCTTTACAATACAGCATCAGCAGCTATTGTTGCTGGTCGTGATTGGATATATCAGGATGCATGAAGGCAAAACTTGGTGCAGCACTTGTAGAAATCCGAATGAGATATATTTGCTAGCGGGAGATGAAGTTGTAATAAGTAAATCAGGGAAACAAACTTATGGACTGGATAGATTTTTTTCTAGCCTGGCTGGTAAACCCATATCAGGGCTATCTTTTTTTACATTATCATTAGTCAGTGTTGAGCAAAGGCACTCGTTTCCGATTCAGATAGAACAGGTGATAAAGAGCGATATAGAAAAAAGTAGCTCGTCACCAACCAAAGAAATAAAACCGCAAGAGAAACGTGGGCGTGGACGACCAAAGGGAAGTAAAAACAAGAATAAAACCCAGGTAGTTCTCACTTCTGAATTACTCAGAATTCAGAAGATGATTAAGTCACTATTTAAGTTATTAGCTAAATTTATTCCCCTTACTTACTTAGTATTGGATGGACACTTTGGGAATAATAATGCCTTGCAGATGGCTCGTCAAGTTAACTTGCATATAATTTCTAAGCTTCGCTCTGATTCAGCATTATATATACCTTATCAACACCCTGACCCCAATAGTCGCTCTCGTCGTAAATACGGAGACAAAATTGACTACAACAACATACCTAAGAAGTATTTATGTCAAAGTACCGTTGATGACGATATCCAAACTGACGTTTATCAAGTTACATTACTTCACAAAGAATTTGCCCAATCTCTAAATGTAGTTATTCTCGTCAAAACCAATCTTAAAACTCATGCTCGTAGTCATGTAATTCTATTTTCTAGTGAGCTAAAATTGTCATCTGAAAAAATAATTGACTACTAAGCTGTTGCGCTTACAATTTGCATATAATAGATATGAATATAAGTTCAGGTACAGGTTGCTATGCCGGCTATTGGCTTTCTAAGCTTGGAACAAAAGCAGCATCTACAAAAATTCTTAAAACAGAGCGAACGCTCTGAAATGAGAGAGCGAGTTTTGATACTATTATTGATGAATGATGGTAGAACACAAGAAGAAATAGCAGCATTAATCGGTTGTTCTCGTAGAACAGTAGCATATTGGTGTGTGCATGGAGATCCAGATACGATAGAAAGCTTAGAAGACGGTAGAAGAAAAAGAGAATACAGAAAAGTTAATCAAGTTTACATAGATAAACTATTAGAGATAGTAGAGAAAGAACCAAGTGAATTAGGTTATGAATTTGGTCGATGGACAGCAGAAAGATTATCAACATATTTAGAGAAAGAAACAGGATTAAAAATAAGCAGTTCACAAGTAAGGAAGATATTAAAAAGAAAAAAGTATGCTTACCTTTGGGCAAAGTATAGTCTAGAGGACAGACAAAATGCAGAGAAAAGAAAAGAATTTAAAGAAAAGTCTCAAAATTATTTATCAATAGTAAAAGAGAAACCAAAGCTTTATCAGATATGGTTTTGGGATGAGAGTGGTTTTAGTTTACGAGTGTTAAGAAGGAAAACTTGGGGTAAAAAAGGAAAAAGAAAAAAAGTTACTGGGAAACGTAGTAGAGGTCGGGTAAACATGATGGGAGGTTTAAGGTTATCTGATAAAAAGCGGGTATGTTATTTTATTGAAAGAGGAAATTCAGAAACCTTTTATGAGCAGCTCAAACAACTACACGAATTCGTATTAAAAGAATGGTTGGCTTTAGGGAATAGTCAAGAATGCTTTCACGAACATGGCCCAAAAATAATTATATTTTTAGATAATGCAAGTTACCATAAACGTAAAGATATATGCGCCGAAATAGAAAAGAATCTACCGAATATTATTCTTGAATATCTCTCTGCTTATAGCCCTGATTTTAATCTAATTGAATTAGTTTGGCATTCATGTAAAGAATATATAGCTCATAGACTGTTTCAATCAGTATGTGAACTAAAATCTACGTTAAATAAACTCTTAAATGATGGAGAGCTTATTATTAAATGGGGAAGAAAAATAAAAAATAAGGGAAATGCTGTTTGTGCAAATTAAAAGCACAACAGCTTACAAGCTGCGCTTTCAGATCGAATTCAATTTTCGAGATGCCAAGCAATTTTGGGGATTGGAAGATTTTATGAACTTAAGTCAAACTGCTGTAACTAATGCTGCTAATCTAGCATTCTTTATGGTCAACTTATCCCATCATCTTCTCGCAGATTTTCGTCTCCTTAATCCCGACTCCGGCATCCTTGACCTTCAGGCTCACTATCGTGGTTTTCGATATGTCCGTGAAATTTTAAAAATGCTTCCCGAAATGCCTGAGCCTATTTTATTAACCCAGATTTTTGCCAAACTTACTTCTTTAGGACGTATTCATAACGTTTCTACAGGCGTTGAACCCTCGTAAATTGGCTAAGGTATTGGATACAGATACTAAGAAGATCATCAAAAAATCCGACAAGCTTACCCTGAGACAGATGAAGCTAATCGAGGAGGCTGAAGACAAACTTATTGAAGCTAATACTGTCAATTCTCCAGATCCTGTGGTTGAGGAGCAACCAGTAGCGATTTCAGAGCCTAGAGTTCGTGACTATGTTCCATTCCTTGACAATCCTCCAGTACAATCTGTGGGCAATTCCGGCTGGCAGGTTTCTGATGTCTGGCGGGATATTCGGGTGGATGATTTTTGTAGTTAATTTAAAGCAGGCAATTTGTATTCCCAGACGGTTCTGCATCAAGGCGGTTGCAATTATCCATGATCCGAATCTTAGAGATTGAGGGACAGGCATCAAGCAAGGGAGAAAAGTTTTCCCGAAGGCATACTTGTGCAGCAATACCTCTGTCTTTTCGTTAAAACGATAATATGCAAGCGCCTGAGCAACTTTTGTAAACTATCTTTGCACTCAGTCAAAGTTATAGTTGCATTGTGCCTATAATAAGTTACGGCTAACTATAACTAAAAGTTAGCACCCTGTAAATGGTTATCGCTTGGATTACGCATCAAAGGCGATACCAAGACAAGCAAAATTTATCGGCAGCGTAATAGTTTCTATTGCCTTGCCAACATGCCCCCTCCGCGATCGCATGTTGGTGGAAGTGTTGTATATCAAGGAAAGTGGTTTTTATCGTAGATTATGTCGGATAAAAGATAAGAGTACCTTATTTTGTGTTCCACCCCGATTGTCACTGAAAGCATAATGTGAGCAACTTGCTTGCTTTATGGTTTCAAACTGGGTTGCTCAAGTTATGAGCTTGGGACATTGAGGCGATCGCCGACCTTATGGAGCGATTATTCCAGCTTGTAGTAAAAGCTGACGCTCCTCAACTCTGTCACGACGGTTTAACTGCAATAACCCAATCGTAACCCGACCTATGGGGCTTAAAGGCACAAATTCAGACCCACTTAGGCGAAAATGTTCATGCCAGATGTCTTGGCGAGGATGATACAAGGGTACGATTTTTCCGGTTTCTGGATCGACAGAGGCGAGATCACTTCCTTTGTGCTTATTGCACAGAGTACAGGATAGGGCTAAATTTTCCGCTTCAGTCCGTCCCCTATGTTTTTCAGCAATGATGTGGTCAATCTCATGAGGCGCAAAGGTAGCGACATCAGGAATCAGACAATACTCACAACAAGCTTTTGCCCGTTCATAAACCTGTCTTCGGAGAGCTACAGGAATATAGGTTTTGCTCATTCTGCGTCAGCTTCTTTGATCTTTAAGAAGGCTCTAGCCTTAGCCATTCTGACAATATGCTCTAAATATTGATACCCTTGCCATTGCTGCTCTTCTGTTGCGGTTAAACCTACCGTCCGATTTTTTTCTACCAGAGTGTTAATTTGAGCTTGCAGGGATTCAGAGGGACGCAGGGCAATAATGGCTTCAGCAGTGGGTAGGCTTGCCAGAAATTCTACGACTTCAGCCATACCTGAAAATCCTGACTGAGTAATCGCATTCAGTTCTCGTAACCCCAACTCTAGGATTTGAGGCAGTTTGTCTGCAAAGGGTTGAAGCTGATTGACAACTTCATCAGGTAAGTCAAATGTAACTTGCATAGACGTTTGCTTTTACTACAAGGATACACTTTCTGGATTTTAGCTGACAGAATATTCCACAATTAAATCAATCGGATACCGCGTACCTTTGGTCGGCGTAGCCATCGCAATTGTCACCCATGATGCGACCGTAGCAGATCAGACAAACCGGGTGATTCAGATGCAGGTGTAGAGGAATAAAAAAGTTCAACAATAAATAATAAAGTCCAACAATTTCTGTTAGGTGGTTTACCCTTACATTTACCGAAGCGATCGCTTTGGTAAATATCAAGCCTGCGAACGAGTTGTAATTAATCGTTTGGTTCTAAAAGCTTGCCCAGAGCTTCAACGGACTGCCGCCAGCCGCTTTCCATGCCACTGGCAACCATGCCGTCACGGTCTGACTGGCTCATTGCTGTGCTATGGGTACGAATCTCAGTTGTATGTTCGTCAATTGCGACAAACTCAGCTTTTTCCAGCATGACATGCCCACGTTCCGGCATTCCCAAGAATTCAAATGTCTGCACAATTCGTTTATCTAGAGCGACTTCATGAAAACAGCCAGTAAACTCATACTCGTGACCGTCTTCTGATTGTTCAGCAATGTGCCAACTGCCGCCGTCTTGACAATCGAAGTGATACACTTTCATTGGATTACCGCGACACCACCAACTAGCAAACAGTTCCTCTTTGGTATATGCTTCAAATACCTTTTCTAACGAAGCCTTGATTGTGACAGTACCCAGGATATTTTGTGAATTTTCTGGAACTGTTACTGTAAGATTTGCCATACTACCCTCCTGCTACTTTGTTATCGATCTTCTAGTAGTTTTTCCAGAGCATCAAAGCGGGCACTCCAGATTTTTTCATACTCGCCCAGATACGCTGCGGCTACTTTGAGAGTTTTCGGCTGAATCTGAATAACTTTCTCCTTACCACTTCGACGCTTGGTAATTAGTCCGGCTTTCTCCAATACACTGATGTGCTTTGCGATCGCTGCAAAAGACATCGCATAGGGTTGTGCTAATTCGCCGATAGTATGTTCTGCTGTTGATACCCGCTTCAGAATGTCTCGCCGCGTCACATCTGCCAGAGCAGCAAAAATTTTATCAAGGGCTACATTTGATTCAACCATATAGTTGAATGATATCCAAAGATACAGATCGTGTCAAGTGAGGCATCACCGTGGTCGGGTAGCAGGACTATATCGCTATAATCCCGCCCCCTCAGA
>NZ_JABXKQ010000162.1 GCF_017114945.1 Nostoc sp. JL34
ATTCTGATCATCTAACCATTCGGCAAATTGTTCAATTTATTTTTACATGATGCCTTATAGAAGCGATCGCGTTTGTTGAGAGATAATTAACAGAGTATTTCCAGCAAAAGTGCCCGATAACCTGCTTGGACAAAGTGTTGATCAGCGGTTGCTGCAATAATTAAGCCCCGATCCTGCATGGCAATAAACGAAATACAATCAGTTAACCCCCAGGTTTTGTCTAAACGGGACTGATAAAGTTGTAAAGCACGGTTGAGCAGTTGTGTGTCTACACTTACAACACACATATGTAACTGTTAAAATTTTGCTCATTGTTCTATTTCTCCTAACCGCTAATTACAGCGATCGCATCAATCTCTACCAACACATCTTTAGGTAAGCGCGATACCTGGACACAAGCCCGCGCTGGGGCTGTATCTTCTGGGAAATATTTAGCATAAACGGCATTCACCGCCGCGAAATCATTCATATCAGCTAAAAATACAGTGGTCTTCACCACATCCTGGAAAGTCGCCCCGGCTGCTGTGAGGATGGCTTCAAGATTAGCTAATACCTGCTCAGTTTGTTTTTTGACATCATCAGTATAGACAACATCACCAAGGCGGGGATCGATGGCAATTTGTCCAGCGATGAATACAAATTGACCTGAAGCTGCGATCGCTTGATTATAAGGGCCCACTGGTGCGGGTGCGTTATCAGTATTAATTACTTTACGGGTCATAGATATTACTTTCTCTAACGATGTTTCCTGTTTACCGATTTCCGCTTCAGCTGCGATCGGCTTGTAGACTTCTCCATCTGGCATTATCGCACCAGTTAGGTCTGCATCTTTAAAGCTCATACCGTAAGTTATTGCACCAGTTAAATCTGCTCTTTTCAAGTTTGCTCCATCCAGATTTGCCTTGGTTAAATTTGTCCGTCGCAAGTTGGCTCTTTCTAAATTCGCTCCTTGGAGTAATGCTTTCGTAAGGTTTGTACTTTGAAAAGATGCTGCTGTAAAATCTACACCAGCCAAATTCATACCTGATAGATCAACTCCGTTAAGATTCACTCTATGAAGTCTGGCTCCTTGAAGGTTGGCACTTTTCAATGTTGCCTCAGTTAAGTTTGCTAGAGTTAAATCAGATCCAGTTAAGTACGCCTCACGCAAATCTGCTTTAGTTAGATTAGCTTTGCTGAGATTACTTTCAGCTAAAGAAGCCGCAGTCAGATCCGCACTACTAAGATTTGCTCCACTTAAATTTGCTGTATCTAGGTTTGCATTGATTAATTTTGCAATACTTAGGTCTACAGCTGTTAGGTTTGCCTTTTCTAAGTTTGCATGATTGAAATTTGCACTATTCAGAGTTGACCGACTTAAGTCAGCACCATAGAGGTCTGTCCAAGCAAAAATTGCTGAAGAAGCACTTACCGAATTTAACTTTGCATCTGCTAGAGATGCGTTAGTAAGATTTGTACTATTAAGCTTTGCTTTGGTTAGATTTGCCCCACTTAAATCAACTCCAGTCAAATTTGCACTAGTTAGGTCTATCTCACTGAGGTCTGCACCTTTGAGATTTTCTTGACTCAAATTTACTGAATGAAATTTCCGTTCCCCTGCGGCGTATTTCTCTAAAAGTTCCTCAGCGTTCATAATGCACCTTTGAATACCACTGACACAGTATAATCACAAAAACTTTGTGTCATAGGTATTGCTTTCTTTTCTTCCTTCTCTTCGAGACGCTGCGCGAACGCGCCCTTTGCGTTCTTCACGGTTCGTCCCTTCTACCCCAACCTCGGACGTATCCCATAATGCCGATATCGCCAATAATCGCGCAGAATGCGATCGTGGTCAAAACATAAATTACTAGGCACTCGCCAAGACTCAAAAATGCCTACACTCTTAGCATCATCCCCAGCCACAGGTTCCCCCGTAGCTGTGGCCAAAAACACAATGCTAATCGTATGCTGACGCGGATCGCGATCGGGGTCAGAATACACCAGTAATTGTTCAACTAATTCCACCTGTAAACCCGTCTCTTCCTCAGCTTCTCGCCGCGCCGCCACTTCCACCGCTTCCCCATAATCTACAAAACCACCAGGAATAGCCCAACCTAAAGGTAGATTATGTCTTTCAATTAACACTATTGGCCGATGAGGTCGATCTACTAGTTCAATGATGATATCAACTGTCGGTGTAGGATTTCGGTAAGTCATAGTTATTTAGTCATTGGTCATTAGTCATTAGTCATTGGTCATTAGTCATTGGTCATTGGTTATTCACAATTGGACTTTGGACAAATGACAAATGACTTTACCCTGCAAATACTGTTCCGTGATAAATTCGATGCGATCGCGTAGCGTGTCCATCAGACAATTGCCCCCTTCCATAATTCAGGTTAAATATGCCTTTTCCTAGATCCAGTGGCATTTTGCTGCATCCTACCTCCTTTCCCAGTCGATTTGGTATTGGGGATTTAGGCTTAGAAGCCTATCGCTTCATTGATTTTCTCAAAGAAAGCCATCAACAATATTGGCAAGTTTTACCACTGGGCCCCACTGGATACGGCAATTCTCCGTATATGTGCTACTCAGCAATGGCAGGAAATCCTCTGCTAATTAGCCCAGAAAAACTCTTAGAAGAAGGTTTACTATCTGAAGAAGACTTTGCTAATTTACCAGGATTTCCTGGAGAAAAGGTAGATTTCCAGCAGGTTGTGCCAATTAAGATTGGGCTACTCAAAAAAGCCTGTGAAAATTTTAGAGGGAATGCTACGCCCATCCAGCAGAAGGAGTTTGCAGGTTTTTGCGACAGCAAAGCCTATTGGCTAGATAATTACGCCTTATTTATGGCGCTGAAAGATGCCAACGACAATGCAAATTGGCACGCATGGAAGCCAGAACTTGTCAAGCGCGATCCCCAAGCTTTGGAGCAAGTACAGCATCGCCTGAATGGAGAGATTTATTACTACAAATTCGTCCAATTTGAGTTTTTCCGCCAGTGGTCAGACCTAAAAAGTTACGCTAATATGCGCGGCATTGACATTATTGGCGATATCCCCATCTACGTAGCTCATGATAGCGCTGACGTGTGGGCACATCCCGACATATTTTGCTTAGATCCAGAGACGGGACAAGCAGCACAAATGGCAGGAGTTCCACCCGATTACTTCAGCGCCACCGGTCAATTGTGGGGAAATCCGGTTTATAACTGGGAAGAATTGCAAAAACAAGATTTTAAATGGTGGGTACAGCGCTTTGAGGCAATGCTGGATTATGTAGACATAATTCGCATTGACCACTTTCGGGGCTTTGAGGCCTATTGGTCTGTGCCCCAAGGTGAAGAAACTGCCATGAATGGTAAATGGGTGGAAGCGCCCGGAGATGCTTTTTTTGCAGCGATTAGGGAGAAGTTGGGCAAGCTACCCGTCTTGGCGGAAGATTTAGGAGTAATTACACCAGAGGTAGAAGCGCTGCGAGACAAGTATGAATTTCCTGGGATGAAAGTTTTGCAGTTTGCTTTTGGTTCTGATCCCGAAAATCCATTTTTACCATTCAATTACCCAAGGAATGCTGTAGTTTACACCGGCACTCACGATAATGACACAACTGTAGGCTGGTTCAATTCAGCTAACGACAACGAAAAGCACAACTTATGGCTTTATTTAGGTTGTATTAGCCCTGAAGGTGTGCAGTGGGATTTAATTCGCCTAGCTTTGAGTTCCATAGCTAACCAAGCGATTATTCCCTTGCAAGATATTTTGGGATTAGGAAACGAAGCGCGGATGAATTTTCCTAGTGTTGCAGAGGGGAACTGGGAGTGGCGCTATCAAGCAGCAGCTTTGACAGACGAATTACGCGATCGCTTGAAAGTTCTTACTAGACTCAATGGACGCGCCCCAGAAGCCCAGTGAGGAGTTGGTTAGTGGGGCATGGGGCATGGGACAAGGGAACAGGGGACAATGAAAATCATCATACCCAATGCCTCATACCCCATGCCCCATGCCCCATATTTCAAAGCTTAGGCTTGGCAGCAATCCTAACTTCTTCCTCTTTTCCTGGCTCTCCCATTTCCTTGGCTTTTTCCTGATTGACGCTCATCAAAACACCACCAGCATTATCAGTTTTCACTGTCAGTTGCTCTTGGGCTTTCCAAATCCGATGAGTTCCCTCTGGCAGAATACCCTCAAACTCGGTTTTGCCATCGGCTACTACCCGAATCCAGGATGAGGCTTTCAAAGTCACACCAATCTGTACAACCTGTCCCTGTTGTCCATCGCTAAGGGTATCGCTAACCGGTTGAACTTTTAGTGACTCTTTTGGTTGGGTTGGCTCTGGTTTAACAATGGACTTTTGTTTTAGGTATGGCTGATTTTGGCTATTACTTGCTTGTAGTACCGCGTTATTTAATAACTGAGATAAACCATTTACAGAGCATACAATTAGGAATATGTAAAGAAAGTAAAGATGAATCGGACGTAATTGACTAATGGGTGAATTATTCCCCAGACTTCGGGAGTTCACTCGTGCAGAACTGATCGGAAAAGTGCCAGAAAATTCTACTCCATTCAAGCCTAGCGCTTCGGCAAATTGCCTAATCAAACCCTGAATATAGACTGGTTCTGGCAGATCGTTTAAATTACCTTCTTCGATCGCCTGCAATAATCGCCGAGGAATCCTGGTCAATACAACCACTTGCTCTAGAGATAGACCCTGTTCTTGCCGCAATGCCCAAAGTTGAGCGCCCAATTCTGCCAACTTTTCGGCTCGTTGTTGCTCTAATGAAAGTGATGGCTGGTGATTATTCTTCTTTCTTAGCCATTTCATGCCTACTGACACTCCTTAACTCCGCTGATTCTTTAATAGGTTGCGTTATTTGCTCTTGCAAAAAGTGAATTTCATGATCTTTGAGGGAACGATATTTACCCTCGGACAAAAAGGGTTCTTTTAGAGTTTGTAATTGAATTGGGCCGATAGCAGTCCGATGCAGTTTGATTACTGGATATCCTAGCTGTTGAGCTATACGGCGAATTTGGCGATTTCTTCCCTCCTGCAACACTATTTCTAAAAAGCTTTGCTCGGCACGATGTTCTATAAGGTGTACCTTAGCAGCCCTGGTTTTTCTACCCTCCAACATCACACCTTGACGCCACATTTGTAGTACTGTTTCTGGAGGATGTCCTTTGACCAAAACATGATATGTCTTGGAAATACTGTGACGGGGATGGGTGAGTCCAAATGTCAGTTCTCCGTCATTAGTCAGGATTAATGCTCCTGTAGATTCTGCATCTAAACGCCCAACTGGGTGAATACCCGAACCCTCTCGTAATTCCTTTGGTAGTAGATCCAGGACTGTTGGTCTGCGGTGAGGGTCATAGCAAGTCGAAACCACCCCCGCTGGTTTATGCAGCAATAGATATATTAAAGCCGGACGCTGCTTTTCGGATACAGGTTTACCATCCACAGCGATCGCATCTTTTTGGGGATCAACTTTTTGACCTAAATGGGCCAATACCCCATTAATCCGCACCCGTGAATGCCTAATCATTTCTTCAGCTTCACGACGTGAGGCAATACCCCATTGAGCAAGAATTTTTTGTAACCGTTCCTCCATGTGGAAATTGCTTATTTACTGTTAACAATTAAATGATATTTGCATTTTGTAGTGAGTAGGCATAAATGTTACATTTAAAGCTTGTTTAATTTCTGTTCGATTGTTGAGCAAATACTCATAAACAGATTGGTTAGATGCCAGAGCAAAATTCCCAAACAACAAATGCAAATAAAATCCGCATAATTACGCAAGTACTCACAACAGCAGTCAAGCTCTGGTTGAGAGCGCAAGTCAGTCAAATATCTGAACTAGAAGTGGAGATTAAAGCTAGCGATCGCCAACTTCTCTCTGGGCGTATCCCCTCGGTATCTATTTTTGCTACTCATGCGATTTATCAAGGTCTCCTGATTACACAAATTCAATTAATAGCAGAAAATATTCAGATCAACATCGGTTCCGTACTCAAGGGACAACCCTTACGACTGTTAAAAACAGTACCAGTGGTTGGCGATTTGATCGTAGACGAGAAGGATCTCAATGCTTCTCTCTCATCTAACTTATTATCGACTGCTTTGAGCGATCTACTGGTTAAGGTTTTACCAACACATTACCCACAGTCACAACCAATTAATTGGCAAGAAATTTTCCTTGGCAACAACCAAATTATACTGCGAGGCTTGAGAGTAACCAATAGTGAAACAACACCTCTAGATATCTGTCTGGGCTTACAGTTACTCAGTGGGCATGAGTTACAAGTGGCACATATCCCAATCCAGCCCGATCAGGGAGATATATTAGAGGATAATCATCAGTACAATCTGGATCTTGGTTCAGATGTCGATATCCAAGAACTAACGCTGATCCCAGGCAAGCTAGTGTGTCGTGGACGGATTAACGTTAATCCTTAATGATGACGGATTAAAAAATATTAATACCCTATTTTAAATGATATGGCGCTTCTTGAAAGAAGAGTGAGTGGGGACTGGAGACGGAGACTGGGAAAAATTTTTCCAAATATCCAGTACCCAATACCCAATGCCCAACTCACCTATCTGCTATGAGTGGTAACAGTAATGTCACAAAATAGTAAACCAAAGGAGCTGTGAAAATATAACTGTCGGTACGGTCTAAAATACCACCGTGACCGGGAATTAACTGTCCAGAATCTTTGACCCCAGCATCCCGCTTGAGCATAGATTCGGTAAGATCCCCTAAAAGACTAGCAATGCCAATCAGTAAACCCAATGCTAAACCAGTGAAGGGGGATTTGGGCAAGTGGAGATAATAGGCTCCTCCTATGGCTACGGCAACACTTGAAGTAATACCAAAGACAGCACCTTCTACAGTTTTTTTCGGGCTAATCTCAGACAAACGGGTTTTCCCAAAGAATTTACCAATGGTATAAGCACCAATATCGGCTGCCCAAATACATAAAAAAGTCAGCAGTGTTGCTGTAAAACCTTGTGCTAAAGAAGCAGAGTTTGCCTTTTCCCAGAAATCTGTCCAGGTTGTGGGCCAGTAACCTCCGAAAGGAAGATTGCTAAAAGCAGCACTATCAATTGCTCGTAATCGTACCCAGTAACTCGGCAAATAACCGACGTAAAATAGCCCCATAATAGAAGCGGAAACATCAGCGATCGTAGCAAATTTGGGCTGAAACAGCAGGTAAAAACAAATAAGTGTGCCAGCTATTGGCATCACAGCATCAGCTAAACTACCATCAAGGGTACAAATCACCAGCAAAACTTGGCTGACAGCCATAGTGGTTTTAGCGGCGGGAGCGATGCCTCTGGCTCGCACCAAATTAAAATATTCCTGTTGACCCAAAAAAACCACAACCGCAAACATGATGGTAAAATACCAACCCCCCAAAAGGGTCACAGAAAGAGCAAGAGCGATCGCAACAATTCCACTAATAATCCGAGACCAAGGCATAGAAGTATTTGGGGTTGGGTACTGGGTACTGGGGTACTGGGTACTGGGTAATGGAGATTGGGTATTAGGTATTTATTTGGAAAACTTTTTCCTAGTCCCCAGTCCCTAGTACCCAATCCTCAGTCCCTAGTCCAGTTTCTCACCACTGAGGATAAAAATGGGATCAACGGCGGTAAAGGTTTGAGAAAAGCCGCGCGTCTCTAAGCGGTTAACCGCAGACTGGACGACTTCGATATTTCTAGCCCTTAACAGGGAAAAGCTCTGGGAAATAGCATACAGACTTTCTAGATTAGCAGCTGTGGCTACAACCCGACCGGATGGCGGCAAATAATGCCAAGCTGCTTGCAGAATTTCCTGAATGGGGCGTCCTCCCTCAATACAAACGCGATGAGGGGTAATTTTGAGATCATGTAAACACTCTGGGGCGCTGCCTTCAACAACTTCGACATTTTTCACATCAAAGCGATCGCAGTTACGCTTGATCAGATTAGCTACTTCTTCATCTCTTTCTATAGCGATAATCTTTCCCTTTGGACATAATAGCCCCACCTCTACGGGAATTGTACCTGTCCCTGCGCCTATATCCCACAACACAGAATCTGATTTGAGTCGCAGTTGGGCAATTAACAGTAGTCGGACTTCTCGCTGGCTCAGGGGAATTCCTGGCAAATGCTCGAATAATTCATCGGGAATACCAGGGGTAATATAAGGCCAAAGTTGGGAGGGCATAGAACTACGCAATTATACTAAAGATATCGATTTGCCAAATTGAAAAGTCATAAACTCTAAAAACTTTTCAACCGTAGCATTAGAAGAAACCATAATGATTGGCGAAATATTAAGCGATCGCTACGAAGTTCAGCAGCTATTAGGAAAAAAAGCAGGGAGGCGGACGCTATTAGCTCGTGATTTGCAAACTCAGGAATTAGTCGTTATCAAGTTACTCTCTTTTAGTAGTGACTTTGAGTGGGATTCACTCAAGCTGTTTGAGCGGGAAGCCGAAACTTTAAAAAACCTAGCACATCCCTTAATTCCTCGCTATTTAAAGTATTTTGAGGTAAATTTACCAACCATCAAAGGATTTGCTCTAGTACAAACTTATATCCCTGCACAAACTTTAGAGCAATGTTTACAAACTGGGCGGACTTTTACCGAAGCTGAAGTCAAACAGATAGCCAAAGCACTTTTAGAGATTCTCGTTTACCTACATGAACTACATCCGCCTGTAATTCACCGTGATATTAAGCCTAGCAATATTTTATTGGGAGAGCGTTCTGGAAATAGTGTCGGTCAAGTTTATTTAGTAGATTTTGGCTCAGTGCAAACTGTTTTGGCTAGCGAAACCGGGACAAGAACCGTGGTCGGAACTTATGGTTATATGCCACCAGAGCAATTTGGCGGACGCACTGTTGCAGCATCTGACCTTTATAGTTTAGGCGCAACCTTAATTTATTTAGTGACGGGGACTCACCCAGCTGATTTACCCCAAAAGGATTTTCGTATTCAGTTTGAACAAGTGGCTAATCTCAGTCCCAGCTTTAGCAATTGGTTAAAGTGGATGATTGAACCTAGTTTAGAACGGCGTTTGAGTTCTGCGAGTGCTGCACTGGCAGCTTTAGAGAAACCACAACCAACAAACTTGCCTACTTTTGTTGTTGGCAAACCAGATGGGAGTAAGATTCAACTAACCAGAAATGGGGATTCTCTAGAAATTATCGTTCCATCGGCTGGTTTTGATCCATCAATAATATTCACAGGTTTATTTGCGATCGTCTGGAATTCATTTATCTTATTTTGGACAATTGGCGCTCTCTCGGCCCCTTTTCCTGTCAACATCCCCTTTGCCTTGTTCTCACTTCCTTTTTGGGGTGCTGGCTTGATGATGGTGTATAAATTTTTATTTCATTTATTTGGACGCATCTGCTTACGCCTGAATCCCGAACAAATTGCCCTAACCTGGGAGTTGTTTACTTGGAAATTTTATCGTCCCCGTGCATCGTCAAGACAAAGTATTAATAAGTTAGTTTACATTCCCAAACATTTTACTAAAGACTCTGAAGGTACTAGAATTGCCGTTCCCGCCCAATTGGATATTTGGGTAGGAGTAAAAAAATATCAGCTTGGTGGTATTGGTGGTGCGATTAAATCTGAAGCGGAATTGGAATGGCTAGCTCATGAATTAAGCGATTGGTTAGGTTTGCCAATTACCAATCCAATTAGAAGTTAGTTGCGCTCACCATCGCTTTGTTCAAGGTGTCCAGTTCTGTCTTGAACATACTCGACTTCAAAAATAATAGGAATTGTTCCACGGTTTCTCTGTCCTAACGCGAAATTCCTAGCGTAATTTTCTCAGCTTTATTTTCTGGAACATGTTTCTATTGATTTTATTTATACCCTATTTCTGCAAGAGGGTCGAGCGCTTATTAATGGCCAACTGATCAGATTTGAGCCATCAATGTTTATATTTAATTACAGATCCCTTAGAGGAAATTTATATGTTTGGACTGGGATGGCCAGAAATAGCTGTAATTACCATAGTCGCTGTTCTAATTTTTGGCCCAAAAAAAATTCCCGAATTGGGAACCGCACTGGGCAAAACCCTACGAGGTTTTAAGGAGGAGATGAAAACTCCCAGTGAGGAAACCAATCAGGAAGAAAAATAATCATAAAAGGAGTCGAATACAGGAGTCAGGAGTCAGGAGAAATGCACTCACGAAAAGATGCATTTTTAATATTGAGAAATTTCTGAATATAGTTTTTCCCATAAGGGGAGACGCTTGCAGCAATGAGTCATACGCCCATTGCACAGAAGTAATTCTGACTCCTGATTCCTGATTCTTGACTACAGTAAGGTATTAACAACAGAAGAAGGTGTGATCCCATTTTGGGAATCGATGACAGTAGTGCCGGGATTTTGTTGGTGTGTCTCTTCCTTCGCTAAACCACGCAGCTTAATTAACTTAATAGCTCGAGTGACGCTTTCTGGCAAAATGACCACCAGACTGTTATCAGGAGCCATGTCTAAGCCTTTATTTATCGCTTGGGTTTCATCCAGAATTGATTCATAGCGGCTATCAGGCTTAACTTGGGTGATGCCTTGAATAATCAACTGGGCGGCTGAACCCCGTAGGCGTCCCCGTGTATCATCGTCTTCTTTGATGATGATGTAATCAAAAATTTGTGCTGCTAATTTGCCCAAAGTAACAAAGTCTTCGTCGCGGCGATCGCCTGGCCCACCAATTACGCCAATCCGTTGTCCTGTAGTCCAGTTTCGCACAAAGGAACCTACAGCTTCGTAACTGGCAGCGTTATGGGCATAGTCTACCAAAGCGTGGTAGTTGCCTAAATTAAATAAATTCATCCGTCCCGGCGTTTGACTAACTGAGGCCCGGAAGGTCTTCAAACCAGCACGAATCTGCTCAATGGTGACGTTTTGCACGAATGCTGCCAAACTTGCAGCTAAAGCGTTGGCAATCATAAACGGCGCCCGGCCGCCCATTGTTAAGGGTATCTGTTCTGCTCTTTCTATCCGGTGTGTCCAATCACCTTTAACGATGGACAAATAGCCATTTTCATATACGGCCGCTACTCCGCCCTTTTGGATGTGCTTCCGCACTAGTTCCGAATCGGGGTTCATGGTGAAGTAAGCAATATTAGCCTTAGTTTTTTCTGACATGGCGGCGACGCGGCGATCGTCGGCATTAAGTACCGCATAGCCATCAGGGAATACAGCTTCTGCTACTACACTTTTGAGGTTAGCTAACTGCTCAATGGTATCTATATCGCCTATTCCTAAGTGGTCGGAGGCTACATTCAATACCACGCCAACATTTGCGGCTTCAAAGCCCAATCCAGAGCGAAGAATGCCACCGCGAGCCGTTTCCAGTACAGCTACTTCCACTGTGGGATCTTGGAGAATAACATGGGCACTTTGAGGACCTGTGTTATCACCAGCTTCGACTAAGTAATCACCGATATATGTCCCATCAGTGGTAGTATAGCCTACTACTTTACCAGTCTGTTTATAAATATGTGCTAGTAGTCGAGTAGTGGTAGTTTTGCCATTAGTACCCGTGACACTGAGGATTGGAATTTGGCTAGATTGCTCGTTGGGGAATAGCATATCCATCACTGCGCCAGCGACGTTGCGGGGGATGCCCACACTTGGGGCAACGTGCATCCGAAAGCCGGGAGCAGCGTTAACTTCGACAATCACGCCATCCACTTCCCGCAGCGGACGGCTAATATCCGTGGTGACAATATCGAGTCCGGCGATATCCAAACCGATAATCTTGACTACTCGTTGTGCCAACCAAAGATTTTCTGGGTGAATTTCATCGGTACGGTCTACAGCACTACCACCTGTACTCAAGTTTGCCGTTGCTCTGAGATAACAAAGCGTTCCCTTGGGTGGCACGCTATTTAGGATATAGCCTTGCCTTTCTAGCAACTGGTAACTGGTGCGGTCTAGTTCAATCTTGGTCAGGACGTTATCATGTCCTTCACCGCGATTTGGGTCAAGGTTTGTTTCTTCAATCAGTTCGGCAATGGTGGATCTGCCGTTGCCAATGACATGAGCCGGCACACGTTCAGCTACTGCTACTACTTTGCCATTTACCACTAGTACCCTGTGGTCGCGCCCAACGTAATATCGTTCGACAATAATTGACCGGGAAACCTGTCTGGCAGCTTCGTATCCGGCTTCAGCTTCTTCCCAAGTTCTGATATCAATAGTGATTCCACGTCCATGATTACCATCCAGGGGCTTGATGACGATGGGATAGCCGCCAACGAATTCAATGGCTTGTTCCAAATCGTCTAAGAAGTTGATTACTGTACCTCTGGGGACTGGCGCACCAGCGGCAGCGAGGATGCGTTTAGTGGCTTCTTTATCGCAAGCTAGTTCTACGCCTAGAATGCTGGTGTTGTCAGTCATTGTAGCCTGCATCCGCTTCTGGTTCACGCCGTAGCCTAGCTGAATCAAAAAGCGGGCTTCCAGAGACATCCAGGGAATACCTCTTTTTTCTGCTTCTTTGACGATCGCTTCAGTCGAAGGGCCTAAGGAAGCATCACGGGTGAAGTCTTTCAGGTCTTGGATATCTTGCTCTAGTTCTGCTTTGGGATAACGGCCTCGATCAACGATACTCTGGCACAGCCGCACTGCGGCTCGTCCAGCGTAGCGTCCCGCTTCCTCATTCAGGTACTCGAACACTACTTGGTAAATTCCGGGTGTGGCAGTTTCGCGGGTACGACCAAAGCCGACATGCATACCAGCTAATTCCTGGAGTTCTAGCGCTACATGTTCCACGATGTGGCCGATCATAGTGCCTTCTTTGACTCGCATCAGAAAACCACCACGACAGCCAGGCGAACAATAGTGACCCTCCAGACTCGGCAGCGCCTCAACTAATCCTTCATAAAAGCCAGGGATTTCATTCGAGGGCGTCTCGCCAAGGGTTTCTAAATCGAGGCGCATGACGATCAGTTTGTGGCGTCGAATGCTCCAATAGTTTGGGCCGCGTAAGGTCTGGATCTTGAGGATTCTCATGGGAATAGGTAGATGGAGATTCGGAACCAAAATTCTAGTTTCTTACTGGAATTGACCGCTAAACTGTTCATTGCAAACAGTTTTTTCTTTTTACATGGTATTCTTATCATTTTTCTACGGTAAGAAATAAATGTGCGGTCAAATGATTTTGGATTTTAGATTTATGATTTTGGATTAAAAGAGACTATCAGAGGACTTGGCTCTCTTAATTTTAGATTGACGATAGCGTAGCTAAACCGAGTCACTGAGCGTCTTTTTCATTGGTCTCGTCCACTTTCTTGTGGTATGTACCAAAAAGCTCTTTTAATCTAAAATCCAAAATCCAAAACCTAAAATTTGCGGTCAACTCAGTGTAACCTCAGATACTCTATCCCGTCAGCTGGAGATTCGGTGTACAGCAGGCAATACAGTCCGCTGGTACAAGTGGAAGCGATCGCCGTAGCTGAGGATATGGAGACGTAAATTATGCACGGTTAACGGTTCATTAGCACCGACATGGGGTTCGTTGGTGTGGGTGAGTTCAGTGGGATCAACAATGGTGACACTGCCTTTGCCCATAACTTGTAACCAACCATCGCGTTCAAATACAGCACAAGTATCTTCGTCAATGCCAATACCTAAGCGATCAGGATGAGCTGAGATCGCACTAATCAGTCGCCCCATCCGATTACGGTTGTGAAAGTGTTGGTCAACGATAACTTCAGGAATAAATCCCAAACCCGTTGCCATATCTACTAGGGAACGATTGGGCGACTCTCCACTACCGCCGCCAGCAATCATATGATGCCCCATCACTGCCGCTCCTGCACTGGTGCCTGCTAACGTAAGTTGCCCCGCCCTCACCCGCTGCCGAATAATTTCCATTGCTGGCGTATCTGCCAATACGCCACAGAGACGCAGCTGGTCTCCTCCTGTCAAAAATACCCCACTACAGGCTTCTAAGGATGCTTTGATCTGGGAGGCTTCACACTGTTCCCGTTCCCGGATGTCTAAAATCTCTACCTTCTGGGCACCCATTTCTTCAAAAATGCGAATATACCGACCACCGATGATAGCGGGTTCGCGAGAGGCAGATGGAATAATTGTAATATAAGCCTTACTAGCACCGGCACGTCCAAAAAAAGTTCGTAGGATTTCGCGCCCATGAACTTTATCTTCTGCGCCTCCGATAACCAGAACGGCGGTTTTAGTTGCTTGGGGTGTCCTCATTTCTAGCGATTTAGCTTGTAATTGCGGCATTGTGTTTCTCCTGTCAACAACTTTCAGGTGAATTTAACAAGGTTCAGAAGCAGTCATGATTTTTGCGCTTTACTTCTTTGAGAGGACACTTTTTGGAAGTTTGGAACTGGATCAGCTACTCTCCAAATTCTCGCTTAACGCTCGCGTTGCCTCAGTCTAAACGTGTCGTTCTTATTCCTCAAAGCCAGCGTCTTGTTGTTCACCTGTCCACTTGCAGCAGGGCGAAATAGTCTTTGGGGGCTAGATTCCCACTCTAGGGTTGGGGACGAGCAGTTAAGACTACGCTTTTTTCTGAGGCTAGCTCGATGCATCCTGGAAGTTGTTAACTTGATATGATTATTAATTTAAATGTAGTTGTGACAACATTTAAACATAAATTAAGTAATTAGAAAAACTTTTGCTCCCATCTAAAATCCAAGAGGTCTGGTAGTTTTAGATACTATTGATAAAGTTTAACTGGAGTTTGACCCGACCTTGGCTTGCTGGTGTTTGCTAGACATTCAAATTTAAGATTAGTGTCCTCGAATACGAATAACTGTGCGCTTTGATATAGTTACGCTTTTTCCTGACTGTTTTAACTCTGTTCTCAATTCTGGGCTGCTAGGTAAAGCCTTAGCCAAACAGATTGCCGAAGTGCATCTGATTAACCCACGGGAATTTACCACTGACAAGCACCGAAAGGTAGATGATGAACCCTACGGCGGCGGTGTTGGGATGCTAATGAAGCCAGAACCTATTTTTAGCGCTGTGGAGTCGCTGCCAATTCTACCCCGAAGAGAAATAATTTTGATGAGTCCACAGGGTCAAACAATTAATCAACCTCTTTTAAAAGAATTGGCGATAAATTATGACCAGTTAGTAGTTATTTGCGGGCATTACGAAGGAGTAGATGAGAGGGTGCTACATTTGGTAACTCGTGAAGTATCTTTAGGCGATTTTATTCTCACCGGCGGGGAAATTCCAGCAATGGCTTTGATTAATGGTGTAGTGCGGTTAATACCAGGAACTGTAGCCAAAACGGAGTCTCTCACAGCAGAAAGTTTTGAGGAAGGGTTGTTGGACTATCCCCAATATACTCGTCCTGCTAATTTTCGCGGCTTGAAAGTGCCTGAAGTCTTGCTCAGTGGGAATCACGCAGCGATCGCCCAATGGCGTTACGAACAACAAATTCAAAAAACCCGCGATCGCCGCCCCGATCTGTTGGAGAAATGGGAGCAGGGGGAGAATAATAATTCCTAACTCCTGACAAATGACAAATGACAAATAACTAATGACTAAAATTCGTATTGGTAACGGCTACGATATTCACCAACTGGTGAGCGATCGCGCTTTAATTTTAGGTGGAATTCAAATTCCCCATGAACTGGGTTTATTAGGTCACAGTGACGCTGATGTGCTGACTCACGCAATTATGGATGCCATGCTTGGGGCATTATCTTTGGGGGATATTGGTTATTATTTTCCCCCTAGCGATCCCCAATGGGCGGGAGCAGATAGTTTAGTACTATTAACTCAAGTACATCAACTGATTCGGGAGCAAGGGTGGCAAATCGGAAATATTGACTCGGTGGTAGTAGCAGAACGTCCAAAATTAAAACCGCATATTCACAATATGCGCGACAAACTAGCATCAGTTTTAGAATTACAAGCGAATCAAATTGGCATCAAAGCTACTACTAACGAAAAATTAGGCCCCGTTGGACGTGAAGAAGGAATATGTGCTTATGCTGTCGTCTTACTAGTTGCTTCAGAGTAATTTTTGTTTTAGTCTCTGAAAAAGATATTGAAGACTAATTAGGATGGAAATAAATTTGAGATTATGAAATTTTTTAGAAAAATATTTCTGGCAATTCAACATTTTTTGTTGCCAATAATTTTGACTTCAGCAACAGCACTTATACTTGCCGCCTGCAACCCAACTAACTTTAAAAGTGCCGCAGCTCAAGTACCGCAATTAGTAAGTAGTATTCTCAGTGATCCCAAAACCTTTAACTACCCTCTCAGTCAAGAGTCTCCCAATGTTTTTCCTTTAATTTACGAGGGGTTAATCACCCAAAATCCGATAACTGCGAAAGTCGAGCCAGCATTAGCGGAATCCTGGCAAATTTCCGATGATAAATTAAAGATTGTTTTTACCCTCCGAGAAGGGTTGAAATGGTCTGATGGTCAACCGCTAACAGTAGATGATGTAGTATTTACCTACAACGATATTTACCTTAACGAAGCAATTCCTACAGATGTGAGAGACAGCTTGAGGATTGGTGAAAGTAGGAAACTGCCCACTGTGCGAAAAGTGGACGAACGTCGAGTTGAGTTTAGCGTACCGGAACCCTTTAGACCTTTCCTACTAAGTACAGGTTCGCCAATTTTACCCAGCCATATATTGCAAAAATCGATAAAAACGAAAGACCAAAATGGCAGTCCAACCTTTCTGACAAAATGGGGTGTAGATACTCCTCCCGATGAAATTATTGTCAACGGCCCTTACAAAATAGAGCGCTACGATACCAGTCAGCGTGTGGTCTTCCGCCGCAACCCCCATTACTGGCGCAAGGATGCTCAAGGCAATTCCCAGCCTTATATTGAACGGGTAATTTGGGAAATTGTGGAATCAACAGATACCTCCTTGCTGCAATTTCGTTCTGGGGGGTTAGATACTGTGGGAGTGTCCCCAGATTACTTTTCTTTGCTAAAGGTGCAAGAAAAGCAGGGTAATTTCAACATTTATAATGGTGGACCAACGTCCGCTACATCGTTTGTTTGGTTCAATCTCAACAAAGGTAAAAGGAACGGAAAGCCACTGGTTGATCCAGTTAAATCTCGGTGGTTTAATAATGTGCAATTTCGGCAGGCTATAGCTTATGCAATTGACCGCCAAACGATGATTAATAACACTTTTCGCGGCTTGGGTGTAGCACAAAATTCCCCGATTTCTGTGCAAAGCCCCTATTACCTTTCTCCTAAAGAGGGGTTAAAAGTTTATGATTACAATCAGCAAAAAGCGAAGGATTTACTCCTAAAAGCAGGATTTAAGTACAACAACAATCAGTTAGTAGATTCTCAAGGAAATCGTGTCCGTTTCTCTTTGCTTACCAATGCTGGAAATAAAATCCGTGAGGCAATGGGATCGCAGATTAAACAGGACTTGAGCAAAATCGGCATTCAAGTTGATTTCACTCCGTTGGCATGGAATACTTTTACTGACAAAGTTTCTAATTCACTGGATTGGGAAGCTTCTTTGATGGGTCTGACCGGTGGATTAGAACCGAATGATGGTGCTAATGTCTGGGCACCTGAAGGCGGATTGCACATGTTTAACCAGAAACCACAAGCAGGACAAAAGCCGATTCAGGGTTGGGAGGTTGCTCCTTGGGAAGCGGAAATAGGGAATCTTTACATTCAAGCTGCACGAGAATTAGACGAAGCTAAAGTTAAAGCGATTTATGCCCAAACACAGCAGATTACCCAGGAAAATTTACCTTTTATTTACCTGGTTAATCCTTATTCATTGTCAGCGGTGCGTAATCGTTTTGAAGGCATTAAATTCTCTGCCCTTGGCGGCGCATTCTGGAATATTGAACAAATCAAAATAAAGGATTAGTCGTGGGACATGGGGCATTGGTTATTCACAAAGAACAAATGACAAAGGATAAAGGACAAATGACCCATGACCGATGAAAAAACTTTGCGATCGCTACTCGTTGCGGTTGCCAATGGTAAAGTTACGCCAGATACGGCATTAGACTCACTCAAAGACTTAACTTATGAATCTGTAGGTGAATTTGCCAAAATTGACCACCATCGCCAGCTAAGAACTGGTTTCCCAGAAGTGATTTGGGGCCCTGGTAAAACTCCCGATCAAATTGCTCAAATTATGGAGGTGATGCGCGTCCGTAATCCGGTGGTGATGGCAACTCGCATCGAACCAGAAGTTTATGCCGTACTGCAATCAAAAGTTAGCGGTTTGCGATATTACGAATCAGCGCGAATTTGTGCGATCGCTCCCCCTACTATCGAACCACAATTCTGGGGTGAGATTGGTATTCTTTCTGCTGGTACCGCTGATTTACCCGTTGCTGAAGAAGCAGCTGTAACTGCTGAACTTTCTGGTTTTCAGGTACAGCGCCTCTGGGATGTTGGCGTTGCGGGGATTCACCGCTTATTAAGTAACCGCCACCTGATTGAGTCAGCATCGGTGTTGATTGTCGTGGCGGGGATGGAAGGCGCTTTACCTAGCGTTGTCGCTGGTTTAGCGAGTTGTCCTGTGATTGCCGTACCCACTAGCATCGGTTATGGCGCAAGTTTTGGTGGTTTAGCACCTTTGTTGACAATGCTTAACTCTTGTGCTGCGGGAGTAGGCGTAGTAAATATCGATAATGGTTTTGGTGCAGCAGTGTTAGCGGGGCAAATTTTGCGGACTGCCGAGAAATTGCGGTTGGCATCGGCTACATCTTGAGTTAAGACATTGAAGTTATATCCAATATTTCAGTAAATATCAGTAATTAATGTAAAAAATAAACTGATACTGAAATTTGCCCCACTAACTTCTTCATCACCAAATATGAGCCATTACAGCGATTTGATATCTCAGTTATTTTGGCATTTGCCTGTAAATTGGACAGCTTTAGCACAAACAATTACCGACCCAGACCTGATGGGTCAGGTTCAAAAATCTTGGAGCCACTTTATACAAACAGGTCAAGTGTGGGCATTGTTGATTGGTTTAGTCATTGGCTATATGATTCGGAATCTAACTAGCTACGGTTAAATTTAAAAGTTAGGAGTTGAAAGTGAGGAGTGAGAAGTTAGGAGTCAGAAACTCATAATTTCTCACTCTTAACTCTTAACTCTCTCCCACTCCTTTCATAATTTATGACCAAAAAAGAAACTTGGAGCCAGAGGTTTGAATCAGCGTTGCATCCAGCGATCGCTCGTTTTAATGCCAGTATCGGTTTTGATATTGAATTAATAGAATATGACCTCACTGGTTCTCAAGCTCATGCTAAAATGCTCGCTCACACGGGCATTATCTCTCAACAAGAAGGAGAGCAACTGGTTGCAGGTTTAGAACAAATTCGCCAAGAGTACCGCCAGGGCCGATTTCAGCCTGGTGTAGATGCTGAAGATGTCCATTTTGCAGTTGAACGACGACTGACAGAAATTGTCGGCGATGTCGGTAAAAAGTTGCATACGGCGCGATCGCGTAATGACCAAGTTGGCACCGATACCAGACTCTACCTCCGCGACCAAATCCAACAAATTAAAAGCGAATTGCGAGAATTTCAAGGTGTTTTACTAGATATAGCCGAAAAGCACGTTGAAACCCTGATTCCTGGCTATACCCACCTCCAACGCGCCCAACCCGTGAGTTTAGCTCACCACCTCTTGGCATACTTTCAAATGACCCAACGTGACTGGGAACGTTTAGGAGATGTTTCTCGCCGCGTCAATATCTCACCTTTGGGGTGTGGTGCTTTAGCAGGAACCACTTTCCCCATTGACCGCCACTATACAGCCAAACTTTTGGATTTTGACGATATCTATGCTAACAGCCTCGATGGAGTGAGCGATCGCGATTTTGCGATCGAATTCTTGTGTGCGGCTAGCTTGATTATGGTTCATCTCAGCCGCCTTGCAGAAGAAGTCATTCTTTGGTCATCTGAAGAATTTCGTTTTGTCACCCTCAAGGATAGCTGTGCTACGGGTTCCAGTATCATGCCCCAAAAGAAAAACCCCGATGTACCAGAATTGGTGCGGGGAAAAACAGGACGTGTATTTGGTCATCTCCAAGCGATGTTGGTGATTATGAAGGGGCTACCTCTGGCATATAACAAAGACTTACAAGAAGATAAAGAAGGTCTATTTGATAGCGTCAACACAATCAAAGCCTCTCTAGAAGCGATGACGATTTTACTCAGGGAAGGCTTGGAATTCCGTACCCAGCGGTTAGCAGAAGCTGTCGCGGAAGATTTTTCCAATGCTACCGATGTAGCAGATTATCTGGCAGCCCGGGGTGTCCCTTTCCGAGAAGCTTATAACCTCGTGGGTAAAGTTGTAAAAACTAGTATTGCCGCAGGTAAACTCCTAAAAGATTTGAAATTGGAAGAATGGCAACAACTACATCCGGCATTTGCAGCAGATATTTATGAGGCGATATCCCCTCGTCAAGTTGTGGCAGCCCGCAACAGTTACGGTGGTACTGGCTTTTTACAGGTTAGTAAAGCACTCATCGCCGCCCGCGCTCAAATCGATCGATAGAGGGAGTGGGGATTAGGGGCAATGGGGAATTGAGAATAGTTTTCTTTGCCAATGCCCAAAAATAAATAAAGGCGTACAAATGTACGCCCTAAAAGATAAATAATCTAAATTAAAAAGGATTTAAGCAGACAGCTTAGTCAGTGTCAGCTGCTGTTGCTGCGCCTTCTTCTTCTTCACTCTTTGGTGGTCTTTGTTGGAACCTTCTCTGCATTCTTCCTGTCGTAGTCCGTTTACGAAACTTTCTGGCATACGCCTGGTTACGTAGCGCCTTTTCTTTTTTCGGGTTACGGCGCTTGGCCATGTTCACCTCATTAATAAACAACAAAAAAGTAGCAACTAGGCATCACGTAGGCAATATCAGCTACCAATATTATTGATATACTTGTAGCCTAGTGCAGCAATAAATACGCTTTAAACAGTGTACTAGTCTACCGCATTCAACCTTGTTCTGTCAATAATGATTCTGAATTATCCCTGCCAGCTAAATAAAAAATCCCTTTTATTAGATTCCAATCTGTCAAATCAATTGGAAATTAGCTAACTAGTTATTGTTATTGAAACAAACTAATATTTTCAAGAGATAATTCTGACGACTGACTTCTTATTTGTATTATTTTTTTTAATGTGTACTCAAAAATTATTAGTGATAGCTAGTTTCAGCAGCACTAATGCTAGCTATAAACTGAAAATTTTCCTAATTCAAAAAATATTATGTATATATAAATACAGTGCTTCTATTGAAACTTGATGTTAGAATTAATAATATTCTACGTAAATCGTGAGAATAAAATCTCAATCCACAAACATTTTTGTATAAAACAAAACTCAACAAAAATTTTATTAGTTGAGTCTATGTAAGTGGTAGAGAACTATAGAATACAACACATAAATTTTGAAGATTGAACGTTATTGCTTTTTTTCCGGCAGCTGTCGAGTCCACACGTAGCTTATGGCGGATTGGACAAACAGTATTGGGTATAATATTTCGTCATCCCATTACTGGCACTAGTATCATCCCAATTTTACCCGATGGTCGGATTGTACTGATCCGGCGGCGCGACAATGGTCTTTGGTCATTGCCTGGAGGGATTGTGGATTGGGGAGAAGATGTTCCCAATACAGTCCGCCGGGAATTGATGGAGGAAACCGGGCTAGAATTGGTGAAAATTAACCGCTTGGTAGGAGTTTACTCTGCACCAGACCGCGATCCCAGAATCCATTCAATTTGTATTGTGGTTGAAGCCGAGGTACATGGGACAATGGAGATTCAAGACACGTTAGAAGTCATAGAAATCCAAGCTTTCTCTCCCAGTTTACTACCTTCAGGACAGATGTCTCACGACCATACTCGGCAGTTGCAAGACTACTTGAATGGCTTGACAACACTGGCATAACAATATTTTTTCATGAGTCATTAGTCATTAGTTCTTTGTCATTTGCCGCCAAAGTTATGATTTCAAGAAGCCTTGGCTCAGACTTATCTCTTTGTAATTTGTCCAGAACTAGTTAATAATGACCAATGACTAATGACTAATGACTAATGACTAATTATTATGGTGCTAAAAGTTAACTACTAAATAAAATGGATACACTATTCCGTAACTCCCGGAGAAAGCTATCTCAAGGGTTACTATTCTGGCGTGAAGTCGGTGAAAAAACTCCTATAATTTTTTTACATGGTGCTTGGAATGAAAGCAGTCAATGGTTATCTGTGATGGAGTCCCTTGCACAAGATTTTCATTGTTTTGCACCTGACTTGCTAGGGTTTGGTGAATCAGAAAATCCTAATATCCACCATTCGATAGATTTACAAGTTGAATGTCTAGCTGAATTTTTACAAGCTGTGAAGCTAGAAAAAGTATATTTAGTGGGGCATTCTCTTGGGGGTTGGATTGCTGCTAGCTATGCTTTAAAGTATCCAGAGAAAGTTGATGGTGTGATACTCCTAGCACCAGAGGGCGTAGAGATAGCAGGACAAGAAGAATATTGCCAGAAGATGCGGCGATTATTGAATTATCCACCACTAGTAGTTAAATTGTTGCGATCGCTAACTCCTTTGACTAAAATCCTGGGTTGGCATGAAAAAATTGCACAAGACTTACAGTTGCGTCAAGCGCTATTGCCCTATCCCATAGGTTGCCAGTTACTTTTCAAACGGCGACAAGTAGAAATTGAGGCGGAATTACTGCAAAAGCAGCTTTACATGATAGATGTCCCAGTTTTTATTTTACAAGGTGGGCAAGATACACCAGATGCTTTAGCTAAGAGCCGGGTTTATGCCCAACTGATGCCAAAAGTTGAGTTGAAAATGATTGCCCATGCCGGAAATGACTTACCAGAATCTTGTGCTGAGGTTGTGGCGAACGAAATTCAGGAATTTATTAGGGACTTCCAAACGCCTGATGTAGATTAAGCTACAGGATATTATATTGTTCAAAAGGAAGCACATCAATACCAAAATATTGACCCAGCCAGGAGTGTAGTTAACTTTATCTTGCGGTTTCCCCTTCTTTTTTACTACCTCATTTCACATAAGCCGTAGTATATTAAATTTGATAGTTATCGCTAGCAGCAAACACCTGCGAAAAGTCTTGCGTGGAATTAAGAGAGTAATTAAGCAGATGAAAAGCCAAAAAGAGCTAGTAGAAGCAGAAAAGAGTGTGACAAGAGATATTAGATTTGATATTCTAAAAACTCTAGGTATTTTTTCGATTATTCTTGCTCATATAATTCCTCAAAACATCTTTTTTAATATTAGGAATTTTGATGTTCCTCTAATGGTTATCGTTTCTGGCTCACTCTTTTACTGTTCTAGTTATAAGAAAAACTATTCTTTGCTTACTTATTTGCATAGGAGAATTCCAAGGCTTATTGCTCCTGTATGGTTGTTTTTGAGTTTTTACTTTATTTCTATTTATATTGCTTCTTATTTATTAGGAAATGATTACCCTTTTTTATTAAAAAAACAGATTATTAATAGTTTTTTATTATTAGATGGCATAGGTTACGTATGGGTAATACGTGTCTTTATTCTCATGGCTATTATTTCAACTATAATTATGAATTTATATAAGTCTTGTAGAAGTAAAAATCATTTTTTTGCAGTGCTATTATGCATTTATATATGTTATGAAATACTGTTAGAGATAGCTACAAAAATTAATATAGTGAATATTCCATTCTTATCTAGTTTGATAAATAACTACGTTTTTTATACTATTTCGTATGGATGTTTATTTGGATTAGGTATTGCTTTACCAACGATGAAGCGAAAATCAATATTAGTTGTTGCTGGAGTTTTTTTAACAGTGTTTTTGCTAGTAGCTGGATATTTATCCTATACGCAAGGAGTAATTCCATCAACGCAAAGTTTTAAATACCCACCAAGAATTTACTATTTATCTTATGGAATTTTTATGTCAATGCTTACGTTTAGCGTGGTTGATATATTATGTAAAAAATATAATTTAAATAATCAAGAAAATCCAATTTTTAAAGCTATAGTATTTATCAGCACATCAACATTATGGATATACTTATGGCACATCTTATTCCTATATTTTAAACAATCACTGGTGCAAATTAAACCAGATATTGCTACTAACTATATGATATTTTTTTTGTTAATTACAATTCTATCAGTTACAGCAACTTATATTCAGAAAAAAAGTATTTATAGGCTAATTCAGAATACTAAATTTGGTCATAATAACTCAGAAATATTAGCTATATTATTTTTGAAATAGGTTGAAAAGTCAGGAAAAAGTGCCTATGATACTTGAAAGTGAAAGTTGATTTAGATCAAATACTCACATCCAAAATATAGGATGATGTTTCCAGTATATTTGTTGAATTTGCAAACATCGTCTTAGAATACATAACTCAGCAACATCTGTTTCACAGCAGCTGCTTTAATTAATTCTTAATTTATGACTTATAATTCCTAATAATTCCTAAATATTTCCCTCATTCCCCAAAAAATTAAATTTTGTTCCACAATTAAAGGTGCCGCTATTTCAGGATATAAGGTTCGCAGATAGTTTAACAATAAAGTGCGATCGCCACCTTTAATTACAATCTTACCATTAGGAAATAATTGCAACCACACTTCAATAAAATCTTTAATTCCAGCTAATATTGTGTAAATCACTCCACTTTGAATAGCTTCTGTAGTATTGAGAGCAAAACGTGCTGGCAGAGACGGCAAGTTTTGCATTTCTACTAATGGTAATTGTCCTGTTTTTTGACCGAGAGTTGTAAATTGCAAACCTAACCCTGGCAAAATTGCACCTCCAACTAAAGACTCATTAGCATCCGCAGCTGTAAAAGTCAGCGCTGTTCCAGCATCAATTACCAAGATAGGAAAACTCCAAGTTTTCCCCGCACCCCACAAAGCTAAAGCGCGGTCAATTCCTAATGTGGGATATACACCTGTTAGTGGTATTTGGTCTAAGGTAATAACGTGAATGTTAGGATAACTTTGCCAAATAGCAGTTTGGCTGGGAACTACCGAGGCGAGGAGGAGAGAACACGGAGGCAGAGAAACAAAAGCGCAAAGGGGTGGAGTATTTGTGAGAAAATTACTTTGTTGATGGGGTGAAGAAATTGCTAGTAATAAATCATCTAGGGTTTGACATTCAGCTAGATATTGTATGACAGACTGAGGAAAATAGTCGGTATCCCAGGCTGAGTAAAGTGTCTCGCCAATAAATAATGCCCAATGCAGCCGAGAATTCCCAATTTCCAAGGCTAGCCAAATTTTCTCTCTGTGCCTCTGTGGTTTCACACTTTTAACTTTTTTAAGTCAACTATAGGTTTTTTAATAAAAATTAACATTCAAGCCGTGTCACAATAAAAGAAGAGGAACAAATACTCATTGTGTCAAGGAGGGAGTTATGGTAGCGCTCACCGAAAAAACTGAAAAACGGCTCACCATACAGACTGTAGAGATTGCTCAAGAGACGACGGCTATTCGCTCTTTGGATTGGGATCGCGATCGCTTCGATATTGAGTTTGGTCTGCAAAACGGTACTACTTATAACTCGTTTCTCATTCGCGGGGAGCAGACTGCTTTAGTTGATACCTCCCATGAAAAGTTTCGTCAACTATACTTCGATACGCTTACTGGACTAATCAACCCAACAGAGATTGATTATTTAATTATCAGTCACACTGAGCCAGACCATAGCGGTTTAGTCAAAGATTTGCTGCTTATGGCTCCAGAAATAACCGTTGTCGGTTCTAAAGTGGCGATTCAGTTTCTTGAGGATTTAGTACATCAGCCATTTAAACGGCGGATTGTGAAAAATGGCGATCGCTTAGATTTGGGCAATGGGCATGAATTTGAATTTGTGATTGCTCCAAATTTACATTGGCCGGATACTATCTTCAGCTTTGACCACAAAACCAAAACTCTCTATACCTGCGATGCTTTTGGGTTGCACTATTGCTCAGATAGCACCTTTGATGAAAACTTGCCAGCGATCGAAGAAGACTTTCATTACTACTACGATTGCTTGATGGGCCCGAATGCTCGGTCAGTTCTGTCTGCCCTGAAGCGGATGGCGGAACTGAAAACCATCAACATGATTGCCACAGGACACGGGCCGTTATTATCTCACAATGTTGAAGAACTAGTTGGACGTTATCGCACTTGGAGCCAAAGCCAAACCAAGGCAGAAACAACAATTGGGATATTTTACGTTTCTGAATACGGATATAGCGATCGCCTCGCGCAAGCAATTGCCAACGGTATCGGTAAAACCGGTGTCGCCGTGGAAATTGTCGATTTGGGATCGGAAGTCGATTTACAAGAACTGCGAGAACTAGTTAGCCGCTGTGCTGGACTAATCGTTGGATTACCTCCGGCTTCTGGCACTGCAAACATCCAAGCTGCACTCAGCACAGTTTTAGGATCTGCCAAAGAAAAGCAAGCTATTGGCGTGTTTGAAACCGGCAGTGGTGATGATGAGCCGATAGATCCTTTGGTGAGTAAATTCCGTAATTTGGGTTTGACAACAGTTTTTCCAGCGATTCGGATTAAACAAACGCCCACAGAAAATACCTACAAACTGTGTGAAGAAGCGGGTACAGACTTAGCTCAATGGGTAACACGCGATCGCAACATCAAAGCCATGAAATCTCTTGGTGCTGACTTAGATAAAGCATTAGGTAGAATAAGCGGCGGATTATATATTATTACTGCCAAAAAAGGCGATGTATCCAGTGCCATGTTAGCCTCCTGGGTTGCTCAAGCTAGCTTCAAACCCTTGGGATTCTCCATTGCAGTCGCCAAAGATCGGGCAATTGAATCACTCATGCAAGTAGGCGATCGCTTTGTTCTCAACGTTTTAGAAGAAGGCAATTTCCAACCATTAATGAAACACTTTTTGAAACGGTTCGCCCCTGGTGCCGATCGCTTTGAAGGTGTGAGAACTCAGCCAGCCGAAAATGGTGCGCCCATCCTCAACGACGCCCTCGCCTACATGGAGTGCGAAGTCATCAGTAGAATGGATTGCGGCGACCATTGGGCAGTATATAGCACAGTCTACGCCGGACGGGTTTCTAAACCAGAAAGTTTGACTGCTGTGCATCATCGTAAAGTTGGTAATCATTATTAGGGACTGGGGACTGGGGATTGGGGATTAGGTATTAGGTATTAGATATTGGGGATTGAATATTAAGATATTGGGAATAACTTTCCCAGTCCCCAGTCCCCAGTCCCCATTCCCCAGTACCCAATCCCTAATCCCCAATCCCCAATAAAGCCATGTCAAAAAATAAACCCCGTGATGTTCAAGTTTTTCCCATTGCTACAGATACAAGAATACTGCGATCGCGCAGTTGGTCAAGGCTGAGATTTGAAATTGAATATGCTCTTGCTAAGGGTACAACTGCTAATTCTTATTTAATCGAAAGCGAGAAAACCGCCATAATCGATCCTCCAGGGGAAACGTTTACGCAAATTTATTTAGAAGCTTTGCAACAACGTTTCCATTTTGAAGATTTAGATTATGTAATTTTGGGACACGTAAATCCTAACCGGGCTGCAACTTTAAAAGCTTTGTTAAAAATTGCCCCGCAAATCATCTTTGTGTGTTCTAATCCAGGGGCGATAAATTTACGTGCAGCGCTAGAAAATCCAGATTTGCAAATTCTCGTGATGCGGGGCGAAGAAACTCTAGATTTGGGTAATGGGCATAATTTACAATTTATTCCCACTCCCAATCCCCGCTATGCAGATCAACTTTGCACCTACGATCCACAAACAGAAATTCTGTACACAGATAAGTTATTTGGGGCGCACGTTTGTGGAGATCAGGTATTTGATGAAGGTTGGGAAGTATATAACGAGGATCGGCGCTATTATTTTGATTGCCTCATGGCTCCCCACGCCCGTCAAGTTGAAACAGCGCTGGATAAACTTGCAGATTTTCCTGTGCGAATGTATGCCAATGGACACGGGCCCTTAGTACGCTATGGCTTAATCGACCTAACTAAAGCTTATCGGGAATGGAGTCAACAGCAAACATCTGCTGACTTGACAGTAGCGTTGATTTATGCTTCAGCTTATGGAAATACAGCCACATTAGCCCAAGCGATCGCTCGTGGGATCACTAAAGCTGGCGTTGCCGTAGAATCGATTAACTGCGAGTTTACTGAACCAGAAGAAATCCGGGCGGCTGTGGAAAAAGCTGGTGGTTTCATCATCGGTTCTCCTACCCTTGGCGGTCATGCACCGACACCTGTGCAAACAGCTTTAGGAATTGTCCTATCCACTGCTACTAACAATAAACTCGCTGGTGCTTTTGGTTCCTTTGGCTGGAGTGGGGAAGCAGTTGATTTAATTGAGAGTAAATTAAAAGATGCTGGCTATCGGTTTGGTTTTGATACAATCCGCGTAAAATTCAAACCCGACGATGCCACCTTACAATTATGTGAAGAAGCTGGAACCGACTTTGCCCAAGCACTGAAGAAAGCCAGAAAAGTGCGATCGCCAAGTCAACCTGCGACAACTGTAGAACAAGCAGTTGGTCGGATTGTGGGTTCTCTTTGCGTTCTCACAGCCAAGGAAGGCGATCGCTCCAGTGCCATGTTAGCTTCTTGGGTATCTCAAGCCAGCTTTAGTCCACCTGGTTTAACTATTGCCGTCGCCAAAGACCGCGCAGTAGAAACACTGACTCATACAGGAAACAAATTTGTCCTCAACATCCTTAAGGAAGGAAATCACTTAGGATTGATGAAGCACTTCCTCAAACCTTTTGGGCCAGGACAAGACCGATTTGCTGATGTCGGCGCCGAAGAAACTGAAAGCGGTTCTCCTATACTTACGGATGCTCTAGCATATCTCGAATGTTCCGTACAAAACCGGATGGAATCTGGCGACCATTGGCTAGTTTATGCCACTGTCGAGAATGGCAAATTGCTAGATACTGATGGCGTTACAGCCGTCCATCATCGCAAGTCGGCAACTCATTATTAATCAATTCAATCATTGCCAATTTCCGACCCCAGCCTATTTTTGGTAGTTTTATAAACTCTGCATAGCTAATCGGATATGATCTGGTCATGGAGTTCGAGTGGGATCAATCAAAAGCAGCCGCAAATTTGAAGAAGCACGGTGTCAGCTTTGAAGAAGCCAAAACCGTCTTTAACAATTACTTTGGCAGTCATCTTTGATGATAAAGCGCACTCTATAGATGAGCAGCAAGAAATCATTATTGGTCACTCTCAACAAAATTTCTTGCTTTTGATTTCTTTCACTGAGCGTTCCAATGCTATCGGTATCATCAGCGCCCGTCTAGCTACTCGAAAGGAACGTGAAGATTATGAACGAAACACCTTTTGAAAAATCGCAAAATTCTGACGACGAGCTTCAAGCTGAGTATCGCTTCGATTATCAAAAGGCAAAGCCCAATCGCTTTGCCGTCCGTAGTGGAACGCAACAATTAACAGTTGTAGTCTTAGATGAAGATGTGGCTCAGGTTTTTACCACACCAGAGTCGGTCAATAAAGTGTTAAGGGCATTGATTGAGTCAATGCCACAAGCAGCAAAGGGCGAGACAGCTTAACACTCCGTTGCATCGGAAGCCGTCTTATTCTGATAACTCATCGCTCTCTGTTAGAAATTATTACCATGACTTTACGTGAACTTGAAAATCAAGCACTGAGATTATCTGCCGAAGATCGTTGGCAGTTAATTAATACATTAATGCGATCGCTCCAACCAAAACTTCAGCCAACGTCAAAGCCAAAGGGTTTAGCTGCAAGTTTAATCGGTATTGCCAAGACTGACACCCTGCCACCTACAGATGAAAAAGTAAAAGCCATGCTAGATCAGCGGTTGGTGCAAAAGTATCTGTAATGCCTGTAATGCGAGTTTTATAATTGAACTTCAGTTCCAAAGCCTCGCCTAATTCGCTACACATTTCTATTTTTTAGTCTTAACCGAGCAGATTGCTTTCAGATTTGCTCATAAGCAGACAAAAATCCTCTCTTGAGATACCCCCTTGAGTACAGATGGATCTCAACGTCGAACCTTTAATTTGAGAATGGTTAGGCATAGTCAGTGGAGTTTTTGTTCCATCTTCGTTTTCTCGCTCCATAACAATATGTTCTCACTCCCTAATAACGGTGAATCCCAGAAATTGTAATGTCTTAATTACTTTAGCTTTAGGTACGTCTACTGGGAATTTAACCATTAAATAGGAACCTCAGCTTCCGCTACAAAAGCTTCTAGGACTGGTGATTCCTCTTCTAAAACCTCTTGGCCAAATATCTCTATATGGCAGTGGATAGCAGATTTAACATCAGCTAGTGCTTCTTCATAGCTGTCACCTTCGCCAACTACAACCCCCTTGATACCCAAGGGATATGCTACGTAACCGTCATTATGTTTTTCAACAATAATTTTAATTGCTCTCATTGTCATATAAAAGAACTGCTGAAAAGTTCAGGAGGAATGTAGGACTTACACACAATAAATCCTCCAACCCCTTAAAAAGTTGGCTTTTAGGGTTGTGACTATTTGCTAAAGCTGTAAATTTGCTGTGTCTCCAAGCGATCGCTAATTGATGAAGGCAGTGTACCATCCGCGAATGTCTGCCGATCTAGTTGGACTTGTAAATTACTCAAAGGATCGCAACCAGAAGAAATCAGAAATTCTAATTTCTGGATGTATGGCAAAGTGGCGAGGTTGTCCAAAATTTGGAAGATTGCCTGTATGTAAGGATGGCCACTCTGCTGATACCAATCACAGCTAGCAACTTTTGCCTGATCGAAACCCAAGTGTACAGTTAAAGATGGCTCGTCAAATATAGCGATCGCTAAGGGACGCGCTTCTTCTTGCAACAACAAATCATTACTTTTCGCTAAATGTCGCAGTTTCTCTAAACGTTCATAACGTTCCGTCACAGCTTCCGGGTCATCTTGCCAATGGATTGCTACTGTCACCAGATAAGTCTGTAACAGCATGTGACCCAGCTTTTTCGCCTTTGTTGCCAGGTAATAAGAATTGTAGTCGTTTGCTTCAATTAACAATGGCACGCGATCAACTACTTCCAACCCATAACCCTTAACTCCAGCAATTTTACGGGGATTATTGGTAATCAGGCGAATCTTTTTGATGCCTAAATCCATGAGCATTTGTGCCCCCATCCCGTAGTCTCGTAAATCGGCGGGAAATCCCAAACGCTCATTTGCCTCTACTGTATCTAGTCCCATATCCTGCAACGAGTAAGCTTTCAGCTTGTTAATCAAACCGATTCCCCGCCCTTCTTGACGCAAGTATACAACTACACCTTGACCAGCAGCCTCAATCATTTTCAGTGCAGCTTGTAACTGCATCCGACAGTCGCAGCGCAAAGAACCCAAAGCATCACCAGTTAAGCATTCTGAGTGCATCCGCACCATCACTGGCTCATCTTTGAAGTTAGCTGGATCGCCCTTGACAATTGCAACGTGTTCTGTGTTATCCAGAGTATGGCGGTAAGCGTAAATTTCAAATTGACCAAATTGACTAGGCAGCTTGGTAATCACCTCACGATACACTAAGCGATCGTGCTGTAGGCGATAACTAATTAAATCCGCAATACTAATTATTTTTAAATTATGACGTTGAGCATATTCAACTAACTGCTGCAACCGCGCCATTGAACCATCGGAGTTTTGAATTTCACAAATTACCCCCGCAGGGTATAGTCCTGCTAATCTAGCTAAGTCCACAGCAGCTTCCGTATGTCCTGCGCGTTTGAGTACGCCTCCAGCCTTAGCCCGAATGGGAAAAATATGACCAGGACGACGTAAATCGGTAGGTTTTGTGGCTGGGTTGAGAGTAACCTGGATAGTCCGGGCACGGTCTTCTGCTGAGATGCCTGTGGTGACACCTAATTCTGGCCCAGCATCAATACTGACAGTGAAAGCAGTTTGGTTAGTATCTGTAATGTTGCTTACCATCAAGGGTAAGTCTAGCTCGTCTAGGCGATCGCCTGTCATTGCCAAACAAATTAGTCCTCTTGCTTCCACCGCCATAAAATTAATCGTGTCGGGTGTGGCAAATTGGGCAGCACAAATTAAGTCGCCTTCATTTTCTCTATTTTCATCATCTACCACTACAATGACGCGACCAGCTTTTAGGTCTGCTAAAGCGGCATTAATCGAATCAAATTTAAAAGCTTGGGTAGGATTAGTCTGTGACACAGAAAGATTTCCAGCTATAAACGTAAATTTTTTTAACAATTTCTTCTTTTAGATTGTAGCTCCTTTATAAGGCAGAGAAGTAGACTAGCAATGATTTGATAACGGGGCAAAAATTTTTGCCATAAAAAGTGGCGATAAAGTGCAGCGACAGTAAAGGATGAAGGGGATGAGGAAGAATAATATCGTTTCTTTGCTCCGCCATCTTCCCAAAACAAAGTAGAGGGGTTTAAGACCTTTTGTGCGCTGTGCGTCTGGTCGCTGATATTGTTGATAGCTGAGAACGAATTAACCATTCATGGGATAAGGATTTCAGATCATGGGCAAATTTAGACGCGTACCCGTTGGGATTGTTGGCGCGTCGGGCTATGGTGGAGTGCAGTTAGTACGACTACTGATGGATCACCCAGAAGTCGAAATGGTTTATTTAGGAGGTGAGACTAGTATCGGGAAATCCTTTGGGGATCTCTACCCGCATCTTGCTCATGCAACTAACCTGCTAATAGAAGCGGTAGAACCAGAAATAATTGCTCACCGCTGTGAAGTAGTTTTCCTGTCTTTACCAAATGGTCTGGCTTGTCAAATCGCACCCAAACTGTTGGAAAAAGGATGTAAAGTACTAGATTTGAGTGCAGACTATCGGTTTAGTGATTTGACAACTTATACAAATTGGTATGGCACAGAGAGAAGCGATCGCACAATTGCAGCTACAGCAGTTTATGGATTACCAGAACTTTACCGCGATCGCATTGCTGAAGCTCAACTTATTGGCTGTCCTGGTTCCTATCCCACTGCTAGTCTCCTTGCACTTTCGCCACTTTTAAAGCAAGGTTTAATCGTACCAGAAACAGCTATTATCGATGCCAAGTCTGGCACCTCTAGCAGTGGACGACAGCCTCAAACCAACTTATTACTAGCTGAAGCAGACAACTCCATAGCAGCTTTCAACGTCGGTCGTCACCGTCATACCCCAGAAATTGAGCAAATTTGCAGTGACTTAGCTGGTCACGAACTCATGATCCAATTTACGCCACACCTGATCCCAATGGTACGCGGTATTTTGGCAACGGTATATGCCAAAATGAGCGATCCCGGTCTAGTGCGAGATGACTTAATCACAATTTTTTCAGCCTTCTACCGCAACTCTCCTTGGGTAAGAGTCTGCGGTAGCGGGGTTTACCCCCAAACCAAGTGGGCTAATGGTAGCAATCTTTGTTATATCGGTGTAGAAGTTGACCCGCGCACAGGTCGCGTGATTGTCATGTCAGCAATTGACAATCTAATCAAAGGGCAGGCGGGTCAAGCTATTCAGTGTCTAAACCTGATGATGGGCTGGGATGAAACTTTGGGGTTGCCCAAATTGGGGTTTTATCCGTAATTGGGGATTGGGGATTGGGGATTGGGGATTGGGGATTGGGAAGAATTCTAGTCCCCAGTCCCCAGTCCCCAGTCCCTAGTCCCCAGTCCCTAGTCCCCAGTCCCCAGTCCCTAGTCCCCAGTCCCCAGTCCCCAGTCCCCAGTCCTCAGTCCCTACTTCGGCCCTAACCCCACAGCACCAGCATAAACGGCGCGATCGCCTAGTTCATCTTCAATTCGCAGCAAGCGATTATATTTTGCTACGCGTTCGCTGCGACACAGAGAACCTGTTTTGATTTGACCGGCACGGGTTGCTACAGCTAAATCAGCGATCGTTGTATCTTCTGTTTCACCAGAACGATGGCTAATTACTGAACGGATACTATTGCGAGTTGCCAAATCAATCGTTTCCAAGGTTTCGGTAAGCGAACCAATTTGATTGAGTTTAATCAAAATGGCATTAGCGGCTTTTTCTTGGATGCCTCTTTGCAAGCGAGTAACGTTAGTCACAAACAAGTCATCCCCTACCAGTTGCACCCGCGAACCTAACTTCTGCGTGAGTAATTGCCAACTTTGCCAATCTTCTTCGTGCAAGCCATCCTCAATTGACACAATTGGATATTGGTCAACTAGTTGTCCTAAATAATCAATAAACTCAGTCGGGGCGTGAGGTTTACCATCGTAAACATACTGACCATTCTTGTAAAATTCGCTAGCCGCCACATCCAACGCCAAAGCGACTTGTTCCCCTGGTTTGTAACCAGCTTTCTTAATGGCAGCAACCAGTAATTCTAAAGCCACCTGATTAGATTCTAGGTTAGGGGCAAAGCCGCCTTCATCGCCCACACCAGTAAGCAAACCCTTCTCATCTAACACTTGACTGAGGGTAGCAAACACCTCAGCACCCCAGCGCAATGCTTCCCGGAAGGAAGTTGCGCCAATTGGGACAATCATAAACTCTTGAAAATCCACGTTATTTGAGGCGTGTGCGCCACCGTTAATCACGTTCATCAACGGCACTGGGAGCAAATTCGCTAAAGGGCCACCCAAATAGCGATACAGAGGAATTGCCAGAGATTCAGCACCAGCTTTAGCAGCTGCTAAGGAAACCCCCAAAATCGCATTAGCGCCCAAATTGGATTTGTTAGCAGAACCATCTATAGCGATCATTGTCCGGTCTAGTAATTCTTGGTTGAGGGCATCCAAGCCTAACAATTTTGGCGCAAGTGCTTCTCTGACGTTTTGTACTGCCTTGAGTACGCCTTTGCCCCCGTAACGGCTTTTATCGCCATCACGCAGTTCGTGAGCCTCAAAAGTGCCAGTCGAGGCACCACTGGGAACTTGCGCTAGTCCGACAACACCGTTAGCTAAATGCACTTCGGCTTCAATTGTCGGTCTACCGCGTGAATCAAGAATTTCACGGGCTGCGATCGCCTCAATGGCAGTATCTAGAAATTTACTCATCTGTACTTTATCCTTTATTCGAGTGTGTTACGCATCCAGTCCAGTTGCCTAACCCAATCGCTAGCATAGGCGGTTAAGAGACTTTCTCGGCTGAGATTAAAGAAGATTTCCATTATAGGGATAGGGAGCAACACCAAGAATGGATAATTGTTTATCCTGTCCTTTCGGCTTTTAATTCTTTCTGTGACGGCATTTTTACCTTAAGACTTTGAGCTAGGTAAAATGTTTGCAGAGAATAACACTAAATCAATTACAGAGAAAAGGTCAATATGCGATTACTACACACAATGCTGCGGGTGGGCAACCTGGAAGAATCCTTAAAGTTCTACTGTGAAGTTTTAGGAATGAAACTGCTGCGTCGAAAAGATTATCCAAGCGGAGAATTTACCCTGGCTTTTGTTGGCTATGGCGACGAAAGCGACAACTCGGTGATCGAACTAACCTACAACTGGGGCGTGGAAAAGTACGAATTGGGTAATGCTTACGGTCACATTGCCCTTGGCGTTGATGATATTTACGCTACGTGTGAAGAAATTCGCAATCAAGGCGGTAAAGTCGTGCGCGAACCAGGAGCGATGAAACATGGTTCGACGGTAATTGCTTTTGTGGAAGATCCAGATGGGTATAAAATTGAACTGATTCAACTGGGAACTCAAGGTTCAGGAGTCAAACAGGAATCACAAGAGCAACTTGTGAGTCAATAATTTGATCAGGGATTTACAAAAAATAAATTATCCAGTAGGTCAAATGTCACTTAGCTTAAGGTGGATTTAGAACCCCGACTTCTTGATGAAGTGCGGGATCTGGGCAGCAATTTTTGCTTAAGAGTTATAGGAAAATCCACACTGATGTCTTGAAAAGTTGAGTTAGAGAGAGATTAATTATTCGCACACACTGGCGTCTCGTGCCGGGAAACCCAGACGCGCGAGACTTTTCCCTTTTTGCCTCCCCTTTTTAGGCGGGTTGGGGGATCTCCTGTGCGTAAATCCTATTAGTATTACTCCCATGCTGTCGTTGATGAGCAACACTAATAACGTAGGCGTAGCCCGTCGTAGACATCGTTCCAATATCACCATCTGGCAAAGTCTGCTCAGAACAGTATTTTCGTTTTAAATTAGGAAATAGGCAATAGATTAAACTATCACCAATCAATAATCCCAAATTGCCACCAGAGATACACGCGGATATACGCTAAGAATGTTTGGATAATTGGAAATTAGGGACTAGAGACTTAATTTTCTTCCCAATCCCCAATATCCAACCCTAAACTAAAAATCCAAATTCCAAAATTCTAAAGATGCAACCTACAGATCCGAATAAATTTACTGATAAAGCCTGGGAAGCGATAGTTAAATCTCAGGATATAGTCCGTGCTTATCAACAACAGCAACTAGATGTTGAACATTTAATTATTGCCCTGTTAGAAGAACCTACTAGTCTAGCAATACGTATCTTAGCTCGATCTGAGGTCGATCCAATCCGCTTGCAGCAGCAGCTAGAAGCCTTTACCCAACGCCAGCCCAAAGTTGGTAAAAGCGATCAGCTTTACCTTAGCCGCAATTTAGATATTTTACTAGACCGAGCCGAGGAAGCTAGAGTTAGGATGAAAGACTCCTACATTTCCGTGGAACACATACTTTTGGCCTTTGCTGAAGACGATCGCATTGGACGAAAGATTCTCAAAGGCTTTAGCGCGGATGCACCTAAACTCGAAGCTACTATCAAAACCGTTCGCGGTAGCCAAAAGGTGACAGATCAAACCCCAGAATCCCGCTATGAAGCCTTACAAAAATTTGGTAGAGATTTGACAGAACAGGCAAAAGCGGGAAAACTCGACCCGGTAATTGGGCGGGATGATGAAATTCGACGGGTAATTCAAGTATTGTCTCGTCGGAGCAAAAATAACCCCGTACTCATTGGTGAACCTGGGGTAGGTAAAACTGCGATCGCAGAAGCTTTAGCACAGCGAATGGTGAATGGTGACGTTCCTGAATCTCTGAAAAACCGCAAGTTGATCTCATTAGATATCGGCAGTTTAATTGCTGGAGCAAAATTACGCGGTGAATTTGAAGAACGCCTAAAAGCAGTTCTCAAGGAAGTTACTGAATCTAACGGTGACATTGTTCTGTTTATTGACGAACTGCACACCGTAGTCGGCGCAGGCTCTACTCAACAAGGGGCAATGGATGCCGGAAATCTGCTCAAACCAATGCTGGCGCGGGGAGAATTGCGTTGTATTGGTGCTACTACCCTCGACGAGTTCCGCAAACACATTGAGAAAGATGCTGCCCTAGAACGCCGCTTTCAGCAAGTATTTGTCGATCAGCCAAGTGTAGAAAATACTATTTCCATTCTGCGGGGGTTGAAAGAACGCTATGAAGTGCATCACAACGTCAAAATTTCTGATTCGGCGTTGGTAGCAGCAGCCACTCTGTCAGCACGTTACATTAGCGATCGCTTTTTACCAGATAAAGCTATTGACTTAGTAGATGAAGCAGCAGCACAGTTGAAAATGGAGATTACCTCCAAACCAGCCGAATTGGAAACCATCGATCGCCGCCTCATGCAGTTAGAAATGGAAAAGCTGTCATTAGCTGGCGAAGAAAAGGGTACTCCCCAAACGAAAGAACGTTTAGAGCGCATTGAACAAGAAATCGCCAATTTAACGGTAAAGCAGCAAATATTTAATGAGCAATGGCAAGGTGAAAAGCAGATATTGGAGGCTATAAGCGCCTTAAAGAAAGAAGAAGATGCGCTGCGAGTGCAAATTGAACAGGCAGAACGCGCCTACGATCTAAATAAAGCTGCCCAACTAAAATATGGCAAATTGGAGGGAGTGCAGCACGAGCGCGAAGCCAAAGAAGCGAGCCTTTTAGAAATTCAAAATCAAGGTTCCACTTTACTGCGAGAACAAGTTACTGAATCCGATATTGCCGAAATTGTCGCAAAGTGGACAGGAATCCCCGTCAATCGCTTGTTGGAATCGGAACGACAAAAATTGCTGCAATTAGAAAGTCATTTGCATCAACGAGTCATTGGGCAAGAAGAGGCTGTAGAAGCAGTAGCAGCGGCAATTCGCCGCGCCCGTGCGGGAATGAAAGATCCCTCTCGTCCTATTGGTTCATTTTTGTTCATGGGCCCTACAGGTGTGGGCAAAACCGAACTGGCCCGTGCTTTAGCTCAGTTTCTCTTTGATTCTGATGATGCATTGGTGCGCTTGGATATGTCTGAGTATATGGAAAAACACTCAGTTTCTCGCTTAGTGGGTGCGCCTCCAGGGTATGTAGGCTATGAAGAAGGCGGTCAACTTTCCGAGGCAATTCGCCGCCGTCCCTACTCAGTGGTGCTGTTGGATGAAGTGGAAAAGGCGCATCCCGATGTGTTCAATATTTTATTGCAGGTGTTGGATGATGGGAGAATTACTGATTCTCAGGGAAGAACGGTAGATTTTCGTAACAGCGTTATTGTGATGACCAGTAACATTGGTAGCGAACATATTTTGGATGTATCTGGTGATGATTCCCAGTATGAAACGATGCGGAAACGGGTAATGGAAAACTTGCGATCGCATTTCCGCCCGGAATTTCTCAACCGCGTCGATGATATTATTCTCTTCCATACCCTAAATCGCACAGAGATGCGGCATATCATCCGTATTCAACTCAAACGGGTAGAAAATCTCCTGCGCGAGCAAAAAATCTTCTTTGAGATATCCCAATCAGCTTGCGATCACCTTGTCGAATCAGGCTATGACCCTGTTTACGGTGCCCGCCCACTCAAACGGGCGATTCAGCGAGAAGTAGAAAACCCCCTCGCCACCAAATTATTGGAAAATACTTTTATCTCTGGAGACACGATTATCATTGACAAAAATGAAACTGGTCTGTCTTTTAGCAAAAAAGTACTGGTGAAGGTGTCAGTATCACAGATTGCTACATAGCACCTGGCGAATTCGATGGAAATCCACCTCCGTGGGTTTTGCCTGTGTAGACGCGGTTTATAACCGCCTTTTTAACTTTATAAATGACCTCTTAATAAAGGCAATGTGAACAACAAGATTCCCGAATTTTCTGAGAAGTTGGGAATCTTAGCTGAACATTGCTTTTATTTTGCATCTAACTGATATCTTTCCTTTAACAGATGGGTATTATAAGTTTACTCTGCTAATAACATCTTCATAAATTTGCCTTCAAATAAAATACATTTCCGCAATTTTACTGTGAAGTCATGCTTTTAGTCTTTATCAGACTTGAATTAAATAATTATGCAAAAATCAGTGTTTACCGGATAAAATCGACAATTCATGAATGATATAACTTTAAATAAATTATCTTTTGTTGTTGCTACGTTATTTGGAAGTTAGTAAAACCAGATGCAGTAGTGAGACAAATATAGCCTCAGATTTTGCCTGATAAATACTTGACAGGCATAAATCAAGATGTCGAAAAAAATAGAAAATCCGCTAAAATCCACTTGACAGGGAAGCAGCTATGTCTCGAAAACGTCAGCTAGTCAAGGCAATTCAAAAAACCTTCAAACAAATTAGCAAGCAGTTTTTATCTGCAATTAACAAGCAAATTATTTGGCTCCTACGGACTATTTTTGGGACTCGAAGAAGACGCAGTTCAGTGAATGCTGGCTTCGTGTTACCAACAGTGGCTATGGTAATTTTGGTAGTTGTGCTGTTAACAACTGCAATTTTGTTTCGGTCTTTTGAGCGTTCTAAAAACGCTAGTAATGTCCGAGTGAATGAAGCAACAATGCAAGCCGCTACCCCTGCCTTAGAAAGGGCTAAAGCTAAAATAACTGCATTGTTTGCCGACCCAACTCTACCACGTTCTGTCCCATCAAATGTAACACTATACAATACCTTAACTAATAAACTTCCTGTCTATACATTTGGTGATGAAACTCCCATAACTCTGGCTTATAACCTTAATAAAAATACTACAATTGAAGCAGGTAGTAGTATCCTTTTAGAAAACAAAGAAAACCTCCAAACAGCCTGGAAATTTCCTGCCGATACAGATAATAACGGTAAATTTGATAGCTTTATTCTCTACGGTATCTACTTCCGTACTCCCCCCCAAACTGGTACAACCCAAACCAGAAACAGAAGCCCACTAGATGCTAGAACCCCTCCTATGCTACCAGCTAAGGCAGGTGGAGCTTGTGATGTCGCTGGTGATACTAGCGCCAGCTTAGTAGGTAGTTCGGGTTGGTATAAACTACCAACTGGCGAATTGAAAAAAAGCTTTTTCGTATATGCAGTAACGGTTCCTATTAGTGATATTACTAAAGCTACTTCTCTTGATACAACCAAATATGAGAAGTATGGAAGTCTAAATAAAGGCTTCTCAGCTTTAGAAATGCAACAAGACCGCAGTCAAGTTTCTATTACTAATAATGCTGTTGTCTATGAAGATGACTTAGATATTACACCTGGGCCTAGATTCCGCCTCAATGGACGTATCTTTACGAATAGTAATTTATTTACTGCTAAAAATGATAAAGATATAACCCTATTTCAGGTGAGTAGTAGGTATTCATGTTACTACGAACGAGAAAATGCCAGGATAGTTATTGGCGGTAATATTGCAACTAGTAGCCCAATTAGTGTTAATGCAAGTGATAAAGGTGGAACATTCGTAGATTTATTTGTAGAAAATAATGCACCTACAACAAATAAATCTTTAGCATCTACTAATAAAACTACCTCAAATAACTCGAATGACATTGCTTATAATACTCAGGCTTATGCTCAACGCATAGACTTATTAGTGAACGCACAATCAGCTAATGCTACTAATACTGATCCTCAAGAAATCCAAAATAATATAAGTAATCGGCTTAGAAGCGATCCAAGCTTAGACACAACTAAAGTACGTAAGGAAGAATTGGGAAATTGGTTTCGTAAACGTACTAGGCGTGTACCATTTAAAGAAGTTCCTTATGGTACTTCTGGGATTGAAAAATCTGCTGGCGTAGATTATACAACAGCAGATGCAGCAACTTTTATGCCGACTTCTGGTGATATTCTCCGTCCAATGGATGCCTGGATTTATCCAACAGATACTAATACAAAACTAACACTAGATACAGCACAACTACCTACTAGAGATCCAGACATCGTAGATAATACTCCTGTAGTAGAAACAGAGTTAGGCGATCGCATTGCAGTAGGTAACAACCTGCCTGAACTAATATGGGACAATACAAAAGGAAAGTTTGTAGGAGAGGACGATCCTCAACCCATCACTCCTGCTGTGAAGTGGACAAGTAGCACTACCAAAGATCGGACTCGTACCACTCGCGTCAAACAGTTATCAGATTTAGGGGTAACAGGACGTGATGGTTTTTGGGAAATTTCAGCGGCTTCACCCCGAACTAATATCCTTGATGTGGTGGGTGGACTGAGGGTGATTACAGGTGCGGGAGTATATAGACCGACAGGTTCTGGACTAACACCTACTCGTCCAACACCAAGTGATGATCCAACCACGTCAGGAGTCAACGAAAATGGCGGCACAGTAGTCTGGCCTGATACTATGCCTATGCTTGTACCCGATCCGACCGATCCTCTTGATGCGAGTAAACAAAAACGTGGTGATTTGGTGATGCGTGCAACGGCAGTGTATCACTACAATTTTGATTCCTACGATCCTCAGGCAGCTACACCAGACGATTATCAAACACCTATGGCCTGTGTAAGTAGCTACTATGATCCCACAAACAATGAGACAGCAAGAAATACAGGCACACTGCCGGATGTCAGCGGTGAAGTCGTTGGTGCTAGGCCTGCTGGAGCCAAATCAAATAATGGGGTTATTTACGCTGCTCCCGCTACTACATCTGCTGGCATAACTAGAGGACAAACAGTAGATAGCAATGGTTTTTTTACACCTGCGATTAGCGCTGATGATGTGACTAACACTAGTGTAACTTTGCTAAATCGCTTGAAATATCAAGCTAACTTGGTATTTCCCAATAGCCGCCTTGTGAATCCTCTACTACGGCAAGCACTGGCCAAAGCAACAACCAGCAAACTCACTCTCTCTGAGCAATCAGCAATTGACTCTACCATCTGTGCAATAAACATTGCTGATGGCACTCTGGCTCAGAGTACTACCTACATTCCTCATGGTGCAATCAAAGAAACTGCATTTCTTGATGCCCGACAAATTAAAGCTATAGATAAAGGCGCTACATTAACTGGAAACTATAATCTAGAAGTTGAACAGCGTCAGCCTCTAGAAATTCGTGCCACTACCATAGATTTAAGTAAGCTTCGCACACAAGCAATCGGCGTTGCATCCGATAAAGAATATCTATTGCCCAATAGCGGCATTATCTATGCCTCTCGTGATGATGCTCAAAAAGATGCCAGTAACTCAGCTAGTGAAAATGTTAGTGCTAGTGACTACAGGCTCGATCCAGAACGGCGACCCAACGCCATTATGTTGATTAATGGCAGTGACTTGAGTCGCCAGATTAATTACAGACCAGAAGAAAAAGGCTTAATTTTAGCAACTGAGCTACCAGTGTATGTTAAAGGCAATTTTAATCTGCACACTCAACAAGAATTCAGAAATTCCGGTCTTTTACCTGCTCCCAGTGATACTAGCTACGATACTAAATTTTACACTCGTGCTGCGACAGATCGCGATCCTAACTTTGCTTGTCGGCCTAGTGACCCTAGACTACCCAATTGCACAACAGGCGAAACCTGGCGACCAGCATCAGTGATTGCTGATGCTGTTACCTTGCTTTCTGGTAGCTTCCGCGAAGGTTTTCGTAATGAAGGTGATTACGACTTGCGAAATAATCAAGGAAGTGACCCTAACCTCATACTCAGCCGACTAAAGGTAGGTTTCTGGAATAACAACTTCGTCACTTCATCTAAATTCTTAATTGACTCTGGTAGTGATGCCTACTATAGAGGTACTCCCACTTCTACCGACTTAGTAAACAATAACAGTTCTTACTTGAACAACTTCGTCACACCTATTCAGCGCCGAGGAGATTTTCCAGAGTATGTAATGGAGATGTGCTTCAAGATACCAGTCTCGGAATGTGGAGTAACTGATTGGTATATTGGTTACGATAGCGATAGAACAATACAATCCCATAATCTTCCAGCAAATGCAGAGCGTAGCAAACTCTTAGCTGGTACTACCGCCCAACCAGCACAGGCTGGTTTTGAAAGATTTGCCCGTCGGGTTGCCTACAAACGAAATATTTTGGGTCAAACAGTTAATGCTTCTAATATTTTTATACCTTTTAATACCGCTACTCCGGTTGTACTGGGCATAAAAACAGTGGGTGGAAAAAAGGTAGTAGACCTATTTAGTGACGGCACCCTACCTGAAACAGCAAGTAATGCCCTATGGTTTGCAACTACAATAGATACTGATTACAGTAAAGCACCAGGGTCAGGACTCGATAAGATAAAATACAACGCTACTAATCGTCTATTCTTCAGGTACCACAAACCGCCAGCACAGAGTTTTAGGGATTTTCCTGGAACCACAACAGGATTGATTATTGTACCCAGAGATGCGACATACCAGCCGTTATTAGAACCTGTATTGCAATTACAGGTCACAACCGCAGCACCTCAAGATCAAGATTACCCCAGTTTAGCAGGATCATCTTCATCTAGTCTCGTTAAAAACACTAGATGGTTGTCTCAGGCAAGTGCAACAACTTTTAATCTAGTAGTTGCGGGTGGTGATAGTCCTGCTCGTGTGGGTACAAGTACTTACGAAATCAATGGGGGTTTGCATAACTTTGTGCGCTTCTTAGAAAACTGGGGTGGGATTGATGCCAATATCAACGGTTCATTTATCCAATTTAAACGCAGTATCTATGCCACTGCACCATTCCAAGTTTTTGTTAGACCAGGACCAACAACTGCTCCAGCAACCACTGCTGACCCTAATAATACTGACACTGCTAGCCTTGCTAAGAATAACAGTATCTTTTACAGAGTTCTGAATTCTGACAGACTTGGTTACACATCAGATAGTACTTTCATTACTAATGCTGCTGGTGAAGCGCCTTATTATATGCCTCCTAACCGTAATTGGGGTTTTGATGTGGCATTATTGGCGCAAAACCCTGACTTGTTTGCCCAGCGCTTTGTAACTCCAGCAACAGATCCTCCAAATGAATACTTCAGAGAAGTAGGTCGGGATGACCTTTGGGTGCAAACTCTGTTGTGTGCTGTCCAAGATGAAAATGCGGATGCAGGGGATGGGTTTGAGAATGCGCCCAGCGACTACTTTGGCACCATCGTCTCTACTCCTCCTACTATCCCTGCTACCCCTGACCGCAATTTTAAATTTGCGCTACCTGCAATTGAACGTCCTAGTAATTGCAAACTCCAGCCATCCTGAAGTGTGTGAATGAGAGTTTTTACAGCACTTTTCAGGTAATAGATCACGTTAAGATACCTAACCCCTAGCCCCCTTCCCTAGTAGGGAAGGGGGAAAATTCAAAGCCTCTCCCCTACAAGGTTTGGAGAGAGGTTACGAATGTATTACACCCGATCGCAAATTTCTGTAAGACATAACCCTATTGAGTAACAAACTATGATCCCACACCAACTACAACAATCATCTGCCCAGTCGAGCCAATCTGGTTTTACGATCATTGAGTCGCTGGTGGCGATCCTCGTGGTTAGCGTTTTGCTGGTAGCGATCGCACCTGTCCTAGTCATCTCAACAGCAACTCGTGTGCAAGCTAAACGGATAGAATTGGCAACAGGAGCCGCTAAAGCCTTCATTGATGCTATTAAGTCTAAAACAATCTCAGAAAACAGCATCACAGATACAATGTCCCCAGTACTCACATATGCAACCGCTACCACAAAACTTGCAACTGCAACCAGTAGCAATTTACAGCGCTATTTACTAGGCAATGCTGATGCTCCCGCAAACGCAACTACATTGTATTGCTTTCATAACGATGGCAAAATCACTCTACCAACCGAGTGTACAACCTACAAAACAACTAGCTCAGTTCAGTTTTATATTCAGGCTTTTGGCAATACAGTTGGAACTATTAGCACAAGTACCACTCAAGCTCAAATCGATAGCGGTCAAAGCTATCGTTTAGGAGTTCGGGTATATCGTTCAGATGCTGAGTTTGGCTCTCTCAAGAAAACTTCAGACAACAGTGGTAACCAAAAAACAACAGCAACATTCACTGGGGGATTAGGCGATCGCAAAGCACCACTAGTAGAAATGACAACTGAAATTGTCAGGGGTCAAAGCTCCTATAACGCTTTGTGCGGAAGGCTTGGTGGTTGTCAATAACCATAATTAACCCAGCAAACATAAATGATTTTATGACTCAGCATCTGTCATTAAGGAGAAACTGTAGCAAGATGAATATATTGAGGTGGCTGTTAAGTACTCAGCTAAAATCCTCTCAAAAGCAGAATAAAAATAGTGGCTTCACTCTGATTGAATTACTAGTGGGTATGCTCATTGCATTTCTAGTAATTACGCCGTTACTAGGTTTTATGATCAGCATTTTAAACACTGATGGACAGGAACAAGCCAAAGCCAACTCTGAGCAAGAAATTAAAGCTGCACTAGATTACATCACTCGCGATCTCCAACAAGCAATATATATATATGATGTGACTGGAATTGCCTGTCTAAGCGGTACTGTTGATGCTACTAATACTCCTAGTACTTGCCCAAATGCAAGTACAAATCAACTACCTAGCCCAACAGGTGGAGTTCCTGTGCTTGTCTTTTGGAAACGAGAGTTAGTTAGCCAAGCAATTACAATTGGCACTCAAAAAGATGATACTTTTGTTTACTCATTAGTTGCCTACTATTTAATTAAAGATACAAATACTAACTGGTCTCAAGCTGCCCGCATCGCCAGATGGGAAATTAAAGATGGCGTTCTAAATACTGCTGCTACACTAGGTGCTTGCGATGGATTTTCCACTGAAAAATATCTCCCATGTCCAGATAAAGGTTTTAAACCATTTGACTTGTCACAAAAAGGCGTAACATTACAAGCAAAAATGAATAGTTGGACAGGAGGAGGGACTTACGATCAAGTTCCCGTAGTTTTAATGGATTTTATAGATCAAACAACAATAGCACAGGGAGCGCCAGCAGGGACATGCTCTACTAACTTTAGTCAAGTTCCAGTAGCAGCAACCAGTGTCAGAACAGGATTCTATGCTTGTATAAATTCAGTTAGTGCAAATAATAGAAGTGCTGCTGAAATTTATTTAAGGGGTAACGCACAAGCTCGTTTAATACAAGATGAAACTAAAGTACGTTACGGTCAGAGCAAATCTAGTTATTTTCCGAGTTCAAACATTAAGGTTCAAGGAAGCAGCTTCATCTTTACCAAATAGCTTATATTTTTGACAAAGATTAATAAAAGCAGAATAGTATGTCCAATATTTCTAGTTTAAGACTATTAGATTATTTCCAGTTGCACAGTCTAAAAACAAAACCAAAACAGCAATATTTAGCAAATAGACCCTATACCGATGGCTACAATCAACAAGATGCCGGATTTAGTCTCATAGAGTTAGTAGTAGTAATGCTGTTAGTAGGAATTTTATCAGCGATCGCAGCTCCTGGTTGGCTTGCCTTTGTAAATCGACAACAGGTAAATAAGGCTAATGACGCTGTTTTCGCCGCACTGCAACAAGCACAACGCGAAGCTAAAAACAAAAAACTTAGCTACAGTGTCAGTTTTCAGAAAAATACCACAACTCAAAATGTAGAGGTTGCTATTTATCGTACCAATGCTGCAATCGCCACATGGACATGGAAATCTTTGGGGGCAGATGTAGGCGTTAGCTCTGATAAATTTCTGCTAGGTGCAAATCTCAGTGGTGAAAACGCTGCCAATTCTACTACTAATTCTCCTGTATCCTACCCTCCCCCAAGTACGCCAACAAAAATTACCTTTGACTATATGGGGACTTTACCCAATGCAAGCTTTGGAACAGTTACAGCCCCTTCGACAGAGCCTGCTGGGTTAAAAATAGTGGTAGCTGTACCAAGCTCTACAAATTCTACCTCGGCTAGTAGCGTAAAGCGATGCGTCATTGTGAAGACTCTCTTAGGCTCAATGCTCACAGCAAAAGACGATAAATGCAGTTAAGTACTTTAGGTAGCAATATTTATTCAAAAACACGCAATAATACTGTACATAAAACTGCATGTTGATAGCAAAATTGAAACATCATGTGCAGTTTTAATGTTTGATAGATTTATTTAAGAGCCAACTGATAAATTAGCCATTAGCTGAACATATAAAAAGCGTTCTAATCAAAATATCAAAATGTAACTTTTGTCAAATGACTGAGAACCTTGACTTTACTGTAGCTATCCCAACTTATAACGGTGAAAGTCGTTTGCCTGAACTATTAGAACGACTACAAAACCAACTTCACACCGAAAATTTATCTTGGGAAATTATAGTTGTAGACAACAACAGCACTGATAATACAGCTAAAGTTGTTCAAACCTATCAAAAAAATTGGCAGTGTCCTTACCCTTTAAAGTATTACTTTGAAGCCAAACAAGGCGCAGCTTATGCCCGAAAAAGGGCAGTTGCAGAAGCTAAAGGTAGATTCATAGGTTTTCTAGATGATGACAACTACCCAGTATCAAATTGGGTATCCGCGGCTTATACTTTTGGTGAAAAATATCCTCAGGCGGGAGCTTATGGCAGCCAAATTCATCCTGACTGGGAAGTAGAACCACCAGAAAACTTTCAGCGGATTGCTCCATTCTTGGCAATTACAGAGCGGGGTAATTTACCGCTATTATATGAAGCAGCTAAAAAATTACTACCTCCTTCTGCTGGACTTGTTGTTCGTAAACAAGCATGGTTAGAAAGTGTACCAGATAAGTCTATTTTAACTGGAAGAGTTAAAGGCAATATGCTTACCAGTGAAGACTTAGAAATGTTGTCTTACATCCAAAAATCAGGATGGGAAATTTGGTACAACCCAGAAATGGAAATTTCTCACAAAATCCCAAAGTTCCGTTTACAAAAAGATTATTTAATTCCGTTTTTTCGAGGTATTGGACTTAGCCGCTATGTAACTAGAATGATAAATATAAAACAGGTATATAGACCATTTGCTCTTTTACCTTATATGATAAATGACCTACGTAAAATCGCTTTCCACTTACTCAAATATCGAACTAAGCTCAAATATGATTTGGTTGTTGCTTGTGAAATGGAACTTTTTTTAAGTAGTTTCATTAGTCCTTTTTATCTTTGGAAAAATGGATATTTTAAAAAATAAATTATCAAAATATTAGGTATTATGACTGAATTAACAGTTGAAAGTTTAGATATTAGCGTAGCCATTCCTGCATATAATGGAGCAACCCGTTTACCTAAAATTTTGGATAAACTATTAACCCAGGTAGGAGTAGAAAAACTTAACTGGGAAATTATTGTTGTGGATAACAACAGTTCTGATAACACATCTGAAATAATCCAGAATTACCAAAAAATATATGATGGAAACTGTCATTTAAGATATTTTTTAGAAACCGAACAGGGAGCTGCTTTTGCACGACTCAGAGCAGTACGTGAAGCCAAAGGGCAGTTAATTGCATTTTTAGATGATGATAACTTACCTGCATCGGATTGGTTATCAGAAGCATATATATTTGGATTAGATCATCCTCAAGCAGGTGCTTGGAGTGGACAGATTCATGGTGATTTTGAAGTAAAGCCGCCAGAAAATTTTGAAAGAATTCAAGCTTTTTTAGCCATTAGAGAACATGGTTCAAATCCATATTTGTTTGATGCGGATAATTTAAGACTTCCTCCTGGTGCAGCGCTTGTTGTTCGGAAACAGGTATGGCGTGAAAATGTACCACAGCGGCCTAATTTAAGCGGGAAGCTGCCTGGTATTTTAGTGCAGGGTGATGACTATGAACCATTGCTTTACATCCATTATGCAGGCTGGCAAATTTGGTATAACCCTACCATGCATACTTATCATCAAATACCCCATTGGCGCCTTGAGAGAGATTACCTCCTAACTCTGGCACGCGGCTGTGGCTTGTGTATTTTCCAGTTACGCTTGATAAATACTAAAAATTGGCAAAAACCAATAGTGTTTATGAAAACTATTTTAGGGAATTTACGCCGAGCATTACAGCACCAGATTTCCTATAGAGGGCAATTTAAAAGTAATCTAATTGCTCTTTTTGAGATGGAATTTTACATAGCTAGTATGATGAGTCCTATCTACTACTTAAAATGTTATCTAGGTAGAGTATTAAAAAATAAGTTAGCCCTATAAAATGATGAAAACCAGTAAAAATTTGCCAAAAGTTTCTGTAATCATCCCTGCTTATAATAGTGAAAAAACTATTAAGCACACAATTGAATCTGTTTTAAATCAAACTTTTACTGACCTAGAATTAATTGTAATTAATGATGGTTCACAAGACTCGACTTTAGAAGTTGTAACAAAAATCCAAGACTCACGAATAAAAGTATTTTCCTATTCCAATGCTGGTGGAAACGTTAGCCGTAACCGAGGGCTACACCATTCAGTTGGAGAATTTGTTAGTTTCTTAGATGCGGATGATCTTTGGACACCTGATAAACTTCAGTCTCAGTTAAAAGCTCTGCAAGAAAACGTTAATGCAAAAGTTGCTTACAGTTGGACTGACTATATTAACGCAAATGGTCAATTTATACTTTCAGGTAAGCGCATTAATGTAAATGAAAATGTTTATGATAAATTGTTACTAAATAACTTTTTAGAGAATGGTTCCAATCCGTTAATTTGTAGAAAAGCTTTAATTACATTAGGTGGCTTTGACGAATCTCTAAATGCAGCTCAGGATTGGGATATGTGGCTGCGATTAGCCTCTAAGTTTGATTTTATATGTGTACCATCTGTACAAATCTTATATCGCATAAGTGCTAATTCAGTTTCTTCTAATCTTGTCAGGCAGGAAAAAGCCTGCTTGCAAGTACTTGAGAGAGCGTATAATGAAAAACCTTCTCTACGAGACGCTACGCGATCGACACTGAAGCATAGTTGGAATATAAGCCTAGCAAATTTATATAAATACCTGACCTGCAAAGCCCTACAAAAGCCGTTTAACCGGCAAAAAGGTTTAGCATCTGCTAGATTTCTGTGGAAGTATTTTCTTAATGACCCTTCAAGACTTCAGAATATAAATTTCACCTTAAAACTGCTATTGAAAATTCTCATAATTTTTATTTCGCCTACCTTGCTTTACAGTATTCTTAATCGGCGCGAAGTCAGAAGCCAAGAAGCTGAAACATTGCTCAATATATGGGTAGCTGAAAATCGACCAGAAAGTAAAAATGGATACCCAGGTGTATTTACGATCTCTAGTTAATGCCAAAAATCTTTGCAATAAGAACTCTAACAGTGGTTTTACCTTGCCAGAGATGTTAGTAGTTGTTGTATTAATTAGTATATTAGCTACAATCGGAATACTTAACTGGCTGGCTTTTGTGGAGACTCGCCGTCTCAACACTGCCCAAAACGAGGTCTATTATGCTATGCGGCAAGCACAAAGGCAAGCCACCAAAGATAAATTGACTTGGCAAGGTAGCTTTCGTGAACAAAACGGCATCGTTCAATGGGCAGTTCATCCTGCTACGGTAAACCCATCTAACGCTAACTGGAATAATCTAGATTCCAATGTGCGCTTAGATGAGGAAACAACTCTATCAGAGTCAAATGGCATCAAGCAAATCCAATTTGATTACAGAGGTAATGTCAGTAAACCACCACTAGGAAGGATCACGCTATCCAGTAAGTCCGGTGGCAAAGTTAAACGTTGTGTAATAGTTTCAACAATTTTAGGGTCAATGCGAACGGCAAAGGAGCATACTACAACCAATAACGACAAGTATTGCTATTAAGATATTTTTAATTGATTCAAACAAGGTATTGTGTGCTTAACTTACCAGCAAACCCGAAACAGCACCTAATTATTTTTACTCGCTATCCAGAACCAGGTAAGACAAAGACACGATTGATACCTGTTTTGGGGAATGTTGGTGCTGCTAATCTTCAACGTGAAATGACTGAGCATACAATATTTCAGGTTGAAGAATTGCAAAAAGCTATGGACATATCTGTGGAAGTGCGGTTTGCAGGTGGTGATTCACAACTCATGCAAGACTGGCTGGGGTTGGATTTGCTTTACCAGTCTCAAGGTGAAGGGGATCTAGGTTTGCGGATGGCGCGATCGCTTTTCGATGCCTTTCAATCCGGTAGAAAAAAAGTAATTATCATCGGTACGGATTGTCCTGGATTGAATGCCCAAATTCTAGCAACAGCCTTTGATAAGTTACAGAACTTTGACCTTGTACTTGGCCCTGCGATCGACGGTGGATATTACTTAATTGGTTTGCGCCAACCCATCCTGGAGTTATTCGTTAACATCGAGTGGGGTACTGCTCAAGTATTCCAGAAAACTGTGGACATTGCCCACAAACTTAATTTATTACATGTGAACTTGTTGCCTTTAGCTGATGTTGACCGACCAGAGGATCTGCCGATTTGGGAACAAGCCCTTGCAGGAGTGATCGAAAAATGAGGCAGATGAGAGAACTATAGAGATTTAGCGTTGCTCAATAAGGGGATGATTGAGGCTGATGCAAAGACACGGTGATTATTTTTGATCCATATTCCAAAATATCCTCTTATTCAGCAATGCGAGCGATTTTTGTATGGATGCAATTTCATTTTAGGGGTGTATATCTATCTGTGTGACCCTAGAAAATGCCTGTATTACGACCAATCAAGAACTGCTATAAGGGAGATCGGGTAATTAATGAGTCTTTTCCTCTAGCCCTGCATTAGCTTCGTATCTTAAAACACCAGGAATTTCCTGAAGACACTGTACATAACAAATGTTACTGTGGCCTAGTTGAAAACCAAGAGGCAGATAGCCTTTACCAGTATTGAATCTGCATTTGTGTTTCTACACAATAGTTACGCTCATGGGCACAATATTCAAGTAGCTTGAAATATGAAAATCACTCGTATTCACCGCCAGTTTGAAAAACTATGGTTAACCGCTTTGCTTCCATGAGTACTGCCCTCACACTTAAGGTAGTTGGACTAATCTGCATTTTGTCCTTTTTCGTTGACTTTTTCATTTTATTGTTACCCTTTCAACCTACTGATCGGGTGTGGCAAATCAACTTGGCAACAGCGCTAGTTGATCGGGGAATTGTTCCTTTAGTAGGTTTGGGGCTTCTATTTGCTGCCTATTGGATTGATAATGCTGATGCAGGAGGCGATCGCCCCCAAGGTATCGATTTAAGATTTCCCGCCTTGATCCTCTCAAGTATTTTAGGGTTGATGTTCTTGCTGATTTTTCCCCTGCACCTAAATAACGTCAATCAAGCGAAGACTCAAACACTCAACCGAATCACCCAAGAAGCAGATCAGGCAGAAAATCAACTGAACACTCGGTTATCGCAATTGCAAGCACAACTGAATACTGAGCAAGGAAAAGCGCAACTAGAGCAGCTGCGAAACCAAACCAAAGCTCAGTTTAGTGAAATCCTCAAAGATGACCAAAAATATAAGCAAGCACTTGAAAGCTCTCAAATTCCCGCAAATATAAAAGAGTTACTCAAGAAGGCTAAAACAAATCCCCAAGCACTTGACAAAGCTATTGAACAACAAACAGATATTCAGACGCTGCAAACTCAACAACTGAGCCAACTTCGCCAGCGCAGAGACGAAGCACAGAATCAAGCTAAAGATACTGCTTGGAAGTCTGGACTGCGGATTGGGATTAGCAGTTTACTGTTGTCTATTGGTTACATTATCATCGGCTGGACAGGCTTAAGAGGCAGGGGTGCTGTACAAGGTGGTAAACCTAGAGCTACCGCACGTTAATCCAGTATTGGCATGGCATTAGGATATATCCAAAAATTGTAAGATAACGCACGAGGCAGATAGCGAAGCGTTAGCAAGTCCGCGAACGTCGGGCAGAAGGCAGGAGGAAAGGAGTATGATTGATTACTTTACTTATGGATCAAAAACCCAGTTTAAAAATAAGAATTGTATCGAGACGCGCTGCGCTAACGCGTAGCGGCACGAATTGCGATACAAAGCTTTCACTAGCCTAAGTCTGACGTTTCGTGGGTTACTCCTGCCTTCTGCCTCTTGTCTCCTGAATGACGGATTATACTGCCATACGCCTAATAGCTAATAACAATAAAAAGACAATTATCACTGAGTAAAATCGCTATAAAACTTGGGTAATGTTCTCAATTTACATACTGACATATAACGAAGAGTTAGATATTGCTGCTTGTATCGAATCGGCGATGCTATCGGATGACATCATTGTTGTAGATTCATGCAGTAGCGATCGCACTGTGGAAATCGCCAGTCGCTATCCCATCCGCGTCGTTCAACACTTTTTTGAAAGCCACGGACGCCAACGCACCTGGATGTTAGAGTCTATCCCCCCGAAGCACGAATGGGTTTATATTCTCGAAGCTGACGAGCGGATGACACCAGAACTGTTTGCGGAATGCCAAAAGTCAAGTCAAAATCCAGACTACATCGGTTACTATGTAGCTGAACGTGTCATGTTCATGAATCGTTGGATTCGCTACAGCACACAGTATCCCCGTTACCAAATGCGACTCTTCCGCCACGGTAAAGTGTGGTTTACAGACTATGGTCATACTGAACGGGAAGTTTGTGAGGGTGCAACTAGCTTTTTAAAAGAAACATACCCACACTACACTTGTAGCAAAGGCTTGAGCCGCTGGATTGAAAAACATAACCGTTATTCTACAGATGAAGCTCAAGAAACACTGTATCAGCTAGAACAAGGGAAGGTTAACTGGCGAGATTTATTTTTTGGCAAATCGGAAGTTGAAAAACGCCGCGCCCTGAAAGATTTGTCTTTACGTTTACCTGCTAGACCGTTGCTACGGTTTGTATATATGTATTTTATCTTAGGAGGCTGTTTAGATGGACGTGCCGGAACCGCTTGGTGTACATTGCAGGCATTCTACGAATATCTGATTTTGCTGAAAGTCTGGGAAATGAAGTATTTACCACAACCTAATTTAGACGCAACAGCAACTCTGGCACAAGAGAATATACAACAGGTGCAGTGCGCGGATTCTGAAACTACACCGGTTGATGCAGCGTGAAGGAGACTGGAGATTAGAAGGATTTCCAGTAAATCAGCGATCGCAAAATCATAGGGGTACACAGATGTGCTACACAGAACCCTGACTTCTTTGAAAAGTCGGGGTTCTTATTTTTGATGATTCAAGGCTACCTAATAAGGGACTTCCAAATCAAAAAACATCCTAAATTTTCTAGTGGGATGGGTGTCCCCATCTGTCCTATATTTAGGGTGGGCAGGATACTCACCTACTAAATGAATAATTTATTTCTTGGAAATCCTTAATAAATTAATATTTTTAACAGAACATTTTCATAAAAGCCGCTCCTGCTCAAATGTGAGTAACTGAACAGATAAAATAATTTCTTAGTTTACTCAGTGGTACTTTCATAATCATGAGCAGCTTTTGATTGAGCGCGGTAGATTAGTAATACCTAAGAACTTGCAACAATCATTTACAAGTCTTACAAAGAAAAGTAACATCCTCTGAGAATAACCAGTCGCCATCGGATTGGTTAATGTCTATGTGTATGCTTATAGGAAAATAGCTGATTTACAGCAGCAGGCAACTTGCTAGCGTTTTAGACAGTTGCTTGCGGCAGAAATTGCCAAAGTTAAAGCCTTCGGAATTTGACGAATCTGCTGGTATGGATACCAATAACAAGAATTCCTCTAGCTTAAAACAGGAGAATCAGGGCTTGGTAATCGATCGCCTCAAACAGGACTTAAAAAACGACCTGATTGCTGGTTTGTTGGTAATAATTCCCCTAGCAACCACTATCTGGCTGACAATTACCATCGCGACTTGGGTAATCAACTTCCTCACCCAAATTCCCAAACAACTGAATCCCTTTGATGGGCTAAACCCGGTTGTAGTAAATTTACTTAATTTATTGGTAGGGTTGGCTGTACCTTTACTCAGTATTCTATTGATGGGTTTGATGGCAAGGAATATTGCTGGGCGTTGGTTGTTAGATTTTGGTGAGCGATTATTACAGGCAATTCCTTTAGCCGGACAGGTATACAAAACTCTCAAACAGCTTTTAGAAACAATACTAAAAGATTCTAATGGCAAGTTTCGTCGGGTAATTTTGGTAGAGTATCCCCGCCGAGGAATTTGGGCGATCGCTTTTGTTACTGGTGCAATCAGCAGTGACATCCAAGCCCAAATATCTCGCCCCGTGCTAAGTGTTTTTATCCCTACCACCCCGAATCCGACTACTGGATGGTACGCAGTCGTTCCTGAAGACGAAGTGGTCAACCTCTCCATGTCCATTGAAGACGCATTTAAAATAGTTGTATCAGGTGGCATTGTTGCTCCCAATACGTCCTTGGTTTTCCCCAAAGAGTCCATATTGGAAGTGAAACAGGACGAAATCAAGCAGCAGGTTATTTCTGTTGAAGAAACGTGAAGAAGGCAGAGTGCCATATTTCTCCTGCCTCTTTGGTTAAAATCAATCTGGCAAAGTCACAAGCAAATCCGTAAAGTTGTTGTTTGACTGTGCCAAAATTGATAGACTTATAAGTTTGTCCAGCCGAGTTAATCAGTTCTCGCACAATCACCCCTCAGTTTTATGCAACCTCGTAAACCCCAGCAAATTGCTCGTGAATTGGCGCTTTTAAGCCTTAGCCAATTGCCAGTTAACCCAAAGAAGTTAGATAAATTGGAAGACGATCAACTCGTATCCAAGTTGGTGCTAGGAGCAGTACGGACTCTGACCTCAGAAGTGCAAGATACCCTCGATAATGCCGCAGGTGAACTGCAACGCAGTAACGATCGCCTCTTAAGTAGCCAAACTCGGGCCTCCGACCTCAATACTGCTAGAACAATGCTTCAAGAAGCGATCGCCTGCACCCAGACAGCAATCAATCAGTTAGGTACGGCAGTTGATTTCCCAGTATTGATTCAGTTAGCTAATCAGGACAAGGGAGTTCGGAATTACGCTAAAGAGCTTGTGATTACCGTCAACGAAAATCGACACATTATAGATGAACTCATTTCTAGTGCCTTAGTAGATTGGCAAGTAACTCGCCTTGCCCAAATTGACCGCGATATCTTACAAATTGCTGTAGCAGAAATGAAGTTCTTAGGAGTTCCAGACAGTATCGCCATCAACGAAGCTGTGGAGCTAGCCAAACGCTACAGTGGAGAGGATGGTCATCGGTTTATTAACGGTGTTTTGCGCCGAGTCACTGAGCAGAAAAAAACTGCATAGTACCGCTGCGGAATTCATCATTTCTATACAGCCGTGGAGAAAAGTTTGTAGCCGCTTCTGCGGCTTATTCCAAGGGGAATTTCTCCCAAAGGGAGACTATGCGCGAACGCAAGGAACCTTCTGTTGTACCGATTTTACTTAAACTAGCGCCCAAAGGTGAGGATAACCCGGAAGTTTTCACCCCAAGAAAAAGTGCAAAGTTAAATTAAACTCATAACTTATAACTTATAACTCATATAACTAATACTGCTGCAATGGTTTTTAATTGGTTCCGTCGTCAACATAACGATTCCTCTAACACTTCCTCTGATCAGAAACAGGAAGAAATTCCTGCACAAGAACCCCAACCAGAGCCAGCCGAAACCTCAACACCAACTGCTGAAACTGCACCAGACACAACGGCAGACTTGTTGGCTTTTGCTAAAGCTGCCTACAAAAATATTCAGCAAAAACAGCAAGCCGAGGTAGTAGAAACCCCGCCTGATTCAGCAGATACCTTAGCACCATCAACACAGGCTGAAACCGCAGCAACAGCAATTGCGGAAATCATTGAACCAGAAGCAACTGAGGAACCTGTTAGTACAACTGTAGAAACTGCACAGCCAGAAGTTATCCAAACTGCTACTGAGGAAGAAATTACAGAAGATTCCTCACTGGCAGCAATTGCTGAACAGCCAGATGTCTCCAACCCAGAACTAACGACAAGTGAAGTTGAACCAACACCCACCGAACCACTAGCTACGCCAGAGGCAACACAGCCAACAGCACCAGCCACCTTATCCTTCTTAGAACGGGCGGCGGCAGAACGGCAAGCCAAGCTAGAACAACTAATAGCCACTGCCATTGAAGTTCCAGAACCGGAGGTAGTACAGCCAGTAGCTACAACCTCACAGACAGGAGAAGAAATTCCCGGATTGGTATTTGATGATGGGTTTGTCTGGTCGGCGAAAGTGTTAGCGGCTCAAGGTAGAAGTGCAGAAGACGTTTCTATTGAAGAAATTACCTGGCTGAAAAAGCTCCGGCAAGGGTTAGACAAAACTCGCCGTAGTATTCTCAACCAATTGAAGGCGATCGTTGGTCAAGGGCCGCTAAACCAAGCTGCTGTGACTGAAATTGAAGCATTGCTCCTGCAAGCTGATGTGGGTGTAGAGGCGACAGACTTTATTATCAATGCTCTACAGACAAAGCTTCGAGAAGAAGTTACTGCACCAGAAGAAGCGATCGCTTTCCTGAAAAAAATCCTCCGGGATATGCTGGATGCGCCAAGCATTACATCCCATAAAACTACCTTTACTCCAGAAAAAGAAACCTTAAACATTTGGTTAATTACTGGGGTGAATGGTGCCGGTAAAACCACTACCATCGGCAAAATTGCTCACCTAGGACAAAAATCTGGTTATAAATGCTTGATTGGAGCCGCAGACACCTTCCGCGCCGCAGCTGTGGAACAGGTGAAGGTTTGGGGTAGTAGAAGTGGTGTGGATGTAATTGCCAATCCGGGAAAGAATACAGATCCGGCAGCAGTGGTATTTGATGCGATCGCAGCCGCCCAAGCGCGTCAAACCGAATTACTTCTGGTTGATACCGCTGGGCGACTGCAAAACAAGAAAAATTTAATGGACGAACTCGGCAAAATCCGGCGAATTATCGACAAAAAAGCCCCCAATGCCAAAGTAGAATCTCTTTTGGTTCTAGATGCCACTTTAGGTCAAAATGGATTGCGGCAAGCCGAAGTTTTCTCTCAAGCTGCCCAACTGAGTGGCGTTGTCTTAACCAAGCTGGATGGCACTGCCAAGGGCGGTGTTGCTCTTGCCGTTGTGCAGCAGCTAGGTTTACCCATTCGGTTTATTGGTGCTGGCGAAGGAATTGAAGACCTGCGCCCCTTTTCGAGCTATGAGTTTGTCGAAGCTCTCTTAAGTGGCTAGTTGAAAAATTTGGAGTTAAAAATTTTTCTTGACAAACTGATAAATTTAGGGATAACTGATCTG
>NZ_JABXKQ010000016.1 GCF_017114945.1 Nostoc sp. JL34
CTCAGAGGTTTCGTCTGGCTGGGTAGGCACTGAGTTAGTAGAAATTCTTGCTGCTTTAACAGCATCTCTTGGGCAAGGCGGCAAACCTGTTTTTCTCAATGTATAGTCAAGGGTCAAAATTAAAAATTAAAAAGAGTTCTACACATAAATAAATTTAGGTGACTCACCAACATTGTTTTCTTTTTTCTTTCTTTTTACTTTTGCCTGATTCGGCTTCTTTCTTTTGCCTTTTTACTTTTTACTTGTCTCATTCGCACAAACTTTTCCTTTTGGAAGACTTACCAGGATAGTTTGCAGCGGCGAAAGACGAATCTCGCAAGTTTCCTTTCCAAGTAGCAGTAGGGACTTCGGGAAGTTCTCATTGTCTACTTCTGTTTTCACAGACTTGTTGATCCCCAAAGAGTTACTTTCTTCAGACTTCTGTAGGCTAGGGTAGCGGCTTGCTTTTGCCCCCTCATTCCCAGAGGAGAATCCAAGATCCCCTACATTTCCTTCTTTCTTTGGAACAGGTAACAGCGAGATATCAATCAAAGGTAAGGTAATTTTCAGTGTAGTACCTTGATGAAGTCCCACACTCTCAAGAGTAATGCTGCCTCCCATAAGTTCGATTAAGTTTCGTGAAATAGCCAGTCCCAGTCCAGTACCTTCAAACTGGCGCGTGGTTGTGCCATTCACCATTACAAAAGGACGAAATAATTTATGCTGTTGAGTTGGATCGATCCCTATACCTGTATCTTTGACAGCGACTACCACCTGAGATTGACCATTACTATATTGAATTTCTGTAGAAATGGTGATGCTTCCTGTGTCGGTGAACTTAGTAGCATTGCCGATAACATTAATCAGCACTTGCTTCAGTTTTGGCCCATCTGCCTTGATTGGTATCGCTTGGGGATCTAACTCACATTTCAATTGCAAGCCTTTTTGTTGAACATTAACTGATTGTAAATTAATCACCTCTAACAATATTTGTCGGAGGTCAAGGGGTATGGTGACGACTGAAAGCTTACCTGCTTCGATTTTAGAAATATCGAGTAAATCATTAATAATACCTAGCAAGTGAATCGTTGTTTCATCGGCACGTTTGAGAAACTCCATTTCTTCTTCTCGGTCATCACATAAGCCATCTTCAACCAGGCGAATACAGTTAATAATAATATTTAATGGGTTTCTCAATTCATGGGAAGTCGTAGCCAAAAACTGGCTTTTAATCTGGTTAGCGGTTTTTGCTTCTTTCCAAGCTATTTCCAGTTCTTCTGCCCCAGCTTTGAGCCGTTCTACCATTTGGTCTAATGCTTGGGCCAGTTGATTAAATTCCCGGATTTGAAAATTGTGCGGAACCGGTTGTGCGGCGTGGTGAGAGTGAATATTGAGAGCATAGTCTCGCAATTCTTCTACAGGACGGGCTAAGTAAGGAGCTAGATATAGGGATGCTAACAAACTTGCACCAATCAAACCAACTGTCAAAACAATGAGAATTAGTTTGATTTCCTCTAAACCAAAAAGCGCATTTTCAACACTACTAACAGCTAAGACTATCCACTTTTGCTGCTGCTGTTGAGTGAGTGGATTTGCAATAGCTGTATAGCCAGCTACTAATTCTTTGCCATCTGTAAAAGACAAATTTATCGAATCGTTTCGTCCCGCAACCGCATTTTTAATTATGCTTTTGAGTTGGGAAGCATTTGGGTGCTGATTGATATTAGTTCCCACCCAGTCTGTGAATGGATGTGCCAAAATTGTGCCATCTTCAGCAATCACTACCATAGCGCCGGTGAGCGATCCCGGTGGATTTCTGGTTTTTTGGTACAATGCAGACTGAATACTTAAGCTGTAAACTAAATTTCTTGGGCTATTGGAAACTGGTGCAGATAACACTACTTGCAGTTGATTTTGTGTGTTTCTTTTACCAGTAATTCCTGCCTTTGGCGGAAAGATTGCTTTGACATCAATTCCATCATTAGGCAAAGGTAATATCAATTCTCCAATAGCTTGATCCCCACAGCTACTAGCAACTATCTTCTGGTTTTGCAGATTCGTTAATTGGATGCACTCAATACTGGCTGGAAGTTGTTGCCTTAACTGCGTGAGAATTTCGTGCTCTTGTATAGCTGAATTCGACGGAATCACCGTTGTTTTACTTACACTCAGCAAATTAGCTTTTAAGATTGCGATCGCATCTCCAATTCTTTCCCCCTTACTGACGGCGCTCTCTGTTAAATTTTGACGTGCAGTTCCCAATATACTAGAACGTGCCTTATTCAAGGCAACAATCTCGCCTATCAGTAAAACTGGAACGAATAGCAGCAATATTCTCGTTACTAAAATTCGACGAAAGGAAGATTGGCGGGAATTAGTCATCGAGTGTCTCACTTTGCATCTGCAAACCACAACAGCAAAGATATATAATTAGACCAGCTAGATGAGACATTTTATTAAATTATCAGAATTTTATTTTCAATGTTTAAAAATAACAAATTGCTATAATTCAAAAAGAAACGTGGTATACCAAAACTTGTATATGCTAGATGTAAAAGCTGTTTTTGTTGCATATAAATACAGTGGAGAAATTGAAAAACAGTAACTTGCAGGCATAGTTCTTTTTTTGATAATCTACATGCGAGCAAATAAAATATTAAAACTATCAAATCAATTTAATGTTGCAACATCGTCCTCATACTACAGTTGTTTTAGCAATGAGTGCAGATGGCAAAATAGCAGATTTTAGGCGATCGCCTGCTCGGTTTGGCTCAAGGGTTGATAAAGCACACTTAGAAAAACAAATCGCTGCCTCTGATGCCGTTTTATTCGGTGCTGCTACTCTGGGCGCCTACGGAACAACACTTACAGTATCAGATCCAACTTTAGTGCAACTCCGGGCGCAAGAAGGGAAACTTCCGCAGCCAGTTCATATAGTGACTACACACTCTGCAAACCTCAATCCGGAAATTCACTTTTTTAAGCAACCAGTTAGACGTTGGTTACTCACGACAACAGCGGGGGCACTTTCATGGAAAGCACGCTTAGAGACGCTTGCTTCGACTCTGGGAACCAAAGCACAAGAGTGCCCTCCAGAATTTGAGCAGATTCTAGTTTTTGAAACACCAACGCGAGAGATTGATATTCCCGCAGCTTTGAAGCATCTAGCCACTCTACATATAACACGCTTGGTGGTCTTAGGTGGAGGTGAATTAGTCGCTTCCTTGCTGGAATTAGATTTAATTGATGAATTATGGCTGACTGTCTGTCCGCTGATTTTAGGTGGTAATACCGCACCTACACCTGTAGAAGGGAAAGGATTTTTACCAGATTTAGCTCCCAAGTTACAACTTCTAGAAGTTCATACAGTTGAGCAAGAAGTGTTTTTGCACTATCGCCTGCAACGAGCCGCAGATTAGATTACGCTAAGTTAAGTTATTGGGGATTTGGCATTGGGCATGGATTATTCTCCTTGTCTCCCTCATACCCCAGTCCCTAGTCCCTAGTCCCCAATCCCCAGTCCCCCTAATGGTGGAACAACTTAAGCCTCGCTATTCTGTCGTTTGGACGAACAAAATCGCTGAAGTACCTCAAAATGCCTGGAATGCTTTGGCAATGCCACTCAAAACGCCGTTTTTAGAATGGGAGTGGCTGAACAATATCGAAACCTCCCAGAGTGCTACGGCTAAAACTGGTTGGCTGCCAAATCACTTGACATTGTGGCGAGATAGAACGCTGATTGCTGCCGCGCCACTTTATCTCAAAGGACATAGTTCTGGTGAATTTATTTTCGATCACCAATGGGCAGAGTTAGCCGATCGCATCGGAGTCCAATATTACCCAAAATTGCTGGGAATGACACCATTCACCCCAGCTGAAGGTTATCGGTTCTTAATTGCCCCAGGAGAAGATGAGGATGAAATCACCGCGCTGATGGTGCATGAAATTGATACTTTTTGCTCCAAAAATCGAATTTCTGGGTGTCATTTTCTCTACGTCGATCCCCAATGGCGGCCGATGCTGGAACGGCATGGCTTTACAACTTGGCTGCACCATAGCTATGTCTGGGAAAATGCTGGCTTTAAAACTTTTGATGACTACTTGAAAGTTTTCAACGCCAATCAGCGCCGCAATATCAAGCGGGAACGTAAAGCTGTGGAAAAAGCAGGTTTGCGATTGCAACCCCTGACTGGTGATGAAATTCCTCAGTCTTTATTTCCCTTGATGCACCAATTTTATGCTGACACCTGTGATAAGTTTGGCTGGTGGGGTAGCAAGTATCTCACACGGAGGTTTTTTGAGCAGCTACACACCGATTATCGCCATCGAGTCTTGTTTGTTGCTGCATATAGCGAACAAGATAACTCTCATCCTTTAGGAATGTCTTTTTGTTTGTTTAAAGATGACAAACTTTATGGACGCTATTGGGGAAGTTTTCAAGAAATAGATTGCTTACATTTTGATGCTTGCTATTATGCACCAATTGAGTGGGCGATCGCTAAGGGCATCCAAATTTTTGATCCTGGCGCGGGCGGGCGACACAAAAAACGGCGTGGTTTCCCCGCTATGCCCAATCATAGTTTGCACCGCTTTTACAATAATCGTTTAGGACAAATTATCCGTCCCTATATTAAGGAAGTGAATCAACTCGAACAGCAGGAGATTGAGGCAATTAATGCAGAGTTACCATTTAGTAACCGAGATTCTTAAAAGTTTACCAAGGCAGAGGGTGAAGGACGAATTACACTTGATATAGAGTGTAAAAACCCTTAAGAAAGAAATTTTCTTTTTTTAATGCTTATGGATTTAATAGTTGAAGATTTAGCCGCAATTGATGATAAACTTTCCCAGCGTCATATTGACCTCGATCCTGGTGGATATTTCATTATTTACTTGGATCGAGATGCAGGGTTAATTTATGCCAAGCATTTTACAAATGTAATTGACGATCGCGGTTTAGCTGTCGATCCCGAAACGGGAAAGGTAATTCCGGCGCGAAAAAAGGTAGAACGCACTCATCCGACAGTTTTTAGCGCGAGGACGGCGAAAGAACTTTGCGTGAAAATTTTTGAAGAAACTCAGCCCCCTCCTGTAACTCAATTAGATCATGCAGCTTATTTGGGTAGAGAATTTGTCCGGGCTGAGGTGGCTTTAGTTACAGGCCAAGAGTATGTTCAGGATTAAAGTTAAAAATTAGGAGTTATAAGTTAAGAGTTAAGAGTTAGAAATTCATAACTCCTCACTCCTAACTCTCCCATTACCCATTAGATGAAGGCTGATTTATCTGATAGATATAGTAAGTCGCCATTGGGATAACGGTGGCAGCAATTAACAATCCTACTACCCAAGCAGTAGCGTTACCTTGGTTGGTTTCTTCTGCTTTTTTGAATGTGCCTCCAACCGGTACATTGTCAGTTATTTTAGGTGGCCCTGGATCGGTTTTGCCGGAAAGGACGGCAACAAGGCGATCGCTTGCATCTAGAAATGCCTGATTGTATTTGTCACCATTACGTAACGGCACACTTACTGTTTCAGTAGCTACACTTTCGGCAATAGAGTCAGTAAGGACTGGCTTGACTTGATCCCCAGTAATAATGGCAGTTCCATTGGTAACCGTATCAAGAACCAATAAAATTTGATTAGCTTGGGCTTCTTTTGTAGGAAACCATTTTTTAAATAGTTCTTTGGTGAAGCTTTCCGGTGTTTCACCGTAATCAAGGCGGCGAACAGTCACAATTCTGACTTCCTTATCAGTTTGCTTTGCCAAATTCTCGAAAGCACTGCTAATCTTGCCTTCATTCAGACGGCTGATCACTTCACCTTGATCCAGAACCCAGGTGTTATTCCCGGTTGTGAGGTTGGGTATTTGATACACACCTGTGGCTAAAGCCGGTGCAGTACACAGCGAGGCTGCTAAAATAACCGTCACCAAAGGTAGAATTAGCCGAATGAGGTGTTTTTGACTGCTAAATACTCGTTTGAGGAGCTGTTTCATCGTGTGATCCCTAAGACAGACTTGCACCAAAAATACTACATAACCACTGCAAAAATCACCTCGTTCCCGATTTTCTACAGGATGAAATTTCTGGTATTTCCAGCAGATATATATTTTACGGTATTTTTTGATTCCACAAACTTGTTCTGAGGATCGGCTACAAGCGTTAACTTGACACTAACATCCTTGGTAGTCACAAGAAATACCGCCCATTTTGAGAATTAACCCAAATGTTTAGGGCGGAATTTGCAAACCATCTAGAAATCATATCGTAGGATCAGTATTTTTGGCAGAATCAAGCATATTTTTTCATATCTGCAAGTAGCTTTTCCTGCTGTACCCTTTGATGGGTGATATCTGCATTTTTCTGATATTTTAGCTAAATCTATATCAATAATATATACATGACCATAATTTTAACTAACGACGACGGTATTGATGCCCCTGGTATCCGAGCGCTGCTGAAAGCTGTAAACGGTAAAAATACTATTATTGCTGCTCCTGCCGATCACCAGTCTGGCTGTGGACATCAAGTTACTACCACTCGTGGCATCAACCTCCAGCGACGTTCTGAGACTGAATATGCGATCGCAGGTACTCCTGCTGATTGTGTGAGAATCGCGATAACACAAATTCTTGCAGATGTCAAGTTTGTCCTTTCAGGTATTAACGCTGGGGGAAATTTGGGAGTCGATGCCTATATTTCTGGCACAGTTGCCGCCGTGCGGGAAGCCGCGATGCACGGTATTCCCGGAGTTGCCATTTCTCAGTATCGCAAAGCCAAACAGGATTTTGATTGGGATCTGGCTGCCAAATTCACAACTGAAGTTTTAGCGGATTTACTCAAGCGTCCCTTAGAACCAGGAAGCTTCTGGAATGTGAATCTGCCACATCTGCAACCAGGAGAACCAGATCCTGAAGTGGTATTTTGCCAAGCCTGTACCAAACCTTTGCCCGTGAACTATCGAATTGAAGGCGATAATTTTTATTATGTAGGGGAATATGGCAAACGCGATCGCACTCCTGGCAGCGATGTAGATGTATGTTTTTCCGGTAATATCGCCGTCACCCAGTTAAGAGTTTGACATCAGCCATCAGTTACTAGTTAACTGCTAACACCTTTTAGTGGATATTGAGGAGAGCTTGTAAGAATATTAGTTAATCTTATGGGTATGTGGTGCGATCGCAATCAAAATTTTCAAGGATTTGAAATCTGGTAAAGTTTCAGTGGTACTGAATACTAATATTTCAAAAAAAAGGAGAAATATATGCAATTTCTCAAAATTGTTCTTGTCGCTCTCGTATTGATGGTGAACCTGCTAATCGCTCAACCCTCTTGGGCAGGTAAGGATTTCACTAAGGGGGCTGACTATGCTGAGGTAACTCAGGCGCTCAATCAACTTCTAACTGTAAAGAATACACCTGAGCAAGCGGGCTATACACCTGAGCAGTTTCAGCAGCGATTGGCACAATTGCAGTCTCAGAAAAATGTCATAGAAACAGCTAGAAAGCGGGCGCAGTGCCGCAATGAAACTGGAAAAACTTTGGCTGTCTATGCCAATAAACCAAAAAAATCTCCAACCCAACTCTACTTTCTGGGCGCAGGAACAATCACCGATGATGATTGGGATTGCGATGGTATTTACTTACCCGCAGGTTCTCAAGTGGTTTTAGGCCCAAACGCTCAACCACAAGAACTGACTGAACCCATCGCCGTTAAATTTGTCGATGGTACACAGTCTCTTGCTAGAACCAATCTAGCCACTGGTGCAATTGAATTGAATGTTGAACCTGCCAAAGTATTCAAGGCGGGTGAGAGTACTTGGTTGCTCCCTACTTTTTCTCAAGCCGATATCGATACGCAAATTCCCACCCCACAACTCATTGATTAATCTCATCTAGATAATTCAACTTTTATGCACTTCCCGCATAGAAGTTGAACTAAAGAAATAGGATATATAAAGGAAAATTTTTACCGTTGAACAATCAACTTTTAATTAAGGAAAAATTACAAGCAAAGCTTAAGAATATTCAAAGCAAGAGCGATGGCTCTCCCATTACCGATTTGCAGCTAGACAAAACCTTAGTCGCAGAAATTGAACAATTGACAACGGAACTGGAGAGCGTCAATCCCAATCTCAATCCTCTTCTCTATGCTACTTCTTTGCTAGAAGGAGCTTGGCTACTGCAATACTCCACAGCCAGAGAAATACGTTCTTTAGCTTCTCTTCCATTGGGATTAAAGCTGGATAAAGTTTATCAAGTGATTGATGTTGTAAATAAATTGTTTTTCAATCTAGCTAAAGTTAAACATCCTCTGGGGCTAGTATCGGGATATGTCAAAGTTACAGCTAGCTTTGAGCCTGCCAAAGAAGATTTAGAGCCTCTACAGAACAAACGTATCAACGTCTATTTTGACAAACGCTACCTATCGATTGAGAAGATTGTTGGCATTAATACTCCGAAACTCAACCCATTTAAGGTTGTCTCCGCGAATAATCCTACTAGCAGAACTGCTACATTGGACATTACTTACTTAGATGAAACATTAAGAATTGGACGTGGAGGAGATGGAAGTTTATTTATTCTTAGTAAATCTGAGAATTTACCTGAATTCACATCCTCAAATGAAAATTGATTGCGCCGCTGAATGAATATGGCTCTCTCAATCATGCATCTTTTCAGCAAAGTAAAAGTAGGCTCTGCAATGATAGAGCTTAATACATTAAATTTAAAGGTAAATCATGGTATAGAAGGAGATATTAATGCCGAGCCGATAAGTCCCAGACAAGTTTTAATTGTTAGGTACGAAGATATTGCCAACTTATCAATTCAACCAGGAGAATTGCGAGAAAATATCGTGGTTAAAGGTATAGAAATTGATAAATTTCTCCCTGGCTCTTTGCTACACTTTGAAAGTGGTGCGGCAATTAGATTAACTTTTTACTGCGAACCATGTAAGCGAATAGCTCACTTAGTAGAATCGTTAAAAAGCATCCAAGGTAAAAGAGGAATTTTAGGCGTAGTTATTAAATCAGGTCAAATCAAGGTTGGTAGTAACTTTCAAGTTGAAGCTAATAAATTTCCAGCATTATCTGAAAATCCATATCAACGATTCCTGAATTTTATTATCAAAATCCCAAGTGGAAAAGTAGTTACATATAAACAGATAATCAAAGGTATAGGAGTAGATAATAGCTATCTCAGAGCTATTCCTATATACCTAAAAAAAACTTCGACTGATGATTATCCTCTACATAGAATATTAGACTCTAAAGGTTATTTGATAACTTATGTGAGTCAACAAAAAATTAAGTTGGAAACTGAAGGTGTTCAGGTTTTAGCTGAGGCAAATTTATTAAGCAATTTAAACAAAAATTTTGTAGAGATTAAAGATTATTTATGGGAAGATATTACTCTATATCTAGAATAGACATTGCTGTAATTTTCATAATATTTATAATCCGATTCTGCATCCAGAATTTCATCAAGATGATCCTTGATTTTTGATTTGTTTAGATGTAGCTTCCATAAAATCGATAAAAACTTTTATGAGCTTATGAATTCCCTCGCTACCTCCTGCAATTAAACCTCCTGTCAGCAATGCATCTAAACAACGGAAAATAACTACTTGTATGGGATTATCTAAATCAATAACTACAAGTGGCTCAATTGAGCGAATACCTATTGCACTCATTAAAAGACCGAATAAAAGGGATGTCCATAGAGCAATTGTTCGTGTATCAGATTTATAGGCTGTTTTTTGGCGCTCTTTTTCATTTATATCATCCATTTGTGGCTTAAATATTTTTAATGGTTCTTGTTGGTTTTGTGTAAAGTTTTGGATGATTTGCTGTTCTAAACTCATTCCTTCTGGTGGAAGTCCACTGATTTGATTAGATTCTAAGAATTGGCTCTGTTGTACTTCCATAAGTCTTATCTTCTCAGCCAGTAGAGCCTTTTTTTGCTGAATACTAATATCTAATTGTTCGACGAATGGGCCACGCCAAGTAGTTATAAAAACTTCTAAAGAACGCTCTAACAACAAAGAAATAAATAATTGTAATGTAAGTAACTGGACAATATCATTAACCCCAAATGGTTTTAAAATAAATGGTTTAGATGATAACCAAGTTGATAAAGTTACTACTAGAAAACTAATAATGATTAACACAATAAATAGAGGAGATTCGGGAGAAAGCTTTAGCAACGTATCTATACTCCTGTTTCGCGTCACAATATCTAACACAGCCTGGAGGTGAAAACTACACCTGCTGAGTAACTTAACAACGTTAATTTGATAGAACAGTAAATAATTTATGACCTGTCCCTTTTTTCTAAAAGTGTGATGAGTCACGCCGTTGTGGGAGTAGAAAACATTCCAGTGCTACTGTGCATGGGATGACGCTAGAGCAAGTAGCAACTGTAGCACCAACTAAAAACCCCTCCAAGGTGTTGGAGGGGTGAAAGTAATTTTTGCGAATGAGATGGTAATTAGGGGGAGATAGCAGCTTTTCCTGCTCGGTTAGGCATTTTCTTGTCAAAGCAACCAGATGATAGTACAGCATTTTATAAATCCATTACGAACCTCTGCAAGTCTGTACTTAGTAAGATAAATCATTAGTGCTGTTGTCTGATGTCAGTTGCGACTCGACAGCGTTTAGATAACCTTTATCATTCAAAGCTTCTTGTGCTGGTAACTTTTTAGCGTTGACAGCAGCCTTAACCACACCTAGCGCAGTCAGGTTTCCTGTTTGGTATTGAGATACCAAAGCACTACCCTGTGCTTTCAGATTACTTTGATAAGCTAGAAATACAGCATCAAAGGGTTTGAGGTAGCTGACGTTAGACGAATTGTTAGAATTGATAGCTATAGGTTCGCCACTATTGCTAGTAGCTATTTGAGTGCCACCGATTCCAGGCAATAAAGCAATAGAAGTAACAATGAGTACAGAATCAATTAAGATAGAGAGTTTCATAGGATTATCCTTAGTCATAGTAAAGTGCAATTAGTGTTCTTGAGTAATAGAGTCTTATTTTTTATCTGTCTTAACTTCCTGCACCCAGTTCACCTGAACGGTTGATTTGCTCCTCACCCATTCGGGTGATTTAATTGAGCGCATTCTACGGTTTATTCAAAGTTGCTAAGACCCATCATCTGATAAGCAAGAACAGCAGTATCAAAGCTTTTGAGGCAATTGATATCTGTGGAATCGTTGCGTAAAGTATTAGGTTTGATAGCAGTGTTGATTGATGTGCCACTCTTGCGATAAGTAGCTATTTGAGTCCTAGCGATTCTAGGTAGGACACTAGAATCAACAATGTGTGCAAAATTAAGCCAAGGAAAGAGTTTCATCATTGATGCTGTGTTAGTTAATAAATCGGGAGTAAAGTTCAGGACAAACTTGAACAGATATATATTTAACTGATACCAATTTTTTATGAAGCTGCATAGAATTAGATCCCCCCTAGCCCACGCCAGTCGCTCATGGGGGTTTCCTCCATGAGCGACTGGCGTCTCCCGTCTCCCCTTGGGAGAAGACCGCGCTGGCTCCTCTTATTAAGGGGGGAACCGGAAAAAAATCTATCAAAGTCCCCCAATTTATCGGGGGATTTAGGGGGTTCGAGATATATGCAACTTCACATTAAATTGGTATGAGGTTATCTAAAAATTTATGCAGTGTTGTTACTCGGTTGTAGATATAGCCCAACTGAAGCATCGTATTTCTGCGCTATCCCTTCAACAGCAGATTTATTGATTTAGTATGATTGAATCTAATTTGTCTATTCGGGTTTACCGAACAGACAAATTAGAGTAAACCGTAATAATTTTCTATCTAATTTCGTACGGTAATCATCAATTAATTGGTGTCAAAAACCGAATTTACAGCAGCTTTAACTCTACATAATATGAATATGTAAGCACAGAGTTAAGTGCAAAACTTATTAAACAAAGCTAACTAATGCGAGGAAAAGTTATGACACTAGTTCGTTGGAATCCTTGGAGAGAAATTGACACTCTACAACACCAAATCAATAGTTTATTTGAAGACACCAGACTACCATCTGCATTGTTTGACAAAGGTTTAAGCAAAGTTCCGGCTGCTGAAATTCAAGAAACTGAAGATGCGATTCATCTAAAGCTAGAACTGCCAGGAATAGAAGCTAAAGACCTGGATGTACAAGTCACAGAAAATACTGTTTACGTTAGCGGTGAGCGGAAGTCCGAAACAAAAACAGAGGAAAAAGGTGTTACCAGAAGTGAGTTTCATTACGGTAAATTTCAACGCGTAATTCCTCTATCGGCTCGGATTAAAAATACTGACGTTACAGCAGATTATAAAGATGGCATCTTGAATCTAACACTGCCTAAAACTGACCAAGAAAAGAATAAAGTTGTCAAGGTGAATTTGGAACAATCTGCTAACTAATGATTTGCTTGCGATGTCTACGACGGGCTACGCCTACGCACTACTTTACCTGCAATAATTGATTGAATTAGTTAAGAGCTTGGTCATGCGAGTGACCGAGCTTTTTTCTAAGCAATTTAGCGTTGATAAAAAAGTACTAAAGACTTTCGAGATTTTTAAGCACCTCTGCGGCTGACTGATATCGTTGAGTGAAGTCAAAATGTACCATTTTATTTAAAATCATCACTAACTCGTCTGTAGCGTCAGTCAATTCGCGCCAATGTTGCCAAATCTGTTGATTAGCATCAGCTTGGCTTTGGATAATTATTTCACCAGTATTTGTGTCTCTACGAAACTCTCTAGGTTCTACCCCAGTTAAACCTTGTATTCCCATAATTCCCAACGCATAAATATCGCTGTTGAGTTTTGGCAACCCGCTCATTTGTTCCGAAGGTGCATAACTAGGAGTGCCAATTGAAATTGTCTGAGCTTCTTGCTGTTGAGGTTGAATCTGCTTAACAGCGCCAAAGTCAATTAAAACAATGTGCCCATCTGATTCTCGCCTAATTAAGTTACTAGGTTTGATATCTCGATGGATTACGCCATAGCTGTGAACAAAAACCAGCACGTTTAAAACTTCTTTGAGTATCTCCACAACTTCAGCTTGTTTTAGTCGCTTCCCAGCACTTAGCTCTTTATCCATAGCGTGCCCTCGAACAAATTCTTGCACTAAAGAAAATTGCCGATTTTCTTCAAAAAAAGCTAGCAGTTGGGGAATTTGTGGATGCTTACCCAAAGTTTCTAAAATTTCTGCTTCCGCGTCGAATAGGCGTCTGACAATATTTAAATATTCTGCATCTTGGCGAGGAGGTCGCAACTGTTTAACCACACACTGCGGATTACCAGGACGCTGGATATCGTCAGCCAAATAAGTATTGCTAAATCCTCCAGAACCCAAGGGTTGAGTAATTTTGTAGCGGTTATTTAGTACCGTTCCTAGTGCAATTTCTTGCCCGATGGAATCAACAATTACCGTTGGCGCTTCATTTGAGGCGTTGCCACGCTGCCGTAAAAGATTTTGTAATTCTAGAATTAATTGTTGGTGTTCTTGAACTCGTTGGGTAATTTCTTTTTGCTCTTGCTGGGTTTGATAAGCACTATAGGCAAGGACACTGGCGGCGGTAAATACTAACCCCAACGCCGGAGGTATGACTGGGAACCATCCAGCTTGGGTAAAAATGAAAAAATTGGCTCCAAATAATACTGCCAGGGCTGTTGCTGCTGCCAATCCTAAGCCTAGCGGATGTTGAATCCGCCATACCAGCAACCCACCAACTACAGTCCATCCCCATATCCAAAGGACTTCACCCCACTCAGGCAAAAACCAAAATAGAGGCTGCTTGTTCAGAACAGCACTGAGAATTTGACTAACGCTGTGAGCATGAATTTCAATTCCGGCCATTTTGCCAGAATTATCTGACTTACCACTAGCAAAGGGCGTATTAAAAATATCATTTAAACTATTGGCTGTTGAACCAATCAAAACGATGCGGTCTTTAACTAAATCTGGTTTAACTTGATTTGCAAGTACTTCTGTAATAGTTACCTGCTGGGCAATCTGATGACCAGAACGGTAATTAAGCAGGATTTGGTAGCCATTGGTATCTGCTTTTTCATAGCCGCCAGCGTTACTTTGCAGGGATTTAAATATAGTATTGCGTAGTCGTAGTTCCTTTTTGGGGGTAAATTCTAGTTGGATACCTCCAACTTCTAAATATTTGAGTGCTAGTTGTAAGCTAAAGGAATAGGTACTTTGACAAGAATCGGACTCCTCTGCACTTACTAATAAGAGGTTGCGGCGAATTGTGGCATCAGTATCTTCTACGACATCATTGAATCCTACTCGCTCTGCTTCAACGCCCTTTGGGGGTGCTACTCCTGGATTGTTAGAACCAGAATGTTTGCAGATAGGAATGATGATATCGCTCTGTTGGAGGCGTTGCAGTAGCTTGTCATGACCAGGCGGTACTGGTAAGTCACGAAAAATATCTAAACCAATGACTCGCGGTTGATATTCTTCAAGTTTGCCTAATAGCCTGTCTAGAAGTTCGCTAGACAGGGGCCAATTCCATTTTTGGATATCTTTTTCACTTAAAGCAACAATCAACAAACGAGAGTCTGGGCCTGGGTCGGCGCGTAATTGCATCATTTGGTCGTAGACCTTCATTTCTAAAGGCTCGAAAACCCCCAGTTTTTGAATTCCTACTAACAGAAGTGTTGCGATCGCACTTGAAAGAATAACTGGCTGTCTAAATAAACTTTTAAAAGTTACAACCATTTTTTTAAATAGATTTTACTTTAAAATATAGGTATATTTTGAGATTAATTTTTAATATTGAAATTATTCTACGCAATTTGCAACTTTTCAAAAAATATAGTAATCATATTTTACTTACAAACACCAAAATGCTCAAATCCCCGACTCCTTTAAGAAGTCAGGGATATTTTTGTTCGTGACTCATTTAGAATTGCTATCTGTGTTTCAGATAATGCACAATCGCCTCTGCTGTTGACAAGTTAGTAGCCAATAAGACTTGATTAATAGTGCATAATCTTAACAGTGCTTCTTCATTTGCTTGACCTGGCTGAGGTTGCAGCAAATCTCGCAGGAAAATAACTGCTACAATTTCTCCGGCTCCAACCAATGAAGCAATTGTTTGATACCCTCCAGAAGTTGGTGCGGGAGTTTGTTGACTAATTGTTATCCCTGCCTGCTGATGTAAAACTTCACTAACAGATGGCCAGGTAATTGTAAAACTCTGCGCGAAAAATTCCTGATGTTCGGAAACCAATTCAGCAAGTTCTGATTTCTTGCTTTCATGAGCGATGAGAACTATATTTCTTTCAACGATTGTTTGAGGAGGCTCACTGACATTTGTTTCTTCTGGAGTTTCATCAGGTTGAGTTACTTCTGCTTCAGAAACTTGTTCAATAGTTTGACTGACGTTCTCAGTAACTCCACTTTCTGTTGTTTCCAAAGATTGAATATCAGCTGAGTCAGAGACTTCACTTACTTGTGCAGAAATATCATCAACATCTACACTGACTTCTTCAAGACTTGTATTACTCAAATCAATGTCTTGACTGCTGAAAATTTCTGCAATGTTCTCATCAGGCGCAGTCAATGTTTCAGGAACTTCATTGACTGTTTCATCAACAGCAGAACTAGATTCTACTTCGTTAACATCTGCGCTATCTTCTCCTGCAACTGATGTATCCCAATCTACCACTTCATCACTGGCATCCTGTGGGACTTGGCTTAATGTTTCTTGCGGCTGAATGTCCGTATTTTCAGGAACTTCGTTGACAACTTCATCAACTTCTGCACTTTCTACAACTGGCGTATCCAAATCTACTATTTCATGATGAGTAGCTTCTGGAGCGGCGCTCTCCTCCTCAGATACTTGGTGGAAAATATCACGCGGCTGTACGAAGGTGACTTCTGCTGCTAGTGCTGCTTCCAACTCCGCATATTCATCGTCGGTAGCTTCTGGAATGGCACTCTGTGCAGGAACTTCGTTGAAAATATCACGCGGCTGTACGAAGGTAACTTCTGCTTCCAGTGCTGCCTCTAACTCTGCATACTCGTCGTCAGTAGCTTCGGGAATAGCACTTGTATCACGCCGCTGTACGAAGGTAGATTCTGCGGCCAGTGCTGCCTCTAACTCTGCAACCTCGTCGTGGGTAGCTTCTGGAAGAACACTTTCATTTTCGGGAGTTTCAATGATGTTTTCAGGTGCAGCTATGGCGTCATCAGGTTCAGTCAGAGAAACTTCTGAGGCTTCATTGATTTCTGGAACCTCTACTTCCTCACTATCTGCTGCAACTAATGTCCGCAAATCCGCTTCATCACGCACATTGTGTGGAACTTCGCTGACTGCTTCTGATGACTCAATAATGTTTTCAGGGGCGATTATCTCAACAACCGGGATGACATCATCAGGTTGAGTAGAAACAACTTCTGAGATTTCGCTGATTACTGGGGAAGGAGCATTAATTTCAGGTGATTCTACTTCTTGACTAATTGGCGCTGGAACTTCGTTGAGTACCTCTGGGGCTGAATTAACGATATTGGGAGTGCTGATATTTTCAGGCGATCGCGGCCGAGAAAACAGTGAAGGATCTATAATTCTAAAGACTGTCTCTGCTTGCTCATAGGCGGGAGCAACTGCTTCCAAAATCAAAACATAATCTGCAATCCGAATAATATCTCCATCACTCAAAGAATATGGTCTATCTTTTTCAGCCTGTTTCCCGTTAAATATTGAGCCATTTCTACTGCCAAGGTCAGAGAAATAGTAATTTCCAGCTTTAACAAAAAACTTAGCATGTACTCGACTGATATCAGGGCTGTCTAGGATTAAATCAGAATCAGGAGAACGACCTATTAGCCATTCTCCTCTCGTTGGAGTTTCTGTGGTAAGGTCAACTTCATTGACTTCACTTAGATTTGGTGAGTAGCTAACTTTTACTTTCATATTAATTTTTGGTTAATTTTATTGATTTCTGCCACCCAGCGCTGACGGGTAGTATGTTCTAAATTTAAAATATCATCTTGTGACCAGTGGAAATGATAAGCAATAAAAGCTACCTCCTCATATAAAGTATCAGAGGGGTAGCTTACGACTCCCCCGCTAGTTCTAGCTCCACTGAAAATTGAGTATTGCAGTGGGGACATTGTGTCGAAATGTGTATATTACCTTGTTGATTGATTCGATTATAAAATTCTCGGAGATAGGCAATGTCATGTAAGAGCAGTGCTTCAAGTAAATCAGGACTAACAGAATTGAAACTGCCCAAGCGAGTAATGACTCGTGCAAGCATTACTAATACGCCGTAAGCCTGATTTTCCTGAACTTTGCGCTCTTGTTGCACCAAAATTTCATCTTTAGCGGTGGCTAAACGCATCACCCCATGACGATGTATTCGTTGTTCACCATCACTCAATCCTCTAGGAAGAGTGAAGGCAAATTCTGTGCAGAGAGTGTCCTTTTTACGGCGCATAGGTTATTGAATTTGGGCATTGGGTATGAGTCTCTGACTGGTTCCCAGCTTTCAGGCTGGGAGGCTCCGCCTCCTCTTTGTTGACAAGAGGTAGAACCTTTACCTTTGGGAATACATTCTCAGCCTGGAGGCTGGGAACGAGGCTAATGAGGCTTTGAACTCCTTTAAATGAGCCTTTGATACTTGCAGACGTAGCTTGGAACTTTTCCCCCTGCCCCCTATGCTTTATGTCCAACTCAATTATGAAGAACTGCTTCGGGAGAACTTACTGTATCTTCCGGTATGGAAGTTTCGCCTTCCAAGCCATTGATTCGACGGTAAAAATCTTGGAGATAATTTAAATCTTGGGAAAAAAAGTTTTCCACGATTGCAGGAGTAACTTCTGATAAAGCACCCAAGTGGGTAATCACTCGCGACAAGATAATAATTGTGGCATAAACGGGATTCGCCTTAACACGTGGGTCACGCAAGGGTGCAATCTCGTCTATCGCTGTTGATAACCGCATTACACCTTTGCGATGGAGGTTGCCTTCAGAGTCTAGATACCCCTTTGGCAGTGTAAATTCAAACTCTGTGGGAAACATAATTCTCCTAATTATTTCACGCGTTTAAATTCCTCAAAAGCAACCTCCACTTCCTCAATTTCGATGTCATGGCTGCGGGCGTTAACATCGGCAATTTTGTAACTTGCGGGCCAAGCACCAGCTAATTCAAATCTAGCGATTTCTTGATTTGCCTGATTATAAATAGATAAAGCAACAAGTCTACGTTGCTGTGACCAATTACCCTGCTGGACTTTTTCAAACCACTTCCAAAAATCCATAGAGTTGGTGGTACCTCTACGCAGAATGAGATTACCACTCTTAGGATTGCTGGGAAGCTTAGTTCTCACCACCTGACCTTTTGATTGCCCTTTTGTACCCCAGGTTTGAGAAGTAACTTCAGTAATTTCAATTACCTCTTGGGTTCTTTTGAAGCCTTGACACTCCAAAAAGAAACAATTGGCATCGTTTTGACCTTCTAGTGTCAGTTCTAAATAGAACCGATGGGCTGTCAGAACTTCTGGAATTCGGCTTGCGGATTGTACCACTGTTAATTACTGCAAATGCTAATTATTTAATCCGTTTAATTCCTTCGTGAACCAATTCAACAGTCTCATTTGCCATATCACCACCAGAGGCAGTTAAGGTAGGCCCGGTGTATTTACAGGGATAACAATTGACAATGTTCCAGCGTGCTTTTTCAGAGCCTTGTTGGTCGTAAGCAACCACCGAACCCGTCTTTCGATTCTGTGCCCACTTCCGAGGGTCTCCCATGTCTTCGTTACAATCTTGGTACCATTTGTAAAGGTCTATATCATCAGTGGCGATGACTTTTACTGTGATGTTAGTAAATTTAACAACAGTTGGTGTTGCTTGACGCATGAGTTTAGCGCCTTTAGATGAACCGTGAACTTCTTGCGCTGGTGTATTTTCAACGCCTAGTCCGCTAATTTCTTTGATGAATTTATCAGTAATTCCGTCAGCCTCGAAGTAAAACTTACAAGAGGTTAAAAATTCGCCTGCCATACTTTTAGACTCCTTTGTGTGTAATTAATTTGGGAATGGGGAATGGGGAGAGACGCGATAAATCGCGTCTCTACAAGAGGAGAATTCTTGGTCTATTCACTATCTTCAATGCCATTCCATTGGCTGATGCGGAAAACAACAAACTCCGCCGGTCTGACGGGGCAAACACCGACTTCAATATATAAACGTCCTAAAATTCTGGTTTCTGGTGGGTTCAATTCTTCGTCGCACTTCACATAGAATGCTTGGGCTGGAGATGCCCCAAACAAAGCACCTTCACGCCAGATGCGCTCTAAGAAGTTACTGACGGTACGGGTTACACGTGCCCATAAATCTTGGTCGTTCGGTTCAAAAACTACCCACTGAGTCCCTAATTCTAGGGATTTCTCGATATAGCTAATTAATCTACGCACACTGATGTAACGCCACTCTGTTTTATCTGGCTCAACTAGAGTGCGTGCGCCCCAAATACGGATACCGCGATTGGGGAAACTGCGAATACAATTTATCCCCAAGGGGTTTAATAGCTCTTGTTCGCGGAAGTTGGTGTCATAGCCCAAACCAATTACGCCTCTGGGAACTTCATTTGCAGGGGCTTTGTAAACTCCTCTGGTTTCGTCGGTGCGGGCCCAAACGCCCATCACATGACCACAAGGAGGTACTAAAATTGGATTACCGCGATCGCGTGGATTCGGTACTTTAATCCAAGGATAATAAAGGGCCGCAAACATCGAACGACGGTTAAACCTATTCAACCATTCCACTACTTGTTGCGGTTTGACGGCTTCTGGTGGCGAATCAAGTACAACCATGCGGTTGGGCGGATTGGGAATATCGCCACTGGCAGAACCCTCGCACATACTAATCATCAACTCGATGATGCCGTGAACTTGATCTAAATTCAGCACCTGCTCTTGATAAGCCCGCATCACATCAGGACAGGCCAACATTGTGATTTCATCAACTTCAAAGATACCGCGTACCCCGGTGCGATCGTCTCGAACCCCTTCTAAATTTTGTGAAAATCTATCGGGTGTGGCGGCGACAATGGGCGGCGCTAGTTCATATTGACCATTAACCGGACGACGAGCTAAAGGCTGTCCACTTTGAGTTATATCTTCTACAGTGACATACATTGAATTTCTTAATGCCGCCAGCGCATAAGTTGCTGCTTGAGCACCAGGCTCGCGGTTCATTGTCAAATTCTCATATTCTTCTAAAAGCTCATCTCCTCGACGAATTTGGATGGTAAAATATTCGCCCGTATTTGGAGGCGCTTCTCCTTCAGTACCTTCGGGTAAGGCGCGGGGCGAACCATCAATAATAACGATATTTACTAATCCGCCTGCTGCTTGCTCAGGGCGCAAAGTAAAGCGCAGGGCTGGACGATTACCTCGAGCGTTGATTCGTAAGTTAGCGGGTTCTGGAGTTGCGGGTTTGGGTGCGCCGGGTAATTGAGTCCCGATACTTGTCACCCAGCAGCGACCGCCACCGTTCATAAAGTAGCCGTAAACTGAAAAGGGTAAATAGGCGTTGAAGTCGGTGAACCCATCAGAATTGGGACGGGCAAAATAGTTGAGATATTGTGTCCAATTGGTAACTAACACGGGCTTATATAGTTCAGCCCCACCGCGAACGTCTTCTGTAAAGCCGACAAATCCAGCAACTGCCGTGCTAACACCTTCAATTGGTCGGCTACCTCGGTCAATTTCTTCAATGTAGACACCAGGAGCAAAGTAATCAAGTCTAGCCATGAAAGTCTCTCCAAGTCAGTAAAAATCTAATTATTCAGGAGTTAGAAATATTTCTTTGAAAGTATTACTTTGGTTATCTACCAATGCATTGACGTTTTGGGGTAAATAGCCAGGATGATTCAGAGTCAAAACATAATTACCTAAATGAAGGTCTTCAAAGAAGAACAGCCCTTCTTTAGTGGTTAATATGGATTTTTCGGTTCCCCTCACAGCCACTTCTGTCGCAACCAGCGGTAAATTTGTCACAGCACTTTTGACAATACCCGCGATCGCAACTCGCCTGGTTAATACTAGACTGTCACTATCGCGAGACGATTGATTTCGCAAATTGAAAATTCGCTCCCAAACCAAAGGTACTGGAGTCGGTTGTGGCTCGAAGGGGATTGTAACTGTCAAATATAAGGCTGAACGCAATGGCACATTGAGAGCGCTCCATAAAGAGCCAATCTCAATTGGCGGCTCTAAAGCAACTGTCAGGTTCAAATTCCCATAGCCCCGTAATTCAGGAACCAAAAACTCCTCTTCCAAGGTGCGATGGCGCAACAGCACAGTTAACGCCTCACTAATAAAGTGATGCTCACCTAAAGCTGTTCTATCCCAGGCTGTTAATAGCAGCGAAACATCAAACCAAGCGGGTGCCCAATTTACAGTGGCAGGTTGTAGAGCGCGTGTTAGCTTGCGCTCAACTTGCCTACCAGAATGTTGTACCTGCTTACTCTCACGGATATCAAAAATGTATAAATTGAGAGTCGGGCCTGCTCCCTCTTCCCTGCGATTACCAGGATGGCTAAAGTCAATTTGCTCTGTACTGGTAAGTGAGGTTCCTCCAGCTAGAATTTCGGCTAAAGTTTGAAGAACGAAGATAAGCATGAAGGTGTTCTGCTGGTAGCTAATCCAGATGCATCTACAGTATATGTATCAGTCTTCTAAAGTTAATTAGACTTTTGTCGATATTTTTCGATGGAGAATTGGGCATTGGGCATTGATTATCCCCCTTATCTCCCAATCTCTCAGAATGATGATTGAGAGGACTGGAAAAAATTAGCTTTTCAAGAATCCGAAAAGTAGCAACTTCAGTTTGTAGATTAGTCTTGAGTAGTTCTTGATTGGACGCATGACATTTTTTCTTGTGGGGTAGCACAAAAAGCTTGCTCTAGAGCACCAGTCAAACTTTGATGGATATAATAAGTTCGTAGTCAGGACTTTAGTCCTTGGTTTGAGCGCTGTTCGCGAAGCGTTCCCGTAGGGTAGCGCTCACTACGAACTGATTTATCCAAGTGTTGTAAATAATAGATCCTGTATACCTGTATATACTTAGGTAAATGATATGCAGTTTTAAATATAAGCTTAATAATTCTTAGTACTTATTAGCTACAAAGAGAACTTAACAAAAAAATAAACATTTCTGAGACTGCATAATTTTATACTGGTCAGCAGAAGAGTAAAACATTTGGTTGCAAAAAGCGAGTGAAACTATGACACTAGGCTTTTCTGTAAAAAAACTAGACAATGGCTCTAATTATTTGAATTCCTCAGATATTCAGAGTTTTTGTCAGCTTGAGTCTGAGCAGTTAACTAGTAAATATCCAATTTTTTTCGCTCGGATTGTTTATCACGATTCATTATTGAGAGCTAATCAAGAAGTTATAAATTATGGAGAAGACCAAGCTCCTTTTCCTCCAAAAACTTTAGCTTATTTACGCTCAGAAGCATGGCTTACAGATTTCCCACCTGCTTTTAATTTACATAAATTTAGGCTTAAGGATTTTTCATCTATTTCTTACATTTGCCCCATATCCTATAGAAATCAAAAGCCTGAATACATTCAAATCATTACTCATGAACCTCTCTCATCGACTTTACAGTTATACGTAAAACGCGCTGCTATGCTCCTGAGTAAGTATATAGATATTTACTTAGACTATGGAAGACAAAAAACTGAAGTTCAACTCCTAGAAGATATTCTGCATCGAGTAGGACATCAATTGCGTAACTCTCTAGGACTCATCGGATTGTATGCACATAATCTCTGCTTAGGATTAGAGGATAGTCCTTGGCAAGAACAAGCAACAATCATTGGCGAAAGCATACAAGATTTAGATACTAATTTAAACGAGCTGATTGATTGTGGTCAAAGTTCAAAATTAAGGGTAACACTTCAAGATTTAAGAAGTTTGGTCGTTGAAAGTATCACTAATTTACAACCGCTAATTAATCAGAAAAAACTTAAAATCTCGATTCCCGACATATCGACGCTACTGAAAATAGATAAGTTGCAAATGAAACAGGTTTTTGACAATATTCTCAGTAATGCTGTTCATTTTAGCCCTAATTCAGGAACGATTACCTGTAGTTGGCAAATTTTTCAAGATGAAGTTTTAATTAAAATCTCCGATCAAGGGCCAGGATTGTCTCAAGAGGATTTACAAAAAGTATTTACCCCATTTTATTCCCGGCGTAAAGGAGGTACAGGACTGGGTTTAACTATTGCTAAAAAAATTATTCTGGATCATCAAGGAAGTATTTGGGCACAAGTTTTATCAGAAAAGGGGGCACAATTTTCTGTGATTTTACCCCGACCAAGGAATGGATAAATAATTCGGAATTAGTAATTAAAGATATGGCTAATGATAATAAAAAACTTTCGGTTTTATTGGTAGATGACGAAGAACGCTTCCGTCAAGGATTGCGGACTCTCCTCAATTTTTATAGTATTAATTCTGCGTTACCTGTAGAAGTTATTGGTGATGCAGATTCTGTTGATCAGGTTTTAAAGTTTACAAACCAGAAGTGTCCAGATTTAATTTTGCTGGATATGCAATTGAAAGGATGTGATGGAATTACAGTTTTGGCACGTCTTAAAGAAACTGCTTACACTGGCAAAGTTTTAGTATTGTCGGCTCATCAAGAAGACGACTGGATTTTTAGAGCGATGCAGGGAGGAGCCGCAGGTTATGTGTTTAAAAATCGTGTAGCAACCCAATTGTGTGAAGCCATTGACACTGTAACTAGGTCAGAAATTTATCTACCTTCAGAAGTTGCTAGTCGATTTTTCCGGTTTTTTCAGGCTTATTCAGACTCTTGTGTGAAAGCATGTCATGAAGTGCATTTAACTGAAAGAGAGCAAGAAGTTTTATACTGGTTAACTCAAGGTGCTTCTAATGAAGAAATCGCTAAACATTTATATGTAACAGTTGCTACTGTTAAGGCACATCTCACCAGTATTTTTGAAAAATTGAAGGTTACTAGCCGGACTCAAGCTATTGTAGCTGCCCTCAAGTTAGGATTAGTTCACGCTTGAGCGCGACGGAAGTAATCGGCGCAATTCACGAAACTTTTTGTATATGGCTTCATTTGAATCTTTTTATCAAGAATACCCCTGCTCGTACAATTCTCCCTTAAGTTGCGATCGCCCTTTCCAAACGGCACAGCAAATCAAGGGTGCTAAGTTTTGCTTGGAATGTGGTTTTCCAGCAACTTTACCGCAGGAGGCTGAGATTAAAGGAAATCAGGGGACTTATCAAATAACTAGTTTTGTTGGTGTGCGGGGTTTAGGCCGTTTATACTCAGGTGTTCAACTTAAAGACAAACAGCCTGTCCTCATCAAAGAATATCTGCTACCCAATCGTTCTTTTAATGAAAGTGAGACTCAAAAGCGCAAAGAGACTTTTAAACGGGTGGGTGGGGTAAGTTTAGCCGATAGTCGAGTTCAAAACTTCCGTCTTGTAGAAACTAAAGAAGCGATCGCAGATGAAAAAGGAGAACGCTGTTATTTAATTACTCAAGGAATAGAGTCATCCCAAACATTAGGTAAGTATCTCATAGAAAAGGGATCAATGACATCTCCTGATGTGCGCGAGGTACTTAATCAAGGTTTACAAACTCTCCAGTTTCTCCACACGCAAAAGCTGCGTTTTCCCTCAAATCAAGTACAACTGGGTATAACTCACGGCAATATCAGTTTAGATAGTACTTTAATTAAGGTAGAAAATAATCAAAAGTTTTCTATATACTTTTGTGATTTAGCTATCTGGGAAAACTTATTTATTCCACCGATTATTCCTCAACCCGCGCCCGCTAGACCTGAGCAAGATTTAGAATCATTAGGGTTACTAGCCTTTTCTTTATGGGTAGGACGGACAACTAATTTTTTATCCAACCAGCCTCTCGATCCGAGAGATAATCAACAATGGCCGGATACTGATAGCCATTTAAAGCAGTTTATTTATCGTTTAATTGGTCTGCAAACTCCTTTTGAGAGTGCAGAAGCGGCTCGTCAAGCACTGCTAAAACTTCCTAAAGAAGATGGTGGCAAAAGTTCGGTGAGTTCGTCGCCAGGTTCTCAAGAAATAAAAAAGCCTTTGCCAATGCCCTTACTTTTGCTATTAATCTTGCTTTTATTATTACTTGGTGGAGGAATTTGGTATTGGCTTTGGGGTAGGAAAACAGATAATCCTAATCAATATATCCAATGGTCTAGACTTGTGCGGAATTTCTCAGAAGTCCCCAACGTTCCTTCTGGGCAATTTACCTACACAGGAGAAAAAGACAGTACATGGAGTTTTGTTTTGACACAATCAGTGGACAATAGTCGTTTAGGAGATTTATTGACCAGACCAAAGTCAGATGCAACAGCAACATTTGACTATAAATCTGTTTTGTCATCAAATATAAATAATCCGACTAAAAGTCTCGAAGAAGTCCAAACAAACAAAAAAGATTTTGCAATTACTAGTTTGGTAGACAACATTACAGATAAACTTGCTAAAAAACCAGTAGCTTATGATGGGTTACTAGTTTTTGTAGCATTTAATAAAAGAGATTCAAATCTTGCTAATGCTCTTGGGGGGCAAATCAATCTTGAGCAATTGCGTCAAATTTACACAGGCAAAATTACTAATTGGCAGCAGATTAGTCCTAAACTTCCAAATTTACCTGTGAAACCTTTTGCCCCAACTGAACCAGAAGCAATCAGTAAATTTCAACAAATAGTTCTGAAAAATGCTCCTCAAGACGAAGCTTTATTTGCAGCAAAAGTTACTAAACTTGATACAACAAAAACCCAAAACCTGATCCGCAGTGAGACTTTAGAGGGGCGAAGCACTGGTATTATCAGTTTTGGGATTATCAGTAAAACTTCGAGTCAGTGTACTGGCTATCCGCTAGCGATCGCAGATGCTAAAAAGTCCGCTATTCAACCTCTGTTTCAAAAGCGCGATCGCCGCTCAATTAATCCCTCAGATGACTTGTGTCAGCATGATGATTATTATGTTGATGTCACAACTTTCCAAAGCTACCCCTTGGGATACCCTATTTTTGTAGTGTACCCTAAAGACAGCAACCGCCTGCCTGGTGGTTCTACATTTGCCCAGATGCTAACTACTCGTCAGGGTCAGTGTTTACTTAGTAAAGTAGGTCTTGTAGCTTTACAACCTATGCCTGATGATATAAATTCTTATGCCTGCAAATCGGTGCCCTAATCCCAGTTGCGAATATTTTAACCGCGCCCTGCCTAACAATGCTAAGGTTTGTCCCTGGTGTTCAACTCCTGTGGGCCCTGTAAATAATGTAGTTTCCCCTACACCACAACAACCCAATCAACAACAACCCAATCAACAACCACCTAGTCAATATCAGCGGCCAGCAACAGACCAACCTAACTACCAAGTTCCCCAACAACCTCCCGTTGATTATTCAACAGTCTATCAGCCACGAGTTTCCTATCAACCAACACCGCCTGTTTATACCCCTCCGCCTCAAAGAGCGCCTGTTTTAAAGCTGATTCATAGCACAGGAAGAGAATTTAACCTTGTTGGAGAAGGAGGTTATATTGGTCGCCGCAGTCAGAGTCCAGGAATAGCGCCGCCAGAAATTGACTTGACCGGCATTCCCAGTGAAGGAATAGTCTCTCGTCGTCATGCACGAGTCGATTGGGACTGGTCGCAAAATTCCTACATGATTGTTGATATGAGTACAAATGGTATTTATTTAAACAACAATCCTCTAACTCCTGGTATGCAATATCGCCTGTTAAATGGTGATTCAGTGCGATTTGGTCAGGATAACCTAGTCAACTTCACTGTATATATTGTGTAGTAAAAATATTATTTGAAAATTGACTAATGACCAATGACTAATGACTAAATGAGCAATGTATTTCGGGAATTCGTGCAAAAAGTAGGCAGCGGAAACCACACAGCCGAGAATTTAACTCGCGCCCAAGCAGCCACTGCTACTAAAATGATGCTGTTGGGTGAAGCTACACCAGCCCAAATCGGAGCGTTTTTAATTGCTCATCGAATCAAGCGTCCCACGGGGGAAGAGTTAGCGGGAATGTTGGATGCCTATCATGAACTTGGGCCAAAACTGCAACCAATAGCTTCTCGGCGACCAGCGATCGCTCTTGGTATACCTTATGATGGCAGAACACGCACAGCCCCAATTAGTCCCGTCACAGCTTTATTGCTCGCCGCAGTGGGACAACCAGTGGTAATGCACGGTGGCGATCGCCTACCAACGAAGTATGGTTTACCCCTGATAGATATTTGGCAGGGTTTAGGAGTCGATTGGACGACCCTACCACTGGCAAAAACTCAGCAAGTGTTTGAGCAAACGGGAATCGGCTTTATTTATCTGCCTCAGCATTTTCCCTTAACTACAAGTATTTGGGAGTACCGCGACCAACTTGGCAAACGTCCGCCGTTGGCGACTATGGAGCTAATTTGGTGTCCTTATGCTGGGGATGCTCACGTAATTGCTGGGTTTGTCCATCCGCCAACAGAAGGAATGTTTCAGATAGCTCTGGGACTGCGGGGAGTAACAAAATTTACATTAGTCAAAGGATTGGAAGGTAGTTGCGACTTACCGCGCGATCGCACTGCAATTATCAGCTTATCTTCATCCGTAGCATCCCAAGAGGTAGAACGATTGCACCTCGTACCGCGTGATTACGGTTTCACTACCAAGAACGTACCCCTTGGAACTACTGAAGAACTGGTGGCAGAAATTCAGGAGGTTTTAGCAGGTAAACCAGGTGAATTGATGCAAACAGTCTTGTGGAATGGCGGATTTTATCTATGGCGGAGTGGTATTTGTTCAGATATGGCAGAGGGTTTAGCTAAAGCAGAAGAATTATTAACCAATGGTCTGGTAGCAGCTAAACTCCAAGAACTGAGCCAGGTAGTGAATTCAGTATCAGCATCTATACCCTTTAGGGTGTGAGCGACTTCTCCAAAATAGATTTTTGTTGCAACCAATCCTGACCGACTTGGATACTGATATCCGAGCCAAGGTTACCAGTACTTTCCACGCGCACTTCGCCAAATCCCAAAGTGTTGCGAATTGATTCAGCACTATCACCATCTCCTTGTTGGGCGACAATGTGAGTTACATCTAGAGGTTCACCCCATGCCTTGGCCACATAGATATTGCGATATCCAGATTTTTCCAAAGCTCTAATTAATGGTTGGAGGTTGGAGCGATCGCCACCTGTACTATCTTGAATTGCTACACGCAAAGAGCGTGGATCGGTAGCAGTCGCCAGCTGTTCCTGTTCTGACTCTAAACCAAAGTGTTGAGCCATCAGTTTCGCAATCCCATTTTTGTTAGGCAACCAATAGCTAGCATCAAACTCGCCTTTCTCGCTAAAGCGACCTGGCAGCATTAACATTTGCATATTAGAGCGATTTGTCCGCACCCCAAAACCCATTAGCGCTACTAACTCTTCAACCGTCAAGTTAGTATCAATGTGTTCTTTCACAACATCAAGAACTTTAGGTAATTGAGCAACAGTAGCCGGGTTGAGTGTTTGATCCATCAAAGCGCGAATCACCATTTGCTGCCGCTGAATCCGACCAATATCACCGAGTTCGTCATGGCGAAAACGCAACAATTGTAGTGCCTGATCGCCGTTAAGATGCTGCTTACCCGCCTTCAAATTGATGTACAAATGCTGAGAATCATCTTGGTATTTCATATCTTTGGGGACGTAGACAGTCACACCGCCCAAAGCATCAATTAGCTTGGCAACTCCCAAAACGTTAATTCGGATATAGCGATCAATTCCCGCCCCACCTAAGAGATTGCTGACGGTTCTGGCAGTCAAAGCTGGCCCACCTTCAACATTGGCAGAATTAATTTTTTTCACTCCATACCCCTCTATTTCCGTGCGGGTATCTCTAGGAATGGAGAGCATATTTATTTTTTTCGTCTCTGGATCAAATTTGACCAAGAGCATGACATCGGAAAGACCATCAAAGGAGTTTACTTGGGGCAGGTATTTGAGGTTTTTGGTATCTTCGGGAGGGTTTTGGATATCTGGCGGAAGTACGCTCATTCCCATCACCAAGAGATTCACCGGGCGAGTTAATTCTGAAAATCGCAGCACACCTCCAGAAATACGATCGCTATCAAAGGCCGCCTCATCCTTTGGAGTTAGCTGGGCTTGTTGCAAAGGCGTACTGGTTAAAGATACCGCCAAAAGTGCCCCCGCAGTTGCTGACACCATTGCAATACCACTCATCCCTACCCAAAACCACAGCCAACGTCCTGATGTCGATTTCTGGGGAATTTTTTTACTGGACTTTGAGGCTTTTCCCGACTGGTTTTCTTCCGCCGAACTTCTTTGAATGGTCACAGACTTCCTCACACTTACTCACTAATCAAATTCGGTAAATTTGCAGACTAAAAACATCCAAACAAATCAACCCATAATAGCTAACTCTTAATTATCAGTGCTAACTTTTTTAATGTAGTGTCAACCACAACACTTATAGCAGCATTTCTCTTTCTTTTGGGCCAATCTAGAGATGTTTTACTGAAGTATGGCAATAATAAACTGGATTTGACTAGATATATGGATAAATCAACTGTAAATTTTTAGGAAATAAGTAAAAACACTGACAAATTGTCACCATAAAAAATTAAGATAAATACTTGCTAAGCACTCGTTCTGCTAAATTACTAACCCCTGGTAAACGACCAGATTTGCCCTGCATCAGGCGCAAAATCAACCAGACACTTACTAAAAAGTAACCCGACGTGAGAAAGCTATTCAGGATAAATAGACGTAGCGGAAAAAAATCTGAAGTTGCTGCTCCGGTCGCTAATAATAGATAACCTAACAGCCAAGTAAGTGCCAAAGTAATAGACAGACGACTAATAGCAAGTTGTTCCCGACTACCCTGGCCCCGATAGAGAGTCCACAAGGATGGAAAAAAGCCGATAATCGGAACTAAGTGTAAAAGTAACTGTGTTTTTGAGATTGGGAATTGGGAATTGGGCATTGGGCATTGGGCATTGGGAGGAGACAAAGGAGAGACTTCTTCAATAATTCTTCCTTGTCCCCTCTGTCCTCCTTGTCCCTCTTCTCCCCCCAGTCCCCAGTCCCCAGTCCCCAGTCCCCAGTCTCCATTCTCTTTCGGTTCAAAATTATTCATTGGGGTTAGTCTAACTCCTAAACTAGAAGGATGAATAAGACTCATATAGTTAGAGATAATAAGCTGTAAAGAAAAATTTCATTTAGTTCTATTCCGCAATCAGCTCAAAATGCAGACACGCAAGCTACTCGACTGGTGGCAAAGATTCACACCAATAGCGCGAATCGGGGCGATCGCGTTATTCCTTCCGCTGCTAGTTCTCAATGGTTGGGCACTTTCGGTATTCTTTAATTATTTCCATTCTCTCATAGTCATTTTAGTCGGAGCCTCAGTGCTAGCATTTCTGCTCAACTACCCCGTGAGCTGGATGGAGCATCAAGGTGCTAGGCGAGAGCAAGTCGCTATCTTAGTATTTCTCTTGGCTTTATCGATTTTATTGGCGTTGGGTGTGACACTTTTTCCCCTGGCTCTTACCCAAGCTCAACAACTGGTGGCTCGTTTGCCAGAGTTGATCGACTCTGGACGCTCTCAGTTAATGATATTAAACGAAAAAGCTGAGACTTTTGGCTTACCGATTAACCTCGATGCTCTGGTAGTGCAAATCAACGATCGCGTCAAAGGACAATTACAAGCGATCGCTGGACAAGTTTTAAATCTGGCAGTAGTTACAGTCACTAGTCTGCTAGATATTCTTTTGACGATGGTTTTGACTTTCTATCTTTTACAGCATGGGGGTGAACTCTGGCAAAGTTTAGTGGAATGGCTACCTAATAAATTTCGCGAGCCTTTCTCCAAAACAGTCCGCCTAAGCTTCCAAAATTTCTTCATCACCCAGCTGATTTTATCTACCTGTATGGCCTCAGCTCTTATTCCTACCTTTTTGTGGCTGAAAGTGCCATTTGGGCTGCTATTCGGCCTAACTATTGGCCTGATGGCTCTCGTCCCCTTTGGTGGTTCTGTGGGCATCGCCCTGACTACACTATTGGTAGCGCTGCAAGATTTTTCAATGGGTGTGAGAGTGTTGATAGCAGCAGTAATTGTACAGCAAATTCTCGAAAACTTAATTGCCCCCCGAATTTTAGGCAGCTTTACGGGTTTAAATCCAGTTTGGATTTTAATTTCGGTCTTGACAGGGGCAAGAGTTGGCGGGCTGTTGGGTGTAATTGTGGCAGTACCCACAGCTGTTGTGATTAAAACTGCTTTAAGTGCCTTGCGTCTTGGTAGGGAGATAAATGATAGCGCCACTGGGGAGATAACTGCACCTGTTGCAGCAAACGAGTCCCCGAAGGCTGACGCTAAAAACACTCTGAGTATTTCTGAAGCGACATTACCCTAATTGCCCCCTGCCTCTCTCATTGTGGCTCGATGATGGAACCCATAAACAAAACGTTTCCCGTCTGATTATCCCTAATCACACAGAAGAAGGGACGATCAACAATCATTCGGAATGGTTCTGCTTCTTCTCTCAAAGATGTTGCTACTATTCCCACTGAAGTAGCCGCAGCTGCTTCGGTGCCTTCTTCGTTCACTTCAAAAAAAGTTTTATGCTTAACTTGGCTAATGGCAAAGTTTTTACCCATACCAGAAAAATTGGCTTTGTTGCTGAAAGCCTCTTCCATGCCTAAACTTTTTAAAGCATCATTGAGCGTAACTTCATAGTCTGTTTTGAAGCGCGGTAGGCGAATAAAGCCTTTTTGTTTGTTGAACTGAGTCATCCATTTTTCCCAGTTCTCAACATTCAAGTTTTTATAAAATTCTTTGAGGTTAGAGTTCTGTTTGGGCAGGAAAATATAAAAACTGACCTTACCATCTTTATCGTAAGGTAAACTAACTGCCTGAAATTGTTCGCTTTCATAGTATCTATAATCACCATTCTGCGACATCATTAGGTGTTGTTTTCGCTTGCCAGATGTGATGTGAAAAGGATATTGAGCGGTTTGATTTTTATCAAACTCGTTAGTCCAATTACCTTTAAAATATATGGCATTAATCAAAAATAGTACCTGATTTGGTTCAATTGTTTCAACTATTTTATTAATTTTACCATTAGTATTTTCTTTCACCCAATTATTGATAATACTAGATGCAGCGACATCTTTAAAGTTTAAATTACTGACCTTAGCTTGATAGAAATCCTGGTTTTTTTTGAGGAAGTCTGGTGCAAAGGTAACATCTTGATTTGCCCAAAGTGAGTTAGCAATCTTCAGTTGCACTTTCGCATCCGAATTATCTAAAAGCTGCTTTAATGCCGCCGCGTAAGAAGAGTTGATTTCTGGTAGATTCATCCCCTGTAATTCTAGAGTTTTTGCCATTGCTTGTTGAGTCGAACCACTAGCGCCGTTGTAGGTCATAGCAAGAGCGATCGCAACACTCGAAGGTGAGATAAAAATATTCTTCTCACCCCGATCATTCTTCAGAACTTCTGAAAAAAGTTTGAAGCCAAACTTATTGCTAGACTCAACTATTTTTGTATCAGTGTTGACTGTTTTTTTTTGCAATGGATTTTCTGGCTGAGGTAAACTAGATTGGGCAAGGGCACTTTTATTGCTATTGACTTGAGAACACCCTAATACACTGAATAGAACAACACTTGCAGCTGCTAGAGCATAACGTCTGCCCAGACTCACACCGTAACGTCTTTGCAGGAAATTTTCTTTCGCATCACTAAATTTCTGCCGATTCATTCTGCTACCTCACTTGCCAAAGATTCCCGATCTGTGCTCAGAGTTGACGCAGATACTGTGTCAATGATTAACTATTGCATCTGCTCCAATAGAAAAATGGGCTGTTACAGAAACTGTAACAACAAGTTAGTAGTTCGGAGGAATTAAACACAACTTGTGAGAGTTGCTAATTTCTAATTGAGGCGGCTATGCAGACGAGTTATAAAAAATTTCTTTTTAGGATTTTTCCTATTTATGCATAAACGTATTGTAAGCTACGTAATCACAAAATAACCACTTCTGTTGAATTTTTATAGATCAAATAACGTTTTCAGTTGCACTCAATACAGAACTTTTGTAGGGACGCACGGCTGTGCGTTCCTACCCGGTGGTTTATTTACTTGAAAAACGCTGTAATTTTAGACAGATAATAGTTTTGCGTCCCTGTTTCAATTGCTTGGCACACTCCACCAAGCTAAACTATAGGGTTGAGTCGCTTCATTGAGCTTTTGACGAAACTGGACGCGGATTTTGTAATTGCCACTAGCAGCAACGGGGCAGAAAATATGTTCTACACTATCAATTTGGCTGATTGAAGAGCAAACAGCACCGACATCTGAATTTTGAGCATCAGCTTTTACTAGGTAGAGGTCAAGATTATTCAAACCGCGATCGCGAAAATTTTCGCCCACATCATATTGCTGGTTGTTATTTTTATCGTTGAGTTCCACCAATCGATCCCAAGTGAGGGTAACAGCAACAAAACTCCCCTGCTTTAACGGTTTTGCTAATATATAGTCAACAGATGCTCCAACATTGACTGTGCGATAATCCCAACCAATAGCCGGCACCGTAGCTGATGGTTGCCATTGACCAGCACTAAATTGCTGATAGGCACGAAATACGTTCAAATGACCCGCTCCCATTTGGGCATCTAAGGGAATCTTTGGATCTTTGTAAGCATCAGAATCTAGCCAACTTTGATTTTGTTTATCAATTAGCGTCCTAGTCATTCCCAAGCGCAAGCCATCGCCGCTATCTAAGATTTTGTCTGCTGAATTCAACAATACAGCTTTCATTACTTGATGGTGCCGAGCATCGATGCTCCAGTGGGGTTGTTTTGTCCGCATTTGTCGGTCAGCAAATTCCTGCAACACAGCAACAGTAGCCGTAACTTGAGGCGCTGCAAAACTTGTACCTGTAACCTTGTTCAATTTGCCATCTGGATTGAGCAAAGGAATGTTATTCCCAGGAGCAACTAAACTAATAGCGCGACGCCCAGCAAGATCAAATTCCCTTCCAGCTAGCCTTCCACTCACTCCTTGGTTAGCACCCGCCAAATTAGCCACGTCTACTTTGTTAAAAACTCCCCCTCGGCGGGATGAAAAAGCCACGTTCACTCCGTTAAAATTATCTGTAGGAATGGGAATACCGCCCTTACCCTGGTTGCCAGCGATCGCATACAAAACATCATGAACGCGACTAGACCAGTCAACACATAAAGTTAGTAAAGCATTACCGTCTAAAACAGCCTCCGGTCTAGGATCGCGGCTCAGAGGTTCACCAAAACTAAAGTTAATGGCACGGACATCGCCACCATTTTGTAGCGCTATGTGCTGTGTCGATAAGCACTCTTCTGGCTGACCCATATTTTTAGTGGAACCCACCGCCGATGAATACAATCGCGCTCCCGGAGCAACTCCTGGCAAGGCTTTGTCTTGACTCACCATCACACCAGCCACATTGTAGGCGTGGGAATCAATGCTTGTATTAGATTTAGCTGGCCCATTACGTAAAAACACTGCCGCTAAAGATATGGCACGATTTTTAGAAACCGCCTTATCCCACCCAAACATTCCCGGCCGACCAATTTCCACTTGACCAATAGCAATCTTACGACCGATTAAATTATAAGGAGCTTGGTGTAGCTTCAGAGCATCAATACCATTAGTTCCTAGTGCAGATTCTAAAGCTGAAGCAATAACCGGCGCACTCAGACAAGAAGCACTTAATCCCCAAATTATCCAGGTTAGTTTTTTAGTCATTAGTTATTAGTCATTGGTCATTAGTCATTTGTCATTGGTCATTTGTCATTGGGCAAAACAGTTCCGAGTTCTGAGTAAATAAGTAAGATTCTCCACTCAGTACTCAGTACTCCTAAAGGGCATTGGGTATAGGTTATTCTCCTTGTCCCCACTTCCCATTCCCCAGTCCCAAAAAACCGGGATCAAAATTATGAGTCTTGCTCAATGTTTTGTTACAATGCGTACAGACGAGGACGCTTAAAAACCCCACTAGCCATGACCCAAAACCTATCTCAAAAACCCATTGTAATTTCTCCATCTATACTATCAGCCGATTTTAGTCGTCTGGGTGACGAAATTCGCGCCGTAGACGCGGCTGGAGCGGATTGGATTCATGTTGATGTCATGGACGGTCGTTTTGTGCCTAATATTACGATAGGCCCTCTGATTGTGGAGGCAATTCGTCCGGTTACAACTAAGCCACTGGATGTCCACTTGATGATTGTGGAGCCAGAAAAGTATGTAGAAGGATTTGCTAAGGCGGGTGCTGATATTATCTCCGTACACTGCGAGCATAATGCTTCCCCACACCTGCATCGCACCTTGGGGCAAATAAAAGAGCTTGGTAAGAAAGCTGGAGTTGTACTTAATCCTGGTAGCCCTCTAGAGCTAATTGAATATGTTCTAGATTTGTGCGATTTAGTACTGATTATGAGCGTCAACCCTGGTTTTGGTGGTCAAAGCTTTATCCCTGGTGTGTTACCCAAAATTCGCAAGCTGCGTCAAATGTGTGATGAACGTGGTCTTGACCCTTGGATTGAAGTGGATGGGGGACTGAAGGCAAATAATACCTGGCAAGTTTTGGAAGCGGGAGCCAATGCAGTTGTCGCCGGTTCAGCTGTGTTTAACGCGAAGGATTATGCTGAAGCTATTACAGCAATTCGCAACAGCAAGCGTCCTACCCCAGAATTAGCCAAGGTTTAATTCATTTTTGGATTAACTATTCTCTACAAAAAATAAGGTGGGTAAATTACCTACCTTATTTTTATTTACACATAAAAAAACTGGAAGCTATTCAAGTTTTGAACTTCCAGTAGTTGGTATATAAATTGAAAGTTTAGAAACCAGAGATAATCCAGGTTGGGAGGACTAGGATTACAATAGTCGAAAGAGAAGCGTATGAGCTACTAGTTCTACCAGCCACTACAACAATTTCACCGTAACTTTTCTATTTCTGTTCCTGGGATTGATGTTAAGCGTTTGCTTTATTAACTAAAGCAACACCAACCATAAGATAGGAAGCTTTATCAGCATTACTCACACCGTCTGCAGTCGATGAAAGCTGTATAAAATTTGGATTGGGGGAATCCACCTCTCCAAATTCTCTTTGCTCAGACTTCCTCAAAAATAGAACCACCAGTAGCAACGGTTGGATCATCGGTCTTGGTTTAGGAGTTATTTACTCCATGAAATGCTGACTACTTTTGTAATCAGTTTGATTTATTTCATAGTCAGAACTAATCATTGATTTTATTTTTTTAAATTAACTTGCTTGCGAATCACCTCTATTTGGATTTAAGTTGTAGTTGTTATTAGTTTACCAATACTGTCAGTATATATTTGCCATTTTGGCAGATTTTTGCAAAAAATTTATCAAATTAATCACCGCTATAGAAAACCTGCCATGCTATAAATTTAAAATTAGCATGGCAGGCTCTCAGATACTCAATCAACTCTAGGGCAGAATCTATAGATTCAAAATACTTTTTAATTGAATCCACAGGATTTCAAGGAAATGTCTTGAACACTTTCTGCTTTTAATGGAGATTTGCTTGATTGATGTTCGTTAATTTGCTGTCCCAATCTCTGGTCTAAACTACCCCCACGAAATTCTGTTTTTTGCTTGCCAACTACTTCCAGATAGGCTCGGTCTTTAATTTTGCTTAAGCAACTTGATGACATATTACTATCAGACCTGGAATCATGAGCATGTTTCAGCATTTTTAGATTTTCACTTTGCTGTTGTTTTGTTCTGTTGACTTGAGAGTTTTCTTTGAGCAATCGATTGTAGGTGCGGTATGGAATGTAATGGAGAGGATTATAACCACCAAAACGCAGCATTAAAACACATGCCCAGGAATATTTTCCAGCCAGAATTGCTTCAACTACTTTATCAAATTGTTGAGCCTTGACTGTCTTATCTAAGGTGCTACTAATACCAGCAATTTCTTGGTTCATCATAGTGTTTAGTTATCTTGGATGAAGTAAACTAGTTCAGTTTCTGCGATTGTTGGTGTTTCAATTGAGGTGTACAGACTGCACTAGCCTTTTTGCAGCTGTTGAATCGCTTCTGGGAAATTATCAGCAATGGGGCGGTGTTGGATATTGACGAGGGATAAAATATCAACAGGCGCATACATAACTTTCCCCAACCCTGATTGACTCTCGCAGCTTTGAGCGGTAAAGACCCAGGCTGATGATTCTTTTCATTAACTGACCTTTGATTAAAAACTTAATTGTTTTTAATCCAGTTTGTTGGCTGCTCACTCTTAATTATCCAGATTCCCACCGATGAATGGAGGAAACTGTAGCTATTACTTGTTAGTAAGTGAAAGGTAAAAATTTATCTTTCGCCTTGTCAGATGACTGATAGAACAAAAGTCTTGGCGTGGCTTTTGGTAGATACAGTTTTGTCTTATTTAAACTTTCTCAACTCCTAATTAAATAAATTTTCTTTGTTCACGCGCTTGTATTTCTTCTTACTGGCTAATTAAGCATTCTCCGGCAAGTTTTCATACTTTTTTTGACTAAATAGAAAATTTATTTATCTTTGAGCGTTAAGAAAGTCATTCGTACTTATACTCTTTTTTGTCGTTAATGTCATCTACTAAAATAGCAGATTTATAAGTTAAATTTACTGAATAGATTCCTCTACTTACTTGCGGATTGTGCAACTTTTAGTTTTGTCCCCCTTTGCTAATTCTTGAGGGGTCTTACCCCTCACCCAATCTAAATTTAAAACCTTTATTATTGTCGAGGCACTAGAAAATATTACCATTAACTATGATGTAAAACAACTTCTGAAAATACTAAAATATAGGGCAAAAAAAACGCTCACAGGCATAGTGTTGAACATATTTTTTCAATAAGTTCAATTAGGTCATAATATTTATTATCCTTATATTTCTTGATTTGCAAGAACTATAGCTTCAGCATCTCTAAATAAAATCGCTGTAAACTGAACGTGAATATTTCATGATTTCCAGCTTGTAATCATAGATAACCTAGTTGTGAAATAAAATTAATGGTTATCGATAATATATATAGTTTGAATTATGCTCAATTGAGTAAAGCAAAATATCGATGAAGTAATGCTTTATGTAAAAAACATCTAGCAGCTTAATTCTGTAAAAAATTAAATAATTTAGTAGTAGAGATAAAGCTAATCAATACAGAATATTATTAAGTGGATTTAGCAATAATTTATATGTGTATTAATATCTCACAGATTTATAAAGTTGAGATAAAAAATGTATTGGCAGTTGGGATCAATGGTGCTAATAATTACCAATTGCCATGAGTTTGTGATGAGTACCTTACTCAATAAGAATATCCTTGGTCTAGACACTACGCTGTTAAGGTAATACGCCAAATGCCCAAAATTAGAAAGCTGATGGCAAAGACATTTAGGCAAAACAAGCAGCTAGCTTCAAACTCTGGACGCGAAAGCCACGTCTTGCATATAACTGGATCACAAATCAATAAGCGATCGCCTTTAACTCTCCAGACAACTACATAATGAATTACTTGCCAATCAGCTATCCATGGGTTATAATATGAGTCCAGCTTAGTAAGACTCGCCCTCACTGATAACGCTTCATATCTCAAAGTTTGGGCTGCTTTCGCTAAACCCTGGACAGATACACCTCTACGATCTACCCGCACTAACTTACACAATGTGTAGAGGTTTAAGTGTATGCCACAGTATTGGCTAATCATTGCCAAACACGCAGCGCCACAATCTGATGGATTTTGATGTTGAATACAAGAATAGGCACGCCATAACCTAACTTTTGATTGTGATCATAGTCTGGGAAATGTTAGTAAGATTTATGACTAAAGCTAGTAATATTTGCATTTTTTGAAACACTAGTCTGAATTCTAAATCATTCAACTCTTACCATTACTGAAATTTTCCTTCGCTTCCGGAAACACTCGGAAAATAAAATCATAAATCTAGACTCTGCTTTCTCAGATGAAGACGGGCTAAATTTGGCAACGCATATATTATGTGGTTGCATAAACGTCATAATCCCGTTATCAAAGCCTTTCATGAGCGCCTTGTCTAACGTGGTAAATCCAAAAAACTAGTGATGAAAAGCTTGCATCCATAAATAGTTTTACCTACCAATGTTCAATTAAGGTAACAGCATGCAAGTCCAGATTTCGACTACGCTCGCCACCAAAACTTCTGGATCAATGGGTTTGACGACGTGACGTTGAAATCCGCCTGCGATCGCTTGCTGCTGATCCAGTTCTCCGGCATAAGCTGTCTAATACCAATTCTTTATTAAAAATGAATTTAATGGGTTTGCAATCCTTGCAAATCTATAAAGCTATCGGTGACATATCCTTGTTAAAGTAATAGTTATGAGTGTTCACACCATCAAACCCACCTTCTACAGGAGTATAGGTATCAATATGAAATTATGTAGGGCGAACGATGGGAATTGAACCCACGAATGGTGGTACCACAAACCACTGCCTTAACCACTTGGCTACGCTCGCCATTCAACAATTTGAATTATAGCAATAAATTCGCAAGCGATCAAGAGTTTTTGTTCAAGGAACGGACTTAGTTGATTTAGAGTCTCTGGAATCTAACGATTACAATGAATTTTACTTGGCAAACATGAAACCCCTGACCATCATCGCATATACTGGAGCCGCAGCGGGACTCGCCGTTTTGGGTGTGACAATGGCGAAAACCAATCCCAGTCAGGTTGAATATGAAGAATATGCAGTGCAACGGTTGACAAAATACTTAAAAACTGATGTATGTAAAACAACCACGAATATTATAGAAAATTTAATCCGTTTGAATTGTGATAAGTTGGTTGACTCGGCTAACCCGCAAATCCAAGAAATTATTGCCAATACTACAGAAAGGCAAAATTACATTATTTTTAGCATTTACCGTACAGATTTAAAAATAAATTCTTGGATACCTTCTTATAAATTTGAAACGGTGGGGGCCTTTGATCAATTTTATACTTACACTGCCAAAGAACAATCAGGTAAGCAGTAGGAGGAGAATATAAGTGATTAAGAATACTTTTATTTAGTAATTGAGAAAAGTTTCAATAATTACCAGAGTACTTATTATCTCCAGCTTCATCTTAAATTAAGAATAATAACTGAGAGTTCAATCTGTTGCCAATGTCATCTGCCTATCTGCTATTATCTCACGGAAGTCGCGACCCGCGCCCAGAAATTGCTATGCAGCAACTAGCAAGGCTGGTGTGTCACAAATTGCCAAAAAACCACAACCCATTAAATAGCGAACATTTGGTTGGCATTGCTGCTTTAGAAATGAATCCTCAGCCTTTACATGAGCAGATTCAACAATTTGCTAAGAGCGCTTTTGGCGAGCGCAGACTGTCTCAAAATGAAAATCGTCTTAAAATTGTACCGCTATTTCTGCTGCCGGGAGTGCATGTCATGACAGATATTCCTGCCGAAGTAGCACTGGCACAACAGGCTACTGGTCAAGATATGATCATTGAGTTGCAACCATATTTAGGCTCTCACCCCAATTTAGAGAAATTGCTGGCAAAGCAAATAGCGACTATAAAAGCAGAAGCGTGGATTCTATTAGCTCATGGTAGCCGTCGTCCAGGTTCCCAGGAAACTGTGGAAGCAATGGCGGCGAGTTTGGGAGCAATGACTGCTTATTGGGCTGGGCCTCCTAGTTTAGAATCACGGGTGAAAGAGTTAGTAACTGCTGGTTATAGAGAAATTGCAATTTTGCCATACTTTTTATTTGCTGGTGGAATAACCGATGCGATCGCCACCTCAATAGAGGAGCTAAAATTACAATTTTCTGCGGTGAATTTCCAACTGGCGCAGCCCTTGGGAGCAAGTGCAGAATTAGCCGAGCTAATTTGGGATTTAACAGAGAGATGAACCGCACAGAAAAACAGGAGAACAAGTATTTGGGAAAGGTTTATTTAGTAGGTGCGGGGCCAGGAGATCCAGGATTAATTACCCTGAAGGCTAAAGGTTTGTTGGAATGTGCAGATGTAGTTATCTATGATGCCTTAGTCAGTCCCGCAATTCTGGCAATGATTAATCCCCAAGCCGAGCAAATTAATGCTGGTAAGCGTGCGGGGAGACATTCGTTGTTGCAGTCAGAAACAACTCAACTACTGATTGATAAAGCGCAGGATCATGCAATTGTGGTGCGACTCAAGGGTGGCGATCCGTTTATTTTTGGTCGCGGTGGCGAAGAGATGGCAGAATTAGTCCAAGCTGGAATATCAACGGAAGTTGTGCCAGGTATCACATCGGGAATTGCAGCGGCGGCCTACGCAGGTATTCCTTTGACTCATCGGCTCCATAGTTCATCAGTGACATTTGTAACTGGTCATGAAGCGGCGGGTAAGTATAGACCGCAAGTGAATTGGAGTGCGATCGCTCACGGTTCCGAAACCATTGTGATTTATATGGGAATTCACAATCTACCTTATATTGTGGAAGAATTAAGTGCAGCTGGGTTGAATTTAGAAACGCCCATTGCTTTGGTACGCTGGGGTACGCGGCCAGAACAAGAAGAATTGATTGGTACTTTGAAGACAATTGTAGAGCAGGTAGAGCAAACTGGATTTGGTGCGCCTGCGATCGCAGTTATTGGACAAGTCGTGAAGATGCACAGTGTTTTATCTGGTTGTCGTCCAGTTTGATGGTTGCCATAAAGCTTATTGTTTCGTATTCTCCGATAACCCTAGTGTATGATCGATAAGGTTATTCGGTTCTGGTGGGAGTCAGCTACCAGAGGTAACGGGGAAAGTTCGGTGCAAATCCGGCGCTGTCCCGCAACTGTGAACCAATTTGAGATTAAGGAACTAAATCGAAAATCTCAAATTGAGTGAGTCAGGATGCCCGCCGAAATAGATTTATTAGTTTCACATATCTGCGAGGTACAGATGACTACGACTGTAAATATTTCCCCAACCAGTCCCTTGGGTGTTGCTGAACATACTTTATTTGTTTGTAAAACTTGTGCCAGTGTTTGGCAAGATGGAAAACGCTTAGGTGAAAGTGGTGGTGAAAAACTTCTACACCAACTTCAGGAGCTGGCACAAGATTGGGAGTTACGAGATCAATTCCCAATTCAGGAAGTTGAATGCATGAGTGCTTGTAATCGTTCTTGTGTAGTTGCCTTTGCTGCCAAAGGCAAATTAACATATTTATTTGGTGATTTAGCTGTTGATAGTAGTGCCTCTGCCGTACTGCAATGTGCTAGTCAATACTATGCTAAAGCAAATGGTTTACTGCCCTGGTCAGAGCGTCCAGAAGCGCTGAAAAAAGGCATTTTGGCTAAGATTCCCCCTTTATCTCAATGATGCGCGTTTTAATTCTAGGTGGGACGGGAGATGCAGCAGAACTAGCTGCCAAGGTTGCGACTATCCAAGGGTTAGAAGCAATCACGTCTCTAGCTGGGCGCACCCGTGAACCGTTAGTTCCCTTGGGCGATTTGCGGGTTGGAGGCTTTGGTGGTGTGGCTGGATTGGCTAGCTATCTGCGAGTCATGCAAATCGACTTATTAATTGATGCAACCCATCCTTTTGCTATTCAGATTTCCTTCAATGCGGCAGATGCGGCAACGGAAGTTGGAGTACCCCGGCTGATGTTAATTCGCCCGCCTTGGGAAAAAGTCAGTGGCGATCGCTGGATGGAAGTTGATAATGTTGAAGCCGCAGCAACAGCCCTCCAAAATCAGTCACAGCGCGTATTTTTGACAGTTGGAAGACAAGAACTCGCCGCTTTTGCTCACTTAGAGAAAATTTGGTTTCTGATGCGGATGATTGACCCACCTACCGATGATGCTTTAGTGCCGTTGGGGATGGTATTGTGCGATCGCGGGCCCTTTACGCTCAATAATGAAAGGCAAATCCTGATTCGTAACAAAATTGATACCATCGTCAGTAAAAATAGCGGTGGTGATGCAACAAAGCCTAAGATTATTGCAGCGCGAGAACTAGGCGTGAAGGTTGTAATGGTAAATCGTCCAGCCATACCGCCAGGGGAGCAGGTTACTGATGTTGATGGTGCTTTAGCATGGCTATTTGACAAGTTGCACAACTAGTGCCAGAAGGCGTAAACCACTGCTCGGAAAAGACTGACTGCCGCATCAATTTGAATTATCTTTGCTCAAATATACTACCTTTACCAATTTCCGTATAATACACAGGAAGCCTCTACAATAAACGCGATCACACTAACAACCAACCTCCATGAAAAATTTATTTATACTATCTGCCATAGTCCTAACCACCACATCTGGATTAATTTTCGGTAGAATGCCAGCTGCCTCTGCTTTAAGTTGGAACTGGAATTATTCTGGTACTGGCATAGCGGCGAGTGGTACTTTTACCACTAATGACACCCCTAACGATTTGGGTTTTTACCTGATTTCTGGAATTACTGGTACACGAAATGGTGAAACAATTACTGGTCTGCAAGCCGCTGGGACTCCAATACCGGGAAATGAACCTTTAAATGTTGATAATTTAATTAGTCTTAATACTCAGCAGTTAACGGGTGACGGTTTTGGGTATTCCACTTCAGGAGGAAGCTATTCTAGTCCATTTTTCGCTAGTTTTTTACCAACACCAGGTTATTTAGAGGTTTTTTCTGCGCCGCCAATCATACCAAGTTCTGAAAATTTGGGATTGGAAGATAGTGAGTTACCCATTAGTTTTTCTGCAACTATATCTAATCACCGTCCCTGAAGTCACTTTATCTTGAGCTTACTTGTCCTCGGTACTCTGGGCGCATCTTCAGTACTCAAACGTCACAAGCTATCCAAATTCACTCACAATAAGCTTGAAAAAGTTTCCTAAGGGACTTCCAAATAAAAAAATACTCAACTATTTATTGTGGGGTGGGCGTCTCGCCATTGGTGTCAAGTTAAGAAAAATAGAGTCTTGTCAAGTGGGTAAAACTCAATGGTTAAACTCAACACCCTTGTGTTGAGAATAGCCATGAGTAAGCTACGCAAAAAACAAGGAAATCCAGACTTTCGACATCGGGTAACTTCTCCTGCCCCAACAAGTGAGGAGATAGAATCACGGTTGATTGAGCTATTAACTCCAGGGACATTTGCCAATCTCAAAAATGTTAAAGACAAACAACGTAGCTTGCGCGATCGCGTACTCACCCTACCAGTGATGGCAGCAATAGTGTTGAGTTTAGTGTATAGACAAATACAGTATTTAACTGATGTGCTGCGCTGTCTGGAAGTAGAAGGATTGATGTGGGTAGAGGCGATGTCTGTGAGTCGGCAAGCGTTATCTCAACGACTTGAGAGCTTGCCAGCGCACCTGTTTATCGGGCTGTTTGAGCAAGTAATAGAGCGTTTAGCAGTCAAAAACAATCCGGCAGAAGTTGCCCCAATGTGGGCATCAGTAGCTGAAGAGTTCAGTGCAGTATGGATTGCGGATGCATCAACCTTGGAAGCAGTCAAAAAACACTTGGGGCAACTTCAAGAAAAAACAGGTGCAGTCTTGGGGGGAAAGATGCTGATGGTAGTTGAAGCATTTACACATCGCCCAGTTGCCGCTTGGTACGATGTCGATAATAAACGTAACGAAACCAAGTGGTGGCCAGAACTTTTAGAACGATTGCCCACAGGGGGTTTACTGCTCATAGATATGGGCTTTTATGGGTTTGAATGGTTTGACACTCTGACTGAGCAAGGAAAATATGTCTTAACTAGACAAAAAGCCAAGGTACGTTATCGAGTAGTGCGTTTGCTTTCCAGTAGTTCTCATTACAAAGACGAAATTATTCAAATGGGACTTAATCACACTGACCCATGTCGCCACCCAATGCGTTTAGTCTCCGTATTATGGAGTACAACTTGGTATCATTACTTGACTAATGTTCTTGACCCAGAACAACTTTCAGCGCAGCAAGTTTGTGATTTATATCGCCGTCGTTGGAAAATTGAAGATGCATTTTTACTCACAAAAAAATTGTTGGGCTTGTCCTATCTTTGGGTGGGTGGCGTTAATGGTGTACCATTAGTGTCAACTTAAGGTTAAAACCCATTTGTCAATGATAGGTTTTGTTAGGAACGAAGTATAAAGTTGAACTTTTTTCTGACTTTTATACGCAAGCTGGGAGTGATGCTAATAAACAAAGCATTAATAGTCCCTGAAAAAGTTCGTTTTTTGTCCCTTTCAAACCAAATTGTTAAGCATAAATGCTTATTGACATAGGAAGTTTGAGCTTAACTTGACACCTATGGCAAGATGCCCACCCCACAAGATTGGGTAATTTATTTGTTGGAAGTCCCTAAAACCATCAATAACAATTCAAAATTCAAAATTGTTGGCGCAGCCTCTCGTAGAGAAGAGAGTTTCAATCGGGGTTTAAATCCCCATCTGAAACTCGAGCTACATATTGACGTTCAGTCTTAAACCCTTAAATTTACGATAAAAATTGCGATGTTCCTATAAGCCAATACGCTTGGGTTAGTGTCAAAAACCTGAAGTTGTGTAGGTTGCTTTGAGGAACGAAACCCAATATTTCCAGGGCTTTGTTGGGTTGCCCTTTGCTTCAGCCAACCTACAATTTTTCTTAACTGAACTGTATTGTCCTATAAGCTCTTTGAGATACACAGATTAAAGTAATATAGCAACGGTGGTATCATTGCATCCAAAATGATCCCGTGATTTTGTCTAGATATAAAATTCTATCGCCCTGCCAATGGTAGATTATTTCTGAAAGGAGTTTGCTGCAATGTCCACAACACCAACTACTCGACTAATTTTGGAGACTTTACTCCCCCATCTCAAAGTAGCAGCAGGCTATGCCCATTTTCTTCAACCAAAAATTGCTGCACTTCCTGCCAAAGAACAAGCAAACAACTTTTTTAGTGCTGCCCTTACTGATGCAGATGTGGCTATTCAAAATCTGGTAGAAGTAGTATTACTAGGCACTTTTCCAGATATTCGCTTTTATGGTGAAGAATATGAAAGTTCTAATAACACCAAGTATTTTCGCGCTACCGACCTCGGCTCAGAAGGTGATTATTTAGTCACACTCGACCCGATTGATGGCACGAAGTTTTATATGGATGGACATTCTAATTACCAAATTATTCTCAGTATTCTAAATACGGATGAGTTTGAAGCAGTAATTGCCATTTCTCCTGCCCAAAACATTTATTTTTACGCGCTTCGAGGTGAAGGTGCTTTTAAAGGTACGCTGGAAATGAGCTTAGAAGCCTGTGCCCAATTAAATATAACATCCGCCAAACCTTCTATTTTATTGGGATGGGGAATGAATTCCATCGCACATTTATTAAAAGATCGATATAAAGTAATCGATATAGCGGCTGATTACTCTAGTGATATTCAAATTCCCAATCTCAATGGTATTCTCAGTGGCGACTTGAGTGGAGCAGTCATCAAATCAGGCAAATTTCTTGATAGTGCTGCACTCGCTTTTATTGCAAAAGAGGCTGGCTGGATTGTAACGACTCTGGACGGTTCGACTTTACCGCCACTGCATACTTGTAAAAACTATAGTCTGCCTGGATTGATAGTAGCTGTCTCAAAATCTGTTCATCAAGACTTGCTGTCAGCGATGCAAAGTTTCAGGAGTGCTGAGTAATGAGTGCTGAGGAAGAAGTAATGAGTAAAGTAGTACTTGTGAATCTTCCCACTCTAAGCTGGGGAACTCACTACTGGAAACTGAACTGGATACCGTTTTCCACAACTCATATTTTTTGAAAAAATGAAAATCTGTATTGTTGGCGCGGGTGCGATTGGTGGATATTTAGGGGCGAAATTGGCAATGGCTGGTGAAGCAGTGACGCTGATTGCGCGTGGTTCTCATTTGGAGGCAATTCAAAAAAATGGGCTGAAGCTGATCATGGCAGACGGTTCCAGCCAAATTGCTACTCCATATTTGGCAACTAGCGATATTCAAGAAGCGGGGCCACAAGATGTAGTAATTTTAACTGTGAAGGCTCACAGTGTACCTGCGATCGCACCCTCTCTCCCTGCACTCTACAATCCTCACACGATGGTGGTGACAGCCCAAAATGGCGTTCCTTGGTGGTACTTTCGTCAGCATGGCGGTGAGTATGAAGGTACGCGGATTCAATCTGTTGACCCCGATGGGATTATTGAAGCTAATATCGGTGCTGAACGCGCCATCGGTTGTGTAGTTTACCCGGCAACTGAGATAATTGAACCAGGTGTAATTAAACATATTGAAGGCGATCGCTTTACTCTCGGTGAAATCGACGGCACTAAAACCGAACGCATCCAATTACTGGCACAGACTTTAAAACAGGCAGGATTCAAAGCACCAATCCGCAATCAAATTCGCACGGAAATTTGGATCAAGTTGTGGGGAAATGTGGCGTTTAATCCCATCAGTGCCCTGACTGGTGCTACTCTAGAGGATATTTGTCGCTATCCCCTCACCCGCGAACTAGCGCGACAAATGATGACTGAAACTCAAGCGATCGCAGAAAATTTAGGTATAAAGTTTGGCATCACTTTAGAACAGCGAATTAATGGCGCAGAAAACGTTGGTGCCCATAAAACCTCAATGCTACAAGATATTGAAGCCGGACGCGCTACGGAGATAGATGCTATTGTTGGCGCGGTGGCAGAATTGGGAAAACTTACTCAAATTCCCACACCTTATATTGATGCTATTTATGCCAGCGTCAAGCTACTGGAGGCGACTAAGGCATCATGTAAAAATAAGTTGTACAAATTTAATTTGGAATAAGCTGTCAGCCTTACTTTCCAATTAAAAGTGTTCAAGTTATTTTTGCGTGACTCCTAAGTAAAAATTTGACTGGTGACTGTTGACTACGGTGTACACAGAAGTCTCTTGACCTGCATCTTTGTTGCATCAACCTGCACCTTTGTTGCATCGACCTGCACCTTTGTTGCATCGACCTGCATCTTTGTTGTATCGACCTGCATCTTTGTTGTATCGACCTGCATCTTTATAAATATTAAAATTTTTCCTTCCTGTATGTCACAGATATATCTGCTCGATTGATGTGACAGTTTAAGGTACAGAATGGGGGTTATAAAAAAGTGTAGAAAAAACCCAATATTCTAGAGATGTGATGAAATACACCTTTTTAGACCGTTAACAGTCAACAGTCAACAGTCACCAGTCAATAGTCAATGACAAAAAAGAAAGTATGGCTATCAACGATACTAGTTGTAGCAGTAGTAATAAACATCATCATCGGACATAGTAATTCTCTCAAAGCTGCCTCACCTTTAGGGAAAGACACGCTGACGTTGATTACTTCCCCAGATTATCCTCCTTATGAGTTTTATGATACGAAAGGAGGCGATCGCCAAATCGTTGGCTTTGATATAGATATTGCCAAAACCCTTGCTGAAAAACTAGGGTTTAAACTTCAAATAATGGAATCCGATTTTAATGGGTTAATTCCTGCACTCCAAGCAAATCGCGCTGATTTTGTCATGGCTGGGATGACACCGACTCCAGAACGTCAGAAAAACATTGATTTTTCAATTATTTATTACGAAGCCAAAGATACAATTGTTGCTCCTAAAGGTAGCAACCTAAAGCAACCCCAAGACTTATCGGGAAAAAAGCTTGGGGTACAACTAGGAACGATACAAGAACAAAATGCTCAGAAAATTGCTAAAAAAGTTGCAGGTATTCAGCTAAAGCAACTCAACAAAGTGCCGGAAGTAGTTCAAGAAATCAAATCTGGGCGAATTGATGCCGCAATTGTTGAGGATACCGTGGCTAAGGGATTCGCCCAAGCTAACCCAGATTTAGAATTTAATACTATTCCCTCAGAGCAGGCAAGTGGATCTGCGATCGCTTTTCCCAGAGGTTCTTCTTTTGTAGAACCGTTTAACAAAGTTCTTCAACAAATGAAGGACGATGGCACATTAGCTAAACTAGTAACCAAATGGTTTTCAGAGAATACTACCGCTAACTCTGCATCTTCAACTGCTGCCAAAGGCGGATTGAATCTTGACTTCACCAGAATTCTTCCAGACATTCCCTTTATTCTGCGGGGAATCCCGTTAACTTTGTTGTTTACCCTATTATCTGTAACCTTGGGGTTAATCTGGGGAACAATCCTATCTCTCTTAAAAATTCTCGGCATCAAGCCGCTTACCTGGGTTGCTAACGCCTACACCTCTGTTTTTCGAGGTACACCTTTACTATTACAGTTGGCATTAGTTTACTACGCAACACCCCAGCTTACAGGCTATGATATTTCCGCATTGGAGGCTGGGGTGCTAACTTTTACCCTGAATTCTGGCGCTTATATGTCGGAAACCATCAGAGGTGGGATTCAAGCGGTGGATAAAGGGCAAAGTGAAGCGGCGATGTCTATGGGTGTTCCCTATTGGTTGATGATGTGGGATGTGATTTTGCCCCAAGCATTAAAAAACATTCTCCCCGCATTGGTAAATGAAACTATCGGATTGCTCAAAGATTCCGCGCTGGTGTCAACGATTGGGGTGGTAGAAATATTACGCAGCGCCCAAATCGTTGGTGCAAATAAGTATATTTATTTTGAACCACTGCTATTTGCCGGGTTAATTTACTATGTTTTAGTAATGGGTATGACTTTGGGTGCATCCGCTTTAGAAAGGAGGTTACGGGAAAGTGAGTAATGTAGTAATTCGCACGGAATTCTTATCTAAATCCTTTGGCAAACTCGACGTACTCAAAGATATTTCCACTGAGTTTTACCAAGGGAAAGTGGTTGCTATATTAGGCCCTTCTGGTTCGGGTAAGTCTACCTTTTTAAGATGCATAAACTTGCTAGAACAACCCACCAGAGGCAGAATCTACTTTCACGACCAAGAAATTACCAATCCCAAGGCAAACATTGCTAAAGTACGTCAGCATTTGGTGATGGTATTTCAACATTTCAATTTGTTTCCCCACATGAATGTGCTGGAAAATGTCACCTACGCACCCATCAAGGTAAAAGGAATAAACAAGCAAAAAGCAGCAGAACATGGCTTAGAATTGCTTGCTAAGGTAGGTTTAGAAGAAAAAGTGTCTGTGTATCCATCCAAATTATCGGGTGGACAGAAACAGCGAGTAGCGATCGCGCGGGCATTAGCAATGGAACCTGAGATGATTTTGTTTGATGAACCCACCTCTGCACTAGATCCCGAAATGGTCAAAGATGTGCTGGAAGTGATGAAAGCTTTAGCATTATCTGGTATGACAATGGCGATCGTTACTCATGAAATGGGCTTTGCCAAAGAAGTTGCCAATCGGATTATGTTCCTCGACCAGGGAAGTTTAGCAGAAGATACTACTCCTAGCGAGTTTTTCCAAAATCCTCAGTGCGATCGCGCCAAGCAATTCTTAGAAAAAATGCTTTAGAACATCAGAAATTCGCCGCTTTTTTTGTATTCCTGAAACTTTTCTAAAACTGGGCGATCGTTTGGCATTAATGTAGGTAAGTCAGCCAAATCAAAAAATTCCAGCGCCAGCGATTCTCCATCTAAGCAAGCAAGACTACCTGACCATTCAACGGCTCGCAAAATTAAAATGAAATTTTGGACGCGATCGCCATTAGGATAAGTGACAGCTTCAAAGGCTGGGTTGGAAGAAAACCCCACAGCTGCAAAACGCTTAACCGTTAAACCAGTTTCTTCAAAAACCTCTCGTGCGGAACATTCTTCAGCAGATTCACCTATTTCAGGACAACCGCCAGGTAGCCCCCAAAGTTTGAAATCACTCCGCTTTTGCAATAAAACACGCCCCAAATTATCCTCTATAATCACACGTGTGCCAAATAATAGAAGTATGCGATCGCCTAAAATTTGTCGTAACTTGCCGAGATAAGAGTCTGACCAATTCGCCATAACGAGAAAGTTTGTAAAGAAAATCTAAAGGTAGCAAATAGCGATCGCCTGAAAACAGGATAATGCAGCTGAACAGGTTAATTATTCCCATTCAACCTAGAATTATGGCATCTACACCGAAAATCCTCGCCTTTGCTGGCAGCACCCGGATAGATTCTTACAACAAAAAATTGGTAAAAATCGCGGCGGCTGGCGCTCAAGCAGCAGGCGCAGAAGTGACTTATATAGACCTCCGCGATTTGCCTTTACCTTTATATGATGAAGATTTGGAAGCTCAAGAAGGACTACCAGCCAACGCCCGCACTTTTAAAGACTTGCTGATTTCTCATCAAGGATTGCTGATTGCTTCGCCGGAATATAACAGTTCACTCACAGCAGTTTTGAAGAACGCCATTGACTGGGCATCCCGTCCATCTCCAAATGAAGCACCGTTGGCTGCTTTTGTAGGTAAAGTTGCTAGCATTATGAGCGCTTCCCCAGGCGCTCTTGGTGGTTTGCGGGGGTTGGTTCACCTACGATCTATTTTGGGAAACATCAAAGTTTTGGTACTACCCGATCAAATAGCATTACCCAAAGCTTACGAAGCCTTCAATTCTGATAGCACATTAAAAGATCCCAAACAGCAAGAATCTATTGAAAAGTTAGGTGATGGCTTAACAAAAATATTGCTGAAGCTTAATTAAACTCTTCAATTTGACAGTAGATAACGAATACCGATCATCAATACAAAGATGCCATACAGCTTTTTCATTAACTCGCTGCTAATAAATGGCTGATTTGCAAACAATGCCCCGAAGAAGTTACCCACGATTAAACCAACTGCAATAATCAGGGCATATTTGATATTAAGATTACCATTGCGCTGGTAAACTAAGGCTGCTAAAATACCGATTGGCAAAATTTGAGCAGCCACAGAAGTTCCCGTAGCTAACTTCTGATCCAAACCAATTATTAACATCATTGCCGGAATCATAATTGCACCGCCACCGATACCAAACATCCCGCCAGCAATGCCAGAAACTAAACCGATTAACAACAGTTGGATAAAAATATTAGACATAAAAATAGTCGCCAGATTGGAATTTATAAATTAATTTTCTTGGAAAAAATTGATTTAGGTAACATTCCATGCACACCTTTTTGGGGACTGTTTACAACTTGAGTAATGTGAAAATTCACAGCTAAACTACACAATACATAAGCGTCTTCTGGCGACAAATTTGCGAAGCGTTCCAGAAAATCAACCATGTTTTTTAAAGCCAGTTCTAAAGCTTCATCTAAGGTTTGAGCAAAGCCCATTGTGATGATATGAGTTGGAGTTTCGGCAATTGGTGTTGTTAGTTGTAAATCCTTGCGAAGCTTGAGGGTAATTCTACCGTTCATGGAAGTTTCAATGGCGGTAACATTTACCTCACCATCTCCTTGTGCCGAATGCCCATCACCAATAGAGAATAATGCACCTGGCACGAAAATCGGCAAAAATAAACGAGAACCAGCTTGTAATTCCCGATTGTCGATATTACCGCCGTAAGAACCTGGTGGGATAGAAGTTCGAGAGGTTTCTGGGGTAGCGACACCAAGAATCCCAAAAAACGGTTTGAGAGGAATTTTTATGCCAGCACCCGCCGGAAATTCCGCGATATTGTTTGCTAAATCTAGAGGGATGAATCTCAACGCAGGTTGAGAAAACTGATGTGGTAAAGCTCCCCAACCTGTGCGAATGGCATTGAAGCCGACAGGTAAACTAGGTGCGATCGCATCTAATTGTACTTCTAAAACATCCCCTGGTTCGGCATCGCGCACGTAAATTGGCCCTGTGAGTAAATGCGGCCCCCCAGCAATTTTGCGTTCTGGTAGAAAATTTTGGCAGATGTCGAGAAATTCTGGTGTGAGAAACTCTGGTGGTGCTTTGTCATAAACGTAGTAACCAGTATAAGTTTCTACGTCAACCGTATCGCCAGAATCAATAATCAGTGCTGGTTTTAGTAGATGGGAGAAACCACCTAAATGCACGGTCTCTTTTGAGGCTTTCAAAATATAATGAGTCATATCATATCTTCCAACTTTGGGGATAGCAAATAAAAACAATTGAAGCAGGGAATTTGGAGGGGTTGCAGAGTGGCTGATGATGAACGCATAGTCAATGCACAACAGATAAATCCAAAAGACTTTTCATGGGGATTATGGCCTGTTGTGCCACTCTACCCTTATGGCAGGCGGCAGACAATCCGCAAAGAAGCGGTTAAGGACACAATCTGGAATTTTGACCAGATTCAGGGCATTTTCTACGTAGTTGTGCCGATTCGCATGACTGTCGTTAAACTCCAAAGTGGGGGTCTTCTCGTCTACGCGCCTGTTGCACCAACTCTAGAGTGTCTCAGGCTTGTGAATGAGTTGGTGGCGGAACATGGCAATGTTAAGTACATTATCCTGCCGACTATCTCCGGTATCGAACATAAGGTATTCGTCGGCCCTTTTGCCCGATACTTTCCGACTGCACAGGTGTTTGTGGCTCCCCATCAGTGGAGTTTCCCCCTAAATCTTCCTCTTAGCTGGCTTGGCTTACCCCCAAAACGAACTCAGGTACTCCCAGAAGATAGTAGCAAAACCCCCTTTGCTGACGAGTTTGATTATGCGATGCTTGGCCCTATCCACCTTGGCCCTGGTCGGTTTGCGGAAGTTGCTTTTTTCCACAAGCGATCGCATACTCTTTTAGTAACAGATTCTGTACTTTCGATCCCAGAAGATCCACCTGCGATCGTTCTCTTAGATCCATATCCCTTACTATTCCATGCCAAGGATCATGCCTCTGATATTGTTGCAGACATTCAGGTAAATCGGCGTAAAGGATGGGGGCGCATCTCTTTGTTTGCTTTGTACTTTCAACCCAACGCCCTAAATATCCGCCAATGGAGTCAGGTGTTGCAAGATGCTTTGAAAGCACCAGAACGCTCAAGGAAAGCTTATTTTGGATTGTATCCCTTTAAATGGCATCCAGATTGGCAGCGATCGTTTAATGCTTTGCGAGGTGATGGACGTTTGTTTGTCGCACCAATTTTACAAACGCTGATTCTCAACCGCGCACCGCAAGAAACCATTGACTGGGCTGATAAAGTTGCAAGTTGGGACTTTCAGTGGATTATTCCCTGCCACTTTGATTCACCGATTAAAGCAGAGCCGCATCAGTTTCGCCAAGCTTTCTCTTTTTTGGAAAAGCAGCCTGCTGTCACTGGAGGTTTGTTCAGCAGTAGCAGCTATCCTTTGCCAGAGGAGGATTTTAAAGCACTTAGGGAAATTGATGCAGGTTTAAATAAGTTTGGCATTGTGCCAGCAGCAAAGGAGAAGGTGTAGAAAAAACAATATAGCGTTCTCCTTTGGATGCAACACACGCTTTTAACTACCCCTAATGTTTAATTCCCTTAAACCTTTCTTGCGCCGCCTGAAACGCTTCTTGCATCACTAACTGAATCTTTTGGGGATCGGGTTTCTTACCTCCCATTAAATCACCAAAGTAAACACAGGCTGCTTCCCCTAGTGCCCAAGTATAGGCGGCTGCCCAAGAGGCGGCGATCGCACTCCCAAAACCTGGTATAAATTTAATTAACTCTCGAGCAATGGCTTGTGCTAAAAAACCACCTGCGATCGCACTCACAACGCCTCCCGCCTGAGATGGAGTCAGTGTCTGCCCATATAATTTACCCAACAGACCCACCATTGATACTTGCAAGGCAGTGAGTACAGGCATTGTAGCAAATGGCAAAGGTACGGCTGCAAGAGTGGCAGACATAATCGCAAATGGCAAAATATAACGGCGTGCCGCATCTCGGTAAAGGTTGCCAAGTTGCTTCCCAGTTTCTTCTTGATCCAATAGCTGATAAATGGCCTGGGCTTCTGCTTGTGGGAGTAGTTCTGCTAAGGAATCTCGCAGTGCTTCTAAGCCATAAAATACCGGAGTGTAGCCATCTTCTTCTAAGGTAAAGTCAATGAGTGCACAGCGATCGCTTATTCCTGCGAAGGCTTGTTGCATTGCGGCAAATGCGCGGTTGACTTCCTCATAATCTGGCGGATAGGTGGGATGATCGACGGTATCGCCAGGATAAACTTCGTGCAAGCAGGTAACTACCAGCAGACAGGGAATGTCTGGATACTTCTGGCGCAGTTGTTGAGCAATTTGTCGTAGTGTGTCAGTTGCAAAATCATTAATTTTAACCGTCAAAAGGAGGATTCTGGCGGAACGAGTTTCCTGTTGTAAATCGCCAACTAACTCCTGAACAATTAATTGAGTATCTTGTTTAACATCACCCAATCCCACCGTATCAGTAAAAATCAGTAACGGTAGATCGTTGGAAGGATAGGCATAGCGCTGGGTGTGTTGCGTGTGGGGACGAAATCCCTGACCGACAATCTTGGCCGAAACTCCCGTCAAGCCCCGCACAATAGAACTTTTTCCGGCTTGGGGTTTACCAATTAGCAGCGCTTCTGTGGTTGGCAGTTCGGCTCGGATTTTCTCTAAAATCTCTGCAACTTGAGTTTCGCTCACACTAAACCATTCAACAACTGTTTGTGCTAGTTGTTCTACGGGTAGAAGTTGCGTTATCCGTGTTGTTGCTTTGTTCCAGACGCCACCAATGCGGTTTGTCCAGGAATTATCGACCGACTTGGTAGTTGCTCCATCAGTCGGTTCACTCAATTGCTGAGAATTATTTGAGGGTGAGTCAGCATCACGTTGCTCAGTCATTTCCATCCAGACGTAGAAGACCCTTTTACTAATCTTATAGCGATTCTCAAAGGGATAACCAGTACCGTTAGTAGTGTTATAAACTTGAGCGATCGCATTTTGGAGGTAGCGGTAGTTTACACTCCTATAACAATCCTGTTTGATTTGTGAGAATTGTAAGCCGCAGATTCCCGACTTTTTTAAGAAGTTGGGGATTTTGTTTCTGCACGTTTGATTCAGGATTGCTATAAATGAACCGTCGCCGGAGAAGAAAGTAATACGAGCAAATGATAATATTACATCGACTGACAATGCCATTGCATCGACTGACAATGCTATTGCATCGGCTGACAATGCCATTGCATCGGCTGACAATGTTATTGCATCGCCTGACAATGCTATTGCATCGCCTGACAATGCCATTGCATCGGTTTGCAATGTAAATACAAGACTAAAGTTATGGAAAACCTCTCAGACGCTTACCTACAGAAGTTTTGAAGTAGATGAGGTACAAAATGCAGGACTCACGCATCAGACACAAAGAGTTTCTTTCTGCTTCCTCCCTCAAAACCCGTAGCTTTGTACTTCATGTCAAAGAAAACTACTGTATAGAACCCATTTGATATCTTTTAGACGAGCAAGTAGAATCAACAGAAATTAGGTGCATTGAAACAGTTTAGGGTTGAAAATGGGGTATTCAA
>NZ_JABXKQ010000075.1 GCF_017114945.1 Nostoc sp. JL34
TTAGTCTGAATCTTGAGTATATCAATATTTTTTTCTAACTTGTGAGAAATCCGGGCGAGATTCGTACTCTTGACCACGTTTCAATTATTGTACCCAACTCTCGCTTCTTGGAAAAAGAAGTAATCAACTGGAGCCATCGCAACCCGATTTCTCGCCTTCATCTCCCCGTTGGCGTTGCCTATAGCTCAGATCCCAAAGCAGTGCAATCTGCTCTGTTAGAGGCTGCTTCTAAGCATCCCAATGTATTGCAGACTCCTTTGCCTCTAGTACTGTTTAAAGAGTTTGGCAACAATACCTTAAATTTTGAGTTATTAGTCTGGACTGCGGAACCTAATAAACAATTTTTGCTCAAAAGTGATTTATACTACATTATTTACGAAGTATTAAAGCAACGAGAAATTGAAATTCCTTTTGCTCAGTTAGATTTACATCTGCGTTCTGGTCAGTTGGAATTTACGCCAGAAATGCAGTTAGCTTTAATACAGATGGTTGAACGATTATCAAATCAGGAGTCAGACATAGATTCAACCAATCCAATTGAAAAGGGTACAGAGGGTATAGATGCATGAGCGCTCGTAATCATGGGGGTCTACCCACAAAAATCATCCACCCGAATATCCCGCCAGACATCAGAAACCTGCCAGCCAGAGTTGCCCACTGATTGTACTGGAGGATTGTCAAGCAATGGAATATAGTCAGGAACTCTAGGTTCTGAAATCGCTACTGGTTTTTCCTCAACCTCAACCACAGGGGCTGGAGAATTGACAGTATTAGCTTCAAGAAGTTGGTCTTCAGCCTCCTCGATTAATTTCATCTGTCTCAGGGTAAGCTTGTCGGATTTTTTGATGATTTTCTTAGTGTGTATCTCATTAGAAGTTTTCATTGGCTGTTCTCTCGAAGGCATTGGCTTAAAATTTGTCTGAGTAAATTTGGGAGAAGTTAGGTATAAATAATTTGCACAGAATTAACAAGGTACACCAAATTTATGGAAAATACGAGTCTCTTGTTGAGGAATTTATTAATTGGACATAAATATCTTTTTCGGGCAGATGCCCTAACATAACCTGTTGCACAGATGCAAGTATTAAGCGTAAGCGTAGCTCGCCGCAGGCATCGCTTCTTTCCTCATGACTGTACCTGAAGATTGTTTTACGTTTTTGACTCCTAATAAGCAGATAATAGATGGTTGAGAGTTCTCGCTGTGGAGGAACAGCGTTGAGAAACTTATCAGGTGATAAAGGAAAAATCCTGGTAGTAGATGACGAAGCCAGCATCCGGCGGATTTTACAGACCCGTCTAGAAATGATTGGCTACAGTGTAGTTACAGCTAGTGATGGTGAAGAAGCTTTGTCAGCTTTTCGCCTGTTGACCCCTGATTTGATAGTTCTGGATGTGATGATGCCAAAGCTGGATGGTTACGGTGTCTGTCAAGAATTACGGAAACAATCAGATGTGCCAATTATCATGCTTACAGCCTTGGGAGATGTAGCAGATCGGATCACTGGGCTGGAATTAGGGGCTGATGATTATATGGCGAAGCCTTTCTCTCCAAAGGAATTAGAGTCAAGAATTCGCTCTTTGCTGCGACGAAGAAACGATAGAACAACTACTGCTGCTATTTCAAATTTGCGAGTAATGGTTGTAGACAATCTGAAAATTGATACCAATAAGCGACAAGTCTACAAAGCAGGTGAGCGAATTCCATTAACGGGTGTAGAGTACAGCTTACTAGAGTTATTGATGAGCTATCCTGGCAAATCTTTTACCCGTGGAGAAATATTGCAGCAAGTGTGGGGTTATAGTGCAGAACAACATGCAGATACTCGTGTGGTGGATGTGCATATTTCACGTTTGCGCTTGAAGTTAGAAGATGATCTGGAAAATCCAGAATATATACTCACTGCAAGAGGAAGTGGTTACTTTTTTCAACGAATTCCTCAACTAGAGCATTAATCATGAAACCGACAAATGTCAGTTGTTTGAGGTTGATGAAGTTCTTTGTCTTAATTGTAGTGTCTTGATAGATAGGCACAGGAAATTAGTACAATTTTTGGATACTGGAGTTTTCATTTTTGAAAAAGCATTTGAGCCAAAGTCTATCTATAGCACCAAGCCGAAAACTGAAGATTACGATCCTAACAGTAGGTTCAAGGGGAGACTTGCAACCATACTGCGCTTTGGCTATTGGGTTAAAACGTGCGGGGCATGAAGTAACGATTGCAACGCATGAGAACTTTGAGTTATTTGTGAGGAAGTTCGATTTAAAGTTTGCAGCGATCGCTGGCAATATGCAAGAGTTTTTGCAGAACAGTGAATATAAAAGATTCGCTACGGGTGTTTGTGATCAAGGAAGTTCCCCATGATTGGTTATTTCCTCAAGTGCCAGCAGTAGTACATCACGGAGGAGCTAGTACAACGGCGGCAGTGTTACGTGCGGGGACACCAAACCAATTCGCAATTCGCAATTCGCAGTTCGCAATTGCGGACGTAATTGAATAATTGCTTCATCTTTGGTGTCAAAACCCTTAATTTCAATTATGAAAAGAAATAAAACACGTAGTATCAATATTCAACAGAACCCATTCATGCGTGGGGTATTATTAATTGCGAATTGCGAATTGCGAATTGCGAATTGCGAATTGGTGTTAGCCCTGCGCCGATACCGTACAAGGAAGTGTCAGATAAAACTTTAGCAGCAGCGATTGAAATCGTACTGGGCGATGAGGTGATGCGGGAGAAAGCACAAGAGTTGGGTGAGAAGATTAGGGGTGAAGATGGTGTGGCGAATGCAGTTGAAGCATTCCATCGGCATTTGGGGTTGATTGAGTAAAATATTTCTGGACTGATCTGCTAGTGATAGCAATAGGCGAAACTATTGGCATCTCTCGAACGAGGTACAACTTGGTTTGGAAGTTTGGAATTCAGAAGGCTCAGTTGGCAGGAGCGTCCAGCCAATTGAGCCTTCTGAATAAATTTTCTTAGGACTCACCTTGAGTAGATTAATCATTGTGTGCGTGTTCAAACTCGTAAACATAAAATAGGCGACTAAATTTATTAAGCAAGTATCCTAGAAGTACAAATAATGTTGCACCCCCAAGCGCCCACCAGAATCCTGTATGAGGAAAAACCGTTAAAAGTGACGCAGGTATTTGGTTTGCAGATGCTAATGCAGCTTTTACCGCTATGGCTCTTGCATCCAGAATTACAGCAACACATAAGCATAATATAGATAAACCGTAAGCCAACACCCGTAGACGTTTAATATTTTTCAAAGCATCTTTGCAAACTTGGCAATGTTGGGTATGAGTTGTCCAGACATCAAAAAGCTTTTGTTTGTCTAATTCGAGCAAGGGAAGATCGGTATTACACCCTGAAGCCCAAGGAATACTACCTCCAGCTTTTTTCTGCAACCACTGGCGAAATGCAATTACCATTTTATCTTGAGGATTGGGTGTATAAACTGCGTTCACCCATTGGGCCTTTTGACGTTTAGCTAGAATCTTCTGTTGATAATGAAGAAATACTAAGTCTTGGTGTAAGAACAAGGATGACAAAACATGGCCTAGCCAAGTTGGCATTGGTAGTCCAAAGACTCCTAATCCTTTAGGTGTCTTACCCATCTCGTTCTTAACTAAGACCTGACTGTCCTGGGCTTATCTTTGTCAGACCGAGATTCGACGTTTACCGAGAGATTTCCGCAGCAATCCACGCTATATTCAAACGCTACAGTGATTTAGTGGAAGGAGTTGCGCTAGATGAGGCATACCTTGATGTTACTGAGAATAAGCAAAGTATCCCCTATGCTTCTACTATCGCAAGACATATTAAAACTGCGATTTTCCAGGAAACTAAGCTGACGGCAACTGCGGGTGTGTCAATTAACAAGTTTCTTGCAAAAATGGCATCAGGGCAGAACAAGCCGAACGGACTAACGGTGATTTTGCCAGAACAAGCGATCGCCTTTGTAGAACAGCTACCAATTGAGAAGTTCCACGGGATTGGAGAGGTGACGGCAGCGAAGATGCATTCACTCGGCATTCATAGTGGCGCAGATTTGAAGGGGCGATCGCTGACTGAGCTAACACACCACTTTGGTAAAGCAGGTCATTATTACTACAGAATTGCCAGAGCAGAAGATGACCGCCCAGTTGAAGCAAATCGAGTTCGTAAGTCAATTGGTGCAGAAACCTCATTTGCTAGAGACTTAAGTGACCATAGTGAAATGTTAAAAATGCTTCCGGAAATGCCTGAGCCTATTTTATTAACCCAGATTTTTGCCAAGCTTACTTCTTTAGGACGTATTCATACCGTTTCTACGGGTGTTGAACCCTCGTAAATTGGCAGAGGTATTGTTAGTTATAAGTTATTTTAGTACCATTCCTATTTAAAGATGTTATTTTTCATGAGTTTTACTATGAGTTATGGGATGAGTTTTATGAGTTTCAGAGCCGATAAGACAACTAATATTAAAAGTAATTCGTTGCAATGTTATATCTAATACGAATTTGGCTTACTTGCTCGAATAACTTATTACTGATATTAAAAATTACAATCTATCTTAATTTTTTTATTTAAAAGTTGACTATTTTGTCAATTTGTAGGTTTTAATTCTTAATTA
>NZ_JABXKQ010000152.1 GCF_017114945.1 Nostoc sp. JL34
ATCGTTGACAAATGGGTTTTAACCTTAAGTTGACACTAATGGCATCTTGCCCGCCTTCGACTACGGGCGGGCGAGACGCCATTGGTGTCAAGTTAAGCTCAAACTTCCTATGTCAATAAGCATTTAGGCTTAAAAATTCGGTTTTCAAGGGACAAAAAACGAACTTTTTCATGGACTATTAATGCTTTGTTTATTAGCATCACTCCCAGCTTGCGTATAAAAGTCAGAAAAAAGTTCACCTTTATACTTCCTTCCTAACAAAACCTATCGTTGACAAATGGGTTTTAACCTTAAGTTGACACTAATGGCGAGACGCCCACCCCACAATAAATAGTTGTATATTTTTTTATTTGTCAGTCCCTAAAGGAAAATTAAGGTTTTTTAACCCACGGAGGTGGTCACTGAGCTTATCGTACCCCTCCGGGGAAGCAAGCTACGCGCAGCGTCTTGTAGAGAAGTGTGGGTTTTGTTTGTGTAAACGCGGTTTCTAACCGCCAATTACGCTGCTATCTCGTAACACTGTTAGGCGAATTAACCGCAGCAACCGGGTTCTCTTGATTCAGGTAATTGTAAACAAGTTGGGAAACTTGCCGAATAAAGTCTCTCCCTCTGGTGTCCTTATAAGGACGAGTGACGAAGATAGCCGCCAGGTAACGCTTACCATTGGGCATAGTTACAAATCCCGCATCGCCGATGAGAAAGCCGATATCTCCAGTTTTGTTGGCGATAACTGCACCTTTCCCCAAACCAGCGGGAAGCAGTGTGTGAATTGTGGTGTGACGCAAAATATCTAAGGCTTGCTCCCGACTTTGTGGCGAAACTAACTTGTTATTCACAACTAAAGCCAGCACCCGCGCCATATCTTGAGAACTTGTGGTGTTGGTTCCTCTCAAGTCAGCTAAAAGATGGCGAATTACAGTGTCTTTCAGTCCCCAATTACGGAAGCGCTGATTTAGTTTCGCCGCTCCACCTAAGCGATCGATAATCATGTTGGTGGCAGTATTATCACTAATGGTAATCATCTTAGTGATGGTTTCTAAAGCTGTGTACTTCTTCCCAACTCGCTCATATTGCATACTTCCAGAACCATTGGTAACTAAGTCACGCCGCATGGTTAGGTTTTCCTGAAGGGTGACTTTACCAGCATCTAAATCTTGGAAAAAGGCGATGAGTATTGGCAATTTAATCGTACTAGCAGCTGGGAAAACGCGATCGCCTCCAATATCCAAATAATCCCCAGTATCCAAATCCAGAAAAAACATTCCTGTTTTCAGAAAGCTGTAGCGACTCATCAAGGCTTTAATTTGAGGTTCCAGCGCTTTCATCGGTGAATGCATCGGAACTACACCCGCAAAGAGAGTGCTATTATCATTCACTCTTGGAGAAATACTCGGAGTTATTTCTAAATATTGCGGCTGGGTTGCAGTCAATCGTATTGGTTTGGGTAACTGCACAGACCAATGATTGGGGGATTCCTCTTGTAGTTGCACCTGTGCTAAATCAAAGGTGTAACCGGGTGCTAAAGTAACTACCATGCGGGTAGTCTCTGCATTAAACTGCTCAATGCGAATGTCTCTAATTACTGGCCCCACTCTTTGACTAGTCTGTGGATATCCTAATGTAACTCCAGACAAATCAATTACCAGACGAGTCGGGTTGTTAAGTAATTGTACCTTCGGTTGAACATTCTCATCTGTGGTGAAGTCCAGATGATTACGATTGCTATCAAAATGCCAATTTGCGATGGCTACGCCCGCCGCAGGCATCGCACCATTAGCTTTAACAGTGTAGCCAAACAGAATCAAGCTTAAGAAACTGGGTAAAAGCCAGCTAAATTTTACAATGTTTTCTTTGTGTGTGAGTAGCATCAGCGATCGCTTTGTGTGTGAGGAAGATTCTTGAAAAACAAAAACCGCTCACCATTAAAGCACAATTATGCAAAGTTTTGTAAATAGCGGTGAAAAGGCACAGTAATGAACGAACCTATTTTCAGCTTGGCGTAACCTACCGCATCCACGCATCTGTTTGCTTATCGCACCTGATGACTGTTTCTCCGGCGCGATCGCAATGCCACAATTAGTCTCACTGAAGGCTTTTATTGCGAAATCCACAGTAGATATTCGACAGGAATACCACATAAAAAATGAGTGTTATCTTGACATAACATTGACATGATAATGACATATCTAAAAAATATAGAATCAACTATAGTTTTAAAAAGCCACCGTAATTTCTGTTTAGTAACTGCACTGTTCACGAATTTAATTATTACTTAATCAAGTATTAACCAAGCAAGTGCTATTGCAGAATCTTCTGTTGCATAAGATATCTCAAATCAGTCCTGACCTAATTAGGTAACTCAAAAAAATAATGTGAGGTAAAAATGAAAGTTTTTAATATATATAAAATTAGTCTTGTTTCGTTATTGTTAGCTACACCCTTATATGTTTTACCTCTGAGAATACTTGCCCAAACTCCAAATCCCAAACAGCCAGCAGTTATTATTAATAGTGGCTCTACAAATACCTGCAAATATAGAATTAACGTATTGCCATCTGGAAAAGCAACTTACACTGTTTGCAACAAAAAAGGTGTAGGTGAAATAAAAGTGAACACAGCCACGAAGTTTTTTAATGATATTTCCGTAGCTAATTCATTATCAAAATTACCATATAAACCATGTGCGAAACCTGTTTCGTTCGGTACGTCAACTCAAGTCAGGTATCAAGGGCAAAAATCTCAAGATATTAGCTGTCCAAGTAATGATTCAAGAGTGACAAATCTGTATGATGACACTAAAAGTATTCAAGAGGAACTGAACTTTTCAACTTCCAAAAATTAACTGTCTACGTTTGACTTGCAATCTCAATTTAAATACCGTGTAAGAGGATATTTAAAAATTCCTACTAGAGGTATTAAAACTTTCTAAGTAATTCTAAGCTGCTCGATAAATTGGGGAACCTTTATTCTGGTTCCCTTTTTTTATGAGTTTAAGGGAGAATCAATAAGTGCGTAAAATTATAGATTATAGACAAATACTTTTCAAACATCCTCTAAATGTCTGATGTATTTAAATATAAGCTAGGAATATTTATGTTAAATTCAGTTGTTTTTTAATCATTTAGTCAATTATATATGCTTCTGAATTTACTATAACTGCTTCATTATAAGAGTTAAATATTTGGCAATTTATACTAGTCTCACTCCTTTAAAGAATACCGCCTCATCATCATGTAGCACTACTATAACAATCTGCCAAGATATGTCTATAGGTACTTTCATACATTTTTCTACCTACAAGTATAGATAAATAGTTAAAACTTGAGTTATTAAATTAGAGAAATCAGTGCTACAAAAAAACTGTCCATGCTCTCCCAAGATAAACCAAATCCAAAAGATTCACCGCAAGTATCATCTTCAGCACCTTGCCAAACCATTTTGCCCACTGCCCCATTGCCGGAAGCGATTAGTCAAAATATAGAGGCTATCATTGCACTGCACAGGCGTTATGAAAAAGACGTACCTCAACATCAACGGGTTGTAGAAACAGTAACAGCCTTTTTTGGTCGTCCGGTATTTCTGTATAGCATCCTATTAGGAATTATTTTGTGGGTAACACCTAATGTTTTACCACGACGTTTAGGATTATCAAGATTCGATCCCCCGCCATTTTCTTGGCTACAATTTTCACTGACGGCAGGTTCCCTGTTAGTAACAACTGGGGTGTTGATTAAACAAGAGCGTCAGGAAAAATTAGCAGAGCAACGGGCGCAACTTAGCCTTCAGCTTAATCTGCTCTCTGAGCAGAAAATCGCGAAACTTATCGCCTTAGTTGAGGAATTGCGCGAAGATATTCCTAATGTCAAAAATCGCTCTGATCCGCAAGCCCAAATTATGAAAGAAGCTGTTGATCCGCAAGCGATTATAGATGCATTAGAAGAAACTTTAGCATCAGAACTAGCTAATTTTCAGAACAAAAAAACACTAGATCAGCAGTAACTATTCCTTTAATTACTTTGATTAATCCACGTTAAAATCCTAAATCTACGGCAATACGGTGGGCACAAGCAAACCCAGAAAACGCAACTGCATTCAACCCTTGACCCGGAAAGGTACTATCCCCTACACAATAAAGTCCTGAAATAGCTGTGCGATTAAAGGGCATATTCAATAATCCCCACAACTTACGCCGAGGAATTGGCCCATAAGTGCCATCTTCACGACCCAAAAAGCGGCGATGGGTGCGCGGTGTCCCCACTTCTAAATAATCCAATCCGGTATCTAAACCGGGAAAAATCTTCTCTAAGCGGTCAATAATTCGCCAAGCTGCCTCTTCTTTCTTCGCTTCGTACTCACTCACAGAAAGTTCTTGCCAATCATCAATCCAGTGAGGCGTGAAGGCATGAATGATGTGATATCCATTTGGTGCTAAATCTGGGTCAAGCAATGTGGGAATCGAAACAAACACTGTGCCTTCTGCATCTGTCATCTTTTCCCAGTCTTCTAGCAAAATATGGTGACACTCTGTCCCCGCAGGTAAAACTGACTCTTTTACCCCGATGTGCAAACTCAAGAAGCTTGGAGATTTTTGGTAGTTTTGTTGCCACTTTTTCTCATTATCTGGCATTTCTTCAGCTGGTAATAATTGTGCAAATGTATCCCAGCGTGTAGCATTAGAAACTATGCGTTTACCCCGATATACTTTACCATTGGCCAGTTGCACACCTACCGCTTTTCCCTGTTCTGTAAGAATTTTGGTGACTCTAGCTTGGTACTGAATCTGACCTCCAGCCTTTTCTAGACCTTCCACTAGTTTTTGAGCAATTTGTCCGACTCCGCCTTTGGGATAGTTAACTCCGCCATAATGCCTGTCAGAAAAGACCATTCCAGCATTAATCATTGGTGTCATGGCTGATGGAACCACCGACCAGCAATAACATTCCATATCGATAAATTTCAATAATTGCGGGTCTTTGATGTAACGCCGCGCCACATCCCCGGCATTTTGGGGCAGATACTTAGCTAAACCGAGACACGCCAAAGGATGCTGAAAAAATACGCGCAGTAAATACCGAGGTTCTTCCAGCGACAGCAAATCCATACTGTTGAGGCACTTGAAGACTTTTTGACATTCGTCATAAAAGCGACGAATCCCTTGTTCTTCGTGGCGAAAATGAGCAATAAGATTTTGCAAAAATTTTTCATAAACCCGGTCAACCTTCAGGTCTAAACCTTGGGGTAGATGATAGTGAATCTGTACCGGATCTGCGATCGCTTCTTGGCTGACATTTACACTTGATAATGCACGGGTGAGTAAGTTGGTAGTACCGTTCTGTCCCAGTCCAAAAATCATTGATGCGCCAACATCGAATCGATAGCCTTGGCGTTCAAAATAACCAGCGCTACCACCAGGAATCAAATAACGTTCCAGTACCAGCACTTTCGCTCCCTTCGCCGCTAACTGGGTCGCTGTTACTAATCCGCCAATCCCAGACCCAATCACGATCGCATCAATTGTCATTTGTCATTTGTCCTTAGTCATTTGTCCTACCCTGCGGGAAGCCGCAGAAGCGTCTATGTTATTTGTCCCTTGTCTTTTGTCTAGAGTCAATCAATATTTACTAATGACCAATGACCAATGACCAATCAAAAAAAAGAGGGACGAGCCTGCTACTGCTGACTAATCCCGTCTGCCGATCCTTAAAAGAGAGGAGAACACTGTATAACAATATAGCTTTGATTGAGAATTCTTGTCAACTACTAATGAAAAAATTTATCAATAAAATTGATAGCTTTAATTTTTAGCTGTCAGCCGGATGCAGGAAAGAGTATTATGGTGTTTCAGTTCTTATACAATAAAAAGGCGCCTATTTCTGGCTATGACGCTACAATTGCGCGTTTATGTTCCACCCCATCCCCTGATCAAACACTGGCTGGCAGTTGCCCGTGATGCAGGCACACCTTCAGTATTATTTCGCAGTGCCATGACTGAGTTGGGAAGATGGCTGACTTATGAAGCTGCGCGAGACTGGTTGCCGACTCAAGAAACAGTGGTGCAGAGTCCTTTGGATACCTGTCCAGCCACGGTGATTGATCCACAAGTGCCTATGGCAGTAGTGCCGATTCTGCGGGCTGGGCTAGGATTACTAGAGGGAGCGCAGACTTTACTGCCTTTAGCATCGATTTACCACTTGGGCTTGGCACGAGACGAAGAGACACTGCAACCTCATTGTTATCTGAACAAGTTACCAGAAAAATTTGACCCCCAAACACGAGTCTTAATTACCGATCCAATGTTGGCAACAGGAGGGTCGATCATGGCGGCAATGGCAGAATTGACACAACGGGGTGCTGATCCATCCCTGACGCGAATTGTTTGTGTAGTGGCGGCTCCACCAGCTTTGCAAAAATTGAGTGAAGCTTATCCAGGTTTAATAGTTTACACCGCTACTATTGACGAAAAACTGAATAGCAAAGGGTATATTGTACCAGGATTGGGAGATGCAGGCGATCGCATTTTTGGGACTTAAGCTAGTATGCAGCTAGGGCAGGAAAATAGCATAACTACTGTAAAAGTTGCAAGGTTTGTTGAAGGCGGTAAAGATATGAGTCAGCGAGATGGTTTTGGCAGTGGTTTTGTAGCAGGGGCGTTTGTTGGTGGCGTATTTGGCGGTGTCATCGGGGCGCTGATTGCTTCTCGACGCGATCCTCAATTGCTAGCAGAAGAGGAGACAGAACTGACAGATAGCCAAGTCGAAGCTAAGAAAATAGCAGCAAAGCGGCGTCAGATGAAAGCCTCAGAAAGTGAAAGCGTCGGCATAGAAACGGCCCGGCGATCGCTAGAAGATAAAATTGCCCAGCTAAATGCCACAATTGATGAAGTGCGAAAGCAATTGGGAAATGTTAATGGCGGTTCACCCCAAGCAACCAATGACCGCTCCCTCACTAAAGACTCCTGAGGTTTGTTCAGGCGTGGTGAAAGTGTCAAGTGTGGTAAATGTGGAATCCGCAAATACTTTTGACTTTGGACTAAATTAAAATTAAAAGATAAGACCGCGTTTGACACCTAGTAGGAAACAAAGCTATCCATGAGTTTACTGATTACGACACTAGTTACCTTTGTCACCTTTTATAGCTATTTGCTAATTATCCGGGTTTTGTTGACCTGGTTCCCGACAATCAACTGGTATAACCAGCCATTTGCTGCTTTAGCCCAGATAACCGATCCTTATCTGAATCTATTCCGCTCAATTATTCCCCCATTGGGTGGTATGGATTTTTCTCCGATTTTAGCTTTCTTAGCACTCAACTTAGCTGGAGAGTTTCTGAGAACCCTAACTCGTCTGCCATTCGCACAGGGATTTTGATTACTACCCTAATCAAAACTTTTGTAGAGACGCCAAATGTGAAAGCGTCTCTACAATTTTTATTCCGTCTATTTATCGAACATGATATTACCTACGCACTTGACCGCTAAACCCGGCAGCCTTAAACTGCTTTAGCTTTAACGGAGTAGGCTGATTCGCAGCTACAGAAATTCTTAATTCAAAATCGCTAATGCCTGGTGGCACCTCGGTAATAGAACCTAAACGAGTGCGGTTCTGCATTACCGAGTCATTATTGGCATCATAGATGCGTCCAAAAATATCAGCGTCGTAGACTGTTTTATTAGTGCCATTTTCTGCTTTGCCAATGACAATAAAACAATTGGCAGCTGCGCTACCACTACTGAGAACAGCCCCTTGTGCTAATTCTGGTGGACAATCTTTATAAGAGACATCAAATAGTTTAATCTGTGTTAGGGCTACAGCTGGGGGAACAATCACCCACGATAGAAAGCTGATGAGACAGGAAATAAAAACCACCGTGAGTGAGCGCAACTGCATAAAAGACCCCGTGACTTAATTTAGCAAACAATATTTAACTTACAATCTCAGCTTACCTGAATTTAACTACAGGGTGATTGGAGACTTTAATTTAACATTTGTGATAATTAGGGAAATAACCCCTCAATTGCTATTAACTTATGACTCCAGATGAGATTGAAACAGCTATGCTTGCAGCCTTTAATAGTTGTGATGCCGCAAGCTGTCCTCTCACTGACACGCAGAAACAGATATTACTGCAAGTGGTCGAGCAAATTCAGGGAAATTCTACCTCCGGGATCTCAAATATTACTAATCCCTTAGACGAACTTACTCCAGAGGAGTTAGAAGCATTTTTACAGTTTGTTAAGGAGGAAGAACAACGCAACCGCACTTGGAAAGTGCAATTACTCAACGACTGGTTGCTAGAAAATGACTCTGGAACAGTACAATTTATTCGCCAACGCTATGGTTTACAGTGGCTGAATCGTGTTGAGTCATGTCATTTTGATAAGTATTCTTATTTTGAGGATGCACTAAAGTTAAGAATAGGCGATCGCATTGAAGTTTCCAATGCACTATGGGAATGGGTGCAAGAGGATGGGCCTTGTAAGCGGGAATGGTTTCCCTGTATGGTGATTAAGGTCGAGGAAATTAGCAATGTCTACGACGGGCTACGCCTACGCAATGATTCTTCTACTAATTGCGTCGTCCGCTTCTTCAACGGCGCCGAGTATGAAATTCAAGGAATCTACGAATGGAATCGCTATAACTGGCGCTGGCCTCACAAGGAGTGAAGATTGAGAAGGGCTGAGTTTTTAATACTCGTTAATAAGTCTTTATGCTCTGATATCTGCTGTACGTCGATGAAATTATTACTTCAACAACGCCCAAGCCAAAAACCTCTCAGTATAATACAACGCTAATTGATTGCTCACACCGTTGAAAACGGCATCAAAAGCGTGTTCTGCCCAAGGAATTTCTAGAAAAACCGCAGTATTCCCAGAGTTATGTAAACGCTCATACATCTGTCTGCCAAATCGCGCTTCTACCAAATTGTCACGACTACCGTAAATTAATAAAGTTGGCGGTAAAGGGTGCGTCAGGTAATTTATCGGTGAAGCAATTTGATACTGATTAGGTAATTCTTCTAAAGAACCACCGAGAAATGCTTTTAAAACAGCGCGGCTGTGAATGGGATCGGGATTTGGTGGTGTTTTGTATCCTTCAGTTAAATCAACAGGCCCGTAATAGTTCACCACAGCACGGATGGGTGGTGCATCTGTTTGATAAGCCGCTAGCATTGCTAGGTGCGCTCCCGCAGAACGTCCTAAAAGTACCATCCGTTCTGGATCAGCTTCATATTCAGCTGCATGTTTGCGAATGAAATTCAGGGCTGTACGTACATCATCTAACTGAGATGGAAAACGATATTGAGGTGCGTGTCGATAGTCGATCGCAAATACCGTATATCCATGATTAGAAATATATTGATTAAACTCAGAATTGGCATGAGGATTGCCATATTGCCAAGCTCCACCATAAATTACTACCACGGCTGGATATTTCCCTACTTTTGAGGGTTGGTAAACTTCCATTTTTAAAGGCACTCCCGTAGGAGAAGCAAAGATAATATCTTTTTGATAACGGATTTTACCTAATGGAATACCCCGGAAGAAATTAACTAAGTCAAAAGGATGGGTTTGCATCTTAGCCCTTACTTGAACTGGAATTTGCTCTAGATAATTTGCTCCCAATCCTTGTTTCATCGCTTTAGCCATCTGCATTTGAGTTATTGGGATATTCACTAACACCCATCCACAAAGTAGCAATCCAATTAAACTGAAAATACAAGCTAAATGCTGTAATCTCCGGCGACGAATGTAAAACAAAGACAGCAATAAAAAGAGAAAATTTAATAACAATAAGCAAGGACTGACTTCTGGCGCTCCCACTGCTAGCGTGAGTAAAAACATATTTGGAGCAGGAAGAATAATCCAAGAGCTAAGAAATAGACTTGTAAAACTGAGTAATAATACAAGCCATGATAAAAGTATTTTGGGTTTAGCAAACATAGATTAAAATACGGTAACAACGACTCCAAAGAAGTACAATTTATCCGCTAATTATAAGGTTGGCAATAGTTCTATATTTAGAATACTGATGTAGGATAGTCAACAAAAACCAAATAATTGTGATTGAAAACCTTAATATTAAGGGCATGATACAAAACCACTGTCTAGCCAAATCTATTCATTAGGTTGGCTGGGGATATTTTGCACCATGCTTAAATACAAAGCAGAAATGGAAGGAAAGATTTATCAAGAGGTTGATAGATTTTTCCCTAGTTCAAAAACCTGTCATGTGTGTCTTACTCAAGTTGGTAGTTTGCCGCTAGATATTAAGATTCTGGACTTGTGAAAAGTGCCACATAAAGCATGATCCGGACATTAACGGACTACTTATATCTTGCACCAGGCGACTAGAAGTCGCGGCTACACGAGACAAAACCTGCCTCCGCAGGTTGAAAAGCCTTGGTTTTGCGTTAGTTTGCGGAGGCGGACTTCTCTACGAGACGCACTCGCGTTCGTTTGTATAGCCGCGATTTCTAATCGCTAGGGCTAGCTGCAAGATGTGAGACTACGAATTTTGACCTCTGGAACGGGGGATAAAGCTTGTCACCCAGATGTAAGTCATAGTAGTAGAGGACGCAAGAAATCTACTACTACACTTTCTGTTGGACAGGAAGCCTACAATAACTCTCGTTGAGTCAGTGTAGGTAGTTCACCTTACTCCAGTTCACCTGACGGAGGGGCAATTTTTGCTGCTTCATCGCTAGATTGTCAAATGCTTAGATACGCCGCAGCTTGTCGTCGGACATCGCTTGCTTAGAGAACCCCCTGATAGAAGTGTATACGGGGCGATCGCTCCTACATAAAAAAGCGTAGTTTAAAGAAAAAACCTCTGGGAACTCCAGAGGTTTTGGTTCCTGATTTAGTTTCTCCTTGTTACTACACTTTGTCCTCAGTCATTTCCCGATAATGAAGGAAATTATTTGATTTGAGTAGTTACTCGAGTACTTGTGACTAAACGCTAATTACCAGTAAATTCAGAAGATCCCTTAATAAAGCTAAAGTATACTGAATCAAAGGTAGCAAAATATACTTATTTTAATGAATACCAATGAATGATCAACTCAAGCTATGGCAAGCCTACTTGATTTATGAGAATCTAGTTACTCACAAATCATTCAGGATTTCTGTAGAGCTAATTCGTTACAAATACATCTACATATATAGTAATCTGATTTGATTTTTTAAACATACGTAAGTTAGGTAATTGTTTTAAATCACATTTAACTATAGCTAGATTTTTATACTGTAAGTTTAATAAGTATTAGCAATCTTTTGCGCCAACCTAAATTATTTTCATCCTATAGATAGATATCGACATAAGAAATATGGCAGATAGTAATGTATGTAGTTTTCCTACTATGGACAGATGTAAACCTACTATAAATTGATAGAAATACTATCTTTTTAGCTAAAAATAAGTGAGATATTTTAGACATTATTATGATAAGAAAATTTAAATTAGCAATCATTGTTTCAGCAGAAAAGTCAATAACTAAGCTGTTACTTTTTCAAAAAGATAAATTGTCAAATCTTAATAAAGATATTGTCAAGATTTGATGAGATTTTCTTATTTATTGTAAAAACTATTGACTAGATGTAGGATTGTTCTTAAATAAAGAATAGTGGATTAAGGTAAAGATTAAGTAACTGTCACTTTTTGATTGAACTTTTCTTCCAGATAGGTTCAAATTTATTACTATCTGCTGATGATCAGCTAGCTAGTTTGTCGGATAGTCTAAGAACGAGATTTGCACTCATACCTGACCTTGACTATTTTTAGGTTCCATTCACGGAACAAGATTCAATCTCTTGTTGCTAATCAAAACTTAACCTACCTAAATATTAGGAGGTTGATCTACAAACCCATATTGTAGAAGTCAGTAAAATCATCAATATAAGGGCTACCCGAAGGCTCGAAAGTGTTTGCCTATTACCATCAACTAGGGGCAATGGTCTTAACCAATACCATTATTGCACCGGGCTTCAGGAAAGTCTGTCAAATTCTAGTGGCTAGCCAGTTAGTAGTTTACTGGTTTTAAGTATTTTTATTCCAAGTGAATACCATTAACGTCGAATTTTGATTTATTGAAATCTGAGCGAATGCAGTAAATCCCTAAATTATCAGAATACTAGGGGAATAATACCTAGCGTTATTTGCACACCACGTCAATATTGAATCAACCTTCTAGGACTAATTAATTTTGCAGTTGTATATCCTGATATCTCAGGTTTAAAAAACAATTGCGGAAAACACATCTGCCCACATTTTACAGTTGGCGGCAACTGATAATAATTATGTCAGAATACTCCACTCAAGACAAAGCTTTTGAATGCTATGACATGCACGAAAGCAAGTTTTTAACGCCTTTTCAACGGAAGGCACTGTTGAAAAATTTGCAAGCGAATTTACAGCCAGAATATCGGCGGCGGATTGAAATTATGTTACTGGCGGATATGGGTAAATCTCAAAGCCAAATCTGTGAAATCTTAAGTTGTTCTCAGGAAATGGCGCGGTATTGGATTGGTGTGGCAGAGGCAGGTCTGGCGCACAAATGGAATGAGCGCCCAATCGGTAGACCCAAGACTGTTAACGATCAATACATTGAACGTTTGAAAGAATTGGTAAGTAATAGTCCGCGTGAATACGGCTATGCATTTACTTACTGGACAGCCCAATGGTTAAGCAAACATTTAGCAAATGAATTTGGGATTGCAATAACCGATCGCCATGTTAACCGCTTGCTAAAAAAAATGGGACTTTCCACTAAACGCAAAAATCCTTGTCCCCAAGAAACTGACTCAAATAAGGATGCTGGAATTACGATCGGCGACTTGCAATCTAACTCTGAACCGAGTTTGCATTGGTCATTTAATCTAATTCAGACCAATAACTAAATTTATTAGTCATTTCTCATTTGTCATTTTTTCTTGTTCTTGGACTAATGACTAATGACTAATGACCAATGACCAAATACTGTTTTGGAGGTCAGAAAATGCCATCAGCGTTTTCCCAGCAATATTTAGCTGAACAACTCACCCAAACCTTGGGTGAGTCGCTGTCAGAGGGGGAACTTGACAGCTGTCTCAGAGGGCTGGAAATTGTTGAACCATCAGTAGCAAAGCAGTTTTGGCAAGCAAATACAGCCCAGCCAGGAATTTATATTGTCCTGAGTGGTAAAGTCAGACTGCTGGATAGCTCTAATAACTTAATAACTACTCTGTTTTCTGGAGCGTCATTTGGCGAGTTGACTTTATTTCCCAAAGAGGAATTCAGTCCTTATCTTGCTAGAGCCTCGGTAAACTTAAAGCTTTGCTATATCAAGCAAGAGACTTTACACGAGGTCATTTGCACATCGCTGGGCATCCGCGATCGCCTTTTAAGACGTGCAGAAGTTTGGGATTTGCTGCTGTTATGTTGCCATAACTCCTTAATTGGGCGTAATGGCTCTGTTGAGGAGATGTTTAAAGCGCTATCTCTATTTGAGCGGCACAATCTGGAGAGTGGTTCCTTGAGTGCTAACCTTACCAAGGATATCAAGCTTTGGTTATTGCATCGGGGAGAACTGCTGGATTCTAATGGGCGAAGATTGACATCTGGAAACATCTACGTAAATCCAAAACAGGGAAGTTGGGAGGTAGTGCAACCAGCGATCGCTTACAGTTTAAGCAATGCTAATTGGCAATCAGCACTAGAACATTGGCCGCAATTAGCAGAGTTAATAGACTTCCAAGACAGGCTGGGGACAGGGGACAGGGGACTGGGAAAGGTTCTTGACAAAACCCAAAACCCAAAACCCAAAACCCAGTACCCAGTAACCAATACCCAATCTCCAATCTCCAGCGTCGAGCCAAAAGAAAAGCAAAGGAGACAACAAGCGTACTTTCCTAGCCCAAAAGTGAAGGCGGGGCATTGGTTGGGACGCTTGACCAAACGGTATCCGTTCTTTGAACAACAAAGCGCTTCAGACTGTGGGGCATCTTGTCTGGTGATGATCAGTCGCTATTGGGGCAAGCGCTTTAATGTCAACCGGATACGGGATTTAACCAACATTAGCCGTAGTGGGGCATCACTGCGGGGTTTAACAGCAGCAGCAGAAAGTATTGGTTTTGCTACCCGTCCGGTGAAAGCTAGTTTTGATAAATTAGCACAACAACCTTTACCTGCGATCGCGCACTGGGAAGGTAAGCACTACGTTGTCGTCTATGAAGTCAATAAAAAACGTGTGATTATTGGCGACCCTGCTATCGGTCAACGCACTCTTACCCCTAGCGAATTTCAAGCTGGTTGGACTGGTTATGCACTGTTATTACAACCTACAGACCTACTCAGAGAAACCCAGGAAGCGGCTACACCATTTTGGCAGTTTTTTGATTTAGTCAAACCTCATTCGCGAGTACTGCTAGAAGTGTTTATCGCTTCGGTGTTGATTCAGTTGTTTGGATTAATTACACCCCTATTTACTCAGTTGCTGTTAGATAGAGTAATTGTGCAAGGTAGTACCCTGACTTTAAACGCCATTGGTTTAGGGTTGCTAATTTTTGGTTTTTTCCGCGTTACTCTCGGTGGACTGCGGCAATATCTATTAGATCACACAGCAAATCGTCTAGGACTAACACTGATAGTAGGTTTTATTAAACATACCTTTCGTTTACCACTAGCTTTTTTTGAGTCGCGGTACGTTGGCGATATTGTATCTCGCGTCCAAGAAAATCAAAAAATTCAGCGCTTTCTAACTGGAGAAGCACTATCAATTTGTTTGGATTTAATGACAGTGTTTGTCTATGTGGCATTGATGTTTTGGTATAGCTGGCAAATGGCATTGTTCAGTTTAGCGGTCGTGCCGCCTTTTGTGTTCTTAGCACTCATAGCTACACCTTTCTTGCGCCGCATCAGCCGGGAAGTTTTTAGTGCTTCAGCGAAAGAGAACAGTTATCTGATTCAATCCCTCACAGGTATTCGCTCAGTTCGTTCTATGGCAATTGAGCAGACAGTCCGGTGGCATTGGGAAGAACTGCTGAATAATGTTATTAAAAAGACCTTTAGCGGACAGGTAATTAGTAACCAACTTCAAGTTCTCAGTTCTAGTATCGAATCGCTCGTAACCACAGGATTACTTTGGTTTGGTGCATGGCAAGTCATTCAAAACCAATTAACTATTGGACAATTAGTAGCATTCAATATGTTGTTAGGTAATGTCATTCGGCCTTTCCAACGGCTGATTGTATTATGGAATCAACTGCAAGAGGTAATTATTTCTACTGAACGGATCAATGATGTTTTAGAAGCAGAGCCAGAAGAAGATTTAGAACATCAACCCCGCCAGTTCATAAGTATTTTACGTGGTCACATTTTATTTGAAAATGTGACTTTTCGCTATCACCCAGAAAGTGATATTAATGTGTTAGAAAATCTCAGTTTTGAAATAAAACCTGAGCAAACAATAGCGGTTGTGGGGCGTAGCGGTTCTGGCAAAACTACCCTTTCTAAATTGATTTTAGGACTATATCTGCCGACGGATGGCAAAGTGTTGATTGATGGTCAGGATGTGACCAATATTTCCCTGCGATCGCTCCGTTCTCAAATTGGCGTTGTAGACCAAGATACATTTTTGTTTGGCGGTACGATTCGCGAAAACATTAGCATTGCTCATCCCGAAGCCCCCCTAGAAGAAGTTATAGAAGCGGCGAGTTTAGCAGGAGCAGATGAGTTTATTAAGCAAATGCCAATGGGCTACGAAACCCAAATTGGTGAAGGTGGAGGTATGTTATCCGGTGGACAACGCCAACGCCTAGCGATCGCTCGTGCTTTGTTAGGAAATCCCTGCTTCTTAGTATTAGATGAAGCAACCAGTCACTTAGACGCCGAATCTGAGCGAATTATTCAGAACAACCTGAAAAAAATTCTTCAAGGACGCACAAGTTTAATCATTGCTCATCGTCTCTCTACTGTGCGTCATGCTGACTTGATTTTGGTTTTAGATCGGGGAATTTTAGTCGAAAGCGGTACTCACGATCAATTAATCGCCAAAAAAGGTCATTATTTCTATCTCAATCAGCAACAACTAGCGCAAACAGGTTGAATGGGAATTGGGCATGGGGCATGGGAATTGAGAGACAAGGACGATTAAAGACTTGTTCCTCTTTTTTAAAAACTCATTAATGGAGTTCAAAACCTCAATCCCAATGCCCCATGCCTCATGCCCAATGCCCAATGCCCAATGCCCAGTTCCCAATCCCCAATTCTTATGCCAAACCCATCTAATAATTCATCATCCGCCTTCGCCATAGAAAAGCAGACTGAATTTCATCTAGTTGAAGATGCAAGTGCAACTGTTCATCCTCAAACACAAAAAACATCTGAAGTAAACGATTGGTTTTACGGCACTGAGGAACTGCTAGATGCCTTACCAAAAATATGGACGCGCTCCCTGTTGTATTTACTGGTGGGCTTTGCTGCGATCATCTTACCTTGGGCAATGCTTTCTAAAGTTGATGAGACAGGAAGTGCTAGAGGGCGAATGGAACCTGAAGGAGCAACCCAAAAATTGGATAGTCCTGTTACTGGTAGCGTTATTGCTGTCAACGTCAAAGAAGGCACAACTGTAAAAGCAGGACAGGTTTTGGTTGAATTGGAGTCTGATGTGCTACGGACAGATTTGCAGCAGGCGCAGACAAAACTAGAAGGTTTATTAAATCGGCGATCGCAACTGAATCTTCTCAAAAACCAAATTCTCTTGACTATTAATACCCAAGAGCAACAAAATAAATCCCAAGAATTAGAAAAAATTTCCCAAGTTAGTCAGGCGCAGCAAAACTTTGATGCTAAACAGAGCACTTATAACTTACAACGACTGGAAAAACTGGCTCTAGTGGAACAGGCTAGCCAGAATATCAGTTCTACCCAGATTGCTCAGAAGTTAGCGAAGACTCGTTTAAGGCGAGATTTCACAGAAGTTGAGCGTTATCGCCAACTTTTGCAGGTGGGTGCGATTCCCCAAACCAAACTTGTGGAACTAGAAAAAACAGCGGAAGAAAGCCAGCGTTTGCAAGAACAAACAAAATCTGATATTACACAAGCCCAGTTGCGCTTAAAAGAAGAACTGAACCGCTATCAGTCGTTGATGAGTCAAGCCCTCTCAGATATTCAGCTTTTCAAACTTCGTCTGCAAGAGCAACAAAGTAGCTATCGCAGTGTGGTGCAAGCCGGTAGACTGGCGGTGCTAAAAAATCAGGAACAACTTAAAGACTTACAAACACAAATTACCAGCCTGCAATCAGAAATTGCTCAAACCGGAAGCCAGGTGACATCCTTACAGCTACAAATGCAGCAAAGAATAGTGCGATCGCCTATTGATGGCACTATTTTTGAGTTACCTATCCAAAAACCAGGATCTGTAGTAGAACCGGGACAGATGATTGCCCAAATTGCGCCCAACAATACTTCCTTGATTTTAAAGGCGCAGATGCCCAGCCAACAAAGCGGTTTTTTGAAGGTAGGAATGCCAGTTAAAATCAAATTTGATGCTTATCCCTTCCAAGATTATGGGGTAGTCAAAGGGCGTGTTAGCTGGATTTCACCTAACTCGAAAGTTCAGACGACTAATCAAGGTAATATCGAAACCTATGAGTTAGAAATCTTCCTAGATCAACCTTATATCCAAAATGCCAACAGACGTATCCCTCTAACACCAGGTCAAACAGCAACCGCAGAGGTGATTATCCGTCAACGCCGAGTCATGGACTTTATCTTAGATCCGTTTAAGAAGTTGCAAGAAGGTGGTTTGGAGCTTTAGTGATTAGTCAACTTACAACAATTTTTAGCTAATTACACCATTTTAGCCCTACTTAATTATTCGCTAACAACTCCCAAACTTCTTTGAGGATGTTTTAAAAGTACTTTTGTCGCTAGTAAAATATTCTAGATGCCCTGAAAATTCCCAAATTTTCGGGGGATTTTGATTCTGACTCACTCTTTAAAAAGTGGAGATTTTAAAGTACCTAAAATTGCATTAAAATACTTTCTTTAAAAATATCCTTTTGTATAAGTTAGTTGTCTGAGCCTTGTGGTTTAGTTTTTATAAAGCATTCCCATATTTTATTAATATAAATTTTGTATTTTAATTTTTAGACATTTATATTCTCTAAATATCTAGAAGTATTAAAAAATACGATCTATTTTTTTAATACTAATAAATTTTCATAAACACACTAGATAGAATATCTACGTTATTATTATATAAAGGCAATAATAATATATTAAAGTCCGACATAATACAATTATTATTGTCTCAATAAAACTGATAACACCTATTTATTTAGGTTAACAATTGGAGGAATTATATTATGTCAAATGTATTGACTGTTTCTCCTGATGATATTCTTGACCACATAAAGCTTTCTTGCCAAATACCTAGCGTATTGGAGGCGATCGCAACTCGAAAAATTGTTGAATATGAAGCAAAAAAGGCAGGTATTCAAATTGGTTTAGAAGAACTGCAACACGCAGCAGATAGCCTGCGTTTAGCCAACCGACTGATCAAAGCAGAAGATACCTGGACATGGTTAGAAAAATATCATCTTTCTCTAGACGACTTTGAAGCAATAGCCGAAACCAACCTACTATCTGCCAAATTGGCAAATCATTTATTTGCAGAAAAAGTCGAACCGTTTTTTTATGCCCACCAACTCGATTACGTTGGAGCAGTAACCTATGAAGTTGTATTGGATGATGAAGATTTAGCTCTAGAACTATTTTATGCGCTGCAAGAAGGCGAAATTAGTTTTCAAGAAATCGCTCGTCAATACATTCAAAATACCGAAATACGCCGGGCTGGAGGATATCAAGGAATACGTCTCCGCACCGATTTTAGACCAGAGATTGCAGCAGCCATCTTTGCCGCTAGTCCCCCACAAATTCTCAAGCCAATAACTACTCCAAAAGGAGTGCATATAATTGCAGTTGAGGAAATCATTAAACCTCAATTAGACGAACAGCGGCGACTGAAAATTATCGGAGACTTGTTTGCTAATTGGTTAAAGGCACAAATTGCCGCTATGGAAATAGTGACAAAGCTCACAAAGAATGTCATCCCTCAAGTATCTAAAGATGTGTTAATACAGGCTTAAGTCTGCTTCTAAAAAATGGTTAACAGTCAGTTGTCAGTTATTTTTATAGATATTACTGACATCTGACTACTTAGGTTTTTTTACCTCTTCGTTTGCCATTTTTTCTTACCTGCGTAGACTTACAGTATGGACAATGCACAGTAAAATGCCTCAATTCATCCTCTATTATGCAACGCCGAAGCGATTAAGTACTTATAGAATTCGCGCTCAACTATAAGTCCTTTTCGCCTTAATGCTCAATTGCCCCTAAGGCTTTCAGAGTAGCTTTTTGAGCTTCAGTCAATCCCATTGCTCCTTTGATATTCATGCCTTCATAAAGACGATCGGCCATCAACGTTTTGATACAGCGTCCTGTTGTTACATCCCACAGCTTAATCGTGCGATCGTGACTGCCACTTAATAAAATTTGACCATCAAAGCTAAATACCACTGAAGCAACCCAACGTGTATGCTCTTGCAAGACCTGAAGGCACTGCCCTGTTTGTAGATTCCATAGTCGAATAGTCTGATCGTTACTGCCACTTGCCAAAGTTTGACCATCTGGGCTGATGGCAAGAGTCCAAACACCACCTGTATGCCCCTGCAACACCCGCAGACATTCTCCGGTTTGCAGATCCCAAAGACGAATAGTGTGGTCAAAACTGCCACTTGCCAGCCGTTGACCGCTAGGATCGAATGCCACTCCATAAAGTCCGCCAGCGTGACCCTGTAATATCCGCAGACATTTCCCGGTTTGCAAATTCCAAAGACGAATTGTGTGGTCAAAACTACCACTTGCTAGCCGTTGACCGCTAGGATCGAAGGCGATGGGCCAAACACCGCTTTCATGACCGCGCAGCACCCACAAACAGTGATGAGTCTGCACATCCCATAATCGCACGGTGCGATCGTAACTACTGCTTGCCAGGGTTTGCCCCTTTGGATTGAATAGAACTGCCTTCACAGGTTCAGTATGACCTGATGACCATTGATTGAGATGTCCTGTTTGCACATCCCAGACTGAAATCGATAAGCGATCCTGTCCATTGGTCGCCAAACTTTGACCATCGGGGCTAAAGCTTACAGATGAAGCCCAATTGGTCACTTTGTAGAAGGTTTTGTAGGGACGTGGTGGTAAATTGTCATTAACCTGCAAATGCCACAGGTGGATGGCTTCATCCTGACTGCCACTGGCGAACATTTGACCGTTGGAGCTGAGGCTCAGGGAGCGAATACCACTATTGTATCCGCGCAACGTTTTCAGGCTTTGCCCGCTTTGTAGATTCCACACCCGCACCGTTTGGTCTTGAGTTGCACTTGCCAATAGTTGACCATCGCCACTGATGGCAATTGCAAAAACTTCGTTGGTATCACCGCTAAGAACGTTGATACATTGTTCATCTTGGACATTCCAAAAGCGCAGAGTACCATCGTCACTTCCACTCGCCAAAATATCACCATTCGGGCTAAACGCAATACTCCAAACCCAATTGGTATGTCCATGCAATACCTTGACATGAGGATTTGATTGACGATCGCCTTTGTGAAGTTGCCCACTCCACAGGCGAATAGAGCGATCGTGACTGCCACTAGCCAGCAATTGACCATCCGGGCTGTAGCGCACACAACGAACTCCATCCGTATGCCCCTCTAACACCCCTAGGCAGTTGCCATTCACGACATGCCAAAGCCGAATGGAGGTATCTTTGCTACCACTAGCTAAGGTTTGATTGTCAGGAGAGAAGTGAACCGAGTAAACATTTTTTGTGTGTCCCTGCAAAACATGAAGACATTGCCCCTGTAAATTCCACACTCGCACCGTTTGATCGTCGCCGCCACTGGCTAATCGTTGACCGTTAGGGCTAAAGCTCACTGACCAGACACACCCGATATGTCCCGTAAATATCCGCAGGCACTGACCGCTTTGGACATCCCACAACCTTACTGAAGCATCACTACTACAGCTAGCTAATGTTTTGCCATCGGGACTAAAGGCAATCGACCACACCCAACCCGTGTGTCCTTCAAAGGTAGCTAATAGTTGAGTTGTAGTAATATGCCAAAGATACACCAAGCCGTTTGAATCGCCGACTGCGACGATTTGACCGTCTGGGCTGATGTCGATGGAGACTGCAATCCCTAATGTCTCTGAAAAGATGGACTTGGTTAAATCGGCATTTTGAAAATTGACCCCTGCCAAATTGACCTGCCGCAAGTCGGCTTGCTGCACCACTAGCTCAGAAAAGTTAGAACCACACAAATCCACTTGCAGTTGTACTAGAAGATTGATCAGGTTGCCTGCGAGATATCCTGATTTTTGGCGCTGCATCAGTAGTTGTCTTGCTCTCGTCTCAATTGCTGACACACTCCCAAAACGAGACAGGAGTCGCTCAATTACAGGTTGCACAATTAGCCGCAATTGCGTTTCTCGCACATAATCTTTCGCCTGGACTCGAATCAAGGCATGAGTTCGCAGAAAATCAATCTGAGAAGTCTCAAATTCTTTACAAACCTGCTGAATGAATCGTTCAGTGACAAATTCCATTACAACTGGTTGCGAGAAAAATAACTTATCCGTTTTTTCCAGCAACGATCGCCTCAGCAGTGAGTTAATTAAATTGGGTAGACTCTGCTGACAGACAAGATCGACAACATTTTCCCGGATTTCTGCAATTGAGACTGGCTCACGATGAATCGCCTGCCAGAACATCGCTCTCTGTTCGTTATTGGGTAAGCGATCGAACTGACGACCGAGTAAATGGCGGATGTCTTCAAATATAGAAATCCCCCGATCGAGATAAGTTAAAACCTCTGCAATGCTGCCGTTAAATAAATCTAGGGTGGCGGCTGCCACTAGCTTCAGCGCTAGGGGGTTGCCACCATAATGGTTAATTAGGGTATTCCATTCTGCTTGTGAACCCGTAAACGCTCCCTTTTTTCGGAAGATGGCGCGTCCATCATCGGGTGTGAGTCCACTCAAGAGTAGCGATCGCACTACGCCATCTTCATCTGACATCAGGGCAATTTCGCGTGGCTTTTCTCGACTTGTCAGCAACAAACAACTTTTGTGGGGAGTTTCTCCAATTGTTCTGAGCAATTGTCCGTAATCTTCATAGCCGAGTCGCCACTGTCCCACCTGTTCGCTGTGCAGAAGAATTTCGGCATTATCCAGAATCAATAGACAACGATGCGATCGCAAATACTGCATCAATTTAGAGAACTTTTCATTCAGCGTGGTGGGAATAACTGGATCTTCCCCCTGAATCGGCATGAAAAATTTCAGTATGCTGGTTAAAAGTTCGTCCAACGGTGGCGCATTGCAAAGACTTCGCCAAACCACCATTTCAAATTCTGCCTGCATTTGCAGCGCAGCCTTGATGGCGATCGTACTTTTGCCAATGCCACCGATCCCCTGTAAGCCAACAACGCGGCACTGCTCAGAAATTATCCACTGCCATAGTTGCGCCAGTTCTGTTTCACGACCATAAAACACCGATACATCCCCAGCATTGTCCCAATCTTGTTGGGAATTTGCTCGTTGGATTGACAATGCTAATGGTGCAATGGGGGATGTAAAATCTGTCTTGGTTAATTCCAGCCCAAATCCCCGGAAAAGATATTCTAATGATTGGCGATCTACCCCTAGTTCACGCTTGAAAATCCGGGCGAGAGTATTGAGTGAAAGTCCAGTGCGATCGCTAATTTCTTCTTGTGTGAAGTGCTTGCCCCAGGTTTCTTTAGCTTCCGCCTGCCCCTTTGCCGCTTGAAATCGCTGCCACCCCAAAGGCGATACAATTACTCCTCTCACCCGCCCATAAGGGGAGCTACCGCGCCTAAATTTTGTCACATTGGAGTCCACAGGCAAGTAGGTAGTGCTAGAGGGTAGAGCAAGTCTTTTTCTGCGGGATGCTTCATCTTGACGTAGCCTGCACTTGGCGCTGACGAAAAGTTTAGTGAGTGCAAAGGAGGCGAGCTTTTTTTATCCCTACTGAAGAATATCACGCTTGGTGTCTGTTCGCTCGTGATGAAATGAGTAGAACTTCCATACTAAATTACAGCCGAATTCAGAAGGAAAACAGGCTTTCTCCTTAGCTAATAAACAAAGTTTATGTATTTCAAGCTTCTTGAAATCCCCTGTAAGTTGCATCTTAACTCAAATAACTTGAGTGTTCTTAATTGAATGAAAGTTGAACAATGAAGCATAACCAACATCACTAACCCAGACTTAAAGCTTCCAAACTCAACAAACATAGCACTCACAATCATGAAAAAACTTGAAGGAAAAATTGCAGTCGTTACGGGCGCATCCAAAGGAATCGGTGCTTCTATTGCCAAACATCTGGCAGATGAAGGTGCAGCTGTTGTTGTCAATTACTCCTCCAGCAAAGAAGCAGCCGATCGCGTTGTTGCTGAAATTGCCAGCGCAGGTGGAAAAGCCGTTGCAGTGCAGGCAAATGTTGCAAAAAAGGCAGATATCGAACATCTATTTGCAGAGGTAAAAAAGATATTTGGCACACTTGATATTTTGGTGAATAACGCTGGTATCTACGAGAACTTGCCGATTGAAAATATTACTGAAGAACACTTCCACAAGCAGTTCGATCTCAATGTCCTGGGACTAATCCTGACTTCTCAAGAAGCCATCAAGCACTTTGGCTCGACAGGTGGCAGTATCATCAACATTAGTTCAGTTGTAAGTACTCTTTCACCAGCGAACGGCACGGTTTATAACGCCACCAAAGCGGCTGTCGATGCCGTGACGAGGACTCTGGCAAAAGAACTAGGAAAGCGCAATATCCGTGTAAATTCGCTAAACCCTGGTTTAATCGAAACGGAAGGAACACATGAAATGACGGGATTTCTCGAATTCCGCAAAGTTATCGAATCACAGACTTCGCTTGGTCGTATTGGACAGCCGCAAGATATTGCACCTGCTGCCGTCTTTCTTGCCTCCTCCGATTCAGGATGGATGACTGGCGAAACGCTATATATCACGGGTGGTCTTCGCTGATTTCTATCAGATTGCTTTTGAGGTCACTTGATTAGCAAGGACTTCATTTCAATCCAATCATGCATGAAGACAACACCGCCGATCCCATAGCAAGGAGTTTACAGATGTTACCCAAAAATTCCACCAGGAGTTTGATCGTCTTTGTTCATGGACTTTGGCTTCATGCAGAGTCTTGGAACAATTGGATCGAGTTCTTTTATGAGAACGGCTACGATGCGATCGCAGTTAGCTGGCCAGGAGATTCTAAGACCACTGAGGCAACTCGCAAAAACGCTACTGCCGTCGCGGGCTATGGCGTAACCGAAATTGCTGACTACATTGCTGGACAGATCGAGGCGTTAGATCGCAAACCCATTCTCATCGGCCATTCCTTCGGCGGATTGCTCGTACAGAATCTACTCGGACGGGATCTCGCCACTGCTGCGATCGCTATCGACCCTGCTGCACCTCGCGGTGTGCCCGATCTGCCACTCTCAGCGTTGAAGTCCGCATTCCCAGTTCTGAGCAATCCCTGCAATTTTTGGCACGCCGTATCACTGACTGAACAGCAATTTCGCTTCGGCTTCACCAACGCCGTCTCGGAGCAGGAAGCTAGGGAATTGTATGCAAAGTACGCGATGCCAGCCCCTGGTCGTCCGCTGTTCCAGGCTGCCAGTGCAACCCTCAACCCAAATTCAGCGACCAGGGTAAATGTAACAAACGCCACCCGTGGGCCATTGCTGCTGATCGCCGGCGCAAAGGACAACACAGCCCCGACAGTGATGGTCAGAAGTACGCTCAAGTTGTATCGGAAAAAGTCGAAGGCTGTAACTGAATTTCAGGAGTTCGCCAATCGTGGACACTCGCTCACCATCGACAGTGGCTGGCGGGAACTCGCCGAATACAGTCTGGACTGGTTACAGTCTAAGCACCTCTGAGCGGACGGCGGGATTTATTTGCCAACATTATTGAACCACAGACTCTTCTCGGTCGTATCGGACAACCGCAGGATATCGCCTGCCTATATTCCGCTCTTTGGAGAATGGAGAAATAATTAAAAATCTGGCTGAGGAATAGCTCATGGGGAAACCCTCATGAGCAAATAGCGTGCGGATTCTAACAGTGTAGGAGTATGTCACTTTGGACTACGTTTAGTACTACCCCCTTGAATCCAGGTTGACTCTAGTTTAAAAAGTCCTAAATTCCCATAATCAGTTTGATGACGGTTTGTTTTGCGAAATAGGCAGTTGTTTTTGATTAATCGAATGTAGGTGCGGCAGGGTATATATTCGAGAGGATTGTAACCACCAAAACGTAAAATTAAGACACAAGCCCAGGAATATTTGCCGACGGAAACAGCTTTGACTATCTGTTTCAATTCTTCATGAGTAAAGTTTAATTTGCGATTTAATTGTTCATTAGACTGGGAAAGTTCTTGAGTCATATAATTACCTCGTGAGCGAAAATATAATCTTAAAATCAGGAATCAAGAGGATCATGTCCAGGAGTTCAGAGATTCAAGGAAGTGTAAATATCATCCGAATTGGCATTGAGGTAAGGACGTTGTAATTCAATTTCCCACAACGAGAAATGTCTGACAATTGCTGCCATCCTATCTGCTGGCGTATGATTCCCTAGATGCCAAGCCTCAAGCAAACCATTAGCAACAATTTGGCAGCGGTTTGTACCAAAACTTTCTTGGTCACCAAATTTGCGGTCTGGTTCTTCAGCGATCGCCATCCCTGGTGCTACCATCTTAGTAAATAAAGGTACTTGCTCCTGAAAATGCAATTGGTTTTCTCTATATACCCTCTCTAAGACTGGATGAACAAGTTCATAGTGTTTTTTGTCAAAATAAAGCACTGCTGAGTCGTAACGCCCATAATCGGAAGGGTTGTACAATGCTTTAAATGAGAAAGCAATGGATATAGCATTGAGTTGGGTAGTCAAACTATTCATGACTGCAACTGAACCTTCTGGGGTCAAATTGAAGTAGACACGTACCAGAGTTTGATAATTTCGAGGCATAGCTGCATTCGCAATTGCCATATAAAATCCGTTTTGTACCAAATTTTTAGGCATTTTGACTGCTACCGAGTCACCGATATTAGCAGCTTGTTGTAAGATATTGGGTTCAATGTGCAGCCTCAAACCGTTCTTATGCACCACCAAAGTACCATCTATGTCTTCTTTTAGAACCAGCCAATCATGATTCCAGTAACCTAGACCTCTGTTATTTTCATGTAAGCGATCGTAAAAAGCTATATCTACGCCGAATAACGTATTGTTTTCGAGATTTTGGTTCAAAGCCAAATTTGTTGCTGCTGCATTGGATGACAAAAGACTTTTCGACGAGCCGTTGTAGTAGAGAGCGTAAAGTAAACTACGTAGTTGATAACTCAAAAACTTATTTTGGAAATCTAGAGATAATTGCTGAAAGTGAGGGACTACCGATTCTGGTACTTCCACTGCCTCAAAGTCTGGATGTCTAATACAATAGTGGGACTGGATTTCAACCTGATGAACAATATCTTGTAGTGATGTCTGCAATGACTCTGGAATATCTGACAGTTGATTTGCCAGCGAATCTAATAGTTGCATAAGATTTTCCTGTCAATGATGTAGAGAGATTAGGGACAGACAAACAAAAAATGTTTGCGTCCCCTCTTTGACTTTGAATTTATTTTGAAGCGGCAGATAAGTTAATGGGAGAGAGGACTGATGCCTCTACACCAAAAATTGTTGGTATGGATGCTTCTGGACGGCACAATAAACTCTTAGCAACTTGGAGTATGCAAATACCTTTATTACCAAAGGTTTTTTCGTGCTGAAGTTTGGCTTTAATAGCTTTAATCAAAGCCAAACCGCAAAACTGCATAACCCTCTGTAAGAAATCAGGACGATGTTCTAAAATTTCGGGGAAAGCAGTGAGATAAGCAGTCACCAACTCTCTAATAGAAGGTTGGAGCAGATGTAGCGGAGTTGTTGCTAGGCGTAAAGACTCTTGAATCGCCATCATTTTACTAGTAATCATGCTATGTAGCCAAAGTTGTAAGTAGCTGGCTATCAGTGTTCCTAAATCACTAGCTGGATCTCCCCAAGCGCCACGTTCCCAATCAATCAATCGAATAATACTCTCATCTGAAGAGGATTGACCAAAAGTAGCTTCTTCCCAACTCAGAGAGAGAAGAATATTGTTCAGTTTCAGATCGTTATGGGTTAAACAAGATGGGGTGAAGGCATTACTCAACTCTGCGATCGCCTGTCCTAAACTATCATAACGTTGATAAAGAGATAAAAACTTTAGCCCATCAGTAGGTAACTTACCAAAAACTGCCGGGGTAACTCTATCCATTCCAAGATTCAAGTTAGGAGTTCCTTGGCTGAATATATTTACCTTTTGGAAAAACTCCTGATAGTCTTGACGGTTAATAGTTCGGCGATGAACTGATGCCAAGGTAGTTCCAACAACCTTGGCAATCTCGATGGGAAATAAATTCAAATTCTTTTCTACATAAAAATCCATCAAATCCCGATAGTTCGTTAGATAATTGAAAACAATGATGGAATTATTTGCATCAAAATGTACTACCTCTGAAAAAGATGAGCGAATATCGGTTAGTTCTGGGAAAGTTTGTAAAAAATTGTGAACTCGCCATTCTTTTAAAAACTCCCCATCTGTCTTGCCTTCTCTTTTGTGAGGCTCTTGCTTAATTAGGAGTTTCCGCTCATCTGGCAAGCTGATTAATAAATTAAAGTTTTTAGCAGGTATTAGATCGATTTTGATCAATAACTTTTCATTTTGAGTACATAATCCCTGAAGAGTTAGGTAATCAAAAGCATTTTGAGAACTCAACGAAAATGATACCATAGCTTTAGATCAGTGTCAATTTTAACAACTAAAACTTCTTGCATATTTAGAAGACATTTCTTAATAGATTAAGAACCTATGATATCTGTCTAAATATGTCTGGACTAATCAAACAAGACCTATTTTTGTCTTCGACTGTACGAATCACTAATCAAGAAAATGTTCAAACAAGTCTAGGAATGTTTAGTTTTTAAGCTAAAAAACATCTAATTTGCATAAGAGAATTAAGCATAATTCTTGTAGAGTGGGCATCTTGCCTGCCCTAATTATGCAAGTTATATGTGAAACAGTTTCTAATGGATGTATAATCCTCTTATTTGATTTTTGCGAAGCTAGGTACACATCTATTTCCTTCTTTCCTGTTCCATCCCTACACAAGTAATTTCAGTAACAAAATCTGATTGCTAAATTATTGAGTATTGAATGATTTTGCTAACTCTGCAACTTCATGGATAGTAAATGCCAACAATACAAAATTTAGATTTTTCGCACCATAATTCAAAAGCTGAGAAAGATCATCATCTGCACCAGCATATATAGATACACAATCCACGTTGTTCACCTTTATAAGGAAACTTTCTGAATCATCTATATACAGATCAGAAATGGTAATTTTTGACATGGATTTATATTCCCAAGAAACATTGATTGATCAATTAGTAAAGGTGAGCCGACTTAAGCATTAATTACTTAATAATCTAGCTCCGTGGTCAGGTAAAAAACTAATAAAATTGATCAACTGCTCTAATTGAGCTTGATGAAGCAATACACAGCTTAATCTGAGGAGCTAGCGATTAAGCTGTGTATTGCTTAATCGCTAATTCCAAAAGTCCTACAGAGCAATGTTGCTCAGTAGTTAATTACAATTACAAGTAAGTATCACTGTCGCTGTATGACTTGACGATGTGTGCAGTCAAGCTAGCTCCAAAGGCTAATAGTCCAAACTCTTGTCCCTTAATGCCGTAAGCTAAAAGTGGGTCTAGACCTTCGGCAACGCTGGAAACATCACCACCACCACCACCACCACCATAAATAGTGATGGAATCTACATTGTTCAAGTCATTGAGGAAACTTTCAGAATCTTGGAACAGTTCAGAACCAGTTGTATTTAGTTGGGAAAGAGCGATACTCGCCATAATTTTCTCCTAAAATAATTGTCACAGTTCAGCAGAATTTGGTTGCGATTAAACTGTGTATTGCTTAATCGCTAATTCAAAAAGTCCTACAGAGCAATGTCGCTCAGTAGTTAATTACAATTACAAGAAAGCATCAGTGTCGCTATATGACTTGACTATGTGTGCAGTCAAGCTAGCTCCAAAGGCTAATAGTCCAAACTCTTGTCCCTTAATGCCGTAAGCTAAAAGTGGGTCTAGACCTTCGGCAACGCTGGAAACATCACCACCACCACCACCACCACCATAAATAGTGATGGAATCTACATTGTTCAAGTCATTGAGGAAACTTTCAGAATCTTGGAACAGTTCAGAACCAGTTGTATTTAGTTGGGAAAGAGCGATACTCGCCATAATTTTCTCCTAAAATAATTGTCACACTTAGAACAGATTTGCTAGCGATTAAGCTGTGTATTGCTTAATCGCTAATTCAAAAAGTTTTACAGAGCAATGTCGCTCAGTAGTCAATTACAAGAAAGCATCAGCGTCGCTATATGACTTGACGATGTGTGCAGTCAAGCTAGCTCCAAAGGCTAATAGTCCAAACTCTTGTCCCTTAATGCCGTAAGCTAAAAGTGGATCTAGATTGTTGCCAACATCAGAAACATCACTATCACCACCATAAATAGTGATGGAATCTACATTGTTCAAGTCGTTGAGGAAACTTTCAGAATCTTGGAACAGTTCAGAACCAGTGGTATTTAGTTGGGAAAGAGCAATACTCGCCATAATTTTCTCCTAAAATGATTGTCACACTTGAGCAGATTTGCTAGCGATTAAGCTGTGTATTGCTTAATCGCTAATTCAAAAAGTTCTACAGAGCAATGTCGCTCAGTAGTCAATTACAAGAAAGCATCACTGTCGCTGTATGACTTGACGATGTGTGCAGTCAAGCTAGCTCCAAAGGCTAATAGTCCAAACTCTTGTCCCTTAATGCCGTAAGCTAAAAGTGGGTCTAGACCTTCGGCAACGCTGGAAACATCACCACCACCACCACCACCACCATAAATAGTGATGGAATCTACATTGTTCAAGTCATTGAGGAAACTTTCAGAATCTTGGAACAGTTCAGAACCAGTTGTATTTAGTTGGGAAAGAGCAATACTCGCCATAATTTTCTCCTAAAATAATCGTCGCAGTTCAGCAGATTTGGCAGTGATTAAGCTGTGTATTCCTTAACTGCTGATTTCATTTTTATTTGTAAATTTTATAAAAATCAAGCTTATAAACCTGATTGGTAAGACATAAATAAATAGGTTGCGTCTTTCTTTATGGTTTTATTTAATTAGTGATAATCATAAAATTTTTCAGGTTTATAGACTACGGGATAAACTGGGACTATTACAGCACGACGTAAATCCAGCCACCATCTCAATTAACTAGACAAGGCGCTTAAGCCACTTGGCAAACTAGTAAACTAGTATTAATATAATTGCTTTAGATAAGCTAGGGAGGCGTGGAGGCGAATAATTATGATTACTAATTCTTCCATCTAGCCCCGAATAATCACAGATTTTATAAATAACTTTCTTTAATCGAATTATGTTTGGATTTCAATCCGCTTGGGTTAGCGCCAAAAACCTTAAACTGTGTAGGTTTGGGAGCCACTGTGCCCTTGCGGTTTCCCGACTTGTACCATTCCGGGGAAGCAAGCTACGCGCAGCGTCTCCCCTTCTCTCAAAGGGAGAAGCAAGTGGCGTTTGAGGAACGAAACCCAACATTTCCGGGGATTTGTTGGGTTGCGCTTTGCTTAACCCAAGCTACAATTTTCCAAACAGCCAAGCGTATTGGTTTAGATTTATGTATTCAATTAATGGCAAAAATATTTAAATAAAAATCGTGCGCTCTTAGATTAATTAAGAGCGCACGATTCTAACGACTATGAAATTATTCTTGCTCAAAATTGTTCAGGACTTACGCGAAAATTGCTAAAAAGCTTAATTTATCGAACCGCCATCGCGCAGCGTCTTGCAGAGAAGGCACCAAGAGCGCTGATAATTTGTAGACTGTGTGTAAGTCTTATTGTTCTCAAACACTAAGTTGCTGTCGTAGATCTACTATTTGTTCCTCTACATTATTTAGCCAATTATTAACACTCTCACTTAGTTCTTCTTTTGAAAGAATGCCAGAAGTATCTCCTTCGAGTTTTGTTTTTGTTTTTCTTCTTCCACCCTCTACAGTTCTCATTTCCCAAGTAGTTAGTTCAGTGAGTCGATTTTCGTCACTATTAGGATGTTGTAGGTCTGATATTGTTATTACTGCCATTTCCTTGTCTCCACAAACATAATGAGATTAGTTAATCCATCCTGGAATAGCATGAAGCTATAAATCAATAATTCCTCTCTTCTATTGTGTAATTCTATTTAAAAAAATCAAGCGCTTTAGAATAAAATTCTAGACAAAAATACTTGAAATATGTCTATAAAAGAGGTGTTTGGTATTAGTGAGAGTTAATGAATGCCTTGTCATACCTTTTTTCTTTAAAGTTGATGCCTATAAGTCAATCCAGATGAAAAGAGACACGATATATCGCATCTCTTCAGGTTTGGTGGTAGTTCGCAGGATTAATTTTTGGCTTGTGGCTGCGAACCAGGAATTGTCACATCTATTGGTGTCACCTGTGCAGCTAGCTGCGTCAATGGCGGTTGAATGGCTGCTTGATTCCCCACCACTAGAGTCACGATCTTTTCTGGTTTGAGGTATTCTCGTGCTACCCGTTGCACATCAGCAGCCGTGGTGGCGGCGACAGCTTTTTGATAGCGAAAGAGAAAATCAGCAGGATAGCCGTAATATTCGTATCGCATCAACCGTGATAAGGTTTGGCTGGGGTCTTGAAAGTTGAACACAAAGGAGTTGAGTGTAGACTCTTTGGCAAAAGCGAGTTCTTTTGCTGTCACTCTTTGAGTTTGGGTGCGCTTGATTTCAGCTTGTAAGGCTTTGACAAACTGCACGGTAGCATCCGATCGCGTTTGTCCACCAGCAATAAATATGCCAGGATAGTCGAAACGGGGACTCCACTGGCCATAGACAGAGTAAGCTAAACCTTGGCGCGATCGCAATTCATTAAATAAGCGTCCACCAAATCCATTTAACACCCCATTCAATACATCCAGCGCTGCATAATCGGGATTGTCGAACCGTCCACCCAAATGCCCAATCAGCACACTACTCTGCGTCAGTTGTGGCTGATTGACAAAAAAGACTCCACCTGTATTAGCTGGCGAAACCTTTGGTAATGTGGGTTTAGCAATACCTGGGTTGCGGTTCCAGTCGCCAAACTTAGCTTGAACGAGCGATCGCATTTTCTTGGCATCAAAATCCCCCACAATCCCTAAAATCATATTATTGGGGTGGTAATATTGCTGATAAAACTTGAGCAAATCCTCACGGGAAATTTGATCTACAGTTGCATACTCTATGGTGCGAGCATAAGGACTATCTTTGCCATAGATCAACTTCCGAAATTCTCGACTAGCAATCCCATCTGGATCGTCATTGCGACGCGCAATGCCACCCTTAGCTTGTGTCTTAGCTAAGTCTAGCTTTTCTTGAGCAAATGCTGGCGATCGCAGCACCTCTGCAAACAGCCCAAACACTGTTTCTAAATCTTCACTGAGGGCGTCAAAGCTGGCACTACCAGCAGCTTCACTAATACTAGCTTCCACCGAAGCCGCGCGTTGTTCTAGTATCTCGTTGAGTTCATCAGCCGAATGCTTCTTAGTTCCCCCAGTTCGCATCACCGCGCCTGTAAAACCAGCTAAACCAACTTTCTCTAATGGTTCCAAGCGATTGCCTGTCCGCACAAACGCCGTACCATTCACCAACGGTAACTCATGATCTTCCATCAAATAGACAACCAGGCCGTTTTGAAGCACAAACCGCTCATACTTGGGTAACTTGATCTCAGGTAGCGGTGGCAATTGCAACTCTGTGTAATGTTTTGCCTCAGCTGTCGCCGCCAGAGAAAAATTACAAGTTAAAAGTAAACACGTAAAAACAGCAACCAAAGCATAAATCAGACCCTTCCCATTTTGGATTTTGAATTGTTTACCCTTCACCTTATACCTCTGCATATCTCTCTTCCTTTGCGGTTCGTTTTTCATCCTTCTTTCGACAACAGCTTCCCAATCGTGCGATTTTTCGGCGTAAAAGTCTCCTTTGCCACCCGCTCAATATCAGCCGCTGTCACCGCCGAAATGTCATCCAACTGCTTAAACAAATTCCGCCAAGAGCCAGTTTTCACCTCATATTCCAACAATTGTTGAGCCATTCCCATATTGGAATCGAGGGTACGTAACAAACTCGCCCGTGCTTGGGTTTTCACCCGTTGCAAATCAGCCATAGCTACAGGCTCAGTTTTTAATTTGTCAATTTCTTGGCGCAAAGCCACCGCCAACTCATCAACTGTATGACCAGGAGCCGTGAGAGCATAGAAAAAGATCAGGTTTGGGTACTTATCTCCAGGAAATCCACTGTAACCTTGAGCATTTAGCGCCAAACGCTGCTTTTCTACCAAAGACTTATACAACCGCGACGTGCGCCCATCACTTAATAAACTGCCAATGATTTCATAGACGGCATTATCTGGATGAGTCACAGCCGGACGATGATAACCTTCTAAATACCAAGGTTGAGAAGCTAGCTGTAAAGTAACTTCCCGTGTTTGTTGTTGTGGCGGTTCCACCGGGATTTGTTCAACAGCTTTGGTTTTGGCTTGAAAGCGGCCAAAATAAGTTTGCGCCAGTTTTTTCACCTCAGCCGGCTTGACATCTCCGACAATAGCGATCGCTAAATTACTTGGTACGTAGTGAGTATCAAAAAAATTCTGGACATCTTCTGGTGTCAGATTGCGGATATCTTCGTCATAACCAATCACCGGACGCCTGTAGGGATGGACTTTATAAGCTGTATCGATAAATTTTTCCACCATCAATCCAATGGGTGAATTTTCCACCCGCATCCGTCGCTCCTCTAAAATTACATCTTTCTCTTTATAAAACTCACGACGAATTACCGGATCGAGAAATCGCTCCGACTCCAACGACATCCAAAGTTCTAGCTTATTGGCAGGAAAGCTGTAGAAATAACGGGTGGCTTCAGTAGAAGTATTGGCATTTAAACCCACACCTCCCGCTTGTTCGACAATTTGCCCCAATTCGTTTTGCTTGACTAGTTTGGCTGCTTGCAATTCCACTTGCTCAAACTCAGTTTGTAATCGAGCAACCTCAGCTTTTTTGCCATCGGCTTTCGCTGTTTTAATTTGGGCATTCAACTGCTCTAAGGTGTCTAGTAGCGGTTTTTCTTTTTTGTAGTCTTGTGTACCAATGCGCGTCGTACCTTTAAACGCCAAATGTTCTAGAAAGTGAGCTACGCCAGTTTTGCCATTTGTCTCATCTACACCACCGACATTTGCATAAGTAAGAAAAGAAACCACGGGCGCTTGATGCCGTTCCAAGACAAGGAATTTTAGACCATTGTCGAGGCGAAACTCCGTTAACTGCTTGATGACTCGATCCAAATAAGGTTGGATCGAACTTTGAACTGGCGGGGTTTGAGATTCGACTTTTTGAGGAGGAGGTGCCGTCTGAGTTTGAGCTAGAGCTACTTCTGGTAGTAATCCCCACAAGAGAACGCTCAAAGTCAACAAAGTGACAAACAACCGCCGCAATATGACAGATACTTGATCTGACCAATCCAAAATCCCCAATTTAAAATCCCAAATTGACCGACTGCTCTGGTTCATAAGCGAAAATTAAGATAAAGTTACATTACCTAAATAACAGGATACTTAGCAAAAGGGCGTTAATCTTGTATTAAGCTTTCAGTGGGTCTTTGTATTTGACATTAGACAATAATGCTACAAGTCCTGTTACGGATATCTAACCATAACTGTTATGCGAGTTTTTAATTCTTCCCCGCCCTCCGAGGCTCAGACGCGCACCCGGATTTTAGAGGCAGCACAACGGTTGTTTGCCTCTAAGGGATTTGATGGTACTACCACCCGCGACTTAGCACAAGCAGCAGGTGTAGCTGAAGGCACTCTATTTCGTCATTTTCCCAATAAAAAAGCAATTTTAGTGGAAGTAGCCACGAGTGGCTGGGTAGAGATTCTCACCGATTTGCTGACAGAATTAAGTGAAATGGGCAGCTATAAAGCCGTAGCTCAGGTGATGCGTCGCCGGATGTGGAATTTCCAAAAAAATGCCGATTTGATGCGCGTTTGTTTTATGGAGGTGCAGTTTCACCCCGATTTGCGCGATCGCATTCAATTAGAAGTCATCACCAAAATGACCGATGTCGGCGAAGCATTCTTTCAAACAGCGATGGATAAAGGTATTTATCGCCAAGGGGATGCCAAACTAGTTGCCAAAGTTTTCTTAGGAATGTTTGCGATCGCAGGTTTTTCCAACAACACCATCATAGAACCTGACGCTTCCCCCCAAGAAATGCAACAAATGGCCGAAGGACTCGCTGATATCTTCCTTAATGGTGTTTTAGCCAAAGAGTAGAGAGTGGGGATTGGGGATTAGGGATTGGGTATTGGGCATTGGGCATTGGGCATTGGTTATTGGTTATTAATTCTGCTCCCCCTGCTCCCCCTGCTTCCCCTGCTCCCCCTACTCCCCCTACTCCCTCACTCCCCACTCCCCACCATTTTCGCTTGCTGACTCCACTGTTGTACTAGCTCAATCGCTGGACATAAATCTCGTCGCTGCATTGTTGCTACCTGCAAGCGCATAATTTGTTGGTGCAATCTATGAGTGGGAGTCTGAGCCAACTGTGGTACAGAAGCAATACCCGCATGGAGCAATAAACCACAATATTGTATGCCTACACTGGGAATACGGGCCAAGTCAGCCAAAGCCATCCATTTGTTTACATATTGAAGATGAATCTGTAGTTTGTTTGCCAACACTAGTCTTTCTTCTAGAGTCTTGCCTTGTTTGATTAGCGCTACTGTGCTAGTAATCCCAAAATTTTGTAGTTGAGATTGTTCCTCGTGTCCCAGTCCTGGTAATTGCTCTATTGGCCAGTCACGAGATTGGATAGAACTTCTACTATCTTTGTGTTTAGCAGACATTTTTAAAATTAAAATATAGGCTTGTTTGAATATTCATTGTGACAGTTGCGAATGGCACAAGTACGCTCTTACTGTTTAGTATTTGTATTGCTGTGCCATTTTAACCCAACCTCTGGCAATGCGATTGTATCGACTAACAATGCCATTGCATCGACTAACAATGCAATTGCATCGACTAACAATGCCATTGCACCGACTAACAATGCAATTGCATCGACTAACAATGCCATTGCATTGGTGGCGTTGCTGAATGAGAATATATTTGTAATATTGAACCGAACGATTAGAATCGCATCTAAACAAACTAAGTCTCAGGAAGTGAACTAACCTAAAAGCAAGGGTTTCAAAGCCTGTGTAGGCAAACTTTGTTCTTGTAGCCGCGATTTTAATCGTTTGATGCAAAATATCGATTTTATGCGGTGATTAACTCACCTCGCATAACAGTAAAGGCTTGTCCAGCGAGAAAGACGCGATCGCCTCCTGTATAGCGTACTTTTACCACGCCACCGCGACTAGAAGCCTGATAAGCCAATAACTCATCTTTGTGCAAGCGATCGCGCCAGAAGGGAGCGAGACAGCAATGGGTGGCCCCAGTCACCGGGTCTTCATCAATCCCTAAACCTGGTGCAAATAAGCGAGAGACGAAATCATATTGAGAATCAGAGTGCGTCAGGCTGGTGACAATGATCTCAGAAATCGGTAATGTTTTCAGGATTTGAAAATTTGGCTGTATTTGCCGTACCAAATCTTCAGATTCCAATTCCACTAAATAGCCAAAGGAATTCAAGAAAACAGATTTGTATGGTACACCCAAAGCAGCCTTGAGTTCTCGCGGGGCGACTGTTGCTTGTGAGTGATTCACAGGAAAATCTAACTCAATCCACTCACCTTGCAATTTAGCAATCAGCACTCCACTTTTGGTGTAGAAACGCGCAACTTCCTTTGGTGACAGATACCCCTCTGACCAAAGTACATGGGCGCTAGCTAAAGTTGCATGACCACAAAGCGGCACTTCCACCGTGGGCGTAAACCAACGCAGATTAAAGCCATCATCCTGTCTTACAAGAAAAGCCGTCTCAGATAAATTCATCTCCTGTGCCACATTCTGCATCCAGCGCTCGTCTTGGGGAGTAGGCAAAACACACACAGCAGCAGGATTCCCTGCAAATGGCGTATTGGTAAAAGCATCAACCTGAGTAATGATTTGTCCCATTAGAGTCACCTTGAAAATTGGACAGCAATATATTTATCAGGAGTGCGTTAAACATTTATGCCAACCGTTACCATTCTTTTTAAGCGGCATACGTTGTTAGGTTAGCACAACAGTTATCTGTTGAGGCGAGCAGGGGGAGAAGAGAAGCAGGGGAAGAGATAATTGCTTAATAATAACCCTCTTTCCTCCCCTGTCTCCCCTACCTCAAGAGCTTATCCAAACCGTATTGACCCTACCCTGTGTTAATCCAAATGAGAACCGCCATATACAGTACCTTAGAAATTAGGAATACAATCTCCAAAAACTAGGGTCAATGTTAAAGCAAAACAAATACATGAGGATAAAAATCTTCAGGAGCATCTTTGCTGCTGTCAACTTAGCGTTAATTTCTGGAGGATTAGTGAGTTGTGTTGTTGAAGTACCGCAGCCATCTGCTCCAACTGAGCAACAAAAACCAGTTTTACAACCTACCCAACAGCCTAACCAGCCAAAGCAGAACGACAAAGAACACGACAAAGATGACGATCGCAAGGATGATAAAAACGATGATAAAGACGATAACGACTAATTAAAGGCAAAACTATCACCTTTATCCTTTTCTTTGAGTTTACATTTATGCTTATCCAACAAACTTCTACTTCCCTCAGCGATACTTTACGCCTCCGACGGCAACAATTAGCCAACTTGATTGATTTTCCAGCAATTCTGTGGTCAGGTAGCAACAGTTCGCGCAACTTTCCGGCAAATTCCTTTCCGTTTCGCGCTAGCAGTCATTTCCTCTATTTTGCCGGACTGCCCTTATCAAAGGCGGCAATTCGTTTAGAAGCGGGTAAGCTAGAACTATTCATCGACGACCCTTCACCCAGCAGCGCCCTTTGGCATGGAGAAATGCCAACGCGCGAGGAAATAGCCCAGAAGATTGGGGCGGATGTGGCTCGACCAATGGCAGAATTAGAATCTTGGGTAGAAGATGCTGCCACACTTGCTGTACAAGATGCAGCGACTTGGACGCAGCAATCGCAGCTATTAAATAGATGGGTTTTACCACAAAGTCCTCCCCAAGGAATTGACTTGGAGTTAGCTAAGGCGATCGTTTCTCTCCGCCTCACCCACGATGATGCTGCATTAACCGAGTTGCGAAAAGCTGCTGCTGTCACTGTTGAGGCTCACAAAGCTGGGATGGCAGCAACACTTCAAGCCAAACTAGAAGCAGAAGTTCGTGCAGCGATGGAAGGGGTAATTATTGCCCACAATATGACCACCTCTTACAACAGTATTGTCACTGTTCACGGTGAAGTTTTGCATAACGAAGAGTATCACCACCCTCTACAACCAGGTGACTTACTGCTTGCTGATGTTGGCGCTGAAACTGAGACGGGTTGGGCAGGTGATGTCACTCGCACATGGCCAGTTTCCGGTAAGTTTTCATCTACTCAGAGAGATATTTATAATGTTGTGCTAGCAGCCCATGATGCTTGCATTGCCAAAATCCACCCTGGTGTAGAGTATGGGGATATTCATCTGCTAGCTGCTACGGTGATAGCTGAAGGTTTAGTAGAGTTAGGCATTTTCCAAGGAAATCCCCAAGATTTAGTAGAAATGGATGCCCACGCGCTATTTTTCCCTCATGGTATCGGTCATCTACTGGGTTTAGATGTCCATGATATGGAAGATTTGGGTGATTTAGCAGGGTATGAAGCGGGACGCCAAAGGAGCGATCGCTTTGGCTTAGGCTACCTCCGTTTAAATCGTCCCTTGCGTCCAGGAATGTTAGTCACAATTGAGCCTGGTTTTTATCAAGTACCAGCAATTTTAAACGATGCCAATGTCCGTTCAAAATATCAGAATGTGGTAAATTGGCAGCGTTTATCTGAATTTACCGATGTGCGCGGAATCCGCATCGAAGATGATGTTTTAGTTACCACATCAGGCAGTGAAGTTTTAACAGCAGCATTGCCCAATGATGCCGATACTATAGAAAACTTACTCAATGGCTGAGTGGATACTGATACGGCTCCATTGCCTCCAAGGGTTGCGCTAAACTGTGCGTAATATCAAGTCCGGGTAAAATTACTTATGATTACCGCATCCGTGCAAAAATCAGGAAAACCTCTTTCTCCCTGCCCCCTGCCCCCTGCACCCCTGCGGTCTAAATGATAAGTCTTTACCCGAACATGATATAACTCATTACATTTGGCTATCTCCATCTGTTTAAGCCAATCGCCGATCGCGCTGATTATCATCAATCGCAAGTTTCTCCTATACCACTACCCGAATCAGCGATGCCTTCGACGATAAACCAAGATTGAGAATATCACTGGATTCTTGTGTTTTTTAGGATATACCTGCTAACTGTTTTTCTTTCGTCTCTAATGGTGCTGTAAGTGCTGCTTCTAAGTCAGCACAACCCAGCTTCTCTTCTAAGATATTCATAACTTCGCGCCCGAAGTCGTTGGGGTTTTGTTGCCAAGCTTGCAAGCAGACTTCGCCGAAGAATGAGCCAAGAGGTTCGGGATTCCAGAGGAGTTTTTTAGCTGTCCACGGCATCAAACTCATTGGATCATACCCTGGCTTGAGGATGCCTTCTTTGAAAGCATATTCTTCTAAATGGGTATGGGGTTGTAGTCCAATAAAGAAGATGGCAGGTTCGACTTTATCAGCCCCAAAAATCCGTTCTAGTTCGCGGTGGTAAGCGATGGTTTGGCGGATGGTTTCGGGACGTTCGTCAATCACGTTAAAGGAGTAGTTGACGGAAACTAAGTCGTTGAAACCAGCGGCTTTTAAATCACGGCAGTTTTGCAAGACGTTTCGCAGGTTATATCCCATCCGCATTTTCCGCACCAGTTCTTGAGAACCACTGGTAATGCCAATTTCAAAGTAGTTCATCCCAGTTTTCGCCATCAAATCACACAATTCGGGTGTCAAATTGTCGGCTCTGATATATGCTGCCCAGTGGATATCTGTCATACCAGAATCGACGATTTTTTGCAAGAGTTCTACAGCATCGGCGATAAATTTTTTCGCGGGGATGAATTGGGCATCGGTAAACCAGAAATTGCGAATGCCGCGATCGTATAATTGGCGGATCTCAGCAACGACTTCATCTGCTGGGTTGATGCGTACTTGTTTGCCTTCAACGACAGTGTAGACGCAATAACAACAGTTGTGAGGACAACCACGCTTAGTTTGTACACCTATGTAAAAGTCTTGCTCTTGCAGGTAATAGTTAAATTCCGGCCAGATGCTTTCGATATAGTCGTAGTTACAAGCTGTTTTTTCTATTGCAGTGGGTTGTTCGTGAATTAGCCGTTGCCGTGGTTGAGTTTCTCCGGCAACATAACAGCGTTCATCTCGAAAATCTCTGCCACTTAAAAGTTTTTCCAGCAGGGTTTCACCTTCACCTACAGAAATAATTGTCCCTTGGGGTAAACTTTTACCTAATTGTTCGTAAAATACGCTGACTGCACCCCCACCTACAACTACACGAGCATCAGAATTATATTTTTGGGCCCGCTTTAAACCGCGTTTGATTAAACCCTGGTTACGCCACAACTCCATATAGTAAGCGATAAAGATTCGCAAACCGCCCAATCCCCCGCGTAGTTTCAATAGAGGATTCTTAGCGTAGTAAAATTCAAAAGCATTTTGCAGCGGGTTGCCACCACGTCCACCAACTGGGGCATAAATTTGAATATCCCGCCAAGAAAATACTAGTAGTGTCGGTTTAAATTCATCAATACAGCGATCCAGAGCAGAACTATAATCTAAAGGTGGCACTGTTCCCAAATCAAAGATGCGCTGTTCAATACTAGGAAACTGCTTGTGTACATGATCGCTCAGATAGACAACCCCAATAGGAAAGATGGGGTTACAAGGAAGGCGAACGTAAAGAATTCGATTTTCCATCATATTCATATGTGTTTTGATTTCCATCTTGCCAATCTTTGGAGAAAGCGAGAGAAACATCCAGTTTTAAAGTGTGTGTTTGTTTTGTTTGGTTTTATTTATTACAATCTTGCTTGACATTTCAGCCAATGATTGGTAGCGATTAACCTGCTGTTAGCAACTGCGGTCAACGCTAAAATTGCTGTGCATGAAACATACATGGAATCTATAGAGAGGATTTATGAAATTTTTTCATATAGCTTTACCATAACATCGAGTTTATTCATTAAGCGACGATCCTGGCCGATTAATCTTGGGATAGATGAAACAGTAAAACTCACTTCCTAGCTATGCAAAAAGCAAGGGGATCAGGGTCATGTCAATTCCTTAATTATCTACCCTCAGAGAATTAAAGCTTTTATAACAGGAAAAAATCTCAAAAACTTTTATTTATAGTGTATAATTCCGAAAAAGGTGTAAATAATTACAAAATTTTTATAACTGAAAATATATCTTTAGACAGAAATAATCAACAAAGACTCAGTTGGTATTCGCAGTTACAACAACTGGGGATCAGTGAGTGCTAGGCTTGGCTAGTGTAATGTAAAATTGTGGCGTAAAGCTCCTCAGCAGTTATGGCTCAAATATTAGATCCTCTACCACCTGAACAATCAGGAAAAATTCTCTGCTGCTACATTAATGCCACGAGCAAAATACAGGTAGCTCGCATCTCCAATATTCCCAACTGGTACTTTGAAAGGGTTGTTTTCCCTGGGCAACGTTTAGTCTTTGAAGCTCCACGAAAAGGTCAAATGGAGATTCATACAGGGATGATGGCAAGTGCAATTTTATCCGATAAAATTCCGTGCGATCGCCTGATGCTCGAAGAACCCAGTACTTATGAGTTTGATACAGACTCATCAGACGGAGAAGACCCTATTAATACCAAATTAATGGTGCAGCAAATTAATACAAAAATCGGAGATACTACAAAACCCTTGCAAATTCTTGGTTTAGCCTCGGTTGATTAAAAAAAAACAATTTTAATAAATTTAAGGGTTGCTAATTCAGTAGCCCTTTTTGTTTATTATTTATTGGGGATTGGGGATTGGGCATTGGTTGTTCTCCTTGTCTCACTCATCTCATCTACAATCAATCTTATGAATCTGCCTTCATTTCTTTGGTTGTGGAAAATAGCCGCCTGGTCGATGGGGTTGTCCCTGCTGGCATATCTGATGTTAGGAGTCACCGGTGTTTGGATGTTTCGGGCGAGAACTTCGCAGCAATTCCCTATTATTACCCCATTTTTGGGTGGCAATAAAGAGGTGCGATCGCTCCACTATACAATGGGCATCAGCATGGTAAGTTTAGTGCTACTACTGCTAGCGATCGGTATTGTTGGCACTTTCGGGCACTTTGGTTCTTTAGGTCACTCGTCACACCTAATCGCTGGATTGATAGTGGTAGCACTAGTTCTACTGTCTGCTTTCAGTGCGACCCAAATTAGTGCTAGACGACCTTGGGCTAGACCTTTACACATCGCGGTAAATCTTATTCTGTTTGTCGGATTTGCCTGGGTATCCCTGACTGGTTGGATTGTAGTGCAAAAGTATTTACCGTGAACTACCATCCGCCAACTAGCAGAGACATAGACCTACCCTACAATAAAGAAAAGCATTGTAATTGAGCCGTGACAGCAAACTCAGCCAATATCTCAGCTTCTATTTTCCGTCTGTCTCCTTTGATTCGGATAACGTTGCTGAGTCTATATATAGCACTCACAGTCCCATTACCCTTTTTATCGCAGGTAACAGCTGCACCCGTACCCCCAGGATTATTGTGGATAGGGATTAGCATCGGTTTAGTTGCCTTGTATGCTGTATTAACAGAACAAGTGATGGTAGATGACGAGGGAATTCAGGTTACTTACCCCGCCTGGGTGCCGAGCTTTTTTCGTAAAGGCTGGTCTTTACCTTGGTCACAAGTCAAAGAGTTAAAACCCCGCACCACCGGTCAAGGAGGGCTAGTTTATTATTTCCTCAGCCAGGATGGGAAAGCTTATTTACTACCCATGCGTGTAGCCGGATTTGCCCGTTTCGTGCAAATTGTCCAAGCAAAGACGGGCATTGACACCACAGATGTTCGCCCTTTAGCGCAGCCGTGGATGTACCTGATTTTACTAGGATTGACTGTGCTGCTACTATTAGTCGATGGCTGGGCGATCGCTACAGCATTAACTACTGCACAATTAACTTAAAATTGGGCATTGGGCATTGATCTCTCCCATCTCTCCACTCCCCTTGAATACAGCAAAAGCCACACTCAGGCTAGAGCAAGTTAATCTGTTTACAAAGCTGAAAACCCAACTTCCCGGCAATCAGCAGGGATACCCCATATTGCAGGATATTTCCTTGGAGGTATTCCAGGGCGAACGCATTGCCATTGTCGGCCCAGTAGGCGCTGGTAAAACTTCGTTATTATGCCTCATCAACCGCCTAATTGAACCCACGAGTGGTAAACTCTATCTAGAAAATCAGGAATATCACCAAATTCCTGTCATCCAGCTACGGCAGATGCTTGTACTTGTATTGCAAGAGTCAAAGCTGTTGGGGATGACAGTTGGGCAAGCCTTGGCTTATCCTTTAGTTTTGCGTGGTTTGCCCAAACAGACAATTCAGCAACGAGTCAATCACTGGACAGACCAACTGCACATTCCCAATGAATGGTTAGAGCGAACAGAGGTGCAACTTTCTTCAGGACAACGACAACTAGTAGCGATCGCTCGTGCTTTAGTCATCCAGCCTAAAATATTATTATTAGACGAGCCAACCTCTGCCCTAGATGCTGCTACAGCTTCTCATCTAATGCAAGTCTTAACCCAGTTGAGTCAAACTCATCAAACCACGATTTTGATGGTAAATCACCAACTGGAACTAGCCCAGATGTTTTGCACTCGCTTATTACACCTGCAACAAGGTCATTTTTTCGCAAATCAAAGAGCCTCTGAGATAGATTGGGTTGAATTACGAAAAAGCCTGATTCAAGCAGCAACTCAAGACGATTTTGGATTTTAAATTTTGGATGAGCCAGGAATTAGGAATCGTTTTCTTACTACTCCTCACCCCAGTGCCCAATGCCCAATGCCCTATTCACACTTGACTACTACTAAGTGTTGAACGTTGATTATTAAATCTCTCTCTAGCTAACTTTGTTGTTTGTGACTGTGAAATATTAGTATTCAAAATTTCCATGTTAAAACGGTATCCTACATTGCGGATAGTCTGAATTAAATTGGGTTGGCGGGGATCAAGTTCAACCTTTTTTCGCAGCGATAAAACGTGAGTATCAATGGTACGAGGGTTATCGATAGCATCAGGCCAAGCACGACGCAGCAATTCTGACCGACTCAGAGGCACTCCCCCAGCTTGTGCTAAAACGTACAGCAAACTGAATTCCTGGGGTGTCAAGTCAATGAACTCCCCTTGAAAGCGGACACGGCGCTGAACTAAATCGATTTGCAAAGTGCCATAATCCAAATAAGCTGGTGCAGTAGGTGTGCGCTTCCGACGAATCAGTGCCTCTACCCGTGCCAAAAACTCTTGCATCCCAAAAGGTTTGCTCAGGTAATCATCTGCACCCGCCTTTAAACCTGCAACGATATCAGCTTCACTATTACGGGCAGATAGCATTAAAACTAGAGGCTGCTGCTGACGATGCAACCAACGACAAAATTCAATGCCATCACCATCAGGCAAGTCTGCATCCAAAACGACCAGTGTTGGTTGATGGCTTAAAAATACTTCCCTTGCTTGATAAATGCTGGCAGCTTGATGCACACGGTATTCCAGTTGTTGCAAGTGCCAACCCAACAACGACCTCAGATGGGGATTCCCCTCAATGATTTCTATACAAACCGAACCCACGGCGGCAAGACCCCTTAGCGTCTGATGACTTTCAAAGTAACAAGCCCATCTCTAAGGTTTTGTAGCCTTTGTTACTTCAATTGCTATTAGCTTTACATTTCCTCATAAAAAGAGTGGCAATATCTTTAATTTATGCCTTGCTAAAAGGCGATTAGAAATATTATTAAATTTTTATTAAATTTATCGAAAGTGTTGTTAGACTTATTAAAAGTTCTTTTAGTTTAACAATTTGCTTTTAGATGGGTGTAATCTGGCGAATTATCTATAACCCAACCAGCTAACCATTACTACAACAGCTTTTAACCTGATGGTGATGATGGTAAAAGTGGGTTTTTTTCGCAAAAATTAGTGCCCCTATCCAGGAATATAACACCAATACAATTGGGCTGTTGATCATGAAAATTAGAAAAATAACTTAGCAACTAACTAGAATCGATGTTTTCTGGAATAGGATTAAAGAAGCTTGTAGCTGCTATGAGGGTACTACCCAAAGTAGATGTGTTGACTTTGAGTTAATGCCAAAGTGAAATTACACTTCACATTTGAGCGTGAATCATTTACAATTCTCATTCCAAAGAGATTAATACAGCAGTTATGCTCCAAGACACACAAACCATCCGCTATTACCAAAGACTCACCGACGCCTTCGTCGAGTTATGGAATCGCGGTTATCGCACAGATGATATGCGGATGTATTTGGATGGATATCTAGCCGCACTGCGACATAGCAACGTTATTGAACCTTTTCTGATTCATCGTCTAGAAGAGGAAGCTAGCCGCTACTTGTATGATGGATCAAACTTTGCAGTGCCGCAACCACAGCCACAACCCGATTACTACTAAGTACCATTTACCTGGCCATTGATAGTAACGGTTAATTACCGCAGATAATTATAGCATATTATCTGTATTGGTCAACTAGTTGCTGTGGTGTGAGATTTTGGAAATATTATTGTATTGATAAACGCATCCCCTCAGCCCTATATTGGTCTTGCCAATGCGACTGAGGGGATTGTTGGCTAGTTATAAAATCAAGTCCAACATAGATTATTTTTGTCATAAACCGATTAAAAAACCCTTGAAAGGGGAGATGAGATAAATAGTGTCTCTCCTTTCAAGGACATTAAAAATGGCACATTGCCTTGATTGCGAAGTGCAAATTCAGCAACATACCCTTTAGTTTGGGTAAACAGAGATTAAGAAGCTAGTGCGACTTCTACCTTTTCCTGCAATTCACCTTTTTGGTACAGTTCAATCAAAATATCAGAACCGCCAAGGAATTCACCATTGATATACACTTGGGGAATTGTCGGCCAGCTAGAGTATTCTTTAATACCTTGACGAATTTCAGGGTCTGATAGAACGTCAACCGTCTCAAAGGGAACTCCCAAAGTATTGAGAATCTGCACAACGTTGTTGGAGAAACCACATTGGGGCATTAACTTGTTTCCCTTCATGAAAACTAAAATCTTGTTCTGTTGTAGCAAGCTATCAATTTTGTCTTTGAGTTCTGGTGTCATGGTATTTATGTTTCCTATGTTGGATTCAACAGTGAGGAGTGAGAAGTGAGGAGTCAAAATTCATAACTCCTAACTTCTAACTCTTATTTACGAAGCTGCTGTTGCTTGCCAAGCTTCGGGAGTGTATGTTTTCACCGCCAAAGCATGAATCGCTTCAGTTGACATAGCTTGACCCAACGCACCATAAACTAACTGGTGCTGTTGCACTAGTCCTTTACCTGCAAAGTGCGATGAAACTACTGTCACCTGATAGTGGTCACCGCCACCAGTCAAGTCTTGCACCTGAACCTGGGCGTCTGGCAGTCCCGCCTTGATCATTGCCTCAATCTGCTGCGGACTAATCATCGCAATTCCTGAAAAAACTTACTTTTCTATTATTAACAGATATAGAGCAAATGCCTGTGCCAACTTCAGGTTTTGGCAAGGCTGTAGATAAACGCGCCTCAGAAGTGTGTTTTTGAGAACGCTCAGGTTTTGGCTACGGCGGATAGCTCTATCTTAGCACTGGGGCATTTCCAAGCGACTGGATTAGGGAGATGGAGAAATAGGGAAAAAGAGGTAACAAAAATTTAATTTATTTTTTTGGGGATGAGGAAGATGAACTACCACCTTCTCTGGGATAGGGAGAATCAACAAAACCCAATTCAAACAACTGTTTATAGGCTTTTTTGCCTAAATCCCGCGTTGGGTTTTGACTCTTAATTATTTGAACCAACAACGGTACAGCTAATTCTGGCTGATTTTGTGCCCGATGTACCAATGCTAGCTGAAAGGTGGCTTCATCTCGCTTTTGGGCTGTTAATAAAGCTTTTTGACGCTGAGAATCAGAAACTCTATTGTCAATTCCCGAAAAGCTAGAATTTAACTCTTGATAAAAATTAGATAGCTGATTATAAACTTGACGCGCTTCTTGCAGTTTCTTAGCAGCTAAGGGGTAGTTTTGAGCAGAAACGGCTTGTTCTGCATCTTTTACTAAGCGATCGCCACCTGCAATGCTCAAAAGGCTGTTACTTTCGGTTATGGGGCGGAGGTTATTGGGATCGTTGGGGTCAATGGGTTGTGGTTGGCTGGTAGTGCCTGGTGACTGTGATACCTGAGCATTCACAGGTGATAGCAAGCTGAGGACTGCTATAACTGATAAAACAGTACGGTGCATCAAGGTAACAGCGGCAGCAGTGTTCATGGGATCAATTAGTGCGACAACTATATAAAAAAGTTATGGAAACTTCGGGTATCTTAACTCTGTTTTGGTCTTAGACAAAGCAAAGTTACATCCTAAGTATCTCTGATTTAGACTAAAAATCAGTTTAATAGAGTTCCCATTACCCCTGTATATCAGTTAACTTATATCGTTGTGATGAGCGATACCTACAGGGGAGTTCGTCACCATCTGTCTAACTACCGACTTTCCTCCCCAATAATTATCTCAGGTTCACTAAGATATTTGGCAGGAGAATTTTCCCAAAGCACCGCTTGAAGTATTTGCGTAGGCATCGCACCAAACAATTTAAAAATGGAGATGTCCCCAGTCCACGCTTCCCAAAATTTTGTTTTTACAGCGATGTTTACGGAGTATCCAAAGACTCCCATTTAACAGTCTGACCAAATAATAGGAATTTTTCTCATCAAGTAATTTAGTAATTTCCAGCAATTATTAGCTAGTTGCTCAAAAAAATGCCAATTTGGCTGAATATCCCGTAGATAGAGGGTAATCTATATATGTATACATCTTCAAAGGTTGCAAAAGATCGCTAATCTTTTGTGACTTATTCAGGATAAATATAGCAGTTAGCAATTAGGTCAAACCTTGACAAGGTGCAGTTTCTTAATCATGCACGATTAATCTTTAATGGTAAGTCTTGGGACTCTTGACGTTTGACTACATCAAGAATTAGTAATTTCTGCAAATGCGTGATTAGTAACTTTTGTTTCTTGACGCGTTAATTGTTGCAGTGCTTTTGATAAATCAGTTGTGATGCTTTTGGCATCTTGTTTTATACAGCCACTCATGTAATCAGCTACTCTGATTGCGGAGCCAATGTCAATACTCACATCTGTACCCCAATTGGGATAAGGTTGGCTGTAATTAATACCTATGGGTATAATTTTCACTCCCAGCCCGAAATGACTAGATTCAGCACTCAAAGCAAGACGAGCAATTCCTGACTTCAACTGGTGAACTTGCCCATCACGAAAAATATTACCTTCTGGAAAGATGACCAGGGTTTTTTTCTGCTGAAGTAGCTCAACTCCATGTCGCAGCGTGCGGATTGACGGATGCTTGGAATTTACAGGAAATCCCCCCAAACGTTGAACAAACCAGCCTTGTAGACCTTGGCATTCGTCAATAGTCACCATAAACCGCAAGTCTTGTTCTCTTCGACAATCAGCGGTAGCGTAGGGTACGAGCAAGGCATCCCAACGCGCCCGATGGGTAGGTGCGAAGATCACAGGCCCAGTTGTAGGGATATTTTTTTGTCCGGTTATTCTAATTTGCCCAAAGAATAATGGTAATAGGCAGTGACGACCTAATAAATATGCCAGAGGACTTAACCAAGGGGAAACCCTTGAGGTAGTGGGAGCCACCTCAGAATTTGCTGGTGTGCGCTGGCAGGTATCGGATGAAGAGTAAAATTCCATCATGACGAATGCAGCTGATTGACGGGTAAAATTTAACGAAAAGCCTGATTAGTTACACCGTAGATTCTCTTGCGTGACTTGTGTCATACCAGATGGACAGTTTTACCTCTGTCCGTTAGTTTACCCTACGCCGCTTATTGGCAAACCAAGCCTGTAATTGCTGACGACAAGCTGACTCTAGAATGCCTCCAATGACCTGGAGACGGTGATTAGAAGCAGCACTATCGGGGATGTTAATAACTGTACGAATTGCGCCAGTTTTTGTATCGTCTACTCCATATACAAGTAGTCCTAGTCGTGATTGGACGATCGCACCTGCACACATGGGGCAAGGTTCGAGAGTTACGTAGAGAGTGCATTCATTAAGATGCCAATTTTGTAAAGTTGTTGCAGCTGTCTTGAGAGCAAGAATTTCTGCATGAGCGGTAGGGTCTTTGTCGCGCTCTTTTCTGTTTTCTCCTTGTGCTAGCAATTTGCCTGTTGAATCAATGATAACAGCACCTACAGGGACTTCACCTGCATCACCTGCTGTTTTTGCTAATTCTAGGGCACAACTCATCCATTGTTGATGTATAAGATATTCTGTATACTTAGTTAACATATTCTTATCAATTCGATACTCCTTGCCCTACAGCTTACTGGCACAATGTCTAAGCTAGTAATGAAAAGTTTGTAGTAAGCACTTTAGTGCTTAGAAAATTAAGGACTAAAGTCCTTACTACGAACTTGTTTACCGAGCAATTTAAAATCAAAAATTGCCCAACATAGCATCACTAAGGAAATTGTTGGGGGCTAATTTGATTTCTAAATAGCGGCTTGGCCTAAAAGGGGGTCGAGTTGACTTTGTGTATCTAGCTGATAGAGGTCATCGCAGCCGCCAATGTGCTGGCTATTGATAAAAATTTGCGGTACGCTACGGCGACCGTTAGCGCGTTCCGCCATTTTCGCTCTGGCTGCTTCGTCGCCGTCGATTTTATATTCAGTAAAATTTACACCTTTCCACCACAGCAGTATTTTGGCACGAATGCAGTAAGGACAAGTTTGCCATGTATAAAGTTCGACGTTGGCTTTGACTCGCTCTGGATGGCGATTTAAAAGGGGATTAAGAAAGTCCAGCATATTGCTCTTAAGCAGGGTTTTAACTATGTCTCTAGCCTAAAACATTGCTTACCGCGTCGGCGCTGGAACCCACTTTTGGAAACTCTCTAAATGATTCCAGTAAGCTAAATATCCAGTCAATGCCCAAATTAGAGCGGCTACTATCAGCACTGCTACGCCAATTAGCCGCCAAGTTCGGTTGGTTTTCCAATAGAGAGTTGGCGCTGCAAAAATACCACCTAAGCCAGTTAAAATAAAGCCGATTCCCGATAAAAGCGGTTGCTTTGTCAAGTTCAAGTTAATGATGCGGATACCCACTACGATCGCAACTACACCAGCAAAGAAGCCGTAAACTGCTATTGTCAATAAATCCCAACCTTGAGCAAGGGCGATCGCAGCTGCCACAAACAAGATTCCAAATAAGACACTTGTTTCACCGAAGGCAATGTTAAAGCTACCGATAACTGGCCAGGTGAAGCTCATGTGTAAACCAGTTGTGAGTGCGATCGCACCTGTAATCCCAAATCCCGGAATCCACGGTCTTTGATTAGAACTATCTATACCACGATACACATAGTCAGCTAGTAGAAATAACCCAGCTACCATATTAATTAACATGAGGGTGATGTAGTCGATAAACACGATTAACCTCTTAATTTGACGATTTATTTACTCTGGGCCTCGTTTTTTAGTTTTTAGTGAATCTACCAGCTTTTTTCTTTATCATTTTATACCTAAAGATGGATACCGAAGAAAAGCAATGTTCTAGATATACACTGCTATCCATTTGTGCCAGTTTTTAACTTAGTTACTTTAGAACACGTTTTATACTGGAGTAATTATGAGGAAAAAATTAGGATGTGTTAACTGGCACTTTTCTAACGAGTTAGCAGTAAAACTTAACTTTCTTCCACGTGTATCCGCCCTTTGGTAGACTTGAAAACTGAAATAGGCAGATGAAACGACGCAAATTCAAGCAGCTGAGAGGGCAAACTCTGTGGAAAATACACTTGGGTTAGAGATTATTGAAGTAGTAGAGCAAGCCGCGATCGCATCTGCAAAGTGGATGGGCAAAGGCGAAAAAAACATCGCTGACCAGGTAGCTGTAGAAGCTATGCGGGAGCGGATGAATAAAATCCACATGCGCGGTCGCATTGTAATTGGCGAAGGCGAACGCGACGACGCGCCGATGCTATACATCGGGGAAGAAGTTGGTATTTGTACTCAACCAAATGCCGAAAGTTTCTGTAACCCTGATGAATTAATTGAAATTGATATAGCAGTTGACCCCTGTGAAGGTACGAACTTGGTAGCTTATGGACAACCTGGTTCGATGGCTGTCTTAGCAATTTCTGAAAAGGGCGGATTATTTGCTGCTCCTGACTTTTACATGAAGAAATTAGCAGCACCTCCCGCAGCTAAGGGCAAGGTAGACATCAACAAGTCAGCCACGGAAAACCTGAAGATTCTCTCTGAGGTTTTAGACCGGGGTATTGATGAGCTTGTTGTGGTAGTAATGAAGCGTGAACGTCATAACGATTTAATTAAAGAAATTCGTGAGGCTGGAGCGAGAGTCGCCCTAATTTCAGATGGTGATGTGGGTGCAGCTATTAGCTGTGGTTTTGCTGGAACTAATATCCACGCGTTGATGGGTATCGGTGCGGCTCCTGAAGGTGTAATCTCGGCAGCAGCAATGCGTGCTTTGGGTGGACATTTCCAAGGTCAACTGATCTACGATCCAGCAGTAGTAAAAACAGGTCTGATTGGAGAAAGCAGAGAAGCCAATATCGATCGCTTAAAGTCTATGAATATCAATGACCCCGATAAGGTCTATGATGCTCATGAACTAGCATCTGGTAAAACTATTCTGTTTGCTGCTAGCGGCATTACCAGTGGTAATCTCATGCAGGGTGTACGTTTCTTCAAAGACGGGGCAAGAACTCAAAGCTTGGTAATTTCCAACCAGTCGAAAACTGCTCGATTTGTTGATACAATTCACTTGTTTGGTGAACCAAAAGTTCTCCAACTGAACTAATTTTTAGGGAATGGGGAATGGTAAAAGTAGAGGTAAGGCATTTGGAAAAAAATGTTTCTATAAAACGGAAAAATAATCACCAAAATGCTTTACCTTTACAGTAGTTAGTAGTTAGTAGTTAGTGATTAATGGTTGGTTGGAAAACTATCAACCAATAAACAAAAATTCCCCATTCCCTATTCTCACTTAATGCCAGATTGCCAACTACCAATTAGTAACTACGATTTAGCAAATGAATATAGCAGTGGTGGGGTTAAGCCATAAAACAGCCCCAGTAGAAGTCCGGGAAAAACTGAGCATTCCAGAACCACAAATTGAAAGTGCGATCGCTCAACTAGCTAGCTATCCCCATATTGACGAAGTTGCAATTCTTAGCACTTGTAACCGCCTGGAAATTTACATTGTTACCAGTGAATCAGACCAAGGTATCCGAGAAATAACGCAGTTTCTTGCGGAATACAGTAAGTTACCCGTACTTTCTCTGCGACAACACTTGTTTATGCTGCTACATGATGATGCCGTGATGCATGTCATGCGGGTAGCAGGTGGTTTAGATAGTCTGGTACTCGGAGAAGGTCAAATTCTGGCTCAGGTGAAGACTACTCACAAACTGGGGCAGCAATATAGTGGTATAAAAACCATTTTGAATCGATTATTTAAACAAGCGCTGACAGCTGGGAAGCGGGTTCGGACTGAAACTAGTATTGGCACTGGTGCTGTCTCTATCAGTTCGGCGGCTGTGGAGTTAGCGCAGATTAAAGTAGCAAATTTAGCAGCTTGCCGAGTGGTAATTCTGGGTGCTGGTAAAATGTCGCGCCTGCTGGTGCAACACCTAATTTCTAAAGGTGCAGTGGAAATTAGTATTGTAAATCGCTCTCGCGATCGCGCCCTAGAATTAACAAAGCAATTCCCTCAGCAACCGATCAATATTCATCCGCTATCGGAAATGATGAGCGTAATTGCCGATAGTGATTTGGTGTTTACAAGTACTTCGGCAACAGAGCCAATACTTGACCGAGCTAAATTGGAAATGGTTTTAGAAGTTCAGCGCTCTTTAATGTTATTTGATATTTCTGTGCCGCGTAATGTTCATGCGGATGTAAATGAATTGGAAAACGTGCAGGCGTTTAATGTGGATGATTTGAAGGCAGTAGTAGCGCAAAACTACGAAAGCCGTCGCAAGATTGCACAGGAAGCCGAGCGACTTTTAGAAGAAGAAGTAGAAGCCTTTGATATTTGGTGGCGCTCTCTTGAAACTGTTACTACTATTAGCTGTCTGCGAAATAAAGTCGAAACTATCCGCGAACAAGAGTTAGAAAAAGCTTTATCGAGATTGGGTTCGGAATTCGCCGAAAAACATCAAGAAGTGATTGAAGCATTAACACGGGGAATTGTCAATAAAATTTTACATGACCCGATGGTGCAATTGCGATCGCAGCAAGATGTTGATGCCAGACGGCGTTGTATGCAAACTCTACAAATGCTGTTCAACTTAGACGCAGGGGAACAGTTTAGTTAAACTGAACAACAAAATCCCCGATTTCTTTGAGAAGTTGGGGATTTGGGCTTTTCAATTAGATATACTTCTAATTAGACATCTATCTAATTAGAAAGTCAGTTATGCAACCAGAGCAATTTAACACCTTACTGCGCTTTTTCAAGGCATTAGCGGATGATAGCCGATTGAAGATTGTAGGTATCCTGGCGAATCAGGAGTGCAGCGTCGAAGAATTGGCAGTGCTACTGCAACTCAAGGAACCGACGGTATCTCATCATTTAGCGAAACTTAAGGAGCTAAATTTGGTGACAATGCGCCCTGAAGGTAATAGCCGTCTATATCAATTGGATAGCGAGGCTTTGCAAAGCATTAGTAAGGAAATTTTCACACCAGAGAAAATAGCATCTTTGATTGAGGATGTGGACACTGAAGCTTGGGAAAGCAAAGTGTTGAAAAACTATTTCGAGGGCGATACTCAACGCCTCAAAGAAATTCCTGCTAGTCGCAAAAAGCGTCTAGTTATTCTTAAGTGGTTAGCAAATCAGTTTGATGTAGGAGTCAACTACCCTGAACACCTGGTAAATGACATTCTCAAACGCTATCATCTTGACTGCGCTACATTGCGACGAGAGTTGATTGCTTGCAAGTTAATGCAGCGAGAGGATGGGGTTTATTGGCGTATAACAATAGATATAAAAGACGAATAAACCGCATAATCATAAGTTGTATTTTTATGCGGTTAGAAACAAAAAAATTATATTACACACCTGAAGAGTATTTAGAAATTGAAGAAAAAGCAGAATGTAAAAACTGCGGAAAATCAATGGTCATTTACTGAACTTGAACATGAATCTGCAACTTTATCATTGCAAACGGTTGATTTTAAAATTGAATTGCGCGACCTTTACGAGCAAGTCAATTTTGTAGAAAATAACGAAGATTGAAGAAGAATTCAGGAGTCAAAATTCAGGAGTCAGAACCAATGAGTAGGGAATTCAGGGCAATTCCTAATACATTGCATAAATAGAAAGTCAATCACACTCTATTGTCCCAAATAAGCTTCTAAAACTTTGGGATTAATTTGAATTTCTGCGGGTGTAGTCCTTCACTAAATTTGTGTTTCTTCTTCGGTAAAGATAGGAGGCCACAATTCAGTAACGGGCAATTCCCAACCGGGAAAAA
>NZ_JABXKQ010000148.1 GCF_017114945.1 Nostoc sp. JL34
CCTACTTATCTTTCAAACAGTTATATTAACACAATTTTCGACATAATTAATTATATCTATACTTTACTACCGCCGAAATTCTTTGATTACAGAGGATTTTTAAGAGATTTGAGTTAGCATAACTTTGGGTGTTTGGAGAATGGAAATGTCAATGAGCAAAAAAGTGGTTAATAAAGGTAAGAACAAACAAGGCAGTTCGACATCCAGGATTTTAACAGTACCAATTTTGGCTGTAGCTGGATGGTTGACAACAATCTTGCCTAATGTGGCTGTTGCTGCGTCCTACAGTAATGATTATAGTGTCTGTGCGGGTAGCCTTGTGAAGGCGGGTGTCACAGCAGAAGCGGCATCACAAGGTTGTGCAAAAGCACTGCATCCAAGAGATTTGGCTGCTTGCGTGGTTAAAATTGAGAAGCAGACCCAAATTGCTGCAACAGATGCGCTTTCTTCTTGTGGAAAAGCCCGCCGCCCTGAAGAGTTAGCCACCTGTGTAGTCGGCGTTAGCTCAAGTACTAAGGAAGCAGTTAATCCGGCAGCTTTAGATTACTGTGGTCGTAGTTTGTTGCCCGTGCGCTTTGGTCAGTGTAATCGGTGCTTCATCTTCCTCTACATCGCCGACTATAATTCCTACGGGATCAAGTCCAAGTATCGAGACTACCCCATTTCCAACGCAACCGGTTGTGCCAACGCAGCCGATTGTTCCATCACAGCCACGCACTAATTAAATTACAGTGCTTTGTTAATCTGAAGCGATACTAGACAAGGGGCTTAAGCCCCTTGTTAAAGATAGACAAACTTCCGCTACATTTTAAGCTATTACGTATAGAACTTGCATTATCAGGTCGGGCAAGATGCCATTGGTATCAAGTTCAGAAAAATAGAATCTTGTCTAAGTGGGTAAAACTTTCCCCCTCATCTCACTCACCGTACCACGCGGAATGCGGGAAGCTCAGTCACAAAGCGTGCTGACAGCTTTGCGACACGAGGGATTTTAATCCCCGTGGTCTTTTCTATATTAAGTAATGAGTAATAAGTAATGGGTATTTATTACTCATTACTTATTACTCATTACTATAAAAGAAAACGAGCGTGTCTTTAGACCTGAGAAGCTTAACTCCCTCGTCTAGATATATGGACAGGTGAACCGAAAGGTTCTACAATTTGACTGATTGTGGTAAATTTACCTATTGCCCAATCCATATAAGCATAGTAAAGATTTTCTAGTGATTGCGCTTAATTGCAGAATCACTAAATTAATATAAGAAAGTCTTTAAGTAAGGGCAGCAAAGAAATGGATGTAAAGCTGATTCTAGCTGGATTAACAGTTATCTTTACGCTTTCGTGCTTATTTTTTGGCACGAAAAATGGATTCTATGATTCAGATAACTATCATGGCAATGGCTCCGCACATTGAGATAAATCTGTAGACGCTTGGGCGACTTTCCTTAGGGTGAGTTGGCTAAGATAGCTCAGAACTTGCAAAGGGAAAATACACAAGAGGCATCCTGTAGCTCCTAGTTTGATGGCTTCTCGTTAGCCCACCTTTCCGAACCAGTGCGGGTTCGGTTGAGGCGTCCTCCCCAATCAAAAATCTGTATTCTCAGGGTGTAGGGGCGCACGATAAAACTTACCCCTAAGTCACAAAACCAAAATTTTTGTAACTTTTGGCTTTTGGGATATGTCCATGATGATAAGGTTTGAGGGGAGGAGAGCATGAGGGATAATCTGTCGGCATCCTCTCGCGTAGATGCTGCGGAAGCGGGTAGTGAATTAGAATGTTTCCCTTATAGTGTCCAGCATGACAATGAGGGCGTGTGTTTATTGGTGAAAATGGGGCCACACCGCATCCTCTTGGACTGTGGTTTGGAGGATATTTCAACGCTGGCTAAGGGGCTTACTAAGTCGGTACGTGAAGCTGGTTCGCCCCTACCAGCAGATTTAGTTTTGATTAGTCACGCCCACCCAGACCACTCCAGAGGCTTACTGGCACTGCATAAAGCTTTTCCCAAGTTACCTATTTATGGTAGTGAGGTGACCAGCAAATTACTGCCGCTGAATTGGCTAGACCAAGACCCTCAGGAAATTTCCCAATTTTGTCATGCCTTGCCGTTGCGATCGCCTGTAGAATTCCAAGATGGTTTGGTGGCAGAATTATTTCCCGCAGGGCATCTACCAGGGGCAGTAGCAATTCTGCTTACCTACACCACCCAGCAGCGTACTTACAAGCTACTGTATACAGGGGACTTTTTCCTCTCAAATTCTCGGTTGGTAGAAGGTTTGCGTTTAGAGGAACTGCGAGGCTTAGACCTGGATGTGCTAATCATTGAAGGCAGTTATGGCACATCCCGTCATCCCCATCGCCGCAACCAAGAAAATCAACTAGCAGAGCGAATTAATCGGGCGATCGCTGACCATTGTTCTGTAATCCTTCCCACCCCAGCTTTAGGATTGGGTCAAGAATTATTAATGCTCTTGCGATCGCATCACCATTTCACCGGACGAGATTTAGATATCTGGGTAGATGGTGCTGTTGCGACTGGGTGTGATGCATACCTAGAACTGCTACCCCACCTCCCTCCATCCGTGCAGAATTTCGCCCGCCATCAACCTTTGTTTTGGGATGAACGGGTGCGTCCCCGTGTGCGGCGTTTACAACCAGAACATCGTTCCAATGTGGGCAAATCACCTTGTATAGTCCTCACCGACTCGACATCTGATTTAGGTGAACATTGCCAACTAGATACCGGACCTTGGCTGATCCTGCTACCAGAAAAAATTGATATAAAAGTTAACAAAGAATATTTAGCACCCACTACTGTCGAAACCTATCTCTTAGCTCAACATAGTGATGGCCCTGGTACTACGCAGCTAATTCATAATCTGCGACCCCAGCACGTGATTTTTGTCCACGGTTCTCCTGCGTACTTGGCAGACCTGACTAGCTTAGAGGAGTTGCAAAACCGCTACCATATACATTCGCCGGCGGCTGACACCTTAGTAGAACTGCCCATCGGCGACACATTTTTACAACCGGCAGCGCCAGAGACTAACTACGAAGGCGAACTGACAGAGTTAGGAACAGTAATCACAATCACCCTACCCGATGTGATTACTGCTGATCCACGTTGGCGGCAGTTTGCCGATACTGGTTTAATCGAAGCTCGTTGGCAAGGGGAAGAACTAGTATTAAGGGGATTGTCTCAACGAGAACTGCTCAACCAAAATAGTGATCGCTATACATGGACAGATGTAGACTGTTGTGGTACCTGCCGACATCAAAGGGGGCAGAGGTGTTGGAACCCAGCTTCCCCGTTGTATAACTTTAAGGTAACTCTAGAAGGTTACTGTCCTGCCTTTGAACGTTTATCTAGTCCTGAGTCCTGAGTCTTGAGTTCTGAGTTAGGATTTTTTACTCAGCACTCGGCACTCAGTACTCAGCACTGATTATTCATTCTGGATTCGAGTCAGTGTAACGGTTATGGATGCGTTCAGCTTCGGGACAATCTTCTGTCATCAAAGGTTCCACATTCCCGCGTGGTACTGAAGCCAATTTTTGCGTTACAGCACCAATGCTCTCGAGACGAACCATTTCTTCCCAAGAACAAACTTCATCTTCTTCTTCTGTTTCATAGCGTAGGGTCACTAAATCTCCCTCTATGTCGATGATGCGGGCGCGTTCAATCCAGCGTTGCTGGTCCCGCAAGAAAACACATACCTCGCGCCCATCGCAACACAGTTGATAAATCTTGCGGTGTAGCATGTATTGTTTCTGCCTTTTTAAACAACGTAGTTAAACCTGTCAAAATCTGGGTTCTACCCCATTACATTACACCTTTAAGAGGTTAATTTCACTGTTCAGAACAAGTACGCTTCATAACTCAATCCCAAGACTTGCTTCTAATTGTCAAAATATCGGGAAATGTTGGGTCATCAATCAATTGTTGCTCTGGCAATGAACTAAATCTCCCTCGGGCTGATTCTAGGGAATGTCTGCTTCATAGAAGTCAAACAATTCAGTACCTGTCCTAAGCAGGTTCATATTTGTTGGTGAGTCATTCTTACCATTATGTAATAAAGAATACTCCAAAACAATCGTTGATGGCGGTTGTTTAATTTGCCTACTTTTACTCATTGGCATTACTGGGAAGTCCGGGGACTTGGTTTTACTTTTACCCACTTGTATCTGATCTTAACTCATTCTCTTGCTGACCTTGATGCTTTTCAACAACAACACCTAAAGAGTTTTGAGTTTTTAAGATTTTTGCTCGATCATAACTAAGAAAAAGGCAACGAAGTCGGAGAAAAAGGAAGATAGACAAAGGAGACAAGGGGCAGAGGGGAAAGAGCCTGAGAAGATTCCCCTGAAAGAGCAGCAAGATTTATCAAAAAAGGCAGTTCTTGTTGTTCGCGCAGCGTGTCGTAGACAGGCTAAGAGGCAGGAAGGAAAAAAACTGCCCTGTCTACGACATGCGCGACCTGTTTCAGTAAAGCGATCGCAAGCTCGCTTGCGGTTTCAGACCATGACTGAATTTATGTTCAGTGACTCCAAATCATCCGGGGTTGAATCCCCTTGGGGTTTGTCCCTCCTGCCTCTTGCTTCCTTCAACTGATAAAGGAAATTCCATAAGCACGTTCGACGAGGACGCTTCTCGTTTAATTTGACCTGCGCGAACTGCATTATATAAAGCTGCAAGGAAAGGCAAATCCTCTGACTGATAGCATTTAGTAGACAGCACTTGCTGGAGTAAACCCTCAGATTCAACACTAAGATATCCAGTTTCAAAAGCAGATTCAATGAGTGTGCGAATCATCTTGATTAGGGCAGAGTAAACAATTTGTTACGTCAAGTGTGGAACATTTCCCTCTGCTACTAATTGATATGGAACATGAATATTATGTGATTATAATTACACGTAACTGGTGACATCCATCACAAGAATGATTAACTATAGAACTTTAGGTGGATCTATCTATTAATCTACGGATATAAATTTTTATAAAGGCTCACAGTATTAATACGAGTAAGCCACATAATTTAACATTAAAATATAAAAAAATTTTAGGCAAGCATTCAAAAAATATAGTGAAACATAGGCAATCAAGCAAAAAACTGGCGGAAATCTTCATCCTTTTTACTTAATTGCACCCAGTCTAGGTTTAAGGACTGGAATTTTTGCACCAAGCGATCGCAAGCCGGACGTTCGGTAGCGTAATGTCCGGCATCGATTAAAATGAGATTGCGATCGCGGCTTTCTTGAAACTGATGGAATTTACAGTCAGAAGTCAGATAAGCTTGAGCCCCAGTTTTGGCGACGGCTGAAATGTAACTAGCTCCCGAACCACCCAAAACAGCAACTCGTGAAATTGTTTGCTGTAAATCGGCACTTGGAGAAAAAATCAAATTAGGGGGAGCAAGTCGGGTTTGAATGGCTACGAGTAACTCCTGCAATGTCAGAAATGGCTCTAGCAAACCTACACGACCATATCCTAATCCTCCTTGTGTCGGTACTATGGGAGTAACTTCTTTGAGTTCTAAAATCTGAGCTAAAACGTCAGCAGTCCCATCCTGCACTTGGTCAAAATTCGTGTGGGCGCTGTAAATACCAATATTGTGGGTAAAGCCTAACCGTAGCATTTCGGCGATCGCTTCACCAGTGCGTAAAGATTTAAGAGGAGTAAAAATCAAGGGATGATGGGCAAAAATTAGATTAGCATTAAGAGCGATCGCTTCCTGCATTACCGCCAAAGTTGGTGTCAAACAGACCAAAACCCGTGCTTTTTCCTGCAACACTCCCGGCTCAATCTGCCACCCACAGTTGTCCCAGCTTTCACACCAAGCGGGATTTGCCCATGCTTCAAACCAAGTAATTAAATCAGCAATTTTCATAATTATTTTCTTTAGCAATTTTAAATTGCTAATCAGTGTCTCTGTGGTTGAATATTTAATTTTAATGCTAATTGCTGACGCATTTCCTGGAAAGGTTTGTTCCATACAGGGCTAGCATTCCAATTCCACACTGCTACTGGAATCAGTTGTTCTTCAGCAAGATAAGTTAAGAGACGGCATTCATCTTCTGGTTCACGAGAAAAGGTGAAGGGATTGCGGTAACCTGTATCACACAGTTTATAGGATGTGATCTGACCGTGATTAATCCTTTGTAAAAGTTCCTTACCTTTGGCAAGCAAATAATCAAAAAAAACTAGACTAAAAGGTTCTATATGGGCGCGATTTTGTGGCTCTTTTTGTACCCATCTGGCCCAATCAAATCCATACATAAAATCATGAACATAACGAAAACGCATTTCTGTTTTACTTCCGAACATTTCCATCAGATAAACTATCTTTTTACCAAAAACTTTTAAGAAAGGAACAGCGCCCTCATCCGCGATTAAAGCTTGCCTAAGCATACTACTGACCAGAAAATCAAAATCCCAGAAGATGTTTTCTGGAAAGTTTTGCAACTGAGTCTGGACTATATTTTCAAGGGTTTCTTGAAAAGTTATAATAATTTCAATGTCGGTGCTTTTTTCAGCAATCAAATTTCCCAATTCGGCAAAACTAGTAATTAAGTTTTTTTGGGGATTAAGTGATAATAAGTTAACACAATGCTGGGCAAGTATTTCATCAATAAATTGAAAATTATGAGTTGATGTCAGTTCTTTATTCATAGTAATTAAAACTGCTCAATTATCTGATATTAAATATTAGTCTATATCGAGATAACTAGATTATTTTAAATTTACAAATAAACTTAACTTTTAAATTTACAAATATACATTAATTTTTTAGTGTGTATCTGCTTGATTTTGTAATCAAAAATTTTCATGCTCAATCTATCGCGGCAAAATTTATTTCATGCACATCACGCGATATTGCCAGATTATACCCCAAGAGTAGGCAGTAGAACCAGAGTATTTAAACTCTAGAAAACTACACCTTACAATAAATAAAACTTGAGCATCAGCTATCCAGAAATGTGAACAACCAATTCTCTTGAATGGCTGCGTTGGCGGTGTTCCCAAATATAAATTCCCTGCCAAGTTCCCAGTACCAGATGACCCCGATTAATAGGGATATGTTCAGAAGTGTGGGTGAGTGCAGTACGAATGTGTGCCGGCATATCATCGGGGCCTTCTGCATCGTGGATGTATTTGCCCGATTCTGGCACAAGTTTTGCCATAAAATTAGCTAGATCCACAAGAACATCAGGATCGGCATTTTCTTGAATAATTAAACTGGCTGAAGTGTGGCGCAGAAATAAAGTACAAAGACCAGTTTCAACTCCCGATTCTGCAACTGTGGCTGCAATTTTTGCAGTGATATTGTAAAAAGATTTACCAGTAGTGGAAATTCTCAGTAACTTTTGGTAGTGACTCATTTAAAACAGTAATTATTGATGACAGTAAAAGCTAATTAGTAGTTCAATCTGCTTGATTTGGTTGTTGTTCTGCCGTTGGTTGATCGCTAGACTGAGGATGTCTTTTGATAAAGAGGCTGAACACAACACTGCATTTACAGACTATTTTATGACATTAGGGATGATAGGTGTGTTAGGCAGATTGTGAAGATCAAGCTGTAATGTTATCTAGGTTTGATTCTGGCAGTTTTAAACTTTTTTTAGAATATGTTGTATCGTCTTGGTTGGTATTCATAGTTTTTGTAGTTCAGCAATGAAATAAGCTGTTAGGATGTAACAATGCGACCGCAGCAATTCCAGTAGTAACACCAGTAGTATATTTCGAGGCTATTGATTTTGTTTGAAATAACTTTATTTCGTCTGTAAATAATTGAGGACAGCTTTAGCAATCGCTTCATTACCATCCTTAGCAATTGGTTGAGATTGCTTTGGTGGTTGGGGTAACTTATGGAGAAAATCCCAATTTTCTTGAAAAAACTCAGATGGGGTGATGATTTGATGCTGATTATAATTAGTTATGCCTTCTACTATAAAAGTTGCTTCAGCAAAGTCTTCACGCGGGATGGTAACAATAGGTAATCCTAATATTGTGGCTTCCGAAAAAGTACTGTAGCCAGGTTTAGAGACGACTCGCCCACAAATAGGCATAAAATCTACAGGGCGGTATTTGCGGTCATCAATTTTCACTAAGTTAGGTAAATCAGGGGCAGATTGATCAAAGACAATAAATTGCCAATCTGGAAATCGCTCCAGGTTATGATATGGGATTTGCTGTAAACCCAAGCCCCCAAAGGTCAACAAAATAGTTTTTTCAACTGGTGCAGTTATTCCCCAAACAGAGCGTAAATCATCAGCAGAGTAATGAGGGGAACCGCCTGTTAAGCCGACATCTGTGATATTGTTAAAAGCTTGCATTGGTTCGTGGAAAGGGAGACGAAACAGGCGATCGCACTTTGAGTATCCATCACTAATCCAATCTGCAACTGCGGTAAATTCGTCTCCCCAATCTCGGTAGATAAAGTCCCAGCCAAAGTTACTCATCATCCAGCAAGGAATATTTGCAGCTTTGGCAAACCCAGGAGCGAGAAAGGGAATATCTGCCAAGATGAGATTAACGCGATTTTGGCGGATAAAATTCACTTCTGAAGCAATCAGCGAATTTTGATGCTTCTTAATATCCAGCAACTTTTCTAAAGTCGCTACTTTATCTATTGTCAAACTATCCGTTTGCACCACACCCAAATCAAATGCACGAGGACGATAGATAAAATCGCCTTGTATATAGCACTCTAGCAACCAGCGGGGGGCAGTACTCACCAGAATTAGCAAAACTTCTGGACATAATTTTTGAATTGTCGCAGCTACAGAAGCCGTGCGGGTAGCATGACCAAAGCCGTGGTTTGTTATGGCTAAATATAAGATTGGACGTTCCATTTTAAAGTTAGGAGTTATTCAATTTTGAATTTTAGATTTTAGATTTTTACTTCAATCCCAAATCTAAAAGGGGCATAGTTAGGGGTGAAAATTATAATTTTCACACTGACAACTTATAATTCCTAACTTTTAATTAATTTTGCCAAAACTTTGAATTGCCTCAACCAATAGGTCGATTTCCGATTCTAAAGTAAAGTAATGGACACTGGCACGTATACAGCTAGGATCGGCAATTGTTCGAGTTAATATTCTTTGTGAGTCTAAAAATTGCACCAATTTCAAATAAGCTTGGGGCTGATTATTTGCAAGTTGGAACGAGATTATACCGCCTTCGGGTGGAGAAGTTCGCAAACATTTAATATTGGGCAACGCCGTCAATTGTCGCCAGAGGTACTCACTGTTGTGGCAAATTTGCTCGTAACGTTCCTGTGACGTTCCCCATTGCTGATGAATTGCGATCGCTTCCTTTAACCCAACATACAGAGGATAAGCTAATGTAGAGACTTCGTATCGTCGCCCATCTGGAAGCCAATCCACAGGCTGAGATTGACTATCTACAACAATGCCATTCAAGCCAATAAATGTAGGTTTCAGGCTTTCTCGTGCTTCTGGTCGAACATACAAGCCACCAGCGCCCGCAGGACCACATAACCATTTATGACCAGTGAAAGCATAAAAATCTACTCCCAATTCTGTCAAGTTTAAAGGCAATAAACCAGCAGATTGGGCAGCATCTATTAATAGTGCAGAATGATTATTTCTGCATATTTCGGCAATTTGATCAAGAGGTAAAACTTGACCAGTATTCCAGAAAACATGACTCAATATCACTAGACGGGTATTGGGGCGCAAGTGCTGGGCAATAACGGTTACAGGATCGCCCTCATTTAAAGTCGCCTTTAGGGGACAGGTGGTAACTTCCACAGCGAATCTCCGCGCGATTTCTTGGGCTGTGGCAATCACGCCTGGATGTTCGCAGTCCGAGAGCAGCATGTGGTCGCCGGCTTGCCACTCAATGCCCCACATAGCGATATTACAGCCAACAGTGACATTCTGGGTGAGAGTAATTGTTTGGCTTGGTGCATGTAACTCCGAAGCGATCGCTTCTCTTGCGGCTTGAGTCTGAGGGGCTATCCAGCGATACGCCTCATTGCCAAAGGGGCCAATATGCTGGACATGGGCTTGAGTTTCGGTCATAGCATCCATTGCCCTTTGGGGCATCGGCCCTTGTCCGCCATAATTGAAATAAGCCTTATTTGCTAAAGCGGGAAATTGCTCTCGATGCCGATGCAGCTTGATTGGTGATGCAGAAATAGTCATAATTCACAAGGGATATCTGCTGTTTGCAGGCTATTGACAGTATAAAAGAAACGGCAAATTAAGCGTGGACGTGATCGCCACTTCCAGATTTGGTGTTGCATAATTGCGGGATAATTTTGAAATTTGCATAACAAATAATCACCATGTCTTTGCGTCTTTGCATCTTTGCGTCAGCCTCAATCATCCCCTTATTCAGCAACGCCCAAGATTTTAGTTGTCTGATTTACTCCCAGAATGTGCTAATTCTTGTTAACTTAAAAGGATGCTAATTAATGCTGAACTCCTACTGCAATACCAACGCTGTAAACGCCGGCCTTTTCTAGATATCCACGGTGACAAAAGTCAGCGCGATGCTCCCAATGAGTTGCTACGGAAACTGCAACAGGACAAAATCGCTCATCAGCTGAGTGCTTTGGCACAGATAACTTATCACCAACCAGATTATTCATACGGAAACTGGGAAAGGGCAGAGAAGGCAACTTTAGAATTGATGCAGCAAGGAGTTGACTACATCTATAAGGGAGTACTGTTAGCAACTTATTCTGAAGCATACACCCTACTAAGCCGTCCAGATTTACTCGTGAAACAACCAGGACAATCTGATTTTGGAGATTGGATCTACGTCCCGGCTAATATTGAACTGGGTAAGCGCCCTAAACAAGAATATCAGGTTGTCGCTGCATTTCATGTCCAAGTGCTGGCAATGGTGCAGGGAGTTGCACCTGAAACAGCTTCGCTCATATTGCGAACCAAAAATACAAGTTATGCAGTGGATCTGTTCAAATGGATGCCACGGATGCAGCAGATTCTGGAGGAGTTTATTCAAGCTTTAGAGTTACCGAATCCACCAGAGGTGTTTATTTCTCGGCAAAAGTGCAATCTTTGTCATTGGTATAGTGAATGTTATGCGATCGCTCAATCTGAAAAACATCTCTCATTGTTACCAGGCGTAACACCCATTCGCTACACTCAACTTCAAGCCTTAGCCATCACCACGCTGGAATCTCTCGCTAACACTAGTCCCAACATCTTAGAAAACCTGCTTGGTTTTGATAGCGAAATAGCGCCCAAGTTAGTAGTGCAAGCTCAATCTGCACTAGAAAAACGACCCCTAATTTTACCTTATCCGCTACCAACAAAAGATATTACATTTACAGCACCCATAGAGATTTACTTTGATATTGAAGCCCAGCCAGACTTAGATTTAGATTATCTCTTAGGGGTTTTGGTCGTTGATAGACAAGCTAATACAGAACAGTTTTATTCGTTTTTAGCAGACAAAGCAGAAGACGAAGAATTAGTTTGGCAGCAATTTTTGGATTTGGTTTGGCAATATCCCGAAGCACCAATTTATCATTTTTGTGTCTACGAGTTTGATACAGTCAAACGGCTAGCAAAGCTTTACCACACTCCCTACTCCTCAGTGCGTCCTGTACTGAATCGATTTGTGGATGTGTATGAACAATTAACCCAAAGTGTGGCATTGCCCATAGAAAGCTATGCCTTAAAAGCGATCGCTCGTTGGATAGGATTTGAGTGGCGTGACAAAGAAGCTAGTGGTGCCAAGTGTATTTACTGGTATGATCAATGGTTAGAAACAGGCGATCGCACCTTACTAGAAATTATCCAACGCTACAACGAAGATGACTGCCGCGCCACCCGCATAGTCAAAGATTGGCTTGTGAACTTTTTCCAAGATGAATATGATTTACGACTTGCTTGAAGAAAAAGACTTAGAGGCACTAAACACCACTAGCATTTTTATTGACTTATAAAGTAAGCAACGGAATGCAGATCCTTCTAAGTTGTATATAGCGGTTATCGACAAACGTGAGGTACAATTTTGACCTCATATCATGTTCGGGTAAAGACTTATCATTTAGACCGCAAGGGTGCAGGGGGCAGGGAGCCTACCGTGTATTCTCCATCTAATACCAGTGTTGGATGGATATAAAACCCTACATCTGTGTTGTTTCCTACTACTCCTAATCCTTCTGATGAAAGCCTACCTACTTGTGTATACACGGTAGCCTCGTAGGAGAGGGGTAGGGGGAGAGGTTCTTCCAGGATTACTGAATTGGTGTCCTAGTACTACGTAATTTGCCCCCGCCTTTTTTGAATTGTATTTTGTGTACTAAGAGAGGAATAGAAGCGAGGTTTTGCAAATTCCATGAAAAGTGAATTTGTTTTACTCTTTGCATAAATAAATAGAAATGGGGTGAAAAGTGATCAAGCTATTCGTGGAAGATAAGCACTCCACAAAACAAAAAATTTATAAACCCCATAGTCATGATGGGAAAAGGGGTAGTTAAGTATGATTCATCACATATCTATTTCTGTTCAAAACCCCCTGTACGTTGCCCAAGTTCTGGCTGAAGTCTTGAATAGGCAGGCTTTTCCCTTTTTCCCTCACCCAGGTAGCTACATGGTTTTTCCCCTTGAGGAACATGGAACAGGAATTGAAGTTTATCCCTTAAAAACTCAGCTAATGCCTGGTGAAGCAGATAACCAGTATACACTTGCAGAAAATGTCACTCCTTCTGGGTTCACAGCTACTCATGCACCAGTCTCAGTTTCTTCTAGTCAGGAAAAAATTGAGTTGATTGGCGAACGGGAAGGTTGGAGAGTATTACGTTGTAACCGCGACTCTTTTTTTGATGTTATTGAGTTCTGGTTGGAAAACAAAGTCATGATAGAACTACTCACACCGGAAATGTCGGCTCAATATTTGGCGGTAACGCAGCCAGAAAATTTGAAGAAAGTTTTTAGTTGATAACTCTGCTGCTGCTAATTTAACAACATCAATAACTAAATTAAAAATTAAAAACAGAAATCTTAGTATTGTTTAGCAGTGCTAGGATTTTCCCTTGGGAATTGATCCTTCAATTCCCTCAACATACCAATCCATCGCCAGTTGTCCCCGATCATCCAATACCTTACCCTTTGGCACTCGCACCACCCCTTTTTGGTCTTTCACCGGGCCATCAAAAGGATGTGCAGTACCCTGAATAAACTCATCGCGCTTGGCATTCACCAGTTGTTGCACATCAGCCGGAATCGCCTGATTCATTGGGGAAATATCCACCATCCCTTCACCAATACCATCCCAAACCTCTTGAGACTTCCAAGTGTTACTTATTACAGCCAAGGCTTTATCTGTATAGAATTTGCCCCATTTATTAATAGCTGATGTCAAGTGGGCTTTTTGACCAAACTTACTCATATCAGTGTTGTAGCCAAAAGCATAAATACCTTTTTCCTCAGCCAGTTGGATAATAGCACCAGAGTCAGTATGCTGCGTCAGTACATCCGCACCTAAATTCACTAAAGCTTGAGCCGCTTCTCTTTCTTTAGCTGGGTCGTTCCAACTTTGTACCCAAAGTACCTTAACTTTTGCTTGGGGATTTGTTACCCGTACTCCTTGAGTAAATGCACTGATTCCCCGAATTACTTCTGGAATTGGGTATGCGCCAATAAAACCAACTACATTCGATTTTGTCATCTTGCCAGCAATCATACCGGTTAAGTAACGCGGTTCTTCAAAACGTCCCAGATAAGTGCCGACATTGACAGCACGTTTGTATCCTGTACAGTGTTCAAAGACAACATCACTAAAGTCCTTGGCAACTTGAATTGTTGGGTTCATGTAGCCGAAGGAAGTTGTAAAAATCAGCTTGTTACCATCTAATGCTAGTTGGCGAATCACCCTTTGGGCGTCAGCACCTTCGTTGACATTTTCGACAAAGGTAGTTTTTACCTTATCTTGAAGATTGGCTTCCATGTCTCTGCGGCCCAAATCATGGGCATAAGTCCAACCAAAATCACCCACAGAGCCTACATAAACAAATCCCACTTTGAGAGGTTCATTTACTACTACAGGCGACGCTGAGGGGGACACATTCGGCTGTGAATTGGAATTTCTACCTTGAACACAACTAGTTAAGGCAAAGCTAGATGCTGCTAAAGTGACATACCTTAGAAAATTCCGACGCTCCATATTTTCTTGATTGAGTTTACCTGAGTAAAAAGGTTTTTCTGACTGCTAGTAGCACTAGACACCATTTAAATTAGCTACTTATTTAATTTTAGCTTGAATAAAAAGCAGCCCCACATCCGAACCGTAGGGCGGTGTGTAATGAATTTTTCTTTCGTTGACGATTTTTGATGCAACTATAGGACTCTTATTTAATTGCGTGAAAAAACTGGCATTGGATAATTACGAGATAATTTTGAAATTTGCATAGAAAATAATCACCATGTCTCCGTGTCTTTGCGTGAATCATCCCTTTATTCCGCAACACCAAAAACTTAGTACACATCTATTCTTTGGCAGACAAGCTGGAGAGAAGGATAAATTTCTTTAAGCAGCCCTATAGTTTGCCGTAAGCGATGCTCCGCACCTCTACGTTTCTCTCAGACCACTTGCTACAACGGAGGCAGAAAAAATCCTTTGTTGCAGTTAATAGCATGGAGAACCAAAGCATCTGAGCGGCTCCTAAAACTACGTAGATTTTGGTTTTGAACGTTAACTAAACTGTCTGACAAATAACTTACCTGTTCTCTCCGTTGCAGCAACTGGGTTGTAGCAATGATGAAAAATGCTTTGGTATCTTGCCTCTCCTGTGACTTTTCAGTAGTCACGGTCATACCAATGCAAATTTTAGAAAAAATTTACTCAGCGATTTGCTATCATTCCTTGAGTGATTCGCTGTTTAAGTACACGATAAAAAAACAATGGAATGCCTACAATATAACGATCCCACAAACGAGTAGGTTCAGTAATTAAGCGTGTTAACCACTCGAGACCATTATCAGTCAGCCAACGCGGACCGCGATATATAGAGTCAGTGTAAAAATCTAAACAAGCACCTAAAGGTAAAAAAACAGTAGTTTCAATTTTGTTGAAGTTATCTAAAATCCAGCGTTCCTGTAACGGCATACCAAAACCAACATATAAAATACTTGGTTTAAATTTATTAATTTTTTCTATCACCAAATCATTCTCTTTTCCTGATTTTTCAAAATAACCATTATGTCCCTGTATGCGTAAATTAGGCGCAATTGCGACTAACTTAGTAATTGCTTTATCGACTACGCCGGGTTTTCCAGCTAACAAAAATAAAGAAAGGTTTTCTCTCTCACATTTTAATGCTAAATCTTCTATGTAATCTGGTGCTGTCATGCGATGTACAGATTGAATTGAATAACCGTTGAATCTAGCTCCTACCAGTACACCAAACCCGTCACAAAATACTAAATCAGCCTTATTCAAAAAATCTCGATACCAAGACTTTTCATATGCCAAATTCATCGCTTTGATATTCACATTGCCTACAATTGTCTTTTTTTTGCTTTTTGCTGCTTCTATTAAATAATCAATTAATTCTTGTACTTTAACTTTATGGAATCTTGTATCAAACAACTTCACTTCAGGAAAAGTTTTCATTTCTGTACCTCAATTTACTAGGCAGTATACCAAATTTAGAAAAATACAAAATACAAACAATAAAATTAATAGCTATATCGCTTCCTTTATTGTTACTAATATTAAATTCATACTTTTTAAAGCCTGTTATCCTTATACAGAATGAATTACGTAGTTTTTAAGTTTGGTATTTAATACAGAGTGGAAGTCGCTTGGAGATAGGTGGAGCGATATAACTAAAATAATCGCCTATTTTAATCAAGACATCTCTCAACCTAAAACTGCTGCATAAATATGTTTCAAAGATACAAGATAATCGTTTATATCCAAGTGTTTAACTCTGACTCGTGCATTATTTCCCAGAGATATTCTCAGATTTTCGTCTGCAATTAAGGATTGCATTGCCTTTGACAATTGTTGAATATCCCCCGGATTAACTAATAAACCATTTTGGTCTTGAGTAACTATTTCGGGTATTCCTCCCACTGCGGTAGTGATAACAGCCAAACCCCAACTCATTGCTTCTAGTAGTGCCATAGGCAGACCTTCGTTGTAGGAAGGTAACACAAATACATCAGCTTTGGTTAAAAGATCGTCACGTTTTTCTTGGTCTACCCAGTCAAGAATAGTGATATAGTCAATAAGATTTAGAGTCGGAATCAAACTCCGAGCTTGTTCTACATCCCCATCCCCCGCCATAACCAACTTTGCTTGGCTTTGTTGAGCAGCAGGTATAGAAGCAAATGCCTTAATTAAATCAAATGCACCTTTGCGCTCACCAATACGCCCTAAAAATAAGAAAAATATCTGTTTGGAATCTAGCCTCTGTGGGATTTGTGCGGGCATTTTTACCGGGTTAGGGAGAACAATAACTTGTTCTGACTTCAAACCAAGATTTTCAATATAGAATTTTTTCCAGCTATCTGATAAAACAATAAAACGAGTACATTTCTGAAATGACCAACTTAGCCAAATCTTAAGCCATTGAGGTAGTTTAGAGTAAAACAAATGAAAATCAGCACTATGAGCATGAATAATTACTGGTTTTTGAAATAGCCAACCAATAAGAGTAGTGATTGACTGACGAAAAGCGCTACCTCTATCTGAAACATGAATGTGAATTAGGTCAGATTTTTGGTTTAATAAGTTCCAAAATAACTCACCTATTGCCTGCAAAAATACTAACACTTTATGGACAGCAGAACCATTCGGTAAAGTACCAATATGTTTAATTTCAATATCAGAGGTAGTTTCTTCAAGAATGAGCTTTTCCACAGAGACTATTCCACCTTGGCGCTCCAAGCTTTCGCCTAACATAGTAATTTTTATGGGACTCATAATTGCTATTAATCCATTTTTGAGATTCGGTACACTGCTATATTTATAAACTATAATAAAGAGTTTTTTATAGTTTATATAAAAAGCCATACTCCAAAAGCATTTTGAGAGTAAATCCTACTCATTACCTGCGCGATCGCGGCTCAACAGATTGCGTATTTAAATAAATAAAATGCAGAATTTTCTGATTTTACAGATGATCTCCATAACAAAAATCTGCCATAGAAAGTGTTAGAGGATGTTTAAAAAGTCTTGTCGGTAATAGCAAAATATCAGATACCTAACTCTCTTTCTCTATGAGGGTATAGGGATTTTAAAGCCTCTCAAGAGTGGAGGAGAGGTTTTAAGAGGGGTTTTATGGTAAACCTCTTGCAACTTTTTAAACATCCACTTAAACAATTTTAACTTTTAAACTCTGTAAACTATATCATGTATCACGACCAGATCCAAGACGAACTACGAGAAACTGCTGATCAAACTACTCACTAAATCATCTGTTCACAGCCAGAAAAACTAATGAACTTATTTGACCTTTTAGCAGGGGAAGACAATCATTCAGCCCTAATTATGCCTGGGGGGCGATCGCTAACCTATAAACAATTGCGCGAGAATGTTGTTGGACTAGTATCCCAACTCAACAGCTTTGGATTGAAACGGGGAGAACGCATTGCCATTGCAATGACTAACGGTTCACCAATGGCTATTACCTTTTTGGCTGCCGCCCTATGTGGCACTGCTGCTCCCCTAAATCCCAAATACAAGCAAGAAGAATTTGCCTTCTACTACGAAGATACCCAAGCAAAAGCACTGATTGTGTTGTCTGAGGGGCCAGAAGCAGCCATTGCCGCTGTTACACCCGACATGATGCTGATTAATGCCAAGGTAAACACTGACGGTACATTAAGCTTTGAACTGGGGACTAAAGACTGGGAACTGGGGACTGGGGACTGGGAAAATTTGGTTGAGGACGATGATATAGCGATGATTCTCCACACTAGCGGTACTACCAGTCGTCCCAAACGTGTGCCGATTCGTCATCGGAACTTAATCGCTTCAGCTGGCAACCTCATTAGTGCTTACTCACTCACAGGAGCTGACATTACATTTTGTCTAATGCCGCTGTTCCACATTCACGGATTGGTGGGTTGTTTGCTGGCAACTCTGGCATCGGGGGGTACACTAGTTTGTCCCAATGGTTTTAATGCCCTAGAGTTTTGGAAACTGGTAGATACCTACAAACCTACCTGGTACTCCGCAGCACCAACCATGCACCAGACTATTTTGGCACGGGCTAGCCGCAACACAGAAATTGTCAAAGCTAACCGCTTTCGTTTCATTCGCTCTAGTAGCGCTTCTTTGCCCCCAATTATCATTGAACAGCTAGAGGCAACTCTCCATGCTCCGGTGGTGGAATCTTACAGCATGACTGAAGCATCTCACTTAATGACCACCAATCCCCTACCGCCAAAAGTCAGGAAACCAGGTACTGTAGGTTATGGCTTTGGCGTGGAAGTCGGCATTATGGATGCTGAAGACAAACTGCTATCTCAGGGAAACTTGGGTGAGGTGGTGGTAAAAGCACCCAATATTATAGATGGCTACGAAAACAACCCGGAAGCTAACGCCACAGCTTTTGTGAACGGTTGGTTCCGCACAGGGGATCAGGGGACAGTGGATGAAGACGGCTACCTCCGCTTGACTGGACGCATTAAAGAATTGATTAATCGAGGTGGGGAAAAAATTTCTCCCTTAGAAGTGGATGATGTCTTGCTGCGCCATCCTGCCGTCGCCGAAGCTTTGGCCTTTGCCGTCCCCCACAAATCTTTAGGAGAAGATATCCACGCTGCTGTGGTTTTGAAAGCCGAAACTGACGAAAAAGAACTTTTAGCTCACTGTTCAACCATGCTGGCAGACTTCAAAGTTCCTAAGCAAATTCACATTTTAGATCAACTACCTCGTGGTGCTACCGGGAAACTGCAACGGTTAGCTATGGCGAAATTGCTGAATATAGGGGAGTAGGGAGTAGGGGAGAAAACCGCGCTGCTGAGGCTCGATGACTCGCTAACGCTGCGCTATCGCGCTTGGCGTCTCCCTTTGGGAGATGACTCACTACCGCTTCGCTAACACCAGTCATACAGAATTCAGAATTGAACTCTGTTTTGTTAGAAATTCTTGAATACGGTTGACAAATTCTTCTAATTCTGAAATTAAGTTAGTCGTACCTCTAAGCTCTTGATAGTCAGCTAGTTGTTCTAGTTTGTCTGCTGCTAGGTACATAACTGAGGCTCCAATATTGGCACTGGCACCTTTAAGATGATGGGCTTCTCGGGCTATTTGGTCAAAGTCATGAGATGCGATCGCTGCTTTAATTATCTCTAAACGGGGTTTAATATCTTCAATGCATATTTGCAATAGATTTAATTCAAATTCTTGATCGTTTCCCGATATCTGATGCAAGTGTTCCCAATCAATTGCTAGGTCAGTGGAAATTATCTGTTCATACACAACTGCCTCTTGTTGCGAAACGATCACGCCTGTCCAATGCTCTAGGGTTGCAGCCAATTTTTCTTTAAACACTGGCTTACTCAAATAGTCGTCCATTCCGGCATTTAGACACATTTGTTCATCTTCTTTCATCGCATTAGCTGTCATCGCAATCACCACAGGACGACGACGCAGGGCAAAAGTGTCCTCTTGCCAACGATGAATTTCTTTTGTGGTTTCCAATCCGTCGAGAATTGGCATTTGGCAATCCATTAGAATCAAATCGTAAGGAATTTTTTCTAATTGCTGCAAAACTTCCCTGCCATTAGCAACGACATCGGCTTTGTAGCCCAAACTCTGGAGTTGCTTCAAGGCTACTTTCTGATTCACCAAATTATCTTCAGCTATGAGAATTCTTAACTTGGATTTAGTAGAGGGGTTCGGGGAAGAGGAAGTAAGAATGCCGGAATTTTCTGTACTCTGGATTTCTTCAGTAGCCTCTAGCTTCCAGTCTCTAGCCCCTTGTGCTGATTTCGGCTGAGTTTCTAAAATAGTCGTGATCGTATCGAGAAGTCGTGATGGCTTAATAGGTTTGACCAAATAAGCAGCGAATCCGATTTTGAGCGCCTGCTGTACTTCATCCCGTTGATTAGTAGAGGCGAGCATAATCAAAGGTATCTCAGCAATTGCAGAATTGGCTTGAATTTGTTCTCCTATTGTCATGCCATTTGTTCGGGGTATTTGCATATCAACCAAGGCGACATCATAAAATTTCCCTTGCTCACAAGCTTGCTGAATAACTTTGAGGGCCGCAGCAATATTGTCAGCTTGATCTACCTGCATTCCCCAATAAGTAGCTTGATGGGAAATAATTTTGCAATTAGTAGCGTTGTTATCCACCATTAACAAGCGGCGATTGTGCAAAAGTCCGCGATCGCATTTTGGCAAAACAGGCTCTACTTGGTTGGTAAAAAGCACCTCAAACCAAAACGTAGATCCTTTTCCTACTTGACTTTCTACCCCAATCACTCCTCCCATCAAGGTCACTAGTTGTTTACAGATGGCTAATCCCAAACCGGTACCACCATACTTGCGAGTCGTAGAAGCATCCACTTGGGTAAATGGCGTAAAGAGTTTGCGTTGATCTTCAGGGCTAATGCCAAGACCTGTATCTGTAACGGCAAAATGGATAGTGGCTGTAGTGGAGGAAAACGAACGCAATTCGGCTTGTACTAATACTTCGCCAGTGCTGGTGAACTTGATGGCGTTGCTGATTAAATTCATCAGAATTTGTCGCAGTCTACCAGTATCTCCTTTGAGGTGAGTGGGAACATTGTGCTCAATCATAGCGGCAATTTCTAATCCCTTGTTATGAGCAGAGGGAGCCAATAATTCCACCACTTCTTCCACACAAGTGGATAGGTCAAAATCTAGAGTTTCGAGAGCCATCTCTCCAGCCTCAAGTTTAGAAAGATCCAAAATCTCGTTGATTAAACTTAAAAGGGCATCTCCACTACTCCGAATTATTTCAATAAAATCTCGCTGTTCTGCGTCTAAGGGAGTATCTAACACCAAACTGGTCATTCCCAATACAGCGTTCATCGGAGTGCGAATTTCATGACTGATATTTGCCAAAAAGGCACTTTTCGTCTGAGAAGCTAATTCGGCTTGGCGGCGGGCAATTTCGAGTTCTTGTCGCTGACGAGTTTCTGCTGCTAATAGTTGGGCTTGGGTTAAGGCAATACCTACTTGGTCGGCTATTTGCCGCAAAAGATGAGTTTCAAAGCCAGACCAGTGGTGAGAATCGTCACACTGATGAACTATGAGCAAACCGCGAACTTCTTCTTTGACAAGAATGGGCACAACCAAATTGACCTTGACCCCAAACTGTTGCATTAATTCCAGATGGCTTTGTTCAACTTCCAACAGATCCAAGTTAGCCAGCCCTAAAACCCTTCCTTGACGGTACTGCTGTAGATAGTATTGTTGTAGATATTCTGCTTGGAAGTAGGGGGGAGTGATGCTTTGCTCCTTGATTGCTGGTAAGCCAGAAACTACTGCTTCAATAACGGTGTTTGCAGACTGATCTGGTAAAAGCTGATAGATCAAAACTCGGTCAGTCTGGAGAATCTTTTGTACCTCCTCGACAGTGATTTGGAGAATTTCTTCAATTTGCAAAGACTGGCGAATCTTGAGGGTGATTTCGGTAAATAGTTGCGATCGCAAATTTTGGCGTTGTATTTCTTCTTCAGCCTGTTTTTGCTGGATAAATTGCCCTACTTGCTCACCGATAGAATTCATCGCTTTTATCAAATCTTGGTCAGGCGGATGGATTTCACGGTTGAAGCAGGTAATGACACCGAGGATTTTGTTACCGCTGCGGATCGGAAAACCAAAAGCGGCATGTAGTCCTACTTGAGCAGCTATTTTGAAGTTAGGGAAATTAATATCTTTAGCGATATCAGCGATCCAAACAGATTCAGAACTAGCCCAAACCCGTCCAGGTAGTCCAATTCCTCGGACAAAAGTGGTTTGGCGCTTCAGTGTTTCAAACTCTTGCATCTCAAGGGATGGTTTATGCCATATATCGAGAAAACGCAACACATTTGCCTGCTGATCCACCATCCAAATTTCACCCAAATCCCATCTCAAACTCTCACAGATCCCTTGCAAAATTTGGCGGGTAGCTTCGTTGATTGTGGCGGACTCTGCTAAGACGCGGGTTGCAGCATATTGTGCAGTCAAATGCTGTTGTGTTCGTTTGCGATCGGTAATGTCAATCCCAGTGCCAACAATGTACTCAATACAGCCCTGATAGTCTTTTAAAATGGTATTCGACCAGGAAATCAGCCGCCGACTACCATTCTTCATTACCCAATAATTTTCGTACTCATTGGGAAGTTGACCAGTTAGCAATTGCTCAAAAACTGCTTTAATCGGCTCCACCTCTTCAGGAATTAGGAACAAGTTCCAGCAATACCTACCCCTCACCTCATCAAAAGAGTAACCCGTTATTTGCTCACAGGCTTGATTGAAACGAACGATTTGCCCTTGAGAATCGAGAACTATTACCAAGGCGCCGACTGTATCAAGGACTGCTGAGATAAAGTTGCGTTCTTGATTTAAGGTTTCTTCTGTTCTCTTCCGCTCAGTAACCTCACGATAGATGAAGTAGTAGACTACAGCAAGAACGATAAAACTGAGGCTGATGGCGATCGCAAGTGTCACAATTGTGTTGCGATTCCTAGCTTGTTTTGCTTGTGACTGCTGCTGAAGCCACCCCCTTTGCTCGTTCTCTATCTCATTGATCGCCTTGCGGATATCATCCATGAGATTTTGTTGATCGTTTCTCAGTAGTACTTGCAACGCCGCCTCTAATCCCTTATTCTGGCGCAAGTCAATAGTCTGTTTTAGTTCAGTAAGTTTAGCCGTTATGAGAAATTCCAGCGTTGCGATCTGCTTTCGTTGATTCGGTTGATTTGCTGTTAAATTCTTCAGTTTGGCAATTTCTTGATCGACGTTAGCAAGTGCTGCTTGATACGGTTTGAGATAACTTTGTTTTCCAGTCAGGATGTAAGCACTTTGTCTAGTCTCAGCATCCTTGATGTAGGTCAGTAGTTCTTCTACACTGTTGAGTTTTTTATAAGTATTTTTTACTATACTGCGATTATTAGTAGATCCTCTTGTATGTTGATAAGAAACCACGCCAATCAAAACTAAAATTGCCGACGCCAAACCAAAACCTGCGGCAATCTTTTTGAAAAATTGCTTGCGTACTTTCTGCGTCTGTTTGCTTTTCTTGGTAACAAGTACCAAACTGGCTAAATTTCGGCGCAATTCCAATTGCTTAATGACTTGACGACCTAAGGTTCGTAATGCCTCAAGTTGTTCTGGAGTAAGTTCTCGTGGTACGTAGTCAATTACACATAGGGTTCCTAGTGCATATCCCTCAGGATTAGTCAGAGGAACACCAACATAAAATCGGATATTTGGATCAGAAGTGACCAGTGGGTTTGTAGCGAACCGTTCGTCATCTGTTGCATCAGGCACAACCAAAACCTCAGGGTGTAGTATAGCATGGGCACAGAATGCCAAATCTCGGTGTGTTTCTAGGACTTCCATTCCGACTTTTGACTTGAACCACTGGCGATTTGTATCAATCAAGCTAATTAAGGCAATAGGAGTCTGACAAATATACGAGGCTAAACGGGTGAGATCGTCAAAGGCGGCTTCAGATGGCGTATCGAGAATCTTATACTGCAAAAGCGTCTCGATTCTCTGTGCTTCGTTATCAGGTAATGGTGCTTTCATCCTTGAGCCTTATCTACATTACTGGGGAAGAAGCAGGGGAGGCAGGCGAGGCAGGGGAGGCAGGGGAGCAGGAAATAACCAATGCCCCATGCCCAATGCCCAATGACCAATGCCCAATGCCCAGTTCAACAAACTTACTTTAATTAATGACAATAGTTTGGTTAAAAGCGTTAGCGTAATTTCACTGAGTTCAGTTTATTAAATAATGAGTTAAATGATTAAGTCTCTACTGTATTTTTTATGGGCTGGTTTATTTGAAATCGGGGGCGGCTATCTGATCTGGTTGTGGTTGCGCGAAGGTAAACCGTTCTGGTGGGGGATATTGGGGGGAATTGCTTTAGCTTTCTATGGAATTATTGCGACTCTCCAACCGGCGAATTTTGGCAGAGTGTATGCGGCTTACGGCGGCGTATTTATGGTGATGGCAATGCTTTGGGGTTGGAAGGTAGACGGGGTAACTCCAGACCGCTACGACTTAATGGGAGTATGTTTAGCTTTAGTGAGTGTTTTAATTATCATGTTTGCACCTAGAGCTTAAGTAAAATTTATATATTATTTTTGACCAATAAATTTTATCTTATTACCTTTTCAACAGATAATAACTTTAGGCAAAATTGCAAAACTTTTTTAGCAACTAACCGATGGAAAGCAACCATGCGGATATTTCTCCATGTATGCGTCAGATACAAAGAGGAATCACGACATATTTGGGCAAATTATCTGATAAATGACAATTATTGGAAATTCTCATAAATATCTTGGTTTGTAACATTAGGTAACTAAAGATTTGGAATTTTGTAGCGCTTGAATAAAATGTTATTTTTCAAAAAAAAGATGCAATAATTCCATGCGTACACCCTGATTTCAATCTTGGCAACTACAATCAGGATTATATTTTTGTTAACATTTCAAGAAAATTCAGGTTAAGTAACTTTCAAGACAAAATTGTGTCAACAAAAGTAATCAAATGTAGTTAAGTATACAAATCATTGGTGCTTAGGAAGAAAAAGAAGTGTTGAAGAAAGTTGTGATGATTGGGGCTATCACCCTACTGTTTTTGGGAGTACCGCTGATGGGCAATGCTTTTGCCCAAACACCAGCCGCTGCTCCACCTACTGCTGATACTGGAGATACAGCATTTATGCTGATTTCAGCAGCACTTGTGCTGCTAATGACACCAGGATTGGCGTTCTTCTATGGTGGATTTGTGCGATCGCGCAACGTCCTAAACACATTGATGATGAGCTTTGTGTTAATGGCGATTGTGGGAGTTACCTGGATTCTCTGGGGTTATAGTCTTTCTTTTGCGCCAGGTTTACCGTTTATCGGTGGATTGCAATGGTTCGGGTTGAATGGTGTCGGGTTAGAGATAACCGATTATCTCAAAGGGTCAAACCCGCCGGAAGTCGTCTCTTATGCCGGAACGATACCCCACCAGGCATTCATGATCTACCAAGCCATGTTTGCCATTATCACCCCAGCCTTAATTTCTGGAGCGATCGCAGAGCGGATGAGTTTCCGCGCCTATTCCTTGTTTGTGCTACTGTGGTCAACCTTTGTTTACGCCCCCCTGGCCCACATGGTATGGGCGAAAGGTGGATTTTTAGGTTTGTATGGTGGATTGGGTGCTCTCGACTTTGCCGGTGGTACAGTAGTTCACATTAGTTCTGGCGTTTCAGCCCTGGTAGCTGCGATCGTCCTTGGGCCTCGCAAAACCCATCCTGATCGCCTTAGCCCCCCGCACAACGTTCCGTTTATTTTGCTAGGTGCTGGCTTGCTGTGGTTTGGTTGGTTCGGCTTCAACGCTGGGAGTGCCCTATCTGTTGCTAGTGGAACTTCTGGTAACTTAGTCACAAATGTGGCAACAACAGCCTTTGTCGCCACCAATGCAGCGGCGGCGGCAGCAGCTTTAATGTGGCTAATTTTGGAAGCAGCTTTACGGGGTAAACCAACCGCCGTGGGAGCAGCGACAGGAGCCGTTGCTGGTTTGGTGGGCATCACTCCCGCCGCCGGATTTGTCACACCGCTATCAGCGATTTTAATTGGTTTCATCACCGCCTTTGTTTGCTTCTATGCCATCAGTTTCAAGCACAAGCTAGAAATTGACGATGCTTTAGATACCTATCCCGTGCATGGGGTTGGTGGTACAGTGGGGGCAATTTTAACGGCCATCTTTGCCACGACTCAAGTCAACGGAGGAGGTAAAGATGGAGTGCTGCGTGGTAATTTGGGTGAATTGGGAGTTGAACTAGCAGCAATTGCCGTTGCTTATGCGATCGCAGGTGTTGGTACGTGGATTATCCTCAAGGTGATCGATGCTACAGTCGGTCTGCGAGTCAAAGAAGAAGCGGAATTGCAAGGTTTGGATATCAACGAACACGGTGAAGAAGGTTATAACTCAGAATTTGGCGATCGTCCCACTCAGTAGAGAGTGCTGAGTGCTGAGTTTGGAGTTTGGAGGAAAGAACTTTCTGTTTGCTTCTCCAATTCCCAATCCCCCACTTTAAAATTGTGTCATTTGCGATCGCTAGCGTTAAAATTTGATTCAAATAATTGGTAAATTTCGCTAGTCGTGTCTACTTCTGCAAAAACCTTTCCTATCTGGGCATTTTTCTCGCTGTTAACCAACGGCATCCTAATGTTGGCGGTCATTCTGCTAATTTGGCAACAGCAGAGATTGGCCGCTTTTTTTGGGATAATAACATCCCCAGAGCCAATCAACTTGAACAACTCACGCCAAATTGCTACACCTGATTTAGGTCGCCGTCACCAACTCACTTACCAGGAGTGGGTAGACATCCTCAAACAAGAAGCCAAGGTTGCTGCTGACCAACGTCCTCCGCATTTAACTATCCTGGCGGGAGATTCTCTGAGTTTGTGGTTTCCCCCTGAGTTATTACCTGAAAGTAAAAATTGGCTCAATCAAGGAATTTCTGGCGAAACCAGCAATGGACTCTTAAAAAGATTGAAGATATTTGACCGCACCCAGCCAGAGGTGATTTTTGTGATGATTGGCATTAATGACTTAATTCGCGGCATGAGTGATGGGGTAATTTTAGATAATCAGCGGCAAATTATCAATTACCTCCGAAAGACGCATCCCACAGCGCAAATTGTTGTCCAATCGATTTTGCCACATGGGGCAGAAGAAGCAACTTGGAAAGGACGAGATAAACTTCTGGCTATTGCCAATAGTCGCATTCGCGAGTTGAATCAGCAACTACAAAGCATATCTACCAAAAAAGGTGTCAAATATCTCGATTTATATCCGCTGTTTACCAACAAGCAAGGAAATCTCCGCCGCGAATTTACTACTGATGGCTTACATTTAAGTCCTGAAGGCTATATGGTTTGGCGTTCTGCATTGCAGATTTATAGCGAGATCGAATTAAAACCTCAGCGTCAACGTCCTTCGGGGGAAAAAGGGTAAAGGACAAAAAGAAGTAATATCTTTGAATACAACTCCGTATAAATCGCGTCTTGGCGCGAGAAAATAAGAAATAGTGGTTTAAGTAGACAAATCTAATGGATACAAAAGCTTTTAAGCGCAGCCTCCAACATTCAGAAAATTACAATCGCAAGGGCTTTGGTCATCAAGCAGAAGTTGCCACCCAGTTGCAATCTGAGTATCAGAGTAACTTGATTCAGGAAATTCGCGATCGCAATTACATCCTACAACGAGGTGATGTGACGATTCGCCTCGCACAAGCTTTTGGCTTTTGCTGGGGTGTAGAACGGGCTGTAGCGATGGCCTATGAAACCCGTCAGCACTTCCCCACAGAACACATCTGGATTACTAACGAGATTATTCACAACCCTTCTGTAAATCAACGGATGCAGGAGATGGAAGTAGAATTCATCCCCATTGAAGGAAAGAATAAAGACTTTTCTGTTGTTGGCACTGGTGATGTGGTCATATTACCGGCTTTCGGGGCAAGCGTTCAAGAAATGCAGATACTTCACGATAAAGGCTGCAAAATTGTTGATACAACTTGTCCTTGGGTATCTAAAGTTTGGAATACAGTAGAAAAGCACAAAAAAATCGATTATACATCAATAATTCACGGTAAATATAAGCACGAAGAAACAGTTGCCACTAGTTCCTTTGCTGGCAAGTATTTAATAGTCTTGAATTTGCCAGAAGCGGAATATGTTGCTGACTATATTATCAATGGTGGGAACCGGGAAGAATTCCTAACAAAATTTGCTAAAGCTTGTTCAGCAGGATTTGACCCGGAGCGAGATTTAGAAAGAGTTGGTATTGCTAACCAAACTACCATGCTTAAAGGCGAAACCGAGCAAATCGGCAAGATTTTTGAGCGAACTATGTTGCAAAAGTATGGCCCCACCGAATTAAATCAGCATTTCCAAAGCTTTAATACTATCTGTGACGCCACCCAAGAACGGCAAGATGCCATGTTGGAATTAGTGGAACATAATTTAGATTTGATGGTAGTAATTGGTGGGTTTAATTCCTCGAATACTACTCAATTGCAACAAATTGCTTTTGAGCGGGGAATTCCTTCTTATCATATAGATACTGTTGAACGCCTAAAATCAGGAGATTCCATTGAACATCGGCAATTAAATGGGCAGTTAATAACTACAGAAAACTGGTTACCAGATGGAGAAATTGTCGTAGGAATTACTTCTGGTGCTTCTACGCCAGATAAGGTGGTAGAAGATGTGATTGAGAAGATTTTTGCTGTGAAAGCAACAGCAACACTGGTTTAACAGCGCTCATTTATTGATTTAATCTCTTGGCAAAACACCACACCAAGATCAGTTATCAGTAGCTAGTGTTCACTGATAACTGATGACTGTTCACTGTTTGAAGAATTGGTGAAAAACTTAAACAAATGGCTATTTATGAGCAAATTGGTAAAAGCTATAATTTGACTCGTCGGGCTGACTCTGACATTGCCGCTCTATTAGCTGTTCACCTGCAAATCAAATCAGATATATCGTATCTTGATGTGGGATGTGGTACCGGAAATTAGCAGATATTAATACAGGACGGTTCACCAAGATTTTCCAAAAGTATGAAAACAATCACAGAGATTACTTATTTGTAATCGCTAATACATGAATTAGCATGACACAAAAATGGCTTTCTATCGTCGGCATTGGGGAAGATGGATTACAGGGGTTAAGCGCGATCGCTCGTTCTCTAGTCGATCAAGCTAAAGTAATTGTGGGAGGCGATCGCCATTTAGCAATGCTCCCTAAAGATGACCAACGTGAGAAACTAGTCTGGACATCCCCTATTAGTACTTCTGTAGAGGAAATCATCAGGCGTCGAGGTCAGCCAATCTGCATACTTGCAAGCGGCGATCCTATGTGTTACGGCATTGGTGTTACCTTGATGCGGCGAATTCCTGTCTCCCAAATGACGATTATCCCCGCACCTTCAGCCTTCAGCCTCGCCTGTGCGAGGGTCGGATGGTCTTTAACTGAGGTGGAAACCTTGAGTTTAAATGGTCGTCCATCCTCCTTACTCCAGTCTTACATCTATCCAAAAGCGCGGCTGTTGATTTTGAGTGAAGGGAAGGACACACCCGCCATTGTTGCCCAAATTTTGACAAATCGCGGCTATGGTGGCAGTAACATTACCGTCTTGGAACGCATGGGTGGCACTCAGGAAAGAATTGTAGAAGGTACGGCTGCATCTTGGAGTGAAACTGAAGTTGCTGCTTTAAATGCGATCGCAGTTGATTGTATTGCTGATGCTGGGGTTATTCCTTTACCAAGATTACCAGGATTACCAGATAACGCCTACCACCACGATGGACAGTTAACTAAACGTGAGGTTAGGGCAATCACTCTAGCAGTTTTGGCTCCCACACCGGGAGAATTATTGTGGGATGTTGGCGCGGGTTGCGGTTCCATTTCTATCGAATGGATGCGGAGTAATGCTCGGTGTCGAGCGATCGCGATCGAACAAAACTCATCTAGACTACTATATATTGCCGATAATGCCGCCACTCTCGGTACTCCAAATCTGCAAATCATTGAAGGTAAAGCGCCTCATGTTCTGAAAGATTTGCCTACACCAGATGCGATTTTTATTGGTGGTGGCGTAACAGCAACGGGACTTTTTGATGTTTGCTGGGAAGCATTGCGGCCGGGTGGACGTTTGGTGGCAAATGTGGTGACGGTAGAGGGTGAGCAAACTTTATTTCAATGGCATGAACGAGTCTGTGGCGATTTAACTCGTATAGCCATTCAGCGGGCGGAACCTATTGGTAAATTTTTGGGCTGGCGAGGAATGGCGGGTGTGACGCAATTGGTAGTTGTAAAATAACGAGATTTGTATTGCATCTCGAAACTTGCTAGGTCTCAAAACCTCAAAAGTCTATGAATTCGTAAAGAAGTAAGTTGTGGGAAAATTTTTTAAGGACTTAAACTGTTATATATTACAGCTTACAAGTTTCCGCGCGAGAGAAAAGATCCACTAATAGTGGTGTCGCATTATCTGTAGCATAGGTAGGTAAGTTTCCCTCTGGGCAATCCTCTAACACAAAGGTAAAGTCTTTGTACTCCACCCAGTCTTCCTCTTTTCTCCACCCCATACGATTGAATAGCCTCACAAAGTTTTGCCCCTCGTCTTCATAAATACGCTTCTGTACACTCAACCCAAAGCGACCTTCGCTGTATTGTACCCAAAGTTGGTCAATAGTGCGGAGGTCTGAGCAGGGAAATTTTTTAATAGATTCAATATCAAGCCAGCCTAAGTGTTTTCTGTTAGCCACTTTGAGCATAATTCGTGTTGTTTCCTCGTCAGCCTCACGCCACTGACCCGCCTCTAGGTAATCTAAAAGTTGAATGTATTGAGTTGGCCATTGGTCTTGAACAATCCGAATCCCCACTCCACCATTGCGATTTTCCTGTGTCCAACAAGAAAGATCCTTATTATCTTTTGCAAGATACTGTCTTGCTTCGTCCTCTGTTGGCAATCTATAATTTGTCAGCTTATCAGTTGATTGCCTCAAAGGAGAATTTATACTCAGCCATGCACAAAACCTATTTGCGGCTTGGAAACTTATTCCTGTAATCGGTTTAGTTGCATCAGTAGATTTCAAGTTAGTGGGTAATAAACTGGGGTCAGCGCTAGCTTCACTCACTCCAAAGTTATTTGTCATGAACAGCTTATACTCTGCATAAGTAATGTAGCTCTGATCGATTTCTTGAGTGTTATTAATCCTCAATAAACTTTTCAGCCTGCGTGCTAATCTTACTTGTGCAGCTATCTTGGCAATTTGTGGATTTTCAGATGCCAATCCAGCTTCTAGAATTTGTTCAAGTTGTCGCTGTGTGTTTGATTCTACTTTTTTGCTTTCTTTCAGACAATCATAAGCAAGGGTTAATGAGACAACACTTTGATTTTTTAATGCTGCTTGAATTAAGCTTGTAGCATCACTTTGAGCCGCATAAAGGCGAATGGTTTCAGCCCACCAAGGATTATCAAAATTAGTAATTAAAATATTCTCTTGCTGCAATTCTTTCACTTCAGCCGCCGCCAAATATTCTTGAAAACTCAAATGAGCAAATTCCAAAATGCCTTGCTCTCTTTCTACCAATAAGCCACTTACATCTTTAATTTGCTCTAAAAATTCTGCTGTTATTAGTGTCGTGCCTACTATTTTTTGCAGTTCGCTAGCAATTAAATTTTGCACTTTTACTACTGTAAAACTGCGACTTTTCCGTCGCATTAAATCAAGTGCCAAAACTTGCAAAACTGATTTACTTTGTTCCACGGTGAGAGGAGCTTTAATTTTTTTCGCCGCCTGTCGCGTTCCCAATAGCAACTCACAGATTTTTTGGTATAGTTCTACCCTGCGTCCTGGTAATGTACTACCACTGTAGTGAACTGTAGCAATCATCGTTATCAGCAGCGGATTTTTAGCCATATCTGCTATGGCGCGATTGTTAATAATGCGTTCGATTAAATCATTTGCATTAGTTTTAGCTTCTGCCCGCACTACTGAATTATTTCTTCCCGCCCGACATCTAATTTCGGTTTGCAGATACCAGCTATGAATAAATTGCTTCATCTGCTCTAAGGTGAAGGGTAGTACTTGTAAGATAACTCCCACTTCATCCACTGGCGCACTAGTGTAGCCATAAGGACGGGATGTCAGAATAAAGGCTGTTTTCCTATAGGTTATTATCTGCTGATTCACCCATTGGCTAACAGAAATGCGCTCTTTTTCATCGGCAACTTCATCCAGTCCATCCAACATTACCAAACAATTGCCAAGTTTTAACTGTTCTTGAAACCAGTTTGGCGGTGGATTAAGTTCTGCAAAAGCAGGTTGAATTTTGAGGTGGTCGGTAATTAATTGTGGCAGAGTCGGCGGTTGCTGACTTGTAATCTGTTCGCGCACATCGCGTAGATACAAAAGCACTGGTACAAATTTTGGTGCTTTATACTTGCCATGATCATTTTTGGCATAAGTCAGAGTTAAATGTTTAAGCAGCGTCGTTTTTCCATATCCAGGCGGAGCAATCACAGCCATGCATCGATAAACTGGTTCTTTGGGGATTGCAGCTAAAAAATTCCAAATTTCCTGATTCTCCAAAGTCTTAGAGGGGCTTTGATCGGACACCATCGCTCCAGGGATATTCTCTGGCGTTTCTGTCTCGACTTTTAGCGGTACAAATACATCCTCTAAATCCAACACAGGTAAGCCAATTCTGAAGCCCTCTGTTTTATAGTCCCGATAAAAATCGACCAAAGTTTGCTGATAGGTTCCCTGGAAATCTGAAGTGCGCTCACGAAATTTAGCCGGTAAGGTGTCTATTTGTTCACCAACCCACTGTCCAGCTTTTTCCCCTTTTTCTTCTGCCTTTTTTTCTATGGCTTCCATGAATTTGCCACTAAACTTGACCCAGACAGATGAACCAGCAGTGATAAACGTTGAGAGTCCAGCTTGTGTCCATTGATGATTCCAGAGAAAATGAGCCGTTATACCGGCTCCAGCACCAGTAGGGAGCCATTTGATCAACGCCTGCGTAATCTTTTGCATCTGCCTGATCTTGATAAAATGGGTATTAGTCTACCTAACAACCTTTATCTAGAGGTGATTGGGTATATCTTTCTATTTAGAAAGATACACTTATCTACTCACTGAAGTTTTAGTTTTTCGGATTTTTTCCAGATTAAGGCTAATCCTACTCCAATATCAGTGTAGACTCAGCAGTACGCCCAAATTCTTCTGGTGCATATTGCAGATGAACTTCTGCACCAGGCCAAGAAAATGTACCAGGAGTAACAGAACGGACTAAGTAATGCAGACTATAAACTCCTGGTTCCAAGTGGTCAGCGTAGGCGATAATGCGATCGCGGTACACATTCTTAAACCCAAGTTCCCAGCTATCGGCTTTTGCTTGTAATGCAGCTGTGGTAGTTTGAAAACTTGCATCCACCGCCTCAAAACCTGATGGTAACGGATCTTTAATCACCAGATGATCTACAGGATGATCGACGATAACTTCTAAACCAATATCAAACACCTGTCCAGAGGCTAAAGTCAAGGGTTTATCGAAAGCGTAAAGACCTGTTTTTTGCAAAACTTTCTCTTCATTTAATTTGCTAATTTCTCGTGTTACCCTTAACCCGTTAAACCTACCTGGTTGATTTCCCTGTAAGCGATAATTATAAGAAACCAAATAGTGCAAAGTGCCATTACCTGATTTTTGCAGCGTTAAATCATTACGCCCACGAGGTAATTTATTCATCGGTACATTTAGCTGTAAGCTAGGATTTTGGTAGCCATTAAACCGATTTTCTCCTAATTTATTACCAGCTAATTCCACTGTAGCAACAAAATTCGGTGGCGTGGGTTGTAGTTGGCTATATTCTACTAAAGCTGTTAAGGCTTGGGCATTATTATAGTTAGTTTGCCATGTGCCATTGCGTCGTAATGCGAGAAGACTTTGGAATAACTTATCTATAATTTCGGGTTTACTTTGTTTGGCAATAAATAAGCGTAAAGCTTGTGCTTGCGTTGTGGTAGATGAACTCATCCATCCCCAACTAGTTGGTAAACTCACAACTGCTGTGCGACCAGTTTCATATATATTCTGTTGCAGCTTATTCACTAATTGTTGAGATTCATCTTGCCATTCTGGGAATTGAGATAAGTATCGCGCTAGTTTAATTTGAGTTGCTACATCAAAGTTATTGCGCTGTTCATAAATATCTGCGAGAAAAGTATTGCGTTTATCTCCTACTTCTGCCATGGCAATTAAAGCATTAAGTTGCAGTTGTCTTTTACACAGTAGTTGTTTACAAAAATCGTATTCTCCAGGGTTCGCCAGAACTTTTTGCAAATAAGTTTTGAGGCGAGACACCATTGCAGAATCTACTAAATTAGGGAACACCTGACTGGCTTTAGCGAAAGATTCAGCCGTATAAGAAGAAACCCAAGGGTCAGATTTTTCTTGTCCGGGGAAAGCTGCAAAACCACCATCGGCTATTTGGAGTTTTTGTAATTTTTCGATTGCTTGACTTGCCTGTTGGCTAGGATTAAATTCTGCAAATGCCTGACCATATTTTTGGGTAATAGTTTGCAGATTTGCCGCAATTATTAACTGACTTGCAGCAGGTTCTGTGAACGGCAAATCATCTTCTTCTAAAATCTGCTTTGCTGGTGCTTGAATCTCCGGTATCAAAGTACTCGCCAATTGAATATCTAAACCTCCCGCATCAGGGAAGGTATTTTTATCGACATTCAGGGGAATCTTCACTTGTTTTTCAGTAACACCAGATTCAACAACTTGTTCTGTAATTTCAATTGGCTTAATTTCCAAAGGTACTTCAAAAGCATCTGTGGCTGTACCATTTAGCTGAGTGGTAAAGCGAACTTTCCCGACTCCCTCACTATCCGCCAGCATGGGAAAGCGATAAGCATGAGTTGCGGATTCAGCTTTGGTTTGCAAAGAAGTTGCTGTGGGGTTTTTATCAGCAAACTTCACAGTACCGCTAAGTTCGCCATTAATTGAGAGATTTCCTGTATTCCCAGTGTTGTTTGTTACAGATAAACCGGCAAGGATGCGATCGCCTGGACGGGCAAATTGTGGCAAGATGGCATTAGTTAGCAGTGGCTTAGTGCTGATAAACGTCGCATCCCCATTCCCGAAACGCAGATTTCCATCGGTGGCGACAGCCATGACTCGCCATGTAGTTAAGTCATCCGGTAATTTAAAGGTTATCTGTGCATTTCCATTTGCATCTGTAAGGACAGAACCGTTGTAGTAAGCTAAGGCTTGAAAATCGGTGCGAGTGCGAGTATTGGCTGCACCAGTTGAGAAACCACCGCCATAACCCCAACCTTTTGGTTTAGCTACATCTTGTGCTTGTAATATGACATCTGGTCGATTATCACTAAAGCGGGTAGATATTGACTGTTCTGCATAAACTGTATCTACCAAATCTGGTGGACGATAACCAGAAAGTTGTAACACTGCCTCGTTTACCACCATGACTGTAAACTGTCCTTTGGTGGGGTTTCCTTGATTGTCCTTCAATTCTAGTTGTACTGTTTCTTCTGCACCAGGTTCTAATGATGCTTGCACTGGTTTAACTTGCAGTTTTAAATACTTATCTTCTAAGTTAACTTTAAAAGGTGTAAAACCAATCTTCACCAAGTTATCTAAACTTCCCACTTCCACTTGGTTGATGGGTTTACCTTGTCTTACTAAGACAGCTTCGATTGCTGCATTTGGCAGCATTTCTGGCGTGACTTGAAACTGTATTTTTGGTGTGCCCCCTTGAACTTTGATAATCTGCTGATAAAGGGGTTTATCTTTAATCACAGCAAAGTATAATTCTGCATCTGGATAAGGAGATTGAATTATTGCAGTAGCAGTATCACCAGGTTTGAATTCTTTTTTATCTAATTTAACTTCTAAAACATCTTCTTCTCTAGAACCCCAAAATACTGGATTTTCTCCAGTTGCCCAAATTTGTAAATCTGTGGCACCTAATTCGCCTTTGGCATCGCTAAAATTAACTCTAATCCGGTATGAACCAGATTCCGGTGCTGTCAAATTTACCGATTGCGGATTACTCGCAGATGTAATTTCTGCTTGTCCTACTGTTTTATATTCAACTTGATTTTTTGGTGTTCGGCTACCTTCTACTAACTGCGTGATGCTGCTATATTTAATCTGTTGTAATTCCAGCTGCACTCGTTGACCTGTGATTGGTTTTCCTGTCGGGTCAGTAACAATCACTTCAATAGGAAAAGCCTTACCAGCATCAGCGATAAAATTACTTTTTAACCCGATGAGGCGATTACTGGGTAAAGCGGTAAAAGTTTTGGAATTCGCTACAGACAGATTAGAAACATCTGCAACTTGCACATCCACTTGGTAAGTCATCGGATATGGTAAATCATTTGCCACATTCACAGTTTGACTACTTTTACCATTAGCATCTAGCTGGGAATTAGTTTGCAACACATCACTAGATATAGTAGGGGTTTCCTCCGGCCACAGCCATTGTCTACCAAAAGTAAATTCATCCCAACCTTTAGGAACAAAATCAGCCTGCTGGCGAGTGATAAAATATTTTGCTTCTCCACCTTCTACAGGTGCGCCAAACAAATAATTGCTGGTAGCATTAATATCAACTTTCTCGTCAATGAAAGCAAATTCTTTATCTAACTTGAGTTCTACTTTAAAATTGGGTGGCTTAAACTCAGCTACCCGAAATTCTCCAGAAATTTCTTGTCCATTCTTACCTTTCGCCTGGATTGTATAATAGCCTAAACGCTGAGTAGTTTTGATTGGCAGTTCCAGAGAAAATGTACCAAATTCATTTGTAGTTTGCGTACCTAAATTGACCTTTTGTCCATCAGGATTTACCAAAGTTAATTGGTAAACAGCATTTTTATCTTGCTGAATTGCACCATTTTGTAAGTAGTCTGCAAATCCAGTCAACCAAGCTTTTTCACCTGGTTGATATAACTGTCTGTCTGAAAAAATTACCCCGCGTGATTCTGGCTTACCATTTTGCCAACCCGCATCAATACCATATCCATAAACGCCGCTATATTCCTCAACCCTAGCAAATGCCCAATCTTGATTTTCACGGGCAATTACTAATAACTGTGGTGATTTACTAGAGCTTTCATTCCCAGAATAACATTTCTCTAATCCTTCACGAACAATAAAAAAAGTTCCATTTTCATCAGTTTTACCTGTTGCACAGGCTACAGGTTCCGGGCGAGATTTTGCTTGTAATTTTGATTGATAAATTTCAACAACAGATGCTTTCACTGGTGAACCATCTGTAAGATGATTGACGCGAATTAACCCTGACTCAGGAAACCATTGAGTAAATACGCCCAAATTCGTCAATTCAACTAAGCCATAAGTCGTAGGTTCACGCCACAGTTCCTTCCCATTCTCCTGATATTTATTAGTGCGGGCTTGCACTCCATAAGCTAACATCCCCGTAGCAGCGCTGATTTTTTCTCGCAGAGGAACAGCAATATCAACTGATTGATTTTTCTTACCCGATACCTTAAAGCTTTGCCATTCAGCAGGTTGTGGTAATAAATCACTACTATTATTAAAATAAACTAAATCTGTCGGTTGAACTACCCGATAAGCGGCTTTATATTTAGATTCTGGCAGATTTCCTGTACTAATATTTAGCTGCAAATCTTTACTTGTAGGGAAAATATTCAAATCTGATGGTACCCAGATATCTCCAGCTAAATCTCCAGTGTCATATTTAAGTGTGACAGGTTTACCCAAAGTCTGCCCAAACTTATCTTTGAGATTTTCGCCGATAGTAATTGTATAAGTCTTGGTGGGTTCTAGCGCATAAGGATTGATACCGACAATTTTATCTTCATCATTTATTTGGATAATTCTCGAAATTTCTTTTGGTGCTGGATTAATGGAAATATTTTCTTTAGCTGAATCTGACAATAAAACATTATTAAATTCTAGCTGTGGACTGCCTTTAATAAATCTTCCAAAAGTCCCCCCTGAATCTGGCTGCCCGTAAAAGTTAATTTTCTGAAATGCCAAAGGCGAATAAGTTGCTAACTTAGTAGCAAATTCTTTGGCTGTAGGTAGATTACCATAAGCAGGAAGTATTCCTGGAGAAAATACCAGGCGATAACTGGTTGCTTTTTCCAGATTTTGCTGGGGGATGAGGTTATAAATCCAATTGCGGGCTGAAGGGTCAAATTTTTCTAAAGGGTCTTCTTCATTTTTTACTGGTTTTTCTTCTTTGTTTAATTCAACTTTAAAACCTACACCCTTGTTTTTTCCTTCAGGAATTAGTTGTAAATGTTCTTGTACCGAAGCTAAATCTAATTCTACATTTGAAGTAAACTGCAATTTTTGCTGTAAATCAATTGGTTCAATATCAGCTTTTTCAATAGGATTGACACCGGGTAAATTAGTCAGGTTGATAGATTCGGTGTTGAATGTCCAAGGTAAGTCTTTGTCTAGACGATGATTTTTTAAATCGGCTAAACCTGCTTTGAGAGTGACTTGAAATCTTGTCGCGATTGGCAATGCTTTATCAGCTTGAAATCCCACCATGCGCGGTGTTAAAAAGCGAAATTGACCGGGTAAAGGCGGCCAAAGTACAAATTTTTCTAATATTTTTTGCTGTTCTGGACTATCAAGATTTTCAACTGGGATTAAAGCTTCTTTAAAACGGATGCGGATTTGGTTAAGAGGTTTTGCATCCCCAATGGGACTAATTTGTTCAATCCAGTCTGGTAATTTTGGTGGTGTGAGTGGAGATACTGCTGGGAGTTGTTCTTTACTTGAGTTAATACCAAAAAAATTACACCCTGTCATCGCTAGTATAAATGTAAAGAGCAGAAGAAACTGTATTGTTCTCTTGCGACTTGAGGAATGGGCAATTTTTTTTAACGAACCGCCCAGGACGCGAAGGACGCGATAGGTAAATTTATAGTGGAAACGCAGTAGAATTCTGATAATCATCTTTTTAGTAATTCAAAATTAAAATTAACAAATTATAGCGAATAAAAGTTTGCCTTACCCCATTCATTGGGCAATGTCAAGGCTAATAAAAGACGCGCAATTACTAGTTATTTTTACCCAGAGTTTGGATTTAACTATGTTTATTTACATTGATAACTAACTCAGTGTAATTGTTTCCAAAAATGACTACAATTCTTAACTATAAAGAAGTATTTAAATTTCGCAAATATTAATTTGCATCTGCTAAGTTAGTAAAAATTAATTATTAAGGATTTGACATATTTCCTGATGTAGATGTAATCGTTGCGTCAAAATTAAGGTAGGTTTTCTTGGGCAGGGATTCCCTGATGAAACTAATTTCACGATCGCTACTCAAACTTAAGCACACTAGTAAGATTATCCTAGCTGTGCTGCTAATCTGCCTGATTATACGCTTACTCCCTTATTTTGCGCCCGTTCGGGCCGCAGATATTGCCCAAAATCATTTGGCAATGCAATTTAGCGATCGCAATGGTTTACCATTAGGAACACTACTCACCCGTGACCAAGAGCATACATCAGTAGTACCCCTAAATCAGGTTTCGCCCCAGTTTATCCATGCCATTTTAGCCGCCGAAGATGGCAGCTTTTACCATCATGGGGCGTTGGATATGAAAGCTGTTATCCGCGCCAGCAAAGAAGCCATCCACGCCAAACGAATTGTTTCCGGCGCTTCTACTATTACTATGCAGTTGGCGCGGATGTTAGATCCAGTGCCGCGCAGCTTCTCTGGTAAACTGAGTGAGATTTGGCTATCTTGGCGGTTAACAGCAGGGATGAACAAAGATGAAATTCTCTCTGCATATATCAATCGGCTACCAATGGGCGGGAATATATATGGTGTGGAAGCAGCCGCCCGGACTTATTTTTCCATCCCAGCTAGTGAGTTGAATCTTGCTCAAGCTAGTTTGTTGGCTGCTATTCCCAATAATCCCACATATTTTAATCCTTACCAACATTGGGAACGGCTGAAGCAGCGACAAAAATACGTCCTTAATCGGATGGTACAGGAAAAGTATATTAGTGGAGCGATGGCTGCGCCAACGTCTGCGACGAACGCAACCCGAACACACACCGAAAAGGTTGTGTTTCAGTCTCGCCAAGGGGGAATTATCGCCGCACCACACTTTTTATTTTGGTTAGCCAATCAGTTTGATAAGACGCAAACAGAACAAAATTCCCCCATCCGCACGACTATAAATCGCCCTTTGCAGCAGTTTGTGGAAGCACAGGTACAGCAGGTAATTTCTTCTCTCGCCTCTAACAATGTCCATGATGCTGCTGCGTTAGTGATTGATAACCACACTGGTGAAGTTTTGGCTTATGTCGGTTCACCTGATTACTTTAATGAAGCCAAACTGGGACGCAATGATGGAGTGCAAGCACTACGTCAACCAGGTTCTACCCTCAAGCCTTTTGTCTATGAACTAGCTTTAGAAAAAGGTTTAATTCGCCCAAATACCATTTTGGCAGATGTACCCGCCCATTATGCCATTCCCGGCGCGAAACTTTACAGCCCCACAGATTACACCGAAAGGTTTCTTGGCCCTGTGCGAGTGCGAATCGCTTTAGCAAATTCTTTAAATGTACCCGCAGTCAGGGTGTTAGAAAAAGTAGGCGTGGAAACTTTCTTAGAACGACTGCATCAACTGGGATTTGAACACCTCAATCAAACTCCAGAACATTATGGTTTGGGGTTGACTCTAGGTAGTGGCGAAGTCAGTCTCTGGGAATTAGCCCGGGCTTACCTGACCATAGCACGACAAGGAGATGCTACCCCTTTAGTAAACACATTTTCCAATTCCCCAATCCCAAATCCTAAATCTCAAATCCAAAATCCGACAATATGGCAATTAATCACCAATATACTCAGTGATAGCTATGCTCGTGCAACAGCATTTGGTGTAGACTCGGTGTTAAATTTACCCTTTCCTGTTGCTGTTAAAACTGGCACTTCTTCCAATTTTCGTGACACTTGGACAGTTGGCTTCACTACAGATTACACTGTCGCTACTTGGGTAGGCAATTTCAACGGTGAACCGATGCGACAGGTTTCAGGTGTGACAGGCGCAGCACCTTTATGGAATCGAATTATGTTACATCTGCACGAACATCAAGAACCAGCAGGTTTTCCATCTCCAGAAGGTTTAGTGCAATTACCTGTTTGTGCAATTTCTGGGTTACGACCCACACCAGATTGTACCTCAGTCGTGCAAGAATATTTCTATCCTGAAGATAAAAGTAATTACGAACGTGAGAATCAATTCAATTTGCCGCCAGAGTATGATGAATGGTTGGCAAAACAACAGCAGTCAAATTTTACTTCTACCAATTTGAGAATTTTATCTCCGCATCATGGCGATTTATTTTTACTTTATCCTGGTGAAGAAACGAAGCAAAAACTCGAATTTAAGCTAGTGGGAAATAAATCTGCATCAGTAGAGTGGTGGTTAAATGGCGAAAAGTTAGATATAAACTCAGCTAATTCTTTATTTTGGAATTTACGTCCTGGTAAGTGGACTTTGGAAGCGAGAAGTGGGGAAATGAGCGACAAGGTAAGTTTTCAGGTGGAGTTAGCTAATATTAAACCTACACGTCGAGGATTTTCTGTTAGTAATAATTGAAATAGCTTAGATGTCTAGAGTTATTTTTGTAACGATATTTTTATATCACTCAATGGGGAACTCTTGAACGTGTCTGCTTGATAGGAATCTCAATCACAAACTCTGTACCTTTACCAGGTGCAGAAATACACTTAATTTTCCCTTTATGTTTTTCCACTATAATCTGGTAACTAATAGATAATCCTAAGCCAGTACCTTTTCCCATAGGTTTAGTAGTAAAGAAAGGATCAAATAATCTAGTTTGAGCTTCTTCAGTTATTCCTAAACCATTATCTTTAATACTAATAGTTATCCACTCTTTATTTGTAACTTCAGTATGGATAATAATAGAACTAAGCTGTCTATTAATATCTCCTTTAAAATACTCTACTTCCATTTGATGTAAAGCATCAATAGCATTACTGAGAATATTCATAAATACCTGATTTAATCCTCCTGCATAACATTCAACAACAGGCAAATTACCATAATCTTTGATAATTGCAATTTCCTGCTGTTTATGATTTTCTTTAAAACGATACTGTAAAATTAATAGGGTACTATTAATTCCTTCATGAATATCAACAAATTTCATTTCTGCTTCATCAAGGCGTGAGAAGTTACGCAAAGTCAGCACAATTTCGCGAATGCGTTCAGTACCAACTGCCATTGATGATAAGATTTTCGGCATATCATCAACAAGAAACTCTAAATCTATCTCATCAATTAGAGTAGTTATTTCTGGTTTGTCACTAGAACATTGCTGCTGATACAGTTTAATTAAAGTTAGTAATTGCTGACTATATTCTCTAACATGCATCAAATTACCATAAATAAAATTAACTGGATTATTGATTTCATGAGCAACACCAGCAACTAGCTGACCTAATGAAGACATTTTTTCAGTTTGAATAAGTTGTACTTGAGTGTGTTGCAATTCTTGCAGTGTATTTTGTAGCTGAATATTTTTATGGTTTAATTTTGCCGTTCTCTCCATAACTTGCATTTCCAATTGACAATTTGTTTCTTCTAAAGCGGCTTGAGCAATTTTTTTAGCCTTTAAGTATTGCTGCAATAAATGCAATACTAAAAGCCATGCTGGAATCAGCATTGCTAAACTTATAATAGACTCCGAAATTGCCCATAAGATTCTTTGATAATATTCATCAACCTTTTGCTGTAATTCTAGTGAGATATTATACTTTCTTTTCATCACTCCATCAGCATAAATTTGCTTCTGAGTTTCATATTCGCGGCTGAAAAGTACTTGTTGTGCTGTCTCTTTTTGATTTTTATTAACTAAATCAAAAGATTGATATTCCATTGTCACCAGGCGCTGATTAGCGGCATCAATTTTCTTGGCATCCTCATTTGTATATGCTTTAGGAGCTAGTTTAATAGATTCTTGAATAGCAATATCAAGTTTAGGTTCAAATTGACGATACCGTTGTTCCCAAATAGTGTTTCCTGTAGCAGCATTCATGCGGGCTGACATAGTTAGTACTTCATCAAAATAAGTAATTTCATCACTTAATATTTGGAGCTTAAATTCATTTTTAGTAATACTATTAAAGTTATAATATGCTTGTAAATTGAGCCAAATCTGAGGAATAAATAACAGCAGAGTAAGAAGTACTGTTACAGTTATTAGTTGAGAGGAAGCAAATCTCAGTTTATAAGGTAGGTGCATTTTAATACTATTTATATATATTTTAATTGGGTATTGTCACGATTAATACTCTTGAACAAATTTAGAATCATCAGTGTTAATACCGAAAAAATCTCTTAAAAATCCTATTGTTTCATTTTGGTAAATTTCAAAGTTAATTTCATTTATTTGTTTAAACTTAATCTTTCTGCCATAAATAAATCCTAACTTAAAACTCATGAAGTCTAACCTTGAAAATTTATAAGGAACTGGATATATAAATTTAGCAAAGAAGTGATAGATGAATAAATGTAGTTGATTAGTCTTTAAGTCATTACCCATTGTGAATCCTATTACAAAGGCTTCATCTTGAGAAGAAATTCCTCTAGCTAAAAGTATGTGAATATAATCATGATGGAGCAAACTAATTTTTCCAGGTAATGCCATTATGCTATTAGGATTCTCTAGCAGCCAAATCACAAAAGGAATTTTCGGCTCACCATGTAACCTAAATACTAATGAATGTGCTTTTTTTAAATTCATTTGAGCTATATCTAGTTGAAAAGCTTTATCTAAATCAAAATCCATATTTTGTATATTTATAATCAAACAACTAACTTATTAGTATTGGTTTTTCTGATAATTTGTCTATATTTATCAACAAAATTATTTTTATTTTTATAATTAAGTACACTAAAAACAAATTTGTATAAAATTACAGTATTATCACTGAGCTTTGTGCTAAAGTCAAAAGCATCTAAATGAACAATCATCGACTGATAGAAATTGCTGCAATTCTGCTGTGAAAAAAGATGTTGCTGTAACAGATCAATCACACTTTGGTTGATGGACTATTTCTCACACTCCTAAATTCGATGAATGCGTTGCTAGATATCGGTAAGAATTAGCTACCGGAAAGTGTCAAACTAAATATGAAGTTTATAGAAAAACTGCAAACTCAAACCATGACTCAGCAACCAACCGATTTAGATAATAAAGCTGTATTTGAGCAGTTGTGGGAGATTACAAAAGAACTCCACCAAAAACTAGAGGCTCGTTTTCAGTTACACCCAGATCCTTCTGTAGAAAATTTACAGGAATACAGCAGTCTCGATGGCAACATGAAGGGTTCGCTCACCGCTTTTTCCGGCGCAGAAATTGATTGGTTAGTGCATTCGTGGTTAGGAAACGCCCAAAAATCAAACTTTAGCACTATGCGTCTCACCACTTGGTTGAAGTCGCACATTCAGGTTCCTCATTTGGCGTTTGAGTTTGGCACACTTCCGAATATTTTCTTTTATATAGATTACATTCCCCGGACTGAGCTTTTAGCCGATTTGGCATATCTCGATCGCTATTATGAGCCAGTTAATCAAACATTCTTAAAGTTACAAGAAGATTCACGGCTCAAGGTGTTTACCAGCAAAAGTGTGTACATTCGTCTATTTCAATCGCCTGTTAGTTTGTGCTACACAGGCGTACCTACTTTTGAAACACTCGAACTAACTCGCACACTTGCACACGAAACACTCGATCGCTGGCTAACTTGGGTAGATGCAGCTGAACCTGTGCCAGAAGATGCGCGGGAGGCTTTAGCTGCTCGTGATTTGGCGCTGCGCCGAATCAGTGCGGAACGCGATCCAGGTAATAAATTTGCCGCACAGATGTTTGGATCGGAATTGACAGATAAACTTGTGCGATCGCTCTGGGGTGGCGATCGAATTAGTCATTAGTCATTAGTCATTAGTCATTTGTCCTTAGTCCTTAGTCCCATGCCCTATGCCCACTAATCTAGAATCATTCCGCGCTTTAGCACTGCAAGTTACCTGTTATGCAGTTAACCAAACAAGCGATGCCTCCGGCGGGCTACGCCTACACCACGAAGCGCGATCGCTCATGCAAAACTCCATCAACCGCCTAGCTCAACAAATTGCTGCTAGTATCGCTTTCATTGGTTTCGATTGCCGTTTAATTGTACTGCCAGAATATTTCCTTACTGGTTTCCCAATGGGAGATACTCTCGGAGGATGGGCAGAAAAAGCTTGTATAGAAATGGCTGGTGCTGAGTATGAGGCCCTTGGTAAAATTGCCCAAAAGCATAAAATCTTTTTAGCTGGTAACGCCTACGAAGTTGATCCCAACTTTCCCGGATTGTACTTTCAAACCTGCTTCATTCTTGACCCCTCTGGCTCAATAGTTTTACGGTATCGGCGGCTAAATTCTTTATTTGCTCCCACCCCCCATGATGTTTGGGATAAATATCTCGATTGCTATGGTTTGGAAGGAGTTTTCCCGGTTGCCAAAACTGAGATCGGTAATTTGGCTGCATTAGCATCAGAAGAAATTTTGTATCCAGAAGTGGCGCGGTGTCTGGCGATGCGAGGAGCAGAGATTTTTGTCCATTCCACCTCGGAAGTATACAACAAAAATCTCACCCCTAAAGACGCGGCAAAAATCACTCGCGCCGTCGAAAATCTGGCTTATGTAGTTTCAGCCAATACCGCAGGCATCGCTAATATTGCCATCCCCATTGCTTCGGCTGATGGTGGTTCTAAAATCATTGACCATCGCGGAATCGTTTTAGCAGAGACAGGCGCGGGTGAGAGCATGGCAGCATTTGCAGAGATTGATTTAGCAGCATTACGCCGCGATCGCCGCCGACCGGGGCTAAATAATTTACTTGCCCGCCAACGGTTTGAACTATACGCCGAAAGTTACCGCCAATCACACTTTTACCCCGCTAATACTATGCTGGAAGGAGAAGTAGACCGCAAACACTTCCTGCAAACACAGCAAGCCACCATTGAGCGTTTAAGCAACCTGGGGATAATTTGAATTTGGGAATGGGGCATTGGAAGTAATAACAAATGACTAATGACAAATGACTAATGACAAAACCAATAGAAGTCCGCAATCCTCGAACTGGCAAATTTGACTACGTAATTATCCCGCCGCCTCCAAAGCTGGTGGTACAGCAATGTAAGCGCACACGCAGGGCGCAAGTTCGCTGGCAGCAGTTGGGCTTAGAGGGGAGAATTGAAGCTTTACAGCAGTGGAAGGAAGCGATATTATCTGGACGCGATCGCCTCACAGAAGCTTTGGTAAATGATACCGGAAGATTGTCAACCTCGGTATTAGAAATAGACTCCTTCCTCTCCAGCATTGATCGCTGGTGTAGGTTAGCACCGGAATTGTTGCAAGAATCTGCAAAAAATACAGCTATTCCCTTTATTGTCTTGCAACAAACATCCGTTCCTTATCCCCTAGTTGGGGTAATTAGCCCGTGGAATTTTCCGCTGTTACTATCTACCATTGATACCATTCCGGCATTGTTGGCGGGTTGTGCTGTCATTGTCAAACCCAGTGAAATTACTCCCCGTTTTGTAGCACCACTGGTTACAGCACTGAACGCCGTTCCCAAACTGCACGATGTATTAACTTTTGTGGAAGGAGCAGGCGCAACCGGATCTACTTTGATTGAAAATGTAGATTTGGTTTGCTTTACAGGCAGTGTAGCGACGGGGAGAAAAGTTGCACAGACTGCTGCAAAACAGTTTATTCCAGCTTTTTTGGAATTAGGAGGAAAAGATCCTGCGATCGTTTTAGAATCAGCCAACTTAGAATTAGCAACCTCAGCAATATTGTGGGGCTCCGTCGTCAACACCGGACAGTCATGCCTCTCAATTGAGCGAATTTATGTTGCAGACTCCATATTTGAAAAGTTTTATCATCAACTAGTAGCCAAAGCCCATCGCCTGCAACTAGCCTATCCCACAGTCGAAAGTGGAGAAATTGGCCCTATCATCGCCGAAAAACAAGCAGCCATTATTAGCAATCATCTCCTAGATGCAGTGGAAAAGGGAGCAGTAATTCACAGCGGCGGTGTAATAGAGGATTTAGGAGGGGGTTGGTGGTGTCGTCCGACAGTGCTTACTCAGGTTAATCATTCCATGAAAGTGATGACCGAAGAGACTTTCGGCCCCATTATGCCAGTCATGCCTTTTTCCACAGTAGAGGAAGCAGTATCTTTAGCCAATGACTCAATCTATGGATTAAGTGCTGCTGTATTTGCCTCGGAAACAGAAGCCTTAGAAGTTGCCTACCAGATAGATGCAGGTGCTATCAGTATCAACGATGCAGCACTCACCGCCATCATGCATGAGGGAGAGAAAAACGCCTTCAAATTCTCCGGTATGGGAGGTTCACGTATGGGTGCAGCGGCGCTGAAACGGTTTATGCGAAAAAAAGCCATTTTGATCAAAACTAACGCTACTAATGACCCTTGGTGGTTTGAGAATGGGGAGTGACCAATACCATGATCACCATAACCAATAGCGTAGCTTGCCGCCATTCGCAAAGCGTCTCGTAGAGAAGGCATCGCATTCTCATTCTATTCAAAATATTTGTTTTACCAGAGGCGATCGCCTCTGCCACAGTTTCGTCCACGAGAAACGCGATCGCTTGGAAGAAAAGCGGAATTCGTTATGCTTCACGTCAAGTTATAATTTCTGCTCTCACAACTGTCAGCAGTGGGATGAATACAGAAACCCAATTTTTCGCAGACTTTTTGCATTGCAGAATTTTCAGTCAGGATTTCGGCACTAATTAGCGTGAGTTCGACAGATAGGAAAGCCCAAAAAGGTTGCTAGGTATGAATTTGCTCAACTGAGTAGACCATAAGGCGATCGCTAGCCGCGCAAACCCTCTCAATTTTTGGCGGCCACAGCGATGTCATAGCAGCGCGTGGGACTGGTTTTGCCAGTTTATCTTCTCAAGAATTTACGCCAGCGATGATTAAAGCCGTCTTTGATAACCTTCCCCACTCATAATATGCGAACATAATTAAGTTGTAGCTGACTACATGCACAGAGGTTTAAAGTGGATACCATTGGAATCCCTGTTCTGAATCGCCCAGTAGATGCCACGGTAGAGATTCCTGGTTGTAAAAGTATTACCAATCTGGCATTACTCGTCGCGGTCTTAGCGCCAGGTGACTCGATTTGAGAAAATGCCTTATTTAGTGAAGACTGGTATTTGCTATCACTGGCTAAAATATTCCAGGCATTGTAATAAAAGACTCTGGTTGTTCAGCGAAAACTTTTCCCGATTACTTTACTCGATTTTTCCAAATTTTAGAACAATAAAAGGTGAATTGCTATGTCTAATATTAGAGAAGGAATGCCAGTACTTGCCCGTCATGAAGGAGATTGGGTAGGAACTTATACAGTAATTGATACAGCCGGAAAAATTCTTGACAAGTATGAATCTCACTTAACTTGTCAATTTCCTGAAAATGGCCCTCATCCCTACTACCAAATTAATCGCTACAAATGGTCTGATGGGAAACGAGAAGAATATGAATTTCCAGGAATCTATAAAGATAATAAACTTTGGTTTGACACTGATCGCATTGATGGAAAAGCCTGGGAAGCCGATGATTCGATTGTTATTTTATGGTTTAGTTATAAGACAAACCCAGAAATGAGTTTATATGAAATGATCTATATTAGTCCTGACAATAACAATCGTGCCCGCACTTGGCATTGGTTTAAAAACAATCAAATCTTTCAACGCACCCTAATTCAAGAAGAACGGCTAAGATAGTAATTTCTCCCCTCAGAGATCATCACTCATTATTTTCCAGTCCGCGCAGGCGGACTTTGTTTGTGTAGCCAAGACTTCCAGTCCTTAGGCTTTCATCTCAAATCCCAACTTAGTAAGGTACACGCATGGCCAAAGGTGACAAAATAAACTTTTCTACTCCTAGCGGTTTCCCAGAATTTCTACCTAGCGAAAAGCGTCTAGAATTATATTTGCTAGATATCATCCGTAGAGTTTTTGAAAGCTATGGATTTACGCCCATCGAAACACCTGCTGTAGAACGTTTAGAAGTGCTGCAAGCTAAAGGGAATCAAGGCGATAATATCATCTATGGAATTGATCCCATCTTGCCACCAAATCGACAAGCCGAGAGAGATAAATCGGGTGAAACTGGTTCGGAAGCCAGAGCTTTAAAGTTTGATCAAACAGTTCCTTTGGCGGCATATATTGCTCGTCACCTGAATGAATTAACCTTTCCCTTTGCCCGTTATCAAACGGATGTAGTTTTTCGGGGAGAACGGGCAAAAGATGGGCGTTTTCGTCAGTTTCGTCAGTGCGATATTGATGTAGTCGCTCGTCGTGAACTTAGCTTGCTCTATGATGCTCAGATGCCTGCAATTATCACTGAAATCTTTGAAGCAATTAATATTGGTGATTTTCTGATTCGCATCAATAACCGTAAAATTCTGACTGGTTTCTTTAAGTCAGTAGGAATTGCCGAAAATCAAATTAAATCGTGTATTGGTATTGTTGATACTCTAGAAAAAATTGGTGAAAGTAAAGTAAAACAAGATTTAGAAAAAGAAGGAATTTTAGAAGAACAGGCGCAGAAAATCATTGAATTTATCAAAATAGACGGTTTGGTTGATGAAGTCTTAGATAAGCTCAAGCACCTTGCCCAAAATCTGCCAGAAACCGAGCAATTGAGCTTAGGAGTTAGCGAATTAGAAACGGTAATTGCTGGGGTGCGTAATCTCGGAGTTGCCGAAAACCGTTTCTGTATTGATTTATCCATTGCCCGTGGTCTTGATTACTATACCGGCACAGTTTACGAAACAACTCTATTAGGACATGAAGCTTTAGGTAGTATTTGTTCTGGGGGTAGATATGAAGAATTAGTCGGGGTATTTTTGGGCGAAAAGATGCCTGGAGTAGGCATTTCTATTGGCTTAACTCGCTTAATTAGTCGCTTGTTAAAAGCTGGTATTCTTAGTAGTTTAGCTGCGACACCAGCCCAAGTGATGGTAGTGAATATGCAAGAAGATTTAATGCCTACTTATTTAAAAGTTTCTCAACAACTGCGTCAGGCGGGAATTAATGTTATAACTAACTTTGATAAGCGTCCTTTGGGTAAACAATTTCAATTAGCAGACAAGCAAGGAATTAAATTTTGCGTAATTATTGGTTCTGAAGAAGCAGCAGCGCAAAAATCTTCGCTCAAAGATTTGAAAACAGGTGAGCAAGTAGAAGTGCTACTAGAAAATTTGGCTGAAGAACTTAAAAGAAAGCTTACCTAAAATTTGATTTATAAAGTAGCGACTGTCTATATAAGATGCATTACAGCTTTCGTCTAACACACTCTACTTATTTGGAAGTCATTTATGAGTTTGTCCGATCTCCCTAATCTTTGGGTTCCTCTAGCACTTTTAGGTTTAATTGTTATAGCTGCTGTATTTTTCAGCCGCAGCAATTGATATTTAAACCATTACAGAAACTAAGTAAGATAAAGTAGGAGAGCCTTGTCAGCCTAGCATCACGAAATACCTCAACAAGAAGTGGATCTTCTTTCAATAATTCAAGTGTTGATGCAGAAATCTGCTTAATCTTACCTGTGATTCCCATAAGACTTTTGTTGCAGCGCTTAACAGTTATTATCCTCCGAGTATAGCTACAGTTTATCCAAAGCATTAAAGTTGAGATGGAGGTATCAGTTCTATGTTTGCTGTTGTCACACCCGATACAATCCATTTGCCCCCAGGTGCGGTAATACGCCTACCTGGAAGTTGGCAAGATTATCAAGCATTGAATGAACAACTAGGCGATCGCTCTTCGCCTCGTATTAAATATCGAGATGGAGAAATTCTCTTGATGGCACCACTACCAGAACATGGGCGCAAAGTAAGTGTAATTGCAGATGTAGTCAAAGTTTTGCTCGATCATCTGGGACGAGAATACGAGGCATTTACCCCAATCACAATGGAACTACCACAGAAAAGTGGTATAGAACCAGACTACTGTTTTTATATTGAAAACTGGGAAGCAATCGCAGGTAAAGATCGCATCAATTGGGGTGTTGATCCATCACCCGATTTAGTGGTGGAGATAGATATTACCAGCTACACTGATGTGAATGACTACCTGCCTTATCGAGTCCCAGAAGTTTGGTTGTTCAGGAAGAACCAGCTTGTGATTTACGGATTGCAAAGCGATCGCTACACTGTTGAAACCAGTAGCCGTTATTTCCCTAACATTAATGTGTCAGAGGTAGTTACAGAGTGTTTAAAAATTGCCTACGAGCGTAATACTAGCACTGCTATTCGGGAATTACGGCGGAAATTGGCGAGTGAGAATTAAATATTTGGCGTTGGCGTAGCCCGCCTTTGACATCGCCGCGCAGAAAATTTTCATCAATGGCGACTACTTGGTACGATAAAGTACAGAATGTCACAACTTAACTCTCAAGTAGATAGAAAAGGAATGCATATATGGGAAAAGGGAGATTAGAAGCATTCAGCGATGGGGTGATTGCGATCATCATCACCATTATGGTGCTGGAAATCAAAGTGCCGCATGGATTCGATTTAGCCGCGCTGCATCCGCTGATCCCAGTATTTCTGAGCTATGTGCTGAGTTTTATTTATATCGGCATCTACTGGAACAATCATCATCACCTACTACAAGCAGTCCGACAGGTTAATGGGCGTATACTTTGGGCTAATCTGCATCTGCTGTTTTGGTTATCCCTAATTCCCTTTGTCACTGGCTGGATGGGTGAGAATCACTTTGCCGCGATGCCAGTTGCCCTTTATGGTACGGTATTGTTGTTGGCTGCGATCGCTTACTTCATTCTTACTCGCACCCTGATTTTTCATCACGGCAAGGATTCAACTTTAGCGATCGCAGTTGGTGAAGACTTCAAAGGAACAGTATCAGTAGTTGTCTATGCTGTGGCAATTCCACTTGCCTTTGTGAACTCATGGTTTGCCTGTGCATTATACGTTTTAGTCGCAATCATCTGGCTGATTCCTGACCGTCGCATTGAGAAGACTCTGACTTCCTAAACGAATTACGAATTACCTAAGTTGTTACGCATTTAATTTGTACATTTACCTGATGATTGATGACTGTCAATAAAATGTTTTTGGATCTGGAGCGTTCAAATGTGCGTCAAGTTCTAAGCGTTTTGGTAAGTCAGGATTAGCAAGATATAACTTGCCAAAAGAAACTAAATCTGCATTGCCACTGGTAAGAATACTATCTCCTGTTGCGCGATCGTAGCCACTATTGGTAATCAAAATACCTTGGAATATTTGGCGAAAGTAGGATGTAACTGGGTTGATGACTAGCTGAACTGGTGTGAAAAGATTGATATTGGAATTCATGGCTTAAATTTCTATTACGGCGTTGCACATTACTGGCTGAGGTTTTGAAACGGGGAATATCGCTTTCATCAGCAGAGTTTTTCCTCACGCGATTCCACCGTTGACACGAATGTTTTGCCCAGTAATCCACCTGGCTTCGTCGCTAGCGAGAAATGCTACTACATCGGCGATTTCTTGCACATCTCCCAGTTTGCCAAAAGCAGCCATTTGGGCCAAACGGTCTATCTGTTCTTGTGTTTTGCCTTCTCGAAATAATTCTGTATCGGTGGGGCCAGGAGAAATAACATTAACGGCGATCGCTTTTGTACCCAATTCTTTAGCTAGTACCCGTGTGATTTGTTCAACAGCACCCTTAGTTCCTACATAGGCACTATAAGTTGGCAGCATCATCACCGTAGTTGATGAGGAAAAGTTGATAATCCGTCCGCCTTCTGACATGTGTTGCGCGGCTTGTTGACAAGCAAAAAAAGTGCCTTTGACCTTAATGGCAAAAATCGCGTCAAAATCTTCTTCACTCACCTGATTAATTGGTTTATAGAAGGCTATTCCGGCATTATTGACCAAAATATCGACTTTGCCAAAGCGTTCAAGTGTTTGCTCAAATAACCGTTGGATGTCGGGTACTTTGCTAATATCAGCTTGGATAGCGATCGCTTCTACTCCCAACTTTTCAATTTCTGCAACAACTTCTTGTGCTTTACCTGCATTCCCCGCATAGTTGACGACAATAGATGCGCCGTTACCAGCTAACTTGAGTGCGATCGCTCGTCCAATTCCCCGCGATGCACCAGTGATAATTGCAACTTTTCCAGCTATTGATGCCATAGATTAATTTAGTTTTATTTTGGTTCACCAAAGTGATTATCTGCTGTTAAAGTACTGTATCAAGGTTAAATTTAGCGATCGCTATCATGTTGGGCATTAGGCATGGGGGATTGGGACTTTGAGTCTTTGAACTCCGTTAATGAGTCTTTGAGGTGGATGAACGGAGTTCTGAGGTTGATGAGTGCAGTTCTGAGGTGGGATGAATCCAGTTCTAACTCTCCTCTGCTCCCCAGTCCCCACTCTCCTTAATTAAGATTCTGGAACGATCGCAACACCATCCCTAAGATTGAGCAACCCTGAAATAATAACTTTATCTTCTGGCTGTAATCCTTCAATAACTTGGTAATTATTACCTTTGATCTCGCCTAGCTTCACTCGCCTTTGCCGAGCTACTTGTTGGGATACACCTTGAGGAGATGTCTCTGTTTCAACTACATAAACAAAAGTATCCCCACCAACACGAGTCATTGCTGTTGTGGGAATTAAAACTCCGGGGCGCTGATTCCAAAACACTCTAGTCCTTACCAATTGATCTGCACGCAACTGACCGTTACGGTTGTCAAAAAGTGCTTTGATCAGTATTGTTTGTGTTTCATTACTGGCATTAGGTGCAATGAAAAATATCCTACTTCTACCAAGTTTTTGACCTTGTGTGTTCATCACCTCTACTGGCATTCCCTTACGCAATTGGGGCCCTTGCTGTAGTGGTACAGAGATATTCACTTCTAAAGGTCGATTTTGCGTGATATTAACTAATGGTGTAGAAGTATTAACTAAATCACCGACTTTCACAGGGATGTTGCCAACTGTGCCATTAAAGGGAGCGGTAATTTTATCAGACTGCGGCTGTTGTGTTTGAGTATTTAAATTAGATTGCTGCAAGGATTTTTCAGCCTGCAAGATGGTGGCTCGTTGTGCTTGAATTCTGGAATCTATTGCATTTAGACTAGTTTTAGCATTAGCAAGACGATTAGCAAACTGATTGCTAGTCTGTCGAGACACGGCTCCTTCTTGAGCTAGGGTGACAAACTTTTCGTAGTTCTGCTGGTACAATTGCACATTTGCAACGTAAGAAGACCGTTCTGCTTCTAGAGATTTGAGTGTAGCGCGGGCATTTGCCAGTTGCATTAAAAATGCTGGAGGCACAGTATTCTTAAGAGCGATCGCTGATTGTGGTGTACGATCTACTTGGAGAATTGCTGCTCCTTCGGCGACTGAATCTCCTGATTTGACAAGTATCTGGGTAACTTGGCCTTGAATCCTTGGCTGAAGCGTGACTGAGCGCTGGGATTTTAGACTAGCAATAAAATCTGAACTTTCCTCAATTATGCCGCTTTGTACTGTCGATATTTTGACTCTTACCCCTTGAGGTTGAGCATTAGCAGTTGAAGGTGCTGAATTTTGCGGAGTGAGCAAACGCCAAACTACAGCTGCTCCGCCCCCTAACAATAGTAGTGCAGGTAAAAATAACCAAAGCCACCGCCGTTTTCCAGAAGGTGGCTCAAATGAGTTTTGTGGAGCTTTGTCTCCAAAATCAGTTTGAGGCTCAGGGGATGTCATGGCTTTTGAGGAACTTAAGGAACAATTTGACTAGAATTCAATCAAAATTTCATCTGTTGATCTTGAAATTACTGATTTAGCATGAGGTTTTGTGGCAACTTATGTGTTACCCCATCCAAATATACAGTTTTGCTCATTCTGTCTAAATCTACCGAAAGGTGAATCCGCTCCTTAAAACCTATGCAAATCTCACTTGTTTCTTACTTCAACTGGATTTAGATTCGCGACTTAGGGACTTCCAATAAATAAATTATCCAATCTTGTGGGGTGGGCATCTTGCCATTGGTGTCAAGTTAAG
>NZ_JABXKQ010000128.1 GCF_017114945.1 Nostoc sp. JL34
CAGTCCCCAGTCCCCAGTCCCCAGTCCCCAGTCCCCAGTCCCCAGTCCCCAGTCCTTCGATCAGGAAAGATGCTGTTCAAGAAATGTTCGGATTTTTTCAATCTGAAAATTATCTGCATACTTACGGACTGCTTTAACAAACGGTTGGTACTGTTCATCCACTTTTTCCAAAGTTTTTAGCTGTTGCTCGATGGCCATCAAGCGCCCCTGCAACGCTAATGTGTGCAATTGTGACAAAACCTCTGCGGTTGGGGGAACGATCTCATCTGGGGTGGATAGAGACATTGCCTCTGAGTTGCCTGTCATTGCTTCTACAACAATGGAGTTTTGGTTATAAATCCATTTCAAACCCAGGTATTTTTCCAACAACTTCAGCAGCGCTGGGGCTTCTACAGGCTTGGGTAAAAACGCATCGGCTCCGGCTGTGATACTCTCATTTTGGTTACTTTCAAATACACTAGCTGAAGAGGCGATCGCAGGAACATTCTGCAACTCTGGAATCTGTCGCAATTGCCGCAGCATCTCGTAACCATCCATTTCTGGCATCATCAAGTCTGTAATAATCAGGTCAGGATGAATCTCCTTCGCCTTGTCCAATCCTTCTCGACCGTTGCTGACGGCAATCACTGCAAAACCCAAAGGTTCCAGTAAACTGACCAAAACTGACCGATTCTCCCAACGATCATCGACTACCAACACCTGGCGCTTGCTGCCTTCAAATCCTATAATCTTCCCTTGCTTAGTTGTTCGCAGACTTGTTGCCCATTCTTGAGCTTCGGGAAGTTCCACCTCAAACCAGAAGGTGCTACCTTGTCCAACCTGGCTGTCTACATTTAGGGTGCTACCCATCAGAGAAACGATTTGCTGACTGATTGCTAGTCCTAATCCAGTACCTTCTGCTTGTTTCTTCAGATCGCCCACTTGTTCAAAGGGCTGGAAGATTTTTGTGAGTCCGATTGGCGATATTCCGACCCCTGTATCTTCTATTTCAAAGCGAATTTGATAGGTTGCAGTTTCCAGTTTGTGAGTTTTAACGCGAAATCTAACTTCACCTTCGTCAGTAAACTTAATAGCATTGCCCAATAAGTTAATCAGCACTTGGCGGAGGCGTTTTTCATCGACTGTAATGCCAACAGGTAAATTAGCATCAGGTTGATAGATGAAGGGAATTCCTTTTTGACCAGCACGCACGCGCATCATCTCAGCAATGCCTTCGAGAAGTGCCGGTAAATACGCATCGCTGGGATATAATTCCAACTTGCGGGCTTCGATTTTGGCGAGGTCAAGGACATCATTAATCAGATTGAGCAAATGATTACCACACTGATAGATGATATCTACACCTTTTTTAGCTCGTTCTGTTAAGGGTTCACCATTTTGGAGAATTTGGGCATAGCCCAGGATGCCATTGAGCGGAGTTCGCAGTTCATGGCTCATGTTAGCAAGAAACTCACTCTTGGCAAGGTTTGCAGTATCGGCTTTCTCTTTTGCTTCTGCTAGTTCAAGTGTGCGTTCTTCTACCTTTTGTTCTAAGGTGGCAAAGGAGGTTTGTAACTGTTTGGCCATGCTGTTAAAAGATACGGAGAGTTCTCCAAGTTCATCGGTGCGTAGGCGTAGCCCGTCGTAGACATTGCTTGGTAGAGTGGCATTCCAATTCCCCGTTTCTAATTGCTTGGCAGCGCTATTGAGTTGTAAAATGGGTAGCACTACCAGTGATCGCGATAGCCAACGCACTAAAACTACAGTTACTAACAACACAGCGAAAAAATTTATCAGAGCAAATCCGGCTACCGAATATTCCTGGCGAACTACAGAACTTGCGTCCAGTTCAACCACCAAGAATCCATTCACCCGCCCCTGGAGATTGGTAATTGGGGCATAGCCGTAAAGAATGGTTTCGCCATTTGCAGTTTGGTGAAATTCCTCCTCAACAAACGGTGCATTGTGGGCAACGGCTGCATACAAATCATCTAATGACTTTGTGTAATCCATGCCAATCAATACACCTTTGCCTTGATCGGCAGGGTCGTAGTTTAAGACATAGACAAATTTTTTATTTGGTTGTTGGCGTACCGTATAAATACGCTTAATATCTTTACTGGTTGCTTGAATTGCTACAAGCTTCTCTTGATTAATTTTGTAAAAGGCTGAGGTGCGATCGCTACGCTGGAGAACCAATCCGTGATAATCGCTGTCGATTTGGGGAACTGCTAGACTGACAATCGCCAAAAGACGATTACGGATTGCCTGTCGTTGACTAGAGTACAACTGCCAGTACATCCCAGAAGCTATTGTTCCAGCCATCACTGCGATTAGCACTGAATAAGAAGCAATAATTTTTGTGCTGAGGTTCCAATTTCGCACGCTCTGTGGCTCCTTTTGCGGTCTCAAACTACTGAGATAGGCAGTGCATTGTTAATCACTCCTAATGTTATTCTTGCCCAATTATTTCTAAGATGCCCACTTCATCTGTGAGATGAACAGTTGGATTGGGGATTGGGGAGTGGAGATTAAGGATTGAGCATTTGTTATTTCTCCTTGTCCCCCTCATAGCCCAAGGCTAGCGCGGTAAGCGGCGCGTTGAGACTCACGCCCCACTTTATTGGTAATCTGCTCCCATCCCTGTTCAATCTGCTGCATTGTTTGCTCTGTGGTAAGTTTGTTCGCTAAAAAATCAGATACAGCCGCATCGAGGACTTCAAATTGATATTCCTGATTATGGGGAATGCTCAAATTCAAAACTATGTTGGGGCTGTTCAGGCTTACTCCAATTGCTCCAAGATAGTTGTTGGCAGCTTCGGACGACAGTCCTGCTTTAATCCAGGGATCTGAGTTTTCAAATTGCGAAATTCGGTAGGGATTGAAGCCAGTTGTACCAATGGTTACATCTACATTGGACTGAGTAGGTTGACTGATATAGGAGAGAAACGCATATGCGGCATCCTGTACCCTCGGTGCTACCTTGGCATGAATCACACCAGTCCAACCGACATTGGCTGCGTAGGGCGCGTGATTGACACCATCAATAGCATAAGGACAGGTAAACTTATTACAGGCGACCAATTTGTTGGTCTTGCGATCGAGGACTTGAGTAGTACCTGGAGTGATGACAGCACCGACTTTATCCATCACTTTAGACACAGACAAATCTATAGCTAGAGGCCCGACATCGCCCCAATCAATAGTCAGAGCGCACCTGCCAGTGATAAATAATTCTCTAGCTTTAGAACCACCCAGATTTTCATCCTGGAGAACTCCATAATCCATCGTTTTTTTGTAAATATCCAGTGCTTTGGCAAAAGCTGGATTGTTCACTAGGGGTTTCATCGTATCTGGATCAAAAAATGCCCCTTGTACTGTTCCCTGAGATTGCAAAAAAGGAGTAGCAATAGATATCAACATACTTGTGCTATTTTCATGAGCACGCTTTGAAATACAAGAGCCATAGTCTGCTTTACCATCGCCATTTAGGTCTTTACCGTGAAACCGTTTAGCGATCGCCAAATACTGATCCCACGTTTCTGGAGGCGTTAAACCAACTTCCTTTAACAGATCGCTGCGGTAATAAACCATGTGAAAATCGCCATCCAACGGAATACTGTAGGTGCGCCCTTTATAAGTCGCACTGACATTCCGAAAGATCGGAGCGATATCATCCCACTGCAAAGCAGCATCAGTCTTCACTCGTGCAGTTAAATCTTCCAGATAACCAGCGTTGATAAAGTCAATCAACCATTGAGGCAAGATAACTGCTATATCGTACTTTGAATTGTTACCAGACCAGTTCTTTTGCAATATGGTGTAAAGATTTTTAAAGGGAATACCCGTTAGATTGACCTTCGCTCCAGTCAGCGATTCAAATTCAGCAATATGTCGCTTAGTCCCCGTATAAATGGCTTCATCATGAGTAATGACGTTGATCGTCACACCGTCAAAGCGTTGTGCAGTCGGGTTGGTCTGGGTAGGCCCAGGAGATGAAGCTGTTTGAGAATTGGGTGGGTAAAAACTGCAACCTGGAACTCCTAAGCTCAACCAGAGGGCAGCCAAGAAAATCAGACCATATCGAACTACCTGAAAGTGGGAGCAAAAGCTCCGCCAATGAGACATTTTATCCTTCATAGTTGTAATCGGTATATAATTGGTTTTAATTTTCCACTGTGGGTTGATTTGACAATCTGACGAGCGATCATTAAGCTTTTTTATCTACCACTGCCCCTTATGGGGTTAGCCCAAGGCTAGCGCGGTAAGCAGCGCGTTGAGACTCACGCCCCACTTTGTTGGTAATCTGCTCCCATCCCTGTTCAATCTGCTGCATTGCCTCCTGTGTCGTCAGTTTGCTTGCTAAGAAATCGGCGAGAACAACATCGAGGACATCCAATTGATATTGCTGGTTATGAGGAATCCTCAGATCCAAAACCATGTTTGGACTATTCAGGCTGACACCGATCGCACCTAAATAGTTGTTGGCAGCATCGGGCGACATCCCTGCTTTGAGCCAAGAATCAATGGTTTGAAATTGAGAAATCCGGTAAGGGTTGATACCTGTCTCGCCGATAGTGACATCCACATTTGCCTGAGCAGGCTGACTCATATAGGAAAGGAACGAATATGCAGCATCCTTGACTGTTGGTACTGCCTTTGCATACACAACACCAGACCAACCCACGAAGGCAGTAAAAGGCGCATGATTAACCCCAGCAATGCTATATGGACAGCTAAACTTATCGCAAGCTACCAATTTCCCTGTTTGACGATCGAGTACCTGAGTGCTGCCCGGAGTCACAACAGCGCCTACTTTGTCAATTACTTTCGACGTAGCCGGATTGATTGCTAATGTGCCAATATCTCCCGATTCCAGAGTCAAGGCGCATCTGCCGCTGGTAAACAGTCGTCTTTCTTCAAAGAGACTCAAGTTTGCTTCATTGGGCGGGCCATACTCCATCGTTTTTTTATAGATATTTAACGCCTTAGCAAACGCTGGATTGCGAACCAAAGGTTTCATGGTTTCCAGATCAAAAAATATTCCTTGTGCTGTTCCCTGAGATTGCAGCCAGGAACTAGCAATTGAGGCAAACAGCAAGTAACCGGCAAAGCGAGGGCCTTTTGCCATACAAGAGCCGTAATCCGGTTCCCCATCATTATTTAAGTCTTTGCCATGAAACTGTTTAGCGATCGCCAGATAATCGTCCCAAGTTGTCGGAGGCTCTAATCCAGCAGTTTTGAGGAGATCGCTGCGATAGTACACCATCTGAAAATCACCATCCAACGGGATCGCGTAAATGTGCTGTTTATACCTTGCACTCACATCTCGAAAGATGGGAGCAATATCCTGCCATTGCAAGGCCGAGTCAGACTGAACCCGATTGGTTAAATCTTCTAGATCGTTGGTATTGATAAAGTCAATTAACCACTTAGAAAGAATGACTGCCATATCGTACTTAGGAGTGCGGCTCGACCAGTCCTGTTGTAGTTTCTGGTAGAGGTCTCCAAACGGAAAAGCTACCATATTCACCTTTGCACCAGTCAGAGATTCAAACTTACCGATATGCCGATTAAGTGCAACATCCAGTACCCCTTTTTGGGTAATGACGTTAATCGTCACACCGTCAAAACGTTGTACAGCCGGGTTTATCTGGGTAGGCCCTGGAGATGAAGCTGTTTGAGAATTGGGTGGAGAGAAACTGCAACCTGGAACCCCTAAGCTCAACCAGATGGCAGTCAGAAAAATCAGATAATATCGAACTCGCTGCCACTGAGAGCGAAAGCTTTGCCAATAAGACATTTTATAATTACCTCCTTACAGTTATGAATCCAAAACTCCTGTCACAGTTTTAACTGCTAAGGTAAGGACAAAACCTGTAATTTTTGCTACTACAGAAGTGCAGTTCAGCTTGCCACACTGAGTTTCGTTGATAATTTGGCGATCGCTCGCTTTGTTAATTTTTATAACTCAAGCTTGATTAAAAACCGTGTTTAACACTAGCTGACAGCAGTAATTTATTAACAGTTGCACAGGTAGATACACTTAAGTTAATCTTTAAACTACCTATGGGCACTCCAATTAAAGGCATATTTAGAATCAATCGACAACAATACAAAAGATGATTAACTATTAACTTAATGACTAACAGACGCCAATTTTTAAAAGGGGTGACAGCATTTTCTAGCTTATCTTTAGGTGGTTGTGGCTGGAGGCTGGCTGAAGTCCGTGCTAATTCTAATACGAATGGTCAGCGTGACCAACTTTATATCTTTACCTGGACACAATATACTGACAATCAATTACTGAAAACTTTTAGCGCCCAAACTGGCATGAAAGTGCTGGCAGATGTGTATGATTCCAATGATGTCATGCTGGCTAAATTACAAGCTGGAGGCGGTGGCACTTACAGCATCATCAACCCATCTGATTATATGGTGCAGAAGATGGTAGACAAAGGCTTGTTAACAGAAATAAATCACGATCGCTTAATCGGTCTAGAGAATTTATTTCCCCGTTTTCAAAATCCTAGTTATGACCCCAATAACCGCTATAGTATCCCTTTTAACTGGGGTACGACAGGTTTACTTTACAATTCTGAAAAAATTAAAGATGCACCACAAGACTGGGATTACCTTTGGCAAAATCAAGAGCAACTTAATCAGCGAATTACTTTGCTCAATGATGTTCGAGAAGTGATGGGTGCAACCTTACGAATGCTCGGTTATTCTTATAACTCAAAAAATGAACAAGAAATCAAACAAGCTTATGAAAAATTGAAGGTTCTAAAACCTGCGATCGCCCGTTTTGACACTGACGCTTGGCAAAATCAAATTCTGGCAGGAGATTTGCTACTGGCAATGTGTTATTCGGCAGATGCAGTTAAAATCTCTCAAGAAAATCCTAAACTCAAATATGTAATTCCTCGCAGTGGTTCCTCATTATGGACAGACACTATTGTAATTCCCAAAACAGCCCCCAACCAAGCTGGAGCTTATGCTTGGATTAACATGATTTTGCAACCAGAAATCGCAGCCCAAATCACTCAACGCCTAAATATTTCTACACCGAATAACGCCGGATTTGAGCAATTGCCAAAAACAATCCAAAACAACACTAATTTGTTTCCCCCAGAGTCACTGTTAAAAAATTGTGAACGTGTTACACCTGTAGGAGAATTTGAAGAGGTTTACGATCGTTATTGGACTCAATTAACTAGCAGTTAATTGAGTTAGGAGTTAGGAGTTAGGAATGATTAATTTGGAAAAAAATGAGATTTCTAAAATAGAACAATTGCAGCACCCCGTAAGAAATTGGCTGCAACCTTTGGTATTACTGGCACCATCTGCGATTTGGTTATTACTTTTGTTGGTGCTGCCAACTTTGATAATTTTCGAGTTGAGTTTAGTTGCAGACATCCGACCGGGAGATGTGGTCAATCCCAACGGATTCAAAAACTACATCAGAATATTTGACTCCCTTTACGTGCAAGTCATTGGGCGATCGCTATTTTTTGCATTTGGTACTACCATCATTTGTTTAATTTTGGGCTTCCCCGTCGCCTATTGGATTGCTCAGATAGCGCCGCAGCGTTGGCGAAATTTGCTGCTATTAGGCTTTGTTCTACCTTTGTGGACTTCCTCGTTACTCCGTTCTTATGCTTGGATTACAATTCTTCGTCCTACTGGTTTATTGAACAGTTTATTTAGCAATTTAGGCTTGCCTACTTGGGAATTACTTAACAATAGTCAAGCTGTATTGATTGGCATGAGTTACAGCTTATTACCCTATATGGTTTTGATTTTATATGCTTCTCTCGAAAAGCTAGACAAGCGCTTGTTAGAAGCTGCGGCTGATTTAGGTGCAAATCCAGTGGAAACTTTTTACCAAATAACCGTACCGCAAATTTTACCTGGAATTGCGGCTGCTTCAATGCTTGTATTCATCACTGGGTTGGGGGATTTTGTCGATCCAGAATTACTCGGTGGTGCTTCTAGTATGACGGCAGCGCGGTTAATTTATAACCAGTTTCTTGGAGCAACGCAAAATTGGGGATTTGGTTCAGCTTTAAGTATGATGTTAATTTTGCTTGTTAGTATTGCGATCGCACTTTTAATTAAGTTTGGGGAAGCTGCACCCAAACGCTAAACTTTTGTTGGCTCATTTATAATAAAGGCATCAAACGCCAGCGAGACAACGGTTATGCTCTCACCCGATCTCAAAAATGCGTTACCAACTACCGATGAACTTCCCTGTTCAGACGATACCCCGGTGGATAACGAAGATCAAAACTTTTTGCCCAATATTTTACTCTTCTTACTTAACTCCATTTGGGCAAATCGCATGGATTGGTACTTCGGAGTAGATATGGGAGTGTATCACACCACAGGAGTAAATCCCAGAGTACCCGTAGTCCCAGATGCTTTTTTAAGTCTGGGAGTAGAACGCAAAAAGGGTGGTAAATCACGCAAAAGTTATGCGGTTTGGGAAGAAAATGGGATAGTTCCAATATTCACATTAGAAATGGTATCCCATACTCCAGGAGGTGAATACGACGAAAAGCTAGATACATATAGAAAACTCGGTGTATTGAACTACGTAATTTATAACCCTGAGTTTTGGCGACGCGACCAACATCAACCTTTTGAAGTATATAAGTTGATAGATGGAAATTACCAACTACAAATAGGTGAACCCTATTTGATGCCAGAGGTGGGGTTAGGTATTGGGCGACACCAAGCTGTAATTGCCGGGATACAACAGGAGTTTTTATGTTGGTATGATGAGCAAGGAAACCGCTATTTGACAGATGCAGAACAGGCACAACAGGAGCGGCAAAAGGCTGAACAGTTAGTGCAGTATTTACGTTCTCTAGGTGTAGATCCAAATAATCTACCTGGTAATTAAGGCGATGGTATTTCCAAAAAGATCAAACCGCAATGCGATAGTCATTAGTCATTATTGCTTGAAATATCACGCCCACTCTTTAACGTGGTTTGAATTAGTCCGGTGAAAGACAAAATTTTTCTGCCCACAAAGGACGGAATATGCACCAAAATCTTGGTTTTACCAACGACCTATGACTAATGAATAATGACTACTTAATCAATAATTTGTCACCATAAGTAAATGCTTAGAATCATCTTTGTTACTGTTAATTAAACTTTTGATTGTAGACAAAAATTCATGCTCTAAATAAGGCTTGGTTAAGTAAGCCTTAGCACCCAATTCCTGGGCAAGCTGGCGATGTTTTTCAGCGCTGCGAGAAGTCAGAATTACTACAGGTATTTTTGCTAAATTGGGGTATTGACGGAAATTGCTCAATAACTCAAAACCATTCATCCGTGGCATCTCTAAATCGGAGACAACAACTTGAATTTCTGGATGTAACTGCAACTTTTCTAGAGCTTCTACACCATTTTGAGCTTGTATTACTTGATAGCCAGATTTTTGTAGAGTGAGAGAGAGAGTTTGTCGGAGACTAATTGCGTCATCTACTACTAAAATAAATTTTGGTGATTTATTTTCTGGCTCTTGAGAATAATTGGGTTGGGTTTCTATAGTTGTTGTAGAAGTAGATGCAACAAGTAATGGTGTAGATGAAAAAGTATGTCCTGATATCGGCAAAGCTTTTTTATTTGGCGAAGAAGCTACTGGTAGCGCCCTGATATCAAGTGTTGTTTGTTGGATTTCACTAGACTTTACTAGCAAGGAAGCATCAATCACTAAGATGAGATTACCATTAGCTAAACTACTACAACCATAAATGTATTTTGGCGGTGCGATCGCATTTCCTAAAGGTCTAATTACCAGTTCTTGTTCACCAATTATTTGGTCAACTTCTAAAGCAACCTTTCCCTGATTTCGTCGTAGCAAAAGTACCGGATTTTTCGCTACGCTTGGATCGTGAGTATTTGATGTATTGTATGAAGTAGCACTATTAAAGAATGAATCATTATAATCAATCAACTTTGAAAGTTGACGGAGGCTGACCATAGTTTCATCATTGTCTGTGTTCCAATGCAAGACTTTTTTTCCTTCAATTTCTTTAATCTGTTGCTCGGAGGGAATCAAGATTTTTTCTACACTGTCCAAAAGCAGGGCATAAATAACACCTTTGGCTTGAACTAGCATTAATTTTTCTGTAGTCATAGAAAAAGGAATTTTGAGTATGAATATTGATCCTTGGTTGGGTAAAGATTGAACTGAAATTGAGCCGTTAAGTGCGTGTAACTGAGTACGCACAATATCTAAACCCATACCGCGCCCAGAAATTTCGCTTACTTTATTAGCAGTAGAGAATCCAGGCGAAAATATCAAATCTAAAAGTTCAGGTTCAGCTAAATTAGAAGCATAGGTTCTAGTTTTTTCTTCAGTTTGTATGGGATAAAAATCAGCAGCTTTTCTGCGAATTCTATCTAAATTCAATCCTTGACCATCATCCCGAACTTCGATAACAGTTTGGCTACCCTGATGATAGGCGCAGATTTCGATTAAACCTTGTTCTGGTTTACCAAGCTCTCGGCGAACTTGCGGAGCTTCAATACCGTGGTCAAAAGCATTACGCACTAAGTGTAACAAGGGATCGTAGAGCTTTTCTGCGATCGCTTTATCTACTAGTACTTCAGTACCAGTAAGTTTTAATTCTACAAGTTTGGCATAAACATTCCCCAACTTATCTACCATGTGAGGAAAGCGATTCAGGATATTGCCCAAGGGCGACATTCGTGCTTCTACTAAGCTATCTATAATATTAAGAGTTAAATTTTCTTGTTTGTCACTAATTTGAGCAGCTTGCGTCACAAGCAAGTCAAGAGACTCTGTGGTTTCTTGTAGTTGCAGTGTTTCTTCTATTGCTTCATGCAATGTCATATGAAATTCTGTATATACATCCATTTCTAAAGAGTCAAAGTTCACTGCAAAATTTTGCGTTTGTTGGGAGGTAATATTTTGTATTTGTAATGGTAAATCACGTAATTCATTTAAAGTAGTTTGGTGTCTAGTGAGTTGTTGTATTAATTGTTCAATTATTTCTTTGACTTGTTCATCTTGCAAACTACGCCGTTTTTGGTAAATCAGTAATTCTCCAGCTAGATAATTGAGATGTTGCAGTCTTTCTGTATCGACTCGAATAAATGAAGGTTGACGAAAATTTTTAGTTTGAACATATTGCGATTGATATTCTATTTCTTTGTTGATTTGTGTAGCTAAATCGGGTACAACTTCAATAGCTGTTTCAGCAGTATTTATAACTACCTGCTCACTGACAGTTAATGAATCAAGCTTTTCTGAAGAATCATCAGTCTGGGTCGTCACGACTTCAGCAGCAAGATTTTGATTAGCGTCTTCTCCCCATATTGTTTCTAGTAAGTTGTCAATTGCTTGAGGAGATACAGATATTTCTTTAATAACTAGCAGTGTTTGTAACTTGGGACTATCAAGCCAGTTTTTCTCTTCGCCAGTAACAGGAGGATAATTTTTATATTCTTTTGCTAATTTATGAATTTGGTTCTGGAGAATTTTAATTACTAAGAGGTAGCTGTCAGAGGGTTTTAGGGAATATTGGAATTTTGCAACTGCAAATAGAATGATTAAGATGATCCCCCGTCGATAAATACAAAGACTTTGACTATCTTCTTCATTTTGGACAAAATCAATAAACTTTTCCAGCCAATTTTCGATATAATTAAGTAGACTTTTTCTTTCTAATGTAGGAACCAACAAAGTCAAGCTAAGTTCTACCTCTGGTATTTGCATCTGATGATTAAACCAGCCAAAAATGTAGCGAATTACTTTTAAATAAAACTTGGCAGTTGCTGGCTTTACCGATTCATTTTTCTGGTTATCAGATGTAGTAAGAAACTGGTAGAATTCTTTTTCATTGATAATAAATGTGCCAGCCAATGAATTATTTGGCAATTCTTCAGATAACTCATTATTTGCCACTGTTGTAAGCTTTCGCAAACCTGGAGAAGGCTCTCCACCAGATGTGCGATCGCCTTCTAATACTAATTTTTGTGCTTCTTGTAAATCTGCAAGGGCAATTTCTGCAATTTGCTGCACCTGGGTAGGATTTGCTTGCAGTGCTGATAAAATTGTTTGAGAAATTTCTCCTAATCCAGGTAAATTTAGAGATTCTGCCAATCCGATAAATACTTCAGCTTGAGAGTGTAAGAACTCGATAAATTCCTCAATATTTGGTGGATTGTTAACAGCGTCAGCAATACTATTGAGACGCTGCTCTACTCCCACTTCAAAAACGGACTGCACAATATCAAATCCCAATTCTTCAGAAGTGGGAATATGAGATTCAGCCCCAAATGCATCACCTAGTTTTTCTTGCAACTGTGCAAATACTGAAGTGGCTCTATGTAGCAGTTCTTCATCGTTAACAGTACTGCCTATTAGTTCAGTATTTAATGCTATGCTTAGACACTCATAAGCTTGTAGCAAAAGTGTTTGTAATTCGGCATCAACTACTACTGTTGGATTATATAGAGCCTTAAATACATCTTCTAAAAAATGGGCTATCATCTTAATTACTTCTAGCCCAACATTAGCAGCACCACCTTTAAGTGTATGAGTAGCCCGCATTAAGTTATGAACTTTGGCAGTGCTATAACCTTCCGATAAACTAAATAGTTCTTGTTCAATAATTTGGACTAATTCCGGGGCTTCAGCCAGAAAGTAGATGTATCCTTGCTCGCGAATTTCTTTATCTGTGATCATAATTAAGGAGTTAGGAGTTGGGAGTTGGGAATTAGGAAGTGGGAGTTAGGAACTGGGAGTTAAGAGTTAGGAGTTGATCAACAGCAAATTAAAAACTTTTATGCTGAAGAATATTTTCTGCCAATTGCACTCTTCTTTAGTCGAAATCAAAACTCACAATCAAATATGGACAAAGCATTTAGAAATATCGTTACGATGTCAAAAATTATCAAAAAAATGCTTTGTCGCCATAGCTCCTAAGTAAGTCTGTGAGAATAAGTCAAGGTACATTAAGTAATGTAACAAATACTGAGATTATTTCGTAGTAAGGGATTCAGCCCTCAAATGAGGACTAAAGTCCTCACTACAAACCTTGAATTATTCACGCCACTCTACTTAAGTCCTAACTTTTGATCAATTCACTTTAAACTTACCAGCAGCTGTTAATAACTCTTGCGCCATCCCTGATAAATCTTGGAACACACTAGCAATTTCTTGAGATTCAGCAAAAGTTTTATTAGCAATTTCTGCTACATCTTGCATTGATTTAGTTACTGTTACAGATTGCGCCATTTGTTTTTGAGTCGCTGCGGTAATTCGCTCGATTAGCTGACTAATTTCGGCAGTTGCAGAAACGATCGCATTTAAGTTTTGGCGAGTGTCACTGACAAGATTTGTACCTTCAACTACCTGCTGAATACCAGTCTCCATTGCTACTGCAACCTCCCCAGTTTCTGCTTGAATTTCCTGAACTAATTTTTCAATTTCGATGGTTGCTGCTGCTGATTGGCGAGATAAAGAACGGACTTCATCAGCTACAACTGCAAAGCCTTTGCCATATTCACCTGCACGGGTGGCTTCAATGGCTGCATTCAAAGCCAGTACGTTTGTCTGTGTGGCAAAATTACCAATCAAATTCACCACTTTAGAGATTTTTTGTGAGGATTCGCTGAGGCGTTTAATTTTTTTGCTGGTTTGAGCAACGGTGTCGCGAATTCCTTGGATTGCTTTTACAGTCAAGTTCATAGCGGTATCCCCAGACTCTACAGTTTGATTGGCTTGTTGCACTGCTAGTTGCACTAACTCGGCATTTGCCACCACAGCTTCAGTAGAGTCCACCATATGTTGAATTTCGCCTAAGGCTGCGGTAATTTCTTCAGACTGTTGTTGCGCCAGATTGGTCAGTCCCGCTAGTGAAGCCTCACTATTACTAGAAGTTTGGGCAACTTGTTGAGCAGCGCCCTGTACGTGAATAACGATTTGCCGCAGCGCTTGTAGGGTATTATTGTAGGCATCGGCGATCGTACCTAGCTCGTCTTCGGTAATCGGTGCGCGTACCGTTAAGTCGCCGTTGAGGGCGGGTCTAAGGGCTGTTAGAAGTTGAATAGATCGTTGTTGTAGTAACTCCTTGGCTGCCTTTTCCCGTGCTGCTGCTTCTGCTAATTTTGCTGACTGCGCTTCTACTTGTTGCAAATATTCGGTCTGTTGTAATGCTAGTCCTAACTGACTGCCAATGCGTGCCAACAAATTGACTTGCGATTCTTCCCAATCACGAGTTCCCGAATTTTGATAAGCTGCTAGCAAGCCCCACAATTGTTCCCCAGCAAATACAGGAACGATCATATAAGCTTTAACTTCAAACTGCTCTAACATCTCAATGTGGCAGGGGAAATGACCTACCTGGTAGATGTCATTTACAACAAAGTTTTCCCCTTGGACATATCGACCTCCCTGAGTTTCTTGTAAGTGGGTATCTTCCCAGACAGTTTTGATATCGGGGCCTACCAGTCTTACCCAACCATGACCTACTGACTCAGACACAAATTCACCATTCCAGTCGGCATTGAAGCGATAGACTGCGACGCGATCGCATCGCAATAATTGCCGTACTTCTTGAGTGGTTATCTTAAAAATATCTTCCACATCGAAGATTTGCCGGATGCGGTTACTGATTTTTGTAACAGCTTTTTCTTGTTCTGCTAACTGAGCTAGTTGTCCAGATTTAACTCGCACTTGTTCAAGATATTCTGCCTGTGATATAGCTACACCAAATTGCAAGCCAATTTGAGTTAAAAAGCTGACTTCCCAAGGTTGCCAATCACGAGGCCCAGAGTTTTGATAAGCTGCTAGCAAGCCCCATAATTCTTCTCCAGAAAATACAGGTACAATCACATAGCCTCTAACTTCTAACTGCTCTAACATCTCAACATGGCAGGGAGAATGACCTACTTTATAGATGTCATTAGCGACAAAGCTTTCACCTTGGACATATCGACCCCCTTGATTTTCTTGCATATAGGTATCTGCCCAGACAGTTTTAAGATCGGGGCCTACCAGTTTTATCCAATTATTACCCACTGACTCAGCGACAAATTCACCACTCCAATCAGGATTGAAGCGAAAAACTACAACGCGATCGCATCGCAATAATTGGCGTACTTCTTGGGTGGTTGTTTTGAAGACGCTATCTACATCTAAGGATTGTCGGATGCGGTTGACTATTTTGGTTAAAGCTTTTTCTTGTTCAAGTATTTGAGCTAGTTGCTCAGATTTTTTATCCACTTGTTCCAGATATTCCCCTTGTGAGATAGCCACACCAAATTGCAGCCCAATTTGAGTCACAAAAGTTTCTTCCCAAGGTTGCCAATCACGAGGCCCAGAATTTTGGTAAGCTGCCAGCAAACCCCATAATTTTTCTCCAGAAAATATTGGCGCAATGACGTATGACTTCATTTCATACTGCTCTAAAATGTCAATGTGACATTGAGAATGGCCCATTTGATAAATGTCATTGGCTATGAAGGTTTCACCCTTGGCATAACGTCCTCCTTTTGTGTCTTGTAAGTGGGTATCTTCCCAGACCATGGAAAAATCAGGCCCGACCATTTTTATCCAGCCATTACCCACTGACTCAGCAACAAACTCGCCACTCCAGTCAGGTTTGAAGCGATAGACACCGACGCGATCGCATTTTAGTAATTGACGTACTTCTTGAGTGGTTGTTTGAAAAAGCTTATCGACATTTGATGCCCGCAGAATTTTGTCAATGACTTTAGCTACCGATTTTTTTGCTAGTATCCGCTGTTGCTGTTCTTTTTGGAATTCAAAGCTCTGCAATTTATAGGTCAGTTCTGTTGTAATTTGAGACAGAAGACTAATTTCTACTTCTTGCCACTGTCGCGTTGAGTAGCAATTATTTACTGATAGTAATCCCCATACTTTCCCTTCTACTAAAATCGGTAAACTCAAACTAGCTTTAATTTGAAATTTTTCTAGCAGTTGCTTTTGATAGGGTGTAAGTTGTATTTGATTGATATCGTCAATAACTACAGATTCTATATAGTCTTGATTGGTATATAAGCCAAAAATAATTCCTGGAATATTTTCGCCTAAAGTCGGTGTCCAACCTAGTGTTCTGGATTCTGCTAAAACATTACCTGATTCTCGAGAAGTAAACTGATAAATTAAAGCGCGATCGCAACCAATCTTTTCTCTAATTTGCGCTACAGTAATTTTGAGTAGTGTATCCAGGTCTGGTGCTTGACGCATATGAGTTGCAATGTCTTGCAACTGTCGCCGCCAAGCTTTAAATTCCTGAGCAATCGCATTTAATAAAGATATTTCATTACTGGCAATATTCGATATATTCACGTTACCATTTTGATTTTCTAATTCAGAGATTAGATGATCATTTTCATGGCTATTGTTATACAAGAACGTCATTTGATTAACCTCAAAATTTGTAATGAGTAATAATTTAATATGTGGCAGATAAGAGCAATCTGATATTTGAGCATTAAAGATTAGGGATTGTGAAAATACTACTCTTGATCAACTGTTACGAAGTATTCAATTATGAATTGCCCACATAGGAGCTTGGATAATCGTTATGGCATTCAAATTAAAAATCATGTCCTCCGAATCATTAATAAAGTATCCCTGTAAGAAAGGTGATATTTTAGGATAAAATAATTCAGCAGTTGCGGGTTTCATTTCTTTAGTATCCAGCCATTCAATATCTATAAGCTGTCGCACCAATAGTCCCAAGTACTTACCCTTATTTTCCAAAACAATCGCCATCATTCTTGAAAGTAAATTTGGCCCTTGCGAAATTGGAGGATAACCTAACATTCCCTCTAAATCTACTAACCAAAGCATCTCACCACGCCAGTTATAAATACCCAAAACACTACTGGGCATCTGAGGAACGCCACATATTTCTGGTAATGATACTTGCAAAACTTCTGTAATGTGTTGTAACGAAATTACGGCTGTATCACTTACTCCCAAATTAAAACTTAAAAACTTTTCCTTGGTTTCCAAACTTATTGATCCTTTATCCTTGATAATTTACCTTTAGCTACTATTTGCAGTTATTATTTGATTTCACAGAGGTTATACTTTAGAAAAAATAACTTCTAGTGTTTGTTGATTAACAACATTTTTGTTAATTAATTAATTAATCGCTTTAAAATTACCACTAATTCGTCTCGATCGATCGGTTTTGAGAGATAACCATCAGCGCCTAACATATTACCCCAAATTTTATCTACATCACTATTTTTTGTAGAGCAAAAAACCACGGGTATTTTACTAGTGTTGGGATTATTTTTCAGTTCTCGGCAAATTTCAAAGCCACTTTTACCTGGTAAAATTACGTCGAGAAATATTAGGTCTGGTTTATTTTTATCTATTTTTTCTTGAGCCTCTTCACTGCTGGTAGCGCTAATCACAGAATAACCTGCCTGTTGTAAGTAACGGCTGATTATTTCCATATCTGTTAAGCCATCTTCAACAACTAAAACAGTATTCATGGCAATTACTCGTTAAATTTTTCTCAAAATGTAAGTAAATTAGGCATACAAATCCTAAATGATTTCTTAAAAAAGACATGGAAGGGACTAGAGACTAGCCCTAACCCCTTTGCCCTAACCAATATTTCACAAATCAAATAGGACTGCTATAAATACAAAAATTTGTATTTGTCTAATTTTGATTCAATCTTTATGTATCAACCTCAGAAAAAGTACGTAATAAACGTAAATTAATATATATAGATGCAAAATATTTTTATCGCCGAGGTTGAAATTTTGAATTTTTGATTACACATCCAAAAATATCTAATATGAAGCGAATTAAAACACGAAAATAAATTTAAACTCTGTCTGCCAAAATCTAAAATTAATTGGCAAGCTCCTGACTTAATTGTTGGGGTAAATCTCAAATACAAAAACTAAAATTGTTTTACCTCAGGAATTTAATTTTTACTGAGGTGGAAAAATATATAAATTTTGAAGAAGAATTTAGAATCAAAAATAGCCTCTAATTCTCCCTAATTACAAATCTCTAAATTAGATTTACTCTTGTCAGTGGAGACAGTCGGTGTAGGTAAATATTTACGCACTATACCCATTACCTTATCAGCCACTACAGGTTTAGTGAGAAAATCTGTAGAACCAACTACTTTGGCACGAACTCTATCTAAAAGACCATCACTGCCTGTTAATATAATTATTGGTGTGTTGGCAAAAGTAGATATTCGTCGCAACTGAGTGCAAATTTCGTAACCACTGGCAACTGGCATAATCAAATCCAAGAAAATCAGGTCTGGTTTATCCTGAATGAGGGTTGGTAGAGCTTGTACAGCATCTTGAATCTTGATAAATCTCAATCCATGTGAAGTGATAATATCCTCTAGCATTTTACATACCTGAGGGCTATCATCAACGCAAGCCACTAGTGGAGCAATCCGCTTCTTTACTTGTGTGGTGGTGGAGTTATTGTTGACTTCAGTAACTCCTAAAGGCAAGTCTGGGACTTCCACCAATTCAATGATTCCTTTAAGGACATAGGGAAGCAACGAACGGGTAAGTGGCAGTACACTCTGCTTCATTTTCATGGCTAAATCTCGCAGAGTTAATTTGCCGTTGATTAAATTCACAAAGTTTTTATAGACAGATGGACTTACCATCTGCTCAAGTTGCTCTGGTCGCCGCAGAACTGGTGCCAAGTCAGGAGAAAAATTTGCTAAACCGGCTTCTGACCAAATTTTCCACGAGTCTTGCATATGCTTTACAGACATTTCTGCACTCGTGAAACTCATTGGGGTTTCTAGGATCACTTCTTGGCTACGATTGCAACTTATAGAAGCAAAGTTTCCTTGCAGAGCTAGGTCAAATAATAGTTCTGCTATCGTGTTATCGACAATAGAGTTAATCTGTTCCCTCTGGATTTTCTGTTTTTTATACAATATTTCTAGAAGACGATAATCCCAATAATCAATCGATAGGTCTTGCAAACGCAACTGTAACTTATCAACATCAATTTGGGGACAGTTTTGAGCCATATGTCTACGCCAGCGTCGAAAGGGATGAGTTCCCCCCGTTGCCCAAACTATTCGTCCCAGCCGATAGTAAAAAGTCCATTGGCTGCCCTTTGAACTCTTAATATTTAATTTGCCATTATATTGCAGCTGAGTACAAGTTTTAAATTCATTTACTAGATTATTTGAAATAACTTCCCGAGGGGACATAGTTTGTTCCTTTTATAAAAAAGCTAACTCTTGAAAAACCTATGCTAGCTATATAGTGGTCAGCAGATATGTGAATCAGTGCAAATACATTTGGTCTGTAGCAGTCTAAATCAAGATTATTAAAAGCAGAAAGATGGGAAGTTCGCAAAGCTATTGCTAGTAAATATATATTTATCTAGCACAGAGTTTCTTATTGGCAGACTTTTCTTTTCTGCTAATATTTCATTACTCAAGTAGGTTGCCATAGTTCACATCATAAAAATGAATTCAGTATTTGATATATTATTTTAAGAATTTTCATCCGGAATTATATCCGTATAAGTTCTGAATTTTGGTTAAAAATAGATTAGTTACTGAGATTGACAATAAATGTTAAAAATATTTACTTAACTTTACTGTTCACTAATTTTTATCAGTTAATGTCAGCTTTTCTAGAGAATATTGTTCTTAAAAAAAGGCGTGCTACTAAGATAAGTAGCAGCCATGTATAGACTATTTATTTAGGAAAATTTCTTCAAGGTTGCTTGTGGTTTTCATAGCTCATAACAGCTGCCCTGAGATTACTTTGGTGTTCTGAAAGAAGCCGATCGCCTTCGTCTTTTTCTAAACCAGTCCAGTGCATTAATAGCGCTAGCTTGACCCATTTACCACTACGTTCTAGTAAAAAACCAGCAGCTTCCCGACTTAAACCCGTGAGGTCTTGCAAAATTCGCAAAGCGCGATCGCGTAACTTTTGATTTGTTACCGCCACATCCACCATTCGATTGCCATAAACTTTGCCTAGCTTGACCATCACCCCACTAGAAAGGATATTTAAAGCTAATTTAGTGGCTGTACCAGCTTTCAGGCGAGTTGAGCCGGCAATTATTTCTGGGCCTGTCAATAAGCGAATGTCAATATCGGCATCAAAGCTAACTTGTTCAGATGGAACACAGGCGATAAAAATAGTCGTGGCTCCCCGCTGACGAGCAGCATGAAGCGCACCGTGGACAAATGGCGTTGTCCCACCAGCGGTAATACCAACTACAACATCCAGTTGGGTAACGTGTCGCCCAGCGATCGCAGCCTCACCATCTTCGATGCTGTCTTCTAAATCCTCAGAACTGCGTACCAGCGCACCAGCACCACCAGCAATAATCCCCTGTACCAACTCTGGGGGTGTACAAAAAGTAGGTGGACACTCAGCAGCATCTAACACCCCTAACCGACCACTTGTCCCTGCACCGATATAAAATAAGTGTCCTCCGTGGCGCAAACGCTCTGCGGTGCTATCAATTGCTTCAGCCAACTGAATTTTTGCCGCTGCAACTGCTGCAACAGCCTTTTGATCTTCATCATTAAACAACTCCACCAATTCCAGAGAACTGAGCTGGTCTAAGTTAAGACTGTTAGGATTTACCAGCTCGGTTAAAAGATGCCCGCGTTCTTGCAAATTTGTCATTTGTCATTTGTCCTTTGTCCTTTGTTCTACCCTACGCCGCCCTTTCTTTGGGCATCTATCTATGTCCGTTGTCATTAGTCAGTTAGCGGCCAATGGCTAATGGCTAATGGCTAATGGCTAATGACTAATGACTAATGACTAATGACTAATTACAACAACCCTTCCAATTTGCGACGCATCTTCTCTAGTTCAGAATCAGACAATTCTGGTTCTTCTAGTGGCTGTTGATTGAGAGGGAAGGTGTCTTCAACAGTATCCCCCTTCTGGGCATCTGCTTGCCAGTCGGTTTCTTCCACATTAAGTTCTGGGACTTTACTAACTAAAGGGCTGTTTTCTGGGACGATTTCCCATTCATACCCAGCACTTTCGCAAAATTCCTTGATTTCCTCAGCATCCATCGGCTCCGGTGTGGGCGCGGGGAAATCCTGAGCTTCTAACATCAGGGCAAAGCGTGTCGCATCGTCTTCTGACTCGAACATCAGAATTTTATTGCGTAGCTTGCCGCCTTCGGCATCGCCCTCCCGAATCGTGTGAATCCCCTCATTTTCCGTTCGAGCATTAAAAATTAACACAAAGACACGCATTGGTGTAATCATCTGTCCTTTTTAAGGTCTATTCATATTAAAGTTCGAGATTGTGTCTCAAGGAAAGTCACAGGAACAATTTTCACTCTATTCAGATTTTCCTGAAAACGCCAATATTATTAAGCATAAGTATTGGATCGAGCAAATACCGTAACTCAACCAATGGGGTCTTGGGTTTAGTTGGCGTATCCTGGAAATGGCATACTGAATCAATGTGCCAGTTAATGCTTGTGTGTGCCAGCGATATCCGGCAATTAATACAGTGAAAGCAAATGACTAAATCTCCCAATCAAGATCATCACTTCCCTTACACTAACCGCAAGCGTCTGTGGTTGCTGGTGTTGAGTCGGGGTAGCATTGCCTTGGGCGGACTTTTACTGTTAGGAATTCTTGTCGGTATTTGGCGGTTATGGACTTTTGTGCAAACAGAGTTAACACCGTTGGCACAACAAAGTCTCACGACTACACTCAACCGTCCAGTAAAACTGGGAAGAGTCACACAATTTTCGTTGACGGGAGTGCAGTTTGGGGCTTCAGCTATCCCAGCCACACCCACAGATCAAGATCGGGCCACAGTCGAATCTGTAGAGGTGGGTTTTGATCTGTTGCAACTAATTTTTAACCACCATTTAAAGCTAGATGTCACCTTAGTCAACCCAGATATTTTCATTGAACAGGATGACCAAGGGCGCTGGATTTCCACTACTATAGCGTCGTCAGGTGAAGGCGGCGCCATTAAAACCGATTTGGACAACCTGCGGTTTCGCAATGCCAAGCTGGCATTGATGCCGCAGGAGAGAGCAGAGGAAGCAAGGGGAGTAAAAGCTCCCTCATCATCATCGCCAGTAACATTTTCCCAGTTGAATGGCTCTGCTCAACTTTTAGCAAACAACCAGTTGATACGGTTTGAAGTCGGGGGTCAAGCAGACAGTGGTGGCAATATTTCCATTCAGGGAGAGACACGTTCCAAGGTGCTAGCAGGGAACTTCCAGGTGCAAGCACAAGATTTTTTGGCTGAGAATATTACTCGGTTGATTAAGTTACCAGTAAACTTACAAGCGGGTCGAGCCAATGGTGACTTGTTAATTCGATTGACACCAGGACAGCAAACTTTATTGTTTGGCAACGCTACCGTGCAAGGGGTAACGCTTCAAATACCCAAAGTCCCGCAACTGTTGAGCAATAGCCAAGGAAACCTCCACTTCCAGGGAACAGAGTTGCAGTTAAATAATGTTACTAGCAACTACGGCAAAATTCCTTTAGTGGCTACGGGAATCATCGACACGAAAGCAGGCTTTAAGTTGGCAGCGCGTGTAAATGCCGTGAGTTTAGCGAATGCTCAGGAGACTCTCAAGGTAAAATTACCTGTACCGATCGCTGGACAAGTACAAGCTTCTTTGCAAATTACCGGATCAACTAAAGAGCCAATTCTTTCAGGCTCAGTTTCCACGATCCAAACTGCCCGAATTGATAAAGTTGATTTTAATAGCATCAGTAGTAAGTTTGAGCTTGTTACTAGTTCCTCTTTAATTACCCTAAAAGATATTCAAGGGAAAGCCAAAGTTGGTGGTGACATCACGGGCGCTGGCACAATTCAACTTGGTAAAACACCTCGACTAGATTTAAATTTCGCTGCCAAGAATGTTCCAGGGGATGCGATCGCCAAAGTTTATGAAACAACACCTGCTTTTCAAATCGGTAATGTCTCAGCTACAGCCCAACTAACTGGCGCTCCCACCAATGTCCAAACGGTGGTGCAATACCAAGCTCCTAACGGAACTTACCCCGGAACAGGTGAAGTTGCAATCGCCCCAAATCGCACCGTCTCTTTTCGTAATGTAGCTGTTAATGTAAGTGGTGGTACAGTCCGGGCAACTGGTAGTTACGCCAATCAGCGTTGGCAAGCTGTAGCTGTTGCCTCTGGGGTAAAATTGGAACCCTTTGTAGACAAAAGTCAACTGCAAAATGTCTCTTTGGCTGGGGCACTGTTCAATGGTCGTCTCATCCTCTCAGGCAGCACAGCACCATTTGAAATTGCCACAATTCGCAGTGATGGTGCAGGAGTTCAAATTGGTGGCGGCACAGTTGCAGTTTCTAATATCCAACTACAAGACCAAAGCTTCTCGGCTCAACTTATAGCTAATGGTGTGCGGTTGGGACAAATATTGAAACAGTCTCCCCCAGCTTTAAATAATCCATTAGCGGGTACGTTTCAAATCGCAGGCAATAGAGAGAATTTCAGCCTGAAAACCCTCCGTGGCAGTGGTGAAGGTCGCCTTGCTATTGGCAGGGGTACGGTTACAGCCTCTAATATCCAAGTGGCGAATGGTGTCTATCAGGCGCAAGTTCAGGCTAAGAATGTTCCTGTACAGCAGTTGGCAACAGTACCAAAGCAGTTTCAAGGGGCATTAAATGGTCAGTTCGATGTAGCGGGTTCTGTTGATTCTTTTAAACCGCAAACTATTCAAGCCAATGGTCAGGCGCGGGTAAACGTTGCTGGTGGAACTATTACAGCCTCTAATATCCAAGTGGGTAATGGTCTATACCAGGCACTGGTTCAGGCAAATAATGTACCTGTGCAGCAGTTGGCAGCAGTACCAAAGCAGTTTCGAGGGACTTTAACTGGTCAAGTAAACGTGGCAGGTTCTGTTGATTCTTTCAAGCCGCAAACTATTCAAGCCAGCGGTCAGGCGCGGGTAAACGTTGCGGGTGGAACTATTACAGCCTCTAATATCCAAGTGGGTAATGGTTTATATCAGGCGCAAGTTCAGGCAACTAATGTACCGTTACAGCAGTTAGCAGCAGTACCACCACAGTTTCGAGGGACGTTAACTGGTCAAGCAAACGTGGCGGGTTCTGTTGAATCCTTCCAACCGCAAACTATTCAAGCCAGTGGTCAGGGACGGCTGGATGTTGCAGGTGGAACGATCGCAGCCTCTAATATCCAAGTAGCTAATGGTCGCTATCAAGCTGTAGTTGATGCTGACGGTGTGGAATTAAATCGGTTCAATCAGCAATTGCGGGGTCAGTTTGGCGGTCAGTTGCAATTAGCTGGCACGCTCGGATCATCCAAATTAGCTGATGTACGTGCTGCTGGACAGGTGCAATTATCTCAAGGTATCCCTGGTCTAGAGCAACCCTTGAGTGCTGCGATCGCTTGGAGTGGTGAAAGGCTGACTATTGAGCGAGCAACTGCTCCCGGTTTAAGTGTTACTGGTAACATATTAGCCAATGCAAAACAAGCAGGTATACCGGAAATTATTGCCCTAAATCTCAACGTCCAGGCGCAGAATTACAACTTAAAACAGTTACCGATTAATCTTCCTAATCAGGTTGCTGTGGCGGGGAGAGTAGATTTTAATGGTCAAATCACTGGTAAGTTGCCCTTGCCAAATGTAGTAGGGCAAATCAACTTACGAGACTTGGTTGTTCAAGATATTGCTTTTGAGCCGTTGTTAACTGGAAATATCGATTCAGCACAGGGACGCGGGTTGAATTTGAACTTAGCAGGAAATAGCGATCGCCTTGCCTTCAATTTAGATGCCAATAATCGCCTGAAATCTTTCTTAGTAAAATGGCAGCAAGCATCAGCCACAGGCAATATTCAAGGGAATGATTGGGCACTCAAAGTTGCCAATTTCCCCTTACAAATATTGAATTTGACTCCGCCACCAGTTACTCGCCTGGGTACTGGTAAGATAGCTGGCTTGTTAACTGGGGATTTGCTGTTTAATCAGCAGACGTTTGCAACAACGGGGAATTTAGCGATCGCTAATCCGCAAATTGGCCGGGTTCGCGGCGATCGAATAGCTGCTCAATTCCGCTACGCTAACGGTAAAGCCACACTCGCCAGTAGTGAATTTGTCAAAGGTAAAAGTAGCTATGCCCTTGTCGGGACTTTTGCTCAAAGCCCTAAAGGGCCTCAACTACAAGGTAAACTGAACATCAACCAGGGAGAGATCCAAGATGTTCTAGCTGTAGCACAGGCATTTGATTTACAAAATTTGCAAGGTGGTTCAGCACCAATTTATGGCACAGCAGCGGATCTGACTACCAACCCCCAAGGAGCGCAAAATCAACCCTTATTAACCCAAATCCAACGGTTTTCTGAAATTGAAGCTTTGATAGCAGAACAGGAAGAACAGCGACTTAATTCTACTCCAATACCGGATTTGGCAGACTTAAAGGGGACTTTCAACGGAGAAGTGGCTGTAAATACAGCTACAGCCAGTGGATTATCAGTGGATTTTAATTTGAATGGACAAGACTTTGCCTGGGGTAAAAAGAAAGAACGAAATCGTTATTATACTGCCGACAAAGTGATTGCCGAAGGCAACTTTGAAAACGGTGTTTTGAGTTTGCGACCTTTACGGCTCGAATCTCAAAACAGGCTGATTGCCTTCACAGGTAACGTTGGCGGTGATGAACAATCTGGCCAGCTGCGGGTGAATAATTTTCCGGTACAAGTACTGAATAATTTTGTCAAACTGCCAGTTGGAATCACAGGTAATCTTAACGGTACAGCAGCTTTAGCAGGCAGCATTGCTAATCCCCAATCTAGAGGGGAATTGCAAATCACAGAAGGAATACTAAATCAGAACAAAATAGAGTCAGCAACAGCAAGTTTCAGCTATGCCAACGGACGCTTAAACTTTGGTAGTACTGTAGCAGTTGCTGGGCCAAAACCTGTTGATATTACTGGCAGCATTCCTTATAAATTGCCTTTTGCAACCGTTGCACCAGACAGTGACCAAATTAGTCTGGATATGAAGTTGGAAAATGAGGGATTGGCACTGTTAAACGCATTGACTAATCAAGTGGTATTTGAGAAAGGTGAAGGAGAAGTAGACCTAAAGGTGCGGGGAACATTGCAAAAACCCCAAGTAGATGGAATTGCTACTGTCAATAATGCTACTTTTTCAGCCCAAGCTTTACCAGGGAAGCTGAGACGTGTTACAGGTAGAGTGCTGTTTAATTTTGACAGTATCTTAGTAGAAAATCTTCAAGGTAGATTTAGCCGTGGGAAGGTAGAAGCTGCTGGAGAAATTCCCATTTTCAACAATGAGAATGCGACTATCAAGAATCCCCTAACCGTTAATCTCGATCAGCTAGCATTGAATCTCAAGGGACTTTATCAGGGAGGTGCTAGCGGCAATTTGCAGATTACTGGTTCTGCCCTGAATCCCATGATTGGCGGTAGAGTAAATTTATTTGATGGTCAGGTATTGCTGGCAGAATCTACCAACGCTAATACATCTGCAAATAGTAGTCTCAGTGTATCACCCACAAAAGCCAATAAGCAGAACAAGCCGGAAATTGGGAATGGGACAGGAAATGCAAACGCCAGATTTAATAATCTAGATTTAGAACTAGGCAAAAATGTCCAAATTACCCGTGCCCCAATTCTCAGCTTCCGCGCCACTGGTAATCTCATCGTTAACGGCTCAATCAATCAGCCTGTCCCCGATGGCACTATTCGGTTAGAACAAGGAGGGGTGAATTTATTTACTACCCAATTTAACCTTGCTCGTGGCTATAAACACACCGCAACTTTTAGTCCCTCTCAACCTCGCGACCCCAACTTAGATATTCGGCTATTTGCCAAAGTACTAGACGTAACTCAAAGTAATGACTTCAGTCGGGTAAATTCCACTGGTTTATCAGCCTTAGAGAGTGTTCGAGTCGAAGCCACGATCAACGGTCTTGCCAGCAAACTCAATGAAAATCTAGAACTAACAAGCAGTCCGTCACGTAGCCAAACCGAAATTGTTGCTCTTTTAGGAGGTGGATTTGTAGACACCCAAGGACGTGCTGACAGTACTTTAGGTCTGATTAACATCGCAGGTTCAGCTGTGCTCAATAATTTTCAGTCAGCTTTTAACCAGATTGGAAGTGCTTTTGGCTTAAGTGAACTGCGAATATTTCCTACCGTTATTTCTGAGAATCCTGAAGCGGGAAGAAGCACTTCAACTTTGGAATTGGCAGCGGAGGCTGGGGTTGATATCTCTTCTAAGATATCCGTTTCTAGTATCAAGATTTTGACAACTAATGACCCCTTTCAATGGGGTGTTAATTACCGGATAAACGATGAATTTCGTGTGCGGGCTTCCACTAATTTAACTGATGACAGTCGTGCAGTCGTGGAGTATCAAACGCGGTTTTAAAGGAAATTGATCCACGTCTGGAATCTGGTAGGGTGCGTTATGGACATTAGTCCTAACGCACCGAAAATCGACTTCTAGTCGCCTAGTGCAAGATATAAGTTAGCCTACGGCATAACACACCCGACAAAATTATCTCCAGGGTATAGGGTAGGAGGGAATAAAATTCCTAATATCATGTTCGAGTAAAGACTTATTATTTAGACCGCAGGGGTGCAGGGGGCAGGGAGCAGGGAGAAAGAGGTTTTCCTGACTTTTGCACGGATGCGGTAATCATAAGTAATTAACCGGACATAATATAACTCCTAATTCCCTACTCCTCACTCTTCTGCTTGAGGAAGCGGGAAGATTTCACCAGCCAAATAAGCTTGAAAATGTTTTTGGAAGTATAACCAAGAAGTCATATCTTCCCCATCTATTAATGCTTTTGGGGCTTGTTTATATAGAGGAATACGGTTATTAATTTCGTCTTGCAGCACGGGGGGAAGTTCTGTTAAACCATTAACTTTGCTGCCAACAGCACTGTAGATAAGTTGACCGGGGCGATCGCCCATTTTCATCCAGGGAAGCCATTGACCAATCCGATCCCAACTCAGTTTGAGTTGAGAAACTGAGGAAAGTTCTGGGTTGAATAAATCTGCGGTTGGCACTGTTAATTTAAACAGTTCCGCTGCCTGATAAATTGGATTTGGGCTGTATTCGGCAAATTTGGGTTCGTCTGCCAAGGGATTGGGGTAATAGGGAAATATGTCAAAAACGAAGGTTGTGCTGTCACCATCTACTTGGGCGGGGAAATTTCCCTCAAACGTTCCCTGCACAGGATTATTGGCAACGTGAATCACCGGAACTGTCTCACCTGTCCAAGGATTCTCCCATTTGGGTAAGACTTCATCTGTTTTTGGGTTGAGGTAGTAAGTCAGTTCTCTAGAAGTAAAATCCCAGCTACCTTCTGCTGTGGGAATACATCGGCTAACACTCAATCCCAGGATCTTAAACAGGAGTTGTCTTTTCTCACCGGGGATAAAGGCGTAAATTTTACCCTTCCAAATCAGGAAAGTGGATTCGCTAGGGTCGAGGGAAGAACGAGTTTTAACCCAGTGTTGGGCTTCAAGTTCTTGGATTTGGGCAACCATCTAAAGCATCCTTAATATTTGGATAACAAAAGAATAAGCTAATCAGCATTGAAGTTGCATCTTTAGGAGTTAGGAGTTAAGAAGTTTTATCTGCCCCATGCCCCAATCCCTTCATGAATTAAACTGGTTCAGAAAGTTGCTCATCCAGACGGCGAAACAAAAACACCCAAAGTGGTAGGGAACTATTAATCGCAATCAGTCGCACTAAATGACCAGTTGTGACAATTTCAACATTATGATTCAATGCCAGGGAAACCAGGATCATTTCTGCCGATCCTCCTGGTGCTGTGACTAAAAGACAAGTTAACCAGTCCCAAGAGGTTAATTGCATCGCAAGTATAGCAGCGATCGCTCCGGCTACGAGGGTCATCCCTACAGACATCAAGGCATAGCCGATAGTCCGCTTTTTAAAGTTGGGTTTGTCTCCCCAATACTCACCAACAGTAATTCCCAGGAGCATTTGACCCAATAAGTTTATTATTGGCGGTGGACTAAAGCTAATATCACCCACAAAAGGCAGCCAATGTAGCAAAGGATTAAACCCAATACCAATCAACAATGCACCAAAGAAATCGCCAGCAGGAATTTTAAATAATATAGCTGGATAAACTACTAATCCAGTGATTACCAGTACTACCAAAAGTAATCCTAGTTGAGATGGATCGAGGTTGAGCCAAGCACTGTTGATTGGGAGTGTTTGAGGATAGTAATTACCAGATGATGTTCTCACAATGAAGGGAATTAGAACAACTACTGAGGTGACGCGAATCGCCTGAACTAGGGCAACCAAGCTAACATTTTTATTGTAATCGGCGGCGATCGCTGCCATAATTCCTACACCACCAGGAACTGTAGCTAGCATTGCTGTCAATATGTTGGTTTTGCTGAGGCGGGAGTAAATGTAACCAATGCAACTTCCACTCAGCAGCAGAAACAAGGTAAGAAAAATAAATATGGGAATACCAGAAGCAACACTAGCTAGATTACTGTGGGCATTGGAAGCGCCGACAGTTAAGCCTACAAGTGCCATTCCCACTTTTCTCGCAGTGCGGTTAGGTTGGGGGGAATATTGATAAAAAATTCGACATCCTTGAAGAACCACTGTACCAGCGGCAATCCCGCCAAATATCCAGGCAATCCTGCCAATTTGGAACTTTGCCAGGAGTAAACCCAAAGGTAATGCTAGAAGCATTTCCAAAACAAGGACAATTAATTGCTTCGCAAATAACTGGGGTTTGGTAATAACAGGATTTTCATGAGTGTGTTCTTCCAGGGTGGGAGCAGCACTTAGGCTTTGATTCATCGATCCGAGCTTTTTTATTAATTTAACTGATGTACTCAAGCTAATGCGATCGCACAAGATAACTAGTAGTCCGTGAAGCCAACAATGCTTGGTGACACGGATTTTTGATAAGCTAATTTAAGTCTGGGTAAGTATGTAATTAAAGCAAAAAAGTATACTGTAAATTTGAGTCCAGAGTCAGCATAAAACTGCGTAGATGCGGAGCGGCTTGTCGCTAGACATCGCTAACCAAAACAATTAAATAAACGATGTCAAGCCGTGGTTAAAGGAACAGATGCACGGAGAAAGATGGAGCGGTTAACCCAGACATCTCACCCAGCCTAGTTGGCTTGACGCACTACTAATATTGTTACAGTCGATCGATTCTCTTGGCATTTTCTGGCAGCTTGGCGTCTCTTTGCCCAGCAGTCCGCGCCCTAGCGGTGAACAAACCAATGGGAGTATTTAATAAATCTACAAGGGTGGCTTGACCCGCTATCGCCTTTTTAATATCTCTTGGTACTTCCTTCAATAACCAACGTGCCAAACGATAGCCGTATTCTCTGGGTGTCATCTCTCGCATTAAATCGACACCGTGCAGTTCGTGCAGATAGCGATTTGAGCGTCCATAGCGCCGCCATTGATTTTGCAGTTCTTGAAGTGTAGCGCGGTGGCGGTGCTGAACGATCGCATTTGGGGCAAATTCCAAACGCCCGATGTTTTCTCCCAAAATCCGCCAACAAATATCGGCATCGCCACCAGTGGTAAGATAGGGACGAAATAAACCCGCTTTTTCTAAGGCTATGCGTCGAATCGCCAAATTAGCCGTTTGACCATAGGGACGAAAGGAATGTTTAAGGGTATGCTTTTGCGACAAAGTTTCTTCACGGTCTGCGTGTTGTTCTAGCAGAGTTGTGCCTGGTAGTGCCAAAATTTCCCCAGCGACAATTATCACTTCTTTGTTGACAAAAGGCTGAATTAATGCATCTACCCATTGCGGTTGTGGACGGCAATCTGCATCGGTAAAAACGATAATTTCCCCCGTAGCGGCGCGAATCCCAGTATTACGAGCAGCGTAGGAGCTTTGAATTTGGGTTTCGCTCCAAGGGCGAATTGTCATTGGGCAATTTTCAGCAGATGTTTTGAGCATGGTGAGAGTGCGATCGCTACTATTATTGTCCACCAACAAGTACTCTACCCGGTCTTTTGGGTAAGTTTGAGACAACAGACAATTGATTAACTCTGGTAAATCCGCCTCACCGTTATAAATAGGAACAACCACCGACACCTTTGGTAAAAAGCTGGTGGCGGTGGTTGCATCAACTGGCTGATGATTCATAAATCTGAGATTTTGGAGATGGGATTACTAGCTAGTATTCCCAAATCAAAATCTTGGAACGGTAATATCAAGCAGTTTCCATAAATCCAAAAATCCGAATTTGGGAATATATGAACACTTGGTAACAAATCACTCACCTAAAATTTCAAGTCACCAGCGCGGCTCATGGGTCGAGTCGGTTGATTTGCTGGCGGCTGGGCAAAGTTGTTATTTGATAAAATTGCGATCGCACGGGCATATTGCGGATCGCTCTTAGTTCCGATTAAATCTGGATTAGAAGCTAACTGACGCTCCTGCGCCTCTGTCAAGTCTAGCTTGATATCTGGGGCAATCCCTTTATGGTTAATATCCGTTCCCGCCGGGGTGTAGTAATGGGCTATGGTGACAGCCAAGCCGGAACCATCTGCGAGTTCATGAACTGACTGCACTAAAGCCTTGCCAAAGGTTTGACCACCTACAACTACCGCTCGCTTATTATCCTTGAGCGCTCCTGTGAGGATTTCGCTAGCACTAGCTGAATTACCATCTACTAAGACCGCCAAAGGACGATTTGTTAGAGCAGTGCGATTGGCTTTAGTTTCTTCACTGGTGCCCACACGGTCTATTGTCTTGACAATTCCGCCGTTATCATACCACATCCGAGCGATTTCAATGCTCGCCTGCAACAAACCGCCAGGATTTCCTCGCAAATCCAAGACATAAGAATCAACTTTCTTAGTGTTCAAATCGCGGATGGCTCGTTGCATTTGGTCTGCTGCGTGGGCGCTAAATTCTCGCAAACGAATATAGCCAACGCGGCGATTCCCTTCTTGTTTGAGGGTATAGCGTACCGTTGGGACTTCAATACTTGCCCTCGTCAGTTTTAAATCAAAGGCATTTTGCCCCGCCCGTCCCAGCTTTAGTTTGATAGGAGTACCCGCTTTGCCACGGATTAGCTTGGAGGCGTCATCCACTTTCATTTTGAGAGTGGGTTTGCCGTCAATAGCCAAAATTTCATCGCCTGCTTTGATCCCAGCTTTCAGCGCCGGAGAATTTTCTATGGCTTCGACAACGGTGAGCCGCTGAGTTTTTTCGTTCACTTCCATCCGAATGCCAATGCCAGAGACTTCCCCAGATGTTTGGCTAGTCAAGGCTTCAAACTGTTGGGGATCCATAAACCGAGTGTAAGGATCTCCCAACTTTTGCAAAGCTTCGCGGATGGCAGCATAAGCTTCTTCCTTAGAAGAATAGTCTTTGCTCAACAGGCTTTGCCTGGTTGCTTGCCAATCTTGTTGATTAAATTTACCATCAACATATTCATGATTCACCAGTTGCCAAACTTGGTCAACTATCACTTTCGGGCTGTCTTGTAGGGCTAGAGCAGCACGGACACCACGAGTCCAAGCAGGACCGAATACAGACATCGTAGCTGTTGTGGCGATCGCTCCACCAATCAAGGCTACTTGGAGCGGTGAGTAACTTTTCGCAGATTGGTTCATGTATACTTTAGCTGGAATAATTGTGTTGTTGACAGTTTAGCAATCAGGCTTTCCAGAAATTTTTAAGTTTTTATACCCCAAAATCAACTATGCTCCTTCATCATTTTTATGCTTAAATGATGCCAAAATGCCGCATTAGTTATTAACAATCATTTCTCAGTTTGTTAGTCTTCTCCGGAAGGGTATACTGACCATGTGACACTTTGATTAGCGTCATGTTTGCATTCTAGATTACTTTCATAAGATAGCACTTTGCTCACTGAATTGTAGCACTGTTAGACAGCTATTAAATCAGCTTTTCTTACCGAAGTCATGAAACGCAAATTTACCATCAAATCATTAATTTCTATTAAAAAACATTCTGCTAATCTGTGGCAATTGTTACAAAAACTAACTGGTGTATTGTACGTTGTCTTGGGTGCTTGGCTGATTTTTACTACTATAACCTTAGTTTTTGCTTATTCGCAGCCAAATGTAGATGCCTTCTTTGTGCTTGGTGGCAGTATTCGCCGAGAAACTTATGTTGCCCAACAAGCAAAACAATACCCGCAAACCCCAATTTTAATTTCTCATGGTTCCCCAGACCCCTGTATATGGTTAATTTTTCAGGCGGAATTAGCAGGGTTACAAAACGTTTGGTTAGAAAACTGTGCGAATTCTACCTTTGAAAATTTTTATTATGGTATTCCAATTTTGCGGCGTTGGGGAGTGCATAAAGTCATGTTGATTACCTCGCCAAGTCACTTACCTAGAGCCAAATGGATAGCACAGATTCTTTTGGGCGCTCATGGTATTTGGGTAGAGTCAGAGATTGTTCAGGAGTTGGGTGTTCCTGGTAATAGTGAATCTTGGCTCAAAACTGGATTAGATGTAACACGCAGCTTATTTTGGGCGATTTTAAGTCAAATTATTCAACCGCAATGCTCAAATGTGACAAGACTTACTGATGTAGATATGCAAGCTTGGGAGAATCGAGGTTTTCATTGTGAACACCAAGGTGGGTTGAGGAGATAACTTACTCGTAATGCGTCCACATGCGAATTATCTTGACTACTTGCTCGAATTCGATGACCTCATATACCAACCGATGCTGTATATTTATCCTCCGAGATATAAGCACCTGATAAGTCAACAACTAGCTTTTCATGTTGAGAAACTTACCACGTTCTCAACGAAGAAGAAGAGGAACTAAAAAGTATTTTGCAATTCCGAACCACGAAGTAGCGATCGCCGTAAAAATTCAGCTATATTTTTGCAGAATAAAATAATCGCAATTAGGCAAAGGTGAAGAAAATGTTACTCTCCACCTCTGGGCTTGTTGTTAAACATCGCTTCTGGTAATTGCACCCAATGGAGAATTAATGCAAAAGTTCCCAATCTTGCAGCATCAAAATAGCATCTCTATACAAAGACAAATCCACCTGGTTAACTTCTATTCCCTCTCCAATTCCTTGTAGAAGGGTAATTGTTAATTGTCCTCCCAAGTGTTCACGGAACTCGGTCAGCCCCCTAAATAGACAATGCGGATGGTCTAGTTGATCTAACTGCTCTGTCAGTGCTGATACGTACAAAGTAAAGCCTAATTTTTTGAGTGTAGTTAAAGCCCTTTGCCATTCTGATTGCAAGAGTTGCCCTGTTAAATATGAATAGGTGGTGTCTAAAGCAATGCCGATCGCTACAGCTTCACCATGACGTAAGCTGTAATTAGTTAAATGCTCCAGTTTGTGAGCAGCCCAGTGTCCAAAATCTAAAGGACGTGATGAACCCATTTCAAAGGGATCGCCGCTACCAGCAATATGCTCTAAGTGCAACTGAGAACAGCGATAAATCAGTCTTTCCATTATGTCCATATCTCGATTAGCCAATTTCTCAGCATTAGTCATAATGAAATCGAAGAAATCTGCATCTTTAATTAGCGCTACTTTCACCGCTTCTGCAATACCCGATCGCCAATCTCGATCGTCGAGGCTAGTAAGAAAATCAAAGTCATTCAAGACAGCATAAGGTGGCATGAATGTACCCAAAAAGTTTTTCTTACCGAAGGCATTGATTCCGTTCTTTACCCCTACACCAGAATCGTTTTGCCCTAATACTGTTGTCGGTACTCGTAACAGCCGAATTCCTCGGTGAGCCGTTGTTGCTGCGTATCCTGCCATGTCTAGGACGGCTCCACCTCCAATTGCTAAAACGTAGGAGTGACGGCACAATCCAGATGCATTGATCTGTTGATGAATTTGCTCTATAAATCGAGAATCATTCTTAACTGTTTCTCCACCCGGCACTACTATCGGTTCACCGCTTAGTGTTAGCACATCTTCATAACGCTGGGCATAGGCTGATAATTTTTTTAGCAACCCATCTTCGGACTGCAACAATCCTGCATCTACCACTGCTAGCACTCGTTTTGGAGTTGTCTCTCTATCTGCGGCAATCACTTGTGCAAGTAAAGGATTATCTAACTGAAATAAACCTTTAGTGAAGTGAACATCATAATTGAAGGTCACACGGACACATTGGTTAATTGGTTGCAGATTAAGAGCGGTTTTTTGTTGAATAGCCATTTGAATATTATTGCTTTTTAAGTAACTGTAAATAGATGAATTACTACAATTTTTATTGGCAGCAAAAATAGTACCATTATCAATGAAACGCCTCAAATGTTTAAATAGTTTACTAGACAAATCTAGTTACTAAATAAATCATTCTTTTGAAGCGTCTTCACTTAGTAGATAAAATGAATAATAACATTAGATAATAGTTTTTATTTTTGCCTAAACTTTATGTCTAAGGTTGGCAATTCATATCATTATTACATAGAATTCTAAGTTTTTTCCGTAAGATAGTTTGAGAATTTATCTAATCAAAATCGTATCTTTACAGTATCTTCTTTAAAGTCAGGAGATTTTTATAGATTCAGTAAAGTTATGATCTTAGTAGTATATTATTTAACTGCTTCAAACCCAAAATATCAAGTTTAGTGGTAGATTTTATACTTGGTTGTCACAAAAAAGTTGGACAACTTCTCCTGAATTTATCATGAGTAAAGTAAACAAGTTACTGCATCACTGGCTGTTAAAGTCTGTTTCAGAAAAAGCTTTTGCTTGGTTGGAACAGAAGCAGGCGCAGATTGCTAACAGCGCTGCGGAACGAGTGTTTTTTACGGCTTTTAGTGCTGTGCCGCGTTATCTAGGTAAAGAGGATTTGCAGCTAACATTCCAGGACTTGGAAGCAGCACAGGATGTGATTCCCGGTTGGTATCCTGGTCATTGGAGTGTAGATCAAGCAGGTCGCACACTCTTGCTTTTAGCTTTGCCCCACCATGATCCCCAGAGGTATGTGCGATCGCTTGATCAAGTCTTCTCCACTGCCGATATGGGGGAGTTAGTTGTCCTTTATCAAAGTTTGCCGCTTTTACCACATCCAGAATTACATCGCCACCGTACTGCTGAGGGAATTCGCAGCAATATGAGTAATGTATTTCAAGCTATAGCACTGCGTAACCCTTATCCAGCAAATTACTTAGATAATGCTGCTTGGAATCAGATGGTACTGAAGGCTGTGTTTGTCGGCAGTCCGTTGCATCTGATTTGGGGTCTAGATCGGCGTGCTAACCCAGAATTGGCGAGAATGTTGGCAGACTATGCCCATGAACGTTGGGCAGCTAAACGCTCAGTTACGCCAGAACTTTGGCGGTCTGTAGGGCGGTTTGCCGATAGTGCCATCATCACAGATTTAGAAAAAGTACTGGCTAATGGGGATATACACGAGCAAGAAGCAGCAGCGTTAGCTTGTGCTGAGTCTTCTTTACCCCAAGCGCAAGCATTACTTTCTTATTACCCAGATTTACAGTCATCCATTCAACAAGGTAATCTGACTTGGAGCAGTTTTAGCCGCGATGCCTGCGGCGAGCTGCGCTAACGCCTCTTTGTTTACAAATAAAAGGGACTGGGGAGAGACGTAATTAATCGCGTCTGTACAAGGGAGACGTGGGAGACGAGGAGGACAAGGAAAATGCCCAATGCCCCATGCCCCATACTCAATGCCTCATGCCCAATGCCCCATACTCAATGCCCAATCATTAAAACCATGATGTTCATCGATCCTCACATTCACATGTGTTCCCGTACTACTTACGATTACTTAGTAATGCGGGAATATGGAATTGTCGCCGTTATTGAACCAGCCTTTTGGTTAGGACAACCCCGAACCAACGCTGGCTCATTTAAAGACTACTTCAGTAGTCTTGTAGGCTGGGAACGGTTTCGTGCTAGTCAGTTTGGCATCCAACACTACTGCACAATCGGCTTAAATCCGAAAGAAGCTAATAACGAAGCGCTAGCAGATGAAGTTATGGAACTGCTACCACTTTATGCCTGTAAAGAAGGAGTTGTTGCCATTGGTGAAATTGGCTATGACGATATGACAGAAGCAGAAGATAAGTACTTTTGTCAACAGTTAGAATTAGCCAAAGAACTTGATACGTTGGTACTAATTCATACTCCTCACCGAAATAAAAAGGCGGGTGCTAGTCGGAGTATGGATCGCTGTATTGAATATGGTTTAGATCCTTCACAAGTAGTTATCGACCACAACAACGAAGAAACTGTTGAAGAAGTATTAGGACGCGGTTTTTGGGCAGCTTTTACGATTTACCCACAAACGAAGATGGGTAACGCCAGGATGGTTGAAGTTGTCCGCAAGTATGGATGCGATCGCATCATTGTAGATAGTAGTGCTGATTGGGGTATTAGCGATCCTTTGGCAGTCCCAAAAACTGCTCAGTTGATGTTAGATAGGGGCATTCCTGAAGAACATGTGCAAGCAGTTTGTTATGAAAATGCCCTTGCTGCTTACAGTCAAACTGGGCAGATGCAAGCTTCAGATTGGCTCAATCCGCAATCTGTCGATCAACGCCAGTTGTTCAGTGGTAATTCTGTGCTGCGGGGACAGGAACCAGGAATCAAATCAGTTTCAGATTTTGTGTTGATTGAATAGAAAATGGCGGAGAGACGCGATTAATCGCGTCTGTACTGAGGAAGAGGAATTGCATAAATATCTAATTCATTTGTGATATGCGGTTTATTTTGAGAAATTACTAGGCATGGAGGCAGATAAGTGAATGTTGCAAGCTTAAATTTTCAAAGCTGGCGGGGTTATTTGGAATTGATGCGTCCTGCTAATATTGTTACTGCTTGGGCGGATATTCTTCTTGGTTTTGCTGCTTCTGGCTCTGGAATAATTTTTACTAAATTAATTAATGGTGAAGCAAGTGTTGCCATATTAATTCCATTAACTTGGTTGTTATTGGCTACAACTGGTTTATATGGCGGCGGTATAGTTTTTAACGATGTTTTTGATGCAGAATTAGATGCAAAAGAGCGCCCAAATAGAGCAATTCCTAGTGGTCGCGTATCTAGTCAAAATGCTACTTTATTGGGGAGTATACTGTTTGCGATTGGGATTTTAGCTGCATTTCAAGTATCATTGTTGAGTGCTGCGATCGCTATTTTTATCACTCTTTCATGCCTCCTCTATAACTCACTCGCCAAACATCATCCTTTTTTCGGCCCTTTAAATATGGGTTTGTGTCGTGGCAGTAACTTATTATTAGGCGTAAGTGCTGTACCAGAAATAATCGGAGAACGCTGGTATTTAGCGTTGATTCCTATTCTTTATATTGCTGCTATCACTGCAATTAGTCAGGGTGAAGTTCACGGAGGTAAGAAGATTACAGGAGTACTTGCATTACTGCTAATTGCAACAGTTTTGACAGCAGTTTTAGCTTTAGGATTATTAGAAGATTATACAGCGATCGCAGCCTTACCATTCGCTATTTTCTTAGCTATCAGAATCTTGCCTAACTTTATCAAAGCGGCGCGCGAACCGATAGCTGAAAACATCCGAAATGCCGTGAAAATAGGCGTTTTATCTCTAATAGTCTTAGATGCAACCATTGCATCTGGTTTTGCTGGTTTGTATTACGGTTTATTAGTTCTAATCTTGTTACCCATTTCGATGAAGTTAGCAAAAGTATTTGCTGTTACTTAAATTTGAATGTATACACCCAGTAATACCATTAATCGGCTGTAGGGGCGCACATCTATGCGCCCCTAACTATGAATATCTAGCAAGTATTTTGTGAAATAGTTTAAGCCAAATAAAACAAATTACATAAACAAGGGATAGAGCTAGAAAATGAAAATTACGAACAACAATTTTCACTTAACTTATTGCAGCAATATTCATCCTGGTGAAAGTTGGCTAGAGGTTTTCACGAATTTAGAAAAGTATATTCCCGAACTCAAATCACGTTTATCGCCGACAGAACCTTTTGGTATTGGCTTGAGGTTAGCAGATGTTGCTGCAAAACAACTTTTAGAAAGTAATAATTTAGCTCAATTTAAAACTTGGCTAACTCAACAAGATTTATATGTTTTCACCTTAAACGGATTCCCTTATGGCGGATTTCATCGACAGGTGGTAAAAGACCAAGTTTATGCACCAGATTGGTCTACACAAGAACGGGTTAATTATACATTAAACTTGGCACATATTTTAGCTAGTCTATTACCCCAAGAACTTGATGGCGGAATTTCTACACTACCATTATCCTATAAACCTTGGTGGGTAAAAGACCAAGCAACTTTCGAGACTGTTTTGAAAAAGAGTTGTTTGAACATCGCATCTGTTGTTGTAGAAATGATTCGCATCTGCGAAGAAACAGGAAAGATACTCCATATTGATTTAGAACCTGAGCCTGATGGTTTAATTGAAAACACCTCAGAAGTAATTGACTTCTATCAAAATTGTTTATTGCCAATCGGTGGTAGTTATTTATCAGAAAAATTAAATATTGAGCAGAATTTAGCAGAGACTAAATTCCTAGAACACGTTCGCATTTGCTATGATACCTGCCATTTTTCCGTTGAATATGAGCAGCCAGCTTCTGTATTTGCACGTTTGCAATCGGCAGGAATTAAAATTGGAAAAATTCAAATCAGCGCTGCAATTAAAGTAAAAATACCTGCTGAGGTTGAGAAGCGTAGTTTGATAGTTGAGCGTTTACGTCCTTTTGCAGAATCTACCTATCTTCACCAGGTAATAGAACGTCGCAGCGATGATACACTGCATCATTATCATGACTTAATAACTGCATTACCACATTTAGAGCAATCTCTAGCTGAAGAATGGCGTACTCACTTCCATGTCCCAATTTTTATTCATGATTATCAAATATTGCAATCTACGCAAGATGACATTGCTACTGTTTTACAGCTACTTCAGACAAATAATGCTTGTTCACATTTAGAAATTGAAACTTACACTTGGGATGTATTGCCGTCAGAAATGAAGATAGATATGCTGACTTCTATTCAGCGTGAATATGAGTGGGTATTAAAAGAATTCGTCGCAAATTAATAAGAAACTAAGTTTATGAAAAAAACAGTTGTTCTAAATGTCGTGGGGTTAACGCCCAGCTTACTAGGAGAAAACACGCCGTTTTTATCTTCTTGGGCTGCTAAAGGACAGGTAGCTTCCATCAAAAAAGTGTTACCTGCTGTAACTTGTTCAGTTCAGGCTACTTATTTAACAGGAAAATTGCCTGATGAACATGGAATTGTCGCTAATGGTTGGTACTTCCGTGATGAATGTGAAGTGAAGTTTTGGCGGCAGTCTAATAAACTAGTGCAGGCTCCCAAAGTTTGGGAAATAGCTAAATCAATTGATCCAAATTTCACTTGTGCCAACCTTTTTTGGTGGTACAACATGTACTCTACAGCAGATTATGCGATTACGCCGCGCCCAATGTATCCCGCAGATGGGAGAAAATTACCTGATATTTATACCCATCCTAGTGATGTGCGATCGCAAATTCAATCTGATTTAGGAAATTTCCCTTTGTTCGATTTCTGGGGCCCAAAAACTTCCATTAGTTCTAGCCAATGGATTGCCAATTCGGCAAAATGGATTGAGGAACGTTACAGCCCGACATTATCACTGGTTTATTTACCACATTTAGATTACTGTCTGCAAAAATTTGGTAACAATCAAACACAAATTCAAGCAGATTTGCAAGAAATTGATGCTGTTTGTGGCGATTTAATTGAATATTATCAAGCACGTAATATTCAGGTAGTTATTCTTTCTGAATATGGCATTACGTCAGTTTCTAAAGCGGTGGATTTGAACCGCGTACTACGAGAAAACGGTTTAATAGCTATCCGAGAAGAATTAGGGCGAGAACTGCTCGATTTTGGGGCTAGCATTGCCTTTGCCGTTGCCGATCACCAAATTGCTCATGTATATGTCAACGATCCAGCGTATATCTCGAAAGTGCGATCGCTTTTAGAAGCGACTGAAGGCGTAGCGCAGGTATTGGATGAACAGGGAAAACAAGCCTACCATCTCGATCATCCTAGATCGGGTGAGTTGGTAGCGATCGCACAATCTGACGCTTGGTTTACCTATTATTATTGGCTTGATGATGCGAAAGCGCCTGATTTTGCTAGAACTGTAGATATCCACCGCAAACCTGGTTACGATCCTGTAGAACTGTTCCTCGATCCGCAAATAAAATTTCCTCAAGGAAAAATTGCTCTCAAGTTACTTAAGAAACAACTAGGTTTTCGCTACTTAATGGATGTGATCCCTCTGGATGCTTCCCTGGTGCGTGGCTCTCACGGTAATATCACCACTTCTCCAGATGAAGGGCCTCTATTTATCACTCATCAAACTCACCTAGTTAATAAACATCAAATTGAGCCGACAGATGTTTGCTCGTTGATTCTCAAACATTTAAATACCTGAAAGGCAGTATAGAGCCGATATATCGTCTCTACATCTTACCAAAATACAAAAAAATTCCTTGTAATTCATAATCATATCGAGTATGTTTTATATATAAAGTCGTTATGACTATGAATTAGATTGTTGTATCAGTAGGCATCCGTCAATCTACTGACTAAAATGTACTGTGGGCAATCTGAGTAACTTAATGGAGAGCTTCTTTACCCATGACTGAACACCAAAAATTGACAACTGCTGACGGTATTCCAGTTAGCGATAATCAGAACTCACTCACGGCTGGAGCGCGTGGCCCTGTATTAATCCAGGATTTCCACCTGATAGAAAAGCTGGCTCATTTCAACAGAGAACGTATTCCTGAAAGAGTTGTCCACGCTAAAGGTGCGGCGGCTCACGGTACTTTGACTATTACCAATGACATTACCCGCTACAGTAAAGCCAAACTTTTTTCTGAAATTGGTAAGAAAACGGAACTTCTCTTGCGTTTCTCTACAGTCGGAGGAGAAAAAGGTTCAGCAGATGCCGAGCGCGACCCTAGAGGTTTTTCCCTCAAGTTTTATACTGAGGAGGGCAACTGGGATCTTGTAGGTAACAATACCCCTATTTTCTTCATCCGCGACCCTTTGAAGTTTCCTGATTTTATCCATACCCAAAAGCGTAATCCCCAAACCAATTGCAAAGACCAGAATGCAAAGTGGGATTTTTGGTCACTCAGTCCAGAATCGCTTCACCAAGTGACGATCCTGTTTTCAGATCGGGGAGTTCCCAAAACCCATCGCCACATGGACGGCTTTGGTAGCCATACTTTCAGCTTAATTAATGCTGAAGGCGATCGCGTTTGGTGTAAATTTCACTTTAAGACTCTGCAAGGGCATCAAACCTTGACAGAGGAAGAATCGGCTAAGATTAAGGGCGAAGATCCCGATCATGCGACTCACGATTTGTTTGAAGCGATCGCTCAAGGTGACTATCCTAAGTGGCGGATGTGTATTCAGGTGATGACCGAGGAGCAAGCGGAAAAACATCCTGATAATCCTTTTGACTTGACCAAAGTTTGGAAACAAGGAGAATATCCTTTAATTGAAGTCGGGATATTAGAGTTAAATCGTAACCCTGAGAATTATTTCGCCGAAGTTGAGCAAGCCGCTTTTAGCCCTAGTGCGGTGGTTCCTGGCATTAGTTTCTCTCCAGACAAAATGCTGCAAGCTCGAATTTTTTCTTACCCAGATGCTCAACGGTATCGCTTGGGTGGTAACTATCAGCAACTACCCGTTAACCAGCCCAAATGTCCAGTGATGTATTATCAGCGAGATGGCTTTATGGCATCGGGGAACAACGGCGGTAGCGTTCCTAACTATGAACCGAATAGTGCTGAGGGTACGCCCAAAGAAAATCCAGCTTATGCAGAACCACCTAATCATTTAGGCGATGTCACAGTCGATCGTTACAGTCATCGTGAAGGAAACGACGATTATACGCAAGCAGGTAATCTGTATCGCTTACTAACTCCTGAACAGCAAGAGCGTCTGGCAAAAAATATTGTCGGTAGTCTTTCTCAAGCAAGGGAAGACATCCAAATGCGCCAACTTTGCCACTTCTTCCGGGCAGATGTTTCTTATGGTCGTCGTGTAGCTGAAGGATTGGGCATTTCAATCGATCCCTCAATGCTGGGTGCTACTGCTCAACCTGTAGGTAACTGGTAAGCCTTATCCAATTTTGTGGGGTGGGCATCTTGCCATAGGTGTCAAGTTAAGCTCAAACTTCCTATATCAATAAGCATTTATGCTTAACAATTTGGTTTGAAAGGGACAAAAAACGAACTTTTTCAGGGACTATTAATGCTTTGTTTATTAGCATCACTCCCAGCTTGCGTATAAAAGTCAGAAAAAAGTTCACCTTTATACTTCGTTCCTAACAAAACCTATCGTTGACAAATGGGTTTTAACCTTAAGTTGACACTAATGGCATCTTGCCCGCCCTAAAGCAAATTCATTTGATTAACTTACAAAATCAATTGAGGTAATTAACATGAAATTAACAGCAACAGAAAAAGGCTTATTAATCCCTAAAGAACTATTAGGAGAAAACCAAGAGTTTGAAATTATTCAAGAAAATGGAAAAATTATTATTACTAGTATTAAACAAACATCTTCTATTTGGGATTTAGGTTCAAATCCTATGGAATGTGATGTAAAAGATGGTGCAATTAACCACGATCGTTATCTCTATAACCCGTTAACGGAAATAAAAGCCTCGTGAACGAAGCTAAAATACTCGTGAACGGAGATAAAATACTCGTTAACGGAGCTAAAATACTCGTTGACGGAGATAAAATACTCGTTAACGGAGCTAAAATACTCGTTAACGGAGCTAAAATACTCGTTGACGGAGATAAAAGCCTCGTTAACGGAGCTAAAATACTCGTTGACGGAGATAAAATACTCGTTGACGGAGATAAAAGCCTCGTTGACGGAGATAAAAGCCTCGTTGACGGAGCTAAAATACTCGTTCACGGAGTTCAGAGACTCATTAACTAGATAAACAAAAATATTTACAGCTATTGCGATCGCACTCTTCGCAAAGCATATCGTAGAGAAGTAGTTTTAGGTTGTGCGATCGCATTATTTTGCTTCACTGCATTTGCAATGACATTGTGTAATTAATTATGTTGCCTACTTATTAGACTAGGATTTGAATCCCAGACAGGTAATGCAACGGATACAGATTACCTAAATTACTGAAACCAACGGGAGACAAAAGCAACCATTCTCCTGAACCAAGGCTGACGATTCCGCCGCAAGTCTTGCCGAATTTCGCCAATGCTTATTGTAGAGGTATGATTTGCTGCCAACCGTTGTTCAGCGATCGCCAAAGCTTGGATGTACAAAGGTTCTGCATCACTATACCTTCCCTGTGATTTGTAGAGTAATGCCAAATTGTTCAGACTAGTTGCCACAGAAGGGTGTTCATCCCCCAGCAGGCGTTTTTTCATCGTCAAAGCTTGGATGTACAAAGGTTCAGCTTCACTGTATCTTCCCTGTGAATCGTAGAGTGCTGCCAAATTGTTCAGGCTAATTGCCACAGAGGGGTGTTCATCCCCAAGCAGGCGTTTTGTCATCTCCAAAGCTTGGATATACAAAGGTTCGGCATCACTATACCTTCCCTGTGAACGGTAAAGTTCTGCCAAATTGTTCAGGCTAGTTGCCACAGAAGGGTGTTCATCTCCCAGAAAATGTTTTCTCATCGTCAAAGCTTGGATGTACAAAGGTTCAGCTTCACTGTATCTTCCCTGTGAATCGTAGAGTGCTGCCAAATTGTTCAGGCTAATTGCCACAGAGGGGTGTTCATCCCCAAGCAGGCGTTTTGTCATCTCCAAAGCTTGGATGTACAAAGGTTCGGCATCATTGTACCTTTCCTCTGAATAGTAGAGTGCTGCCAAATTATTCAGGCAAGTTGCCACAGAGGGGTGTTCATCCCCAAGCAGGCGTTTTGTCATCTCCAAAGCTTGGATATACAAAGGTTCGGCATCACTATACCTTCCCTGTGAACGGTAAAGTTCTGCCAAATTGTTCAGGCTAGTTGCCACAGAGGGGTGTTCATCCCCCAGCATACGTTTTGTCATCTCCAAAGCTTGGATATACAAAGGTTCGGCATCACTGTACCTTCCCTGTGAATCGTAGAGTAATGCCAAATTGTTCAGACTAGTTGCCACAGAGGGGTGTTCATCCTCAAAACGTTTTCTAGCAGCTGATAAACTTTGTTCGTACCAAGGTAAGGCTTGTGCGTAGCCTCCCTGACTTTGGTAAAATCTACCCAAGCCCAAAAAAGGTGAGATTAAATCATCATCGCTTAACCAAGCTTGGTAAACTGTGGCAGTTTCTCCAAGGTGAGGGATAGCCAGGGTTGCTTCAGCAAATTCTATCAATGTAGGTGTCTGAGGAATACTTCGCGCTACGGCTACCATCGCTTGACAAAAGCCGCGCTTGAGTTCATTAGCTTCAGTTAACTCTTCTAACTTCTGCCGCAATAATTCCTGAATGCGATCATGAACTTGGTAGGTGTCCTCTGCCAATTCTTGCAGCAAATAACGCTCAACTAAAACGGTGCAGTTAGCTTTAAAGTCAAATTCCAAATGGCTAGCACTTGCTGTTGATTCTACCAAAGACCAAGGAATAGGAGCCAAGGCAAATAAACTCAACAGACAAGCCAATTTTTGCGCCTCTGGTTCCAAGTTTTGCCAATTCAACTCAAAAGCTACTGCTACACCAGACTCGCCTGCTGATGCTTGCTTTTCTAGCTGTGCGAGAATGTCTGCTAGCATAATACTCTCCCTGGCTCTCGGCACTGTGCTGCTATTTGGTAAAGTCCAATAGGTACATAATCCACAAATCGGCAAAGTCTTTTAGCAAACTCTAATTCCTTTTCAACGCTATCTTTTCCCAGCAGGGTTGTTAATAATTCTAAGGCTGCATCTGGTGACAATTCACCTAACGGCAGTGATGGATATGTTAACCCTGTGTTTTGACGAGTGGTAATTAACACCTTAAATCGAGAACCTTGGAGTGGTAGATAGGATTGAATTTGCTTCCAGTCTTTGACATCATCAAAGACTAATAAAACTTTGCCATCTTGCCAGTTATCCCAGCAATAGAAAACTCTACCCGCAGGGCTGAATTGTTGAAGAGATTCAAAAATCTTGAAATCAAAAAACTTTTTGGAGATACCAAACTCTAATAGCTGGGTTCCCAAATCAGTTTCTTGGGGATTTAACCAACAACACCCGCCAGAATAATCTCCCAAATATTGCTCTGAGTATTGAATAGCTAACTCTGTTTTACCCACGCCACCTTGCCCAGTCACATCGGTAATAGCCACAACATCATTTGCTTGCAGCTTCTGATGCAATTCTTCTATTTGCTCATCCCTCCCAACAAACTTACGAGCTTGACTCTGTGGGATATTATGCGGAATATCAAACGGGTTGAAATGAGATTTTTCAATATCTCCATCCCAACTGCGAGAATAAAAATAAGTCGGCAGTTGTTTTTTATCTAAACTGGTAAATCGTTGCTTAACTGCCTCAGTAACTTCCTTCATATTCGGGGGAAAATTCCCATTAGCTGCGGCTAAAGCCTCCCGCACTGCTTGAGAAAAGTATCCTGTTTTATTTTCAGAATTTACCTTTGCTGTCTCTCCTTCCCGCGTAGCCAGTAAAACAAATTGTTGACTATCTTTCCTTGGCTGTCCACTAAAAAAAGTTTTCCCAGGTAATTCACCTGATTGGCCTCGTAGCAATAAAGGAAAATTAGCACAGGTATCAACAATACAAATATGATTACGAATCTGAAATTTATCTGAAGCCAAATAAACTAATAAAGAATTAAAATTTAAGTTCTGGTAATTCCGTTCATTCGCATCGGCACAAAACAACCTCCGCTCTCGTTCTGAGGTAATCCAACCATGTCCCGCCCAAAAAATGTAGAGTAAATCCCCCGACTTTGGGGATAAAAAGTTAGTCACAATGTCGGAGATATTTTGCTCTGTTGCCTTCTCTACAGTTAACCCACATTCCCCAATTAACTGATGATTTTCTTCCAGTGCTGATAAACATAACCGGATATTCTCCTTCGGTACACCGTGCTGATGCAGCCAATGAGCAAATTTCAGCGCGTCATCGGCTGGCCCTCCACCTGGCACGTTCCAAGCGGTTTCGTGGTACTTTTCAATACCCACAATTAACCCAAATGTCCGCTCAGGTTTAGCCATCAACTGCATGATGTTGCACCAAGCCCCAGCGAATGGAATTCGCGGCTACATAAACAAAGTCCGCCTTTCCTTCGGAACGCTACGCGAACGCGGACTAATAGAAAATTAAGGCTTTCAAACCCGCGTAGGCGGGTTTTGTCTGTATAGACGCGGTTTCTAACCGCCGATTTCTGCCTTTTGGAAGAGGGGTTTTCTAGATTCCGTAAAAAGTAAACCATTATGGCAACCTCGAAATAATTGCCTCCCAGGTTTTGGTATTTGTCCAATAAGCACCGTGGGAACGGGGAAATGGTTGTCTGCTATCCACTCGCACATCCTGCACTCTATCAGGAAAAATTCTATTACCCACGTAACTAAGAAAATCCCGTAAATCGTAGATATTCAACCATTGCGGGAAATGCTCTGGCAATAACTGCCCATATTCTAAGCTGTAGAGGGCGTTAATCTCATACAAAAATGGTGCTTGGGAACCAACTGTTACCAATAATTCCACCTGAGACAACTGCTGCTGCACTAGCAAATCTACACAAGCGATACCTCCCAAACTATGGGCGATTAAAACCACTGGCGGTTCTGCTTGTTCTATTTGTTGCTGGATAAACGCCCTAATTTTTTCACCCCGCGTCTGATACAACAAAATATCACCAGGCATAGGCGAAATTTTATCAGTTAACTCAAGGCGGTTTCCTCTGACATAATTTGTTCCGCCGTACTGTGCTAGTTCAATAAATGGCTTTAATAACCAGCCACCCAATCCTAACTCCGCCTCTGTCAAAGCCAGAGTCAGCAATTCCACAACTTTATCCCGCAATTGGGCATCGGTGAGTATGGGGGGAAATTTTTCTTGCTGTTGGCTAATAAACATTGCTTGAGCCACAACTGCTCTAGCTATTGGTTCATAATATTCACTCAATTCAGATTCGGAAACTGTGAGCAATGCCCGTTCATACGGTTCGCTGTGGATAACCGCCTCTCGTGCTGGCTCAAATACCTCTGCAATTCCCGCCTCTTGCAACTTAGCTTGCAGTTGAGATCCCGGAGTGAGACTGGCTACACGAGATTGTAAAACATCCCCTGGTTCTTCCCCAAAGGGATTTCCTGACTCAATCGGTTTCAAAGACAACAGCCGCAATTCATACAGAGGATCGCGGTATAATTGCCCCCACAATACAATATCTGCGTCTTCTTCTCCTTGAGATAAAGCCAGTGTTGCATCATCCAAAGGTACTGATGCCCGATTATCATTGAATTTTGCACCTAATACACCCCAAAGGCAGGGAGAAACTTTGATATCAGGACGTTGGGCGTGAATCTTTTGCTCAATTATCTGAAAAGTTTCGTTGTATTCTAGTTCCCTAATGCCTGTGCCATGTACAAATATTACAGTAGTCATTGTGATATGGGTGGCTAGTGATGCCTGGGTTGGGCTATGCCTACACAAAGCTTTCCTCTGTATTATTCCTTACTACTTTCTCTGACACAAGTCGATTTCATTCAGTTGGTTTATAAAACTTACGCACAAGAGATCCCCCAACCCCCTTAAAAAGGGGGCTTTTATCGTTCCTCCCTTTTTAAGGGGGGTTAGGGGGGATCTAGGTTTCAGGTTTTCAATGCATAAGTCCTGGTTTATTAAAAACTTCTAAAATCTGTCGGCAAATCTGTTTGAGCTTATCCTCGATTTCACTAGAAGGCGAAGATGCGCCGACAACACTCCAGTTTTCTACCGTAGAAAGTCGCCACGCTTCACCTCGATGATCGAATCCAGCTACCTCCACGCCGATCGCACGGCGGGAATGATTGATGGGATCTTGATAAAATCGGATTTGAATTAAAATACTGCGACTTCGCCAAGATTTGCTGATACCAGGAAAGTGAAAGCCAATATCTATAGAATCTGGATCGACTAACTCCCTAGTTTCCGGGTCATTCTTCCAGGGTTTGAGATCGGATTTGGCATCAGGAAACTCGAATTTGAACAAATTAACCACCGTGGCAATGTTGCTGGCGAGTTCAAGGTTCGTTGCCTGTTCAGCTGCGTTCACTAAAAAACACTCCTATATTGCGTCGGCATCTTCGGGGATGTGAAGAGAGAAAAACCGCCAGAAGGCTTATATATATTGGTGTTTCAGCTTATCAAGACCTTTGAGATTTAGCAACTCTAAATCATATTTCCCTAACAATATCAGTTAACGTGAGTTCGACAAGTTTTATTTGACCTCTCCCCCAGCTCCTCTCCGACACGGAGAGGGGAGCAAAAAGCGGAATTTTTCCTTACTCCTCCTTTTCCGTTTCGGAGAGGGAGGCTGGGAGGGAGAGGTTCATCGAACTCACGTTCAGTTACTAACAGAAGCCAAAAATCGCTTCTTGTTGGGACTGCCTAACACCTATTAAGTAATTGTACTTAAAAATTACTCCAAAGCAGACGGAACTCTGCTCTTTGGAGAAAATATCAAGATTTTCTGCAAAATCCTTGGCTGACAAGAACGATTGACTGCGCTAGCGATCTAAAATGACACTGTTAATCGGTAAACCAAAAGCAATTAAGTTGAATATATGGTGCGTCAACGCTCGATTTTTTCATTTTTCCTAGTACTATTGGCCACATTCCTGATTAGTTGTGGTGGCCCTGGTGTTGCGGTGGCACCTCCGACTTACACAGCAGTACAACTTGAAAAAATTCAGGCTTATGTTCCTGAAATTCAGGCTGTGCGCGATCGCTCAGAAGAATTGACAACTCTAATAAAACAAGGTGATTGGATTAATGTGCGTAACTTTATACATGGGCCCATAACAGAAGCAAAGCTGAATCTGACTTATGTCACTCCCAACCTTCTACCCAAAGACCAACCCACAGCACGTCAAATAACGCGAGATTTTTTTAAAGACCTAGTTAAACTCGATAAAGCTACTAGTGCTGGCAATCCTCTAGTTGCCTTGAATCAATCCCAAGCTGCTTTCGCAGACATTGACAAATTCCTCGAACTGCTTCCTAAGACCAGCACAGGGGCAAGTTAAGCGCAATGTAAGATGATCTAAGGGGATGATCGGGATGAGGGAGAGTAAAAATTGCTTCCCCTGTTCCCTCATCTCCCGCATCTCTCCCATCTTCGCTTCAAAACAGCAATGAATCATGTAGTTATTATCGGTTGTGGTGTGGTTGGGGCTGCGATCGCTTACGAACTGAGTCTAGTAAAAGGGCTGAAAATTACAGTTTGCGATCGCCAATCACCAGCACAAGCTTCCACGGGCGCTGCACTTGGCGTTTTGATGGGCGCAATCAGCCAAAAAATCAAGGGTAAAGCTTGGCAGATGCGACAAACTAGCATCCAACGCTATGAAACCTTGATTCCTGAGTTAGCAGCTTTAACAGGTCGCAAAATTCCTTTTAATCGTCAGGGAATTCTCATGCTTTTGTCTGATTCTTCCCTAGAGGGGATGTCAGCATGGGAAAAGCTAGTAGAAGTTCGCCACTCTCAAGGCTGGGATTTAGAAATTTGGGACACAGCTAAACTTCAGAATATTTGTCCTCAAATTAATAACGAAAAAATTACTGGCGTTGTCTATTCTCCCCAAGACCGCCAGCTCGATCCAACTGCCCTCACCTTAGGTTTAGTTGAGGCTGCCCAGCAAAATGGTGTAATTTTCAAATTTGGCGTGACTGTTTTGGATGCCCCAACCTCAATACCTGAATTTTGCAATCAACTTGAGACTACAGAAGGAAAAATAACCGCAGATTGGTTTGTAATTGCAGCAGGATTAGGTTCAACACCACTAACAGCAAAATTAAATCAGATAATTGATATCCGCCCCGTACTTGGGCAAGCCTTGCAAATGCGTGTGGGGCATCCATTAGGCAATCCCGACTTCCAGCCAGCGATAACGGGTAATGATGTTCATATTGTTCCTGTGGGCGGTGGAGATTATTGGGTAGGCGCAACAGTGGAATTTCCCAGCAATGGCGATGAGATACCGCCAAATCAAGAACTGCTGGAATCTGTTAGAGAACAAGCGATCGCATTTTGTCCAGAATTAGCCACAGCAAGCATTCTTCGCACTTGGTCAGGGCTACGTCCCCGCCCTGAAGGACGCCCAGCCCCAGTTATTGGTAAGCTGCCAGGGTTTAGTAACGTCCTCTTAGCTACCGGACACTATCGCAACGGCGTTTTACTAGCACCCGCTACAGCTTATGCGATTCGTGAGATGATTATTTCTCAGGGGTTGGGGACTGGGGACTAGGGACTGGGGACTAGGGACTGGGGACTAGGGACTGGGGACTGAATTCTTCTTATCAATACCCAGTACCCAATCCCCAGTACCCAGTCCCCAATCCCCAATCCCCAATATAGGAAAATAACGTGTCAATAACAGAACATAAAATCAATGTAGATTCACTGGAATGGTTTTATCGGGAATCTTTACCAATCGGCAGAAGTGACTTAGCGCCTGTGGTGTTGCTACATGGGTTAGTTTCACAAAGTTACAGTTGGCGTCATATTATACCTGCGTTGGCGAATCAGGGGACAAGAGCGATCGCTCCAGATTGGATTGGTTACGGCTTTTCTGCCAAACCAGAAAAACGAGATTTTGCTTACACCCCCGATGCTTTTATCACAGCGTTAGAAGGATTTATTAAAGCCCTAGAACTTGAACATTTTTCTTTAGTTGTCCAAGGTTTTTTAGGTTCTGTAGGTCTGCAATATGCTTTGCGTCATCCAGAACAAATTGCTAATTTAGCTATTTTAAATACACCAATTTCAACTGCTGCCAAATTACCCTGGAAAATTAAACAAATGGGTTTACCTTTAGCAGGCGAAGTAATGACCCAAGACCCCTTGTTAGTCGATCGGACACTAGAAGGTGGAAGCCGTTATCGCATAGGAGATAAAGATTTAGATATTTATCGAAAACCATTTTTGACCGCTTCTACATCTGGTCGAAGTCTTTTAGCTAGTATTCGCAATCTACAGCTTGATTCAGCCATGACAGAAATACAAACTGGCTTTAAAGAATGGCAACAACCAATTCTGATTCAATGGGGTATGATTGACCCTTGGCTACCTGTAGACATTGCCGAAAACTTTGCCAATTCTGTACCAAATACCGAATTAATAAAACTTAATAACGTTGGACATTATCCTCAAGAACACTACCATGAGGTGATTTTGCAAGACCTTTTACCCTTTGTACGTCGTAAAGATGCTCATTGAGAATATAGCTTTGGCAAAAATCGATATTATAAAAATTAACCCACAGATAAATATAGAGAAATCATAGATATTTATCTGTAGTGGAAAATAAATTTGGGATTTTTGCGAAATTTATAAATGTTATCCCCGCCTGCATTTGTGAACTTTTTATTACCATTAAAAATGTATCACAACCATAAGTAAAGGAGATTAGGATTGATGGCTTATTCATGGTTTAAAGCCTTTCATATTGTCGGATTTGTAGTTTGGTTCGCTGGTTTATTCTACTTAGTACGTCTTTTTATCTATCACGTTGAAGCGAACGTTGAACCTGAACCAGCAAGAACGATACTGAAAAATCAGTATCAAATTATGGAAAAGCGCCTTTACTCTATCATCACTAACCCAGGAATGTTTGTGACGATCGCAATGGCTATCGGTTTAGTAAGCACTGAACCGGATATTTTAAAAGAGGGTTGGTTGCATATCAAACTGCTGTTTGTGGCTATTTTAATTGGCTATCATCATTACTGCGCTCGGCTGATGAAGAAATTAGCAGTAGATGAGTGTCGCTGGAGTGGTCAGCAATTACGGGCTTTAAATGAAGCGCCTACAGTTATGTTAGTAGCGATCGTCTTGCTGGCTGTGTTTAAAAATAATCTCCCTACAGATATCGCTGCTTGGGCTATTTTCGCCATGATTATTTTGATGGCAGTCACTATTCAACTTTATGCCAAAAAACGCAGGCTGGATAAAGAGAAATTGACGGCACAAATAGGGCAACCACAAGAACAAAGTTAGACAAACTAAGGTAGCACATCTGTGCTACCTTACTAAACGTTGCATCACAACAATAAATGCTATCAATTAACTATTACTTCATCCTGAAAACGTTTACAGTAAATCATCCCCAGGAATTACGGTAGTGTAAAAAGTATATTTACGATTAGCGACATAACGGCGGTCTTGTTTAATAATTGCCATAAACTCTCTATGTCCCTCACGAGTCCGTCCCACTAAACAACCCGCGCTAGCAAGACGAATATCATTCCGGGGAAAATCAAAGCCGTAGTGTTGATTTACATAAAAATTATCACCTGTATCAAGTTTGTCGCCAGTCCGTTTAAAATCTTGATTGAAATCTCTACAAACAGTTATATCTCCAACTTGCACTAATGCCTCGTGAGGCTCTGCTGTGCCGTGAGTACCCACAGCCCAAGCTTTGTATTGTCCAAACTGAATCCTAGCTGCTCCTTTGGGATTCATCGGATTATAAGTGTAGTACTTCCCTGGTTCTGTAGTCGCTTCCCAGTGATCTACGATTTTGGGAACGCCATTTACTACTTCAATCACAATCCGGCGATCGTTAAATTGATTGGGCGTGTCACTGTTGAGAGTCCAGTCTGCATCTATGCCCTCTACATAAACAATATTGTATTCTTTGGGGTTGGTGAATACCTGATAACCTTTGGATAGCATATATTTGACAATCTTACTAGCGATGTCATTGCCTAGTTTTAATGGGGGTTTAGGAAGATCATCTATTTTGGTTTCAATTAGTTTCTTGGCTGTAACTGCTCCTAAAAAGCCACTCTCTTCAGTCTTTGCTAATTCTTGAAATTTTTTGAAAGATATCACAGAAACAGGGCCAAATTTCCCATCTGCGGGAGATTCTAGCAAACCTAAGCCGATTAACAATATCTGAATCTGACGAGCCAAGTCTGCATCTTCTGCGATCGCATCAAACGACCATTTCTCATCTTTTCCCAAGAAATCTTGTAGTTTCATTATGCACCTGCTTTCATTTACTGAGTTCTAAGTATAAACATCATTTTCAAAATTGATGTCGTCTAAAACTATACTCTAACGTAAAATATGATGTCATCTGGAGTCTGCGATGTCTACGACGAGCTACGCTAACGCACATTGCCTCAATGCAATACTTCATACAGGCTACATTATTAATTAGCTCAATTTCTCTGCTGCGCGTCCAAGCAGCAACTCGTCGTCAGGCATCGCCTCTGTAAAACCCGAAATGACTAACGAAGAACTGCTGCAAATTATTGAACAAGCTGCCAAAGACAAGGTGACAGAATTAGACCTTTCTGGCACAGGCTTAACAACGCTGCCACCGGAATTTGGACAACTCACCAATCTGCGATCGCTCTACCTCCGCAGTAATCAACTGAGCAGTCTGCCACCGGAATTTG
>NZ_JABXKQ010000033.1 GCF_017114945.1 Nostoc sp. JL34
AGGGGGCAGGGGGCAGGGGGAAAGAGGGTTTCCTGGTTTTTGCACAGATGCGGGAATTATAACTAATTAGGCGGACATGATATCTTATCTGTCTAATTAGCGATCATAAAAAGACCTCTAAGAGGTTTTAGCAAAACCGTCCCTCTCCGATTAGTAGGGGGACAAACTTGAAGTAAAGTTCAAGGCAGGGAGAGGTTTATCAAACTCACGTTTTGTTTATAAGCAACATCCACAAACATACAGTGAGGGCATAACATTGTTGTGCCCTCACTGTATGTTGTATTCAAAAGAATTAGGCTGATTTTTCAACTCGCAAACCAAAGTATGTCAAAACAAGCTCAGTTGAGCCACTATTGACAACTTCATGTACTTCTCCCGGTTCTATCGCTACGCAGTTCCCCGGAAGCAGGGAGTATTCTTTACCATCAATGTGAATTACTCCCGAACCAGCTTCCACAAAGAATACTTCACACATATCCTGATGCGCGTGTGCTGGTGCGGTTTGTCCGGGAGCAAAACGCGCTTGAGAAAAGTTAGTCAGGTGAGGTAAATCGCCGAAGCGTAGCATCACCTTTTTCTTGATTTCGGCATTGTGAGAAACAGACTCTTCTGGCAAGTTTTTCAGAGAAGTGGTAATCATTCGGGTCTTAAATCGTTAGATAATTCCACAATACCCCTAGACCCATCAATCCGTACCCGTTGACCATCTTGCAAGAGCCATGTAGCACCTCGAACATCCATCACAGCGGGAATACCGTATTCCCGAGCAACGATCGCACCGTGAGAAAGCCTTCCACCAGCTTCGGCAATTAATCCTCCAGCCCTTAATAACAATGGTGCCCAGCCGGAATCTGTGTAAGGTACAACCAGAATCGTATCTCGGTCAATCTCTGGAATGTCTTGTAAATTTCGCAACACCTTCACTCTTCCTTCGGCTTGCCCGTGACTGGCTCCAATCCCTTGTAAAATTTGGTCTGAGTAAAGCACAGAGGGAGCTAAAGGATGAGGAGGTGTATTGCCGTAGACTAAAAGAGGTACTTGAATGATCTCGCTATCTTGCAAGAATTGCGATCGCCTAAATTCCACTAACTCATCTAACTGCTCAATTAACTTGGAATCTCCACCCACAATTAGACGCCGCACTTCATCAAAGTTGAGAAAAAAGATATCGCCTGTTTTATTGAGTAAGCCAGACTTTAACCAAATCTTCTCTAAGCCCACAAAGCTCCAACGCAATTCAGCCAAAAGCCGTGAATAAACTTCGGTGACTCGTCCTTTGATATCTACACGCCGTTGCACAAAAGAGCGTTTGCGCTTACCCGCAAAGATACTATTAATCGCGTCTTTAGCACCTGATTGTGGTTCGTTCCCCTGCATTAGCTGCACAAACATCTGCTTAATCATCTGGGGATTTTCCCGCCAAGTGGGAACGGAAATATCAGTTCCTACTTCACTTAAATAGCCGTAATCCTGAAGTAATTCGTTAAATTCTTGCAGGATCTTCTCTCCCTCTGGAGTTTGCTTTAATTGCTCAAATACCTGCTGTGGCTCAAACTCCTGCAATACCTGCTTGGCATCTGTTGCGATCGCACTGAGCGATCGCAATGCTGCTATCTCTGGGGTGACGCTATGATCGATTTGCCCATCCTTTACCCGAAAAATCGCCTGTCTCAGAGCAGCACTTAAGGGAGCTAAAATGCTGTAATAAGTCCCATGACGCAGCAACTCCAGAATAAAGTCAATTCTTGCCAACAACTTTGGTGCTTCCAAGTTATCTATCTCTTCCTGCGCCAACTGCGACAACCCAGGAATGAACCGTTTATGATAATCTTGCCTGAAGTCCTTTTCTAAACTTAATTCCCGCTTCAGCAACTTCCCTAATCCTGGCAAATTTTCCCAAGTTGACTGCAAGGACGGTTTACTTAATTTAGCTCCTCTGGTTAAAAATTCTAGACTTTCCGGTGGCAGTCCCATGCGGAGAAAAATCTCTCCTAAGAGGGATGCATTAAAGTAGGCTCTGGAATAGTGCAGAGTTGCTGTCTCGGTGAAATCTAACCCCAAGGCGCGTTCGGCTTTGCCGTTACCAAAGGCATCGCTTAAAACTAAAGTAAAAAGTTCTCCCCAAACTCCACAAGTTAAAGGACGATTAATCGACCATGTTAAGGGGTGAATGACTCCAGGAATCACTTCAGCAGCGATTTTGCGTGTCCAGATGGGTAACAGAGTAGTGATCGGTCGAGATTGCAATACCCAAAGCGTTTGACCATCGGAACTCCACTCGATATCTTGAGGAGTGCCATGATAGCGTTTTTCGAGTCGGTAAGCTAAGTATGCAACTTGCTTAATTAATGCTTGTGGGACTCGTCCTTCACCCTCTAATTGTATAGAGTAAGAATTTTCTGTTTCAACGACAAAAGCGCGATATTGTTCTGGTGTGACTTTTCCCGAAACGACTTGCGTCGGGCTGCCTGGAAGGGCTTCAATGATGATCGCATCACCTTGCTGCGTAATAGGATCGCGACTGAAAGCGACGCCAGAATATACACTCTGGACTTGTTGTTGAATCAACACAGCCATTGCTGTATCATTTAAGCCGCGATCGCGCCGATATTGCACAGCCAATGGATGATTGTAGGAAGCTTGAACTTGAGCGATCGCTGACTGTAATGCCTGAGAGCTGGTAACATTTACAACTGTTTCATACTGTCCAGCAGCGGAAGCGTTTTCTGAGTCTTCTCCAATAGCCGAGGAACGCACCACCAAGGGGGATAATTCTGATGGCTGGAGAAATTCTGTCAACACTTGGGGATCGTCGATTGGGGACAGTACCCATCCCTTGGGGACTGGATAGCCCCAGCGCTTAATTTGAGATAACGTAGCCGCCTTTTCTCCGACAATGCCAGCATCCAACTCTTCATCTAAAGAAACCATTGCTCGATCGCCGCGTAAAAATTCCAACATCGCTTGCGATTCTGTTTGTGCCTCTTGGGCTGGCAGTTTCATATCATCAGGAATTTTGATGTAAATCCAGCCCATTAAACCAGCTAAAGCCACAGCAGCAAGTATTCTGGGAATATCGCTAAGGTGCAGAAGTGCCACAAACAGAGGAAAAAGAAGCAAAACCCCAAATTTGACTACCTGTTTTGATTGCAGAATTGTAAAACTAATCCCTGCAAAAAAAGATACAAATAATGCCACCAGTGGATCATGTACGACAAATCCCCAGACAACATTTGTCGTACCTGCCCCTCTGCCTATCCAGTATCTACCGATTACCAAAGCGATGAGGGCAATTAATTCCCAAGACGAGCCATCTGGGAAAAAAGTGCGGCTGAGTAAGACTGCCGCAACTCCTTTAAAAGCCTCTGACAAGACTGCCAGAATTCCGACAAATTTACCGCCGTGATAAAAGGCAGCCGATACACTAATATTTCCTGTACCGACTTGTGATAATTGCTTCCGCTTCAGGGCGTAAGTAATCCATGAAATCAGGGGTAATCCGCCCAAAAGGGGGCAGATAATTAAAATAACTAAGACACCCCAAGGTTCAAACATTCTGGATTTTGGATTTTAGATTTAAATTTTCCATCTAAAACCTCAAATCTCAAATCTAAAGTTTTTCTGAAATTTTTGATGGTGATTAGGGCGCTTTTATTTATTAGTTGCTGAATGGACACTTGGCTACGACGGAAACCGTTTTTGCCAGTGTCCTTCTAGGCTACTAATGGTTTTAGTTTAGCGCATAGGCAGCTTGCAGGGCCCAGATTATGAGAGCAGCTATTGATCCCAAAAGCAACACGGTAGAGATAGTGACTACTTTTGGGGAATCTGCACCCTCAAATTTCATAATTCCTCGATTTAAGTCGGACACAGCTTTGTAATCCTCTCTTGTTGGAGCATGAAACATTTGTCCGTTTTGATTGTAGTCCTTCTATTTGCAGATGATGTTAAATTCCTAATTCTATTTTGTTTTAACCTTCACAATTTTTAAAACCCCACAATTACTTATTTCTTTAGAGGTATTGGTCTTATTTATACAAAATTGGGGACTGGGGATTGGGGAGTAGGGGAGATGAGAGGGACAAGTCTCTCCTTCTCTACCCTCTCTTCCTTGTCTCCTTTGTCTCTTGTCTCTTGTCTCTTCTCCATGCCCAATGCCCAATACCCCTCAAGAGTGCTGAGTGCTGAGTGGTGAAGAAGCAAGGGAGCAGGGAGAAGAATTTTCCCCTCCGCCCCCGCACCCCGCTCCTCTGCCTCTTTTCGATGCCCAATGCGTCAGTTACTATCGTTGAACAGTAACTCAGTATAAAAGGGTGTGAGTAGGTGAAAGTAGCACTGATCGTAATTTCGGCGGTGGTTGTGGGATTGTTTATAGTAGTCGAGATCGGACTGCGATCGCTGTTTGGTTTTGGTAATCCCCTGATTTATATTGGCGATGAGCAGATTGGTTATTTGTTGGCTCCTAACCAGCGTACCCGTCGTTTTGGGAATCGCATTGAAATTAATGAATATTCCATGCGAGGTAGTCCGATAAAAAAGATACCTGCACCTTCTGGGCTGCGAGTTTTACTATTAGGTGATTCTATTGCTAATGGTGGCTGGTGGACAGATCAGACTAATACAATTTCTAGTTTGATGATGTGTTCTCTGGCATCATTCTCTAAGAGTAATTATCAGGAAGTAGAAGTGCTGAATGCTTCAGCTAACTCTTGGGGGCCAAGGAATGAATTAGCTTATCTAGAGAAGTTTGGTAATTTCAACGCGCAAGCGGTAGTGTTATTAATTAACACCGATGATTTGTTTGCAACTCCTCCCACTCCTTTACCAGTAGGACGCGATCGCAACTATCCAGATAGTAAACCTCCCCTAGCATTAGTGGAGGTGTGGCAGCGTTATATCATTAAGCAAAAGCCAATTCCTGAAATGAAAGCTGTGCAAAATGAACCAGGCGATCGCGTGGGGATTAATCTGGAGGCGATCGCTAAAATTCAAGCCCTGACTCGTCAAACCAACAGCCAATTTCTGCTAGTTATGACTCCCTTGCTACGAGAAATTGGTGAACCAGGCCCCCGCGATTACGAAATTAAAGCCCGTCAACGCTTAAGCGATTTTACCAAAGTGCAGCAAATTAACTATATAGACTTTTTGCCGAGCTTCAATTCAACTACCAACCCGCAAAGTTTGTTTCACGACCATATTCACCTCAACTTGCAAGGCAATAAATTTGTCAGCGAAGTTATGGAGCGATCGCTTTTGGAAATACTAGACATCTCCAGAAATTAAATATGCTTTATCCAGAATCCTTGTAGAGACACGAAATCTCACGTCTCTACATTCTTTTTCGGACTGATCTAATATTCGTTACTCAGTCGGACTCCAAGTCATGTTGGATTCTGAATTCAGCAACGCCCAAATTTCAGATAACTGCAAATCAATTTTCATCTCGCCCGTGAACTTGAGCGGGTGGACTGGTTGCTTCAACAGCAGTAAATGGTTCTAGAATTTTATAGGTGTGGCTAGCTCCTTTTGGTACTATCCAAGAACTCCCAGGTTCTAGTAAAATAGTTTGCCCTTCAATATGTAATTCTGCACGACCATTGATTACATAACCAACAGTTTCATATTCCCTTGCTGTTGAATCTTTAGGTTCGTTCGGTTGTTCATTTTCCCACAGACGCATGGAAATACTTTTGCCAGATGCAAGATATTTTTGACCAAGTTGGCCTTTAGGAGAATGACTAGAGTCTACTTTGCTAACGGTTTTATCAGACATATTTTTGCCTCTTTATAGTTTTAACCTTGAGCCTTGAGAAGAGTCAAAATAGAGGAGCTAGACAAGAAAGAGACTTGTTCTATATATTCTCCCCTCAGCACATAGTTTGCTCCATAGCAGCAAACTGCTTTTATAATTATTTAGTCCTTAATTAAGAATTTATGACTCTTTAATATTCAACTACAACTATTGATTAGTCTTTGAAATACCATACTCACTCTTTAACGCGGTTTGAATTAGTCCTAAAAGAGAAAGTTTTTCTACCCTCCGCTGGGATATGCACTAAAATCATGTTTGACTAATTACCGATGACTACTCAATCAAGAGCAATCTTGGATATATCTTGATTTTGAGACGCGATAATTATCGCGTCTCAGTAACTTATCAAAACTTATTCAACAATCTATGAGTCAAAAATTTAGACTCAAAATTTGCTATAAGTCTATCTTCTATCTCTCAGTTGCTTGCTAGAAGGATTTTGATAATAACCTTCTCTAGCTGCATTAGATGATGAAGCTTTATCTCCGGTTAAGTTTCTTGCAGGATCAAAAAACTCTTTTGTAGCTTCAGGAGTTTTTTCATCCAAGTTTAACTTTTCTCGGATATTATTAACAGCACCTTTTAATGTATTTTGACCATCTCTGATTTGGGTATCGTTTCTAATTTCACCTTGCTCATTTGGTACTCCTTTATAATAAGTACCTTCTGGAGTCTTAACATCAGCTTGTGCTATGTTAGCGTAGCTAAAAGCCTGACCTAGCAAAAACATAAATCCTACGAGAAAAACTACAAGAATTTGGGAAATGCGAATATTTCGCAGCGATGAAATTACTCGATTCATAAAAAACCTCAATTGCATTATGTTGGGTGTAGAATTCAAAGATACTGAATGACTGTTCACCATTCAGGGTTTAAGAACAACTTTCATCCAGTTATCCTTTTTTTGTTGAAAAATCTGATGGCGTTCTAAAATAACAGCATCGATGCAAGCATCGGGGCCACAGCCACCAGTTATCTGTTTCAACGTTTCGCCAGCATTAACTTCTTCGTAGTTAATCACTTCTGCTTTGGCAAACTTTTTCGCCATTTTCAGGCGTTCGGGAAAGCGATCGCTTTTAATCGCTTTTTCGGCACCCATCATGTAGATAATACTGTATAAATAGCTACTTGTGTCCCCTTGGTTGACCTTCGGTGGTGGCAATTTCGCCTGCTTCCATTAGCATTTTGAAGCGGCGCAATTCATCACCAATTTGCTGTTGTGGTTCTTCACCGAAAAGTTTAGCTACGGTAGCTCCCAATGCTCCACCTGGTGGGTTATACTCTAAGACAATCTTTACTTCTGTGCCCCTATCGCCTAGTGCTTTTTGGAAGCGGACAAAACCAGAATTATCAATGTCTGCACCTTCCACAGAAGCCCAAGAAATAAATTTATTTTCCCGATCTTCGAGAATTTCTGCATCCCATTCCACGCTGTTACCCAAGGGTGCATTGGCTATCCAATGAGAACGTTTTTCGTTGTACACCTGGACAGATTTGAGATGCTTCATAAATGTGGGCAGATTCTCAAAGTTGTGCCAAAAACGATACAATTCTTCTGCTGATTTATTAATTGTTACCGTCTTTTCAACTTTGATGGATTGGTTTATGCCTATGGCTTCCTGTGCTTGTTGGATTGTACTTTGCTTTGTTGCACCTTGATAAATCAAACCGCCACCAGCCAAAACCGTTAGCACTCCGCGCAAAGAACCTTGTTTTAAACCCATCAGCACCATAGCACCCCCACCGATGAGAGATGCCCAACGCTCTACTTCACTAGCTTCACCCTGACTGGTAGTCAGTTTATCACCTGATGTCGAAGTCACTTTTTTATCTCTCCATTACAATAAAATAACCACAGAGACGCAAATCCTCTCTTGTTTCTCTTTTGCTTTCTTCTCTAGGAGACTCTAGACAAATGCGCCTTGGGTTGTTACGTTGATAAAGCTGCGCCTGTAGTTGGCTTAGGAGGCTGAATCTGAGCGCCTACCCGTGCCCGATACAACTTTACTAATTGCTGTTCGTATTTCAATAAATCGTGGTAAATTTCTTTGAAAATAGTAGTTGCTACTGGGTCAGTCAACATCGCAGATAAATTGCCAATGTCGCCAATACCCGTTTGCACATCCCCTAAAGCGGAACGTAACTGATATATGTCGTCACTTCCTGTTAAGGCAGTTTTCACCTTAGCATACTGATTAGCAATATTTGACCCTAAAGAAGGTTTCTCGCCTAAGAGTTGAAGATAGGTTTCCAGCTTTTCAATGTGGCGCTGTTTATTACCAATCATCTCTTGAAAGAGTGATTTGACTTCACTATCTGATTCTTTTTCAAAATACTTATCCAATGCTTCTAGTGAATAACGTTCACCAGTCAGAGCAGTATTTAAACCTCTGCCAATATCACCTTTAGTTGAGCCACCCCAAGCATCAGCTAGTTTCCACCATTCAGCAGTTGTATCTTTTTCATTTGGCAATGCAGCATCTTTGCCACCATAGCCCAAACGGCTCAAAATAGCTGTGGTGAAAATTGCTAAGTCTCCAGGTTCACGAGATGTAATCAAATTCCCGTCAACTACTATCGGCTCATCTAAATAATTTGCGCCAGCGTTAACTATGTCCTTAGCAATAGCGCTAAAACCAGTGACTTGTTTACCTTTAAGCAAATCGCTTTCAATCAAAACTTGTGGCCCATGACAAACAGCAGCGACTAATTTTCCTTGTTGTATGGCCTCTTGTACGAAACGGACTGTGTTCAGGTTCCGCCGCATTTTGTCGGGAGCCATCCCACCAGGAATCACTACCGCATCGAATTCGGCTGCGATCGCTTCTGTCGTAGTACCATCAGCTTGGATGCTGAGTTTGCCGCGTTTACCCTTATATTTTTCATTCATTCGGGAACCGAGGACTACTACCTCCATTCCTGCTTGTTTGAGTCCATTATAAGGAACTGTAAATTCTGCATCCTCTACTGCTTGTTCAATGAGGATAGCAACTTTTTTATTACTTGAATAATTGTTATGCTCAGTCATGGATGGTATTACCTATTTATTTCTAGTATTTAACTAGCTACAATATTTATCGATTAGGACAGTTCCGTAGCCAGGAGTTTTAAGAAGAAAAATTTTGAATCGCCTATTATGCAGGTACTTCACCTGTTGGTGAAATAGTAAATAGTTCTTGATAATCGTGAGAAAAATATGCGTTAAAGGCAGCAAATGTCTCTGGACTGATAGCATTTTGCAAGACAGTAAATACAGCCCGAACATGAATTGCCGCAGTGGTTGGTTCTATATTTTCTTTTTGACTAGCACGGGCAATAAACTCTTGCAAGTTGAAAATATTACCACTATCTCCTTCTCTTCCTCGTAAACAATCGCCTAGTTGTTGGGGCAACTTTGCAGCTATTTGCTCCGCGTCATCACCCGCGATACGTTCTTTAAGAGTTTCTAGCGTGGCACGGGTAGCACGTTCTGCCTCTTCACGAGAGTCTGATTGGGTAAGACTTTGTACATGTGTAATGAACTCGTCGTATTCCACTGTCTACCTCCACTGATCAAAATTCCTGCTTGAATGTCTTGTTGTTTAGCACTCAGCTAGGTTCAAGCATAAATAAAAGTTAAAATGCTAAAGTTAAATTTTTATTTATGCTTAAAAAATAGTTATGAGTGAAAAGCTGGCTACTGAATAATTTCGGTTTGATAGCTCCTAACTCATAACTAAAAACTTCAACTACAAGTTGCTTGACCATTAATTCATATTTATAATGTTATGGTGCGATCGCAAATTTAGCTTCGTTCCCAGGAGATAGATTATTTTATCAGCTATACATCTCTAGTTAGACAAATTGGTGACAGAAAAAAGTTATTGTGGGAATGCACAAAAGAGCTAGGATCATGGCAGAAAAAAATCATCCTGATAAAATTAAAACCAATGATTTGCCACAAGAAATTACTGAATCCTACGGGACTGGTGTGAAAGACTTGCCAGGATACAATATTGGCGGACGCTCAATAAAAGCAGAAAGAGACGAGTACACAGAAACTAGTCCTGAACTAACTGGTGGGGATGTTGATGCTTACTGGCAAGATGCAGATGCAGTTGGAGATGAAGCAGTTGGTGGTAGTACTTCCACTCCCGATCAAAATGTAACTGAGGAGCTAGAAACAGCAGTGGGGCTAGAAATGGCTGATTCTGAGTTTCTACATACCAACGATATTTTAGAGGAACGTGACGGCGATCGCTGGGAGTTAGATCCAAAATCTTCTGAAGATTATCAAGATCGGCCAGAATAAGCTCAATAAAAGTAGAAGTTTATGCGGTAATCTTTTGGTTATCAACTCAAGCAAATTCCTCTTTTATCCTCTTGATAAAATCCCTATTTTATCGAGTAAAACAGCGTTGCTCTTAAAAAAGGCGTAATAATCTTCTCAAAGTCCTCCTTTTTAAGGAGGATTTAAAGTTTTGGATACATTAGCGATCGCTTTTAAAACATCCTTTAAGCACTATCACAATCAAGCCAACATCTATCCACCGAAATAGCTCACAAAACAATTTTGCAGCAAACTTCCAATTGCTAATTGCTTCACCTTGCTCTTGTCAAGCATTATTTGGGCTTTTGATGTTGGGTGATTATCCAACTGTAATATTTTTAATGCAAAACTATATTCTGCCCGATTTAGATTTTATAATTCTTCTTCTTTATGATTAGAAGACATCTGTCTTCAGTAGGGTAAAACCCCAAGTATATATTTGATAACCTTGCTAATGAAACTGATTAATTGCATCTGGAGTTAATAATGACATTTACACAAACTAGCGATCCAACTATTCGGGAACATGTTCAAGCTTGGCAAAAGTTGGATGTGGATCAACAATTGGCTTTGTTTTGGTTCATTTACAAAGAAATGGGTGGCTCAATTACGCCAGCTGCTCCTGGTGCCAGTACTGTTTCTCCAGAAATTGCTGAAGGTTTGTTTAATCAAGTTAAGGAATTATCTCACGAACAACAATTACAAGTTCAGCGTGACTTGATTAATAAAGTAGATAACCAAATTTCTCGTGAATATGGTTCTTTAGGTGATACCACCAAGCTACTATTTTGGTATCGATTATCTCAAGGTATGGATGATGGTACTATCATTCCTGTACCTTCTGACTATGAACTTCCCTCAGAATCTAAAGCCTTGTTTGGCAGAATTCAAGGATTAGCCTTTGAGCAACAGATTACTCTTTTCCGTGATTATGTTTCACCAATGGGTGCCGAAGCAAAAGCAGGTGCTGAAATTTAGGGATTTTTGAAATTTTTAGACTGCTTGAGGCTACTTTTTTAGTCTCTGGATGACGATGCCTGTTATACCGATTTCATTCAGTTGTAGTAGAATCAGGAATCAAAAAATCTTTCCTCGCCAGCAGGTTTTCCAAACTAGGTGATAGGTGTTAGCGTACCGTTAGCAACTCTTGCCTGTGATACGCACTGTCACCTTCAGGAAAGGGGTAAGGGTCTTATACCCTTTTATACCCCTTCTCTTAAGCAAGCTTATTTGCCAGACGCCTAATATAAAGCTGAATTTTGATAAATAAACACAGAGTAAAAACCAAAACTCTTACTCTGCGCTCATCTATGTCCTTAGGTCAATTGCACCCTACAGTCGAAACGCCCTTTGTTTTGTACTCAATATCTTAAAAGTAAATATAGTTGATTTAATCTGTCTTTTGGTTGGTTTAAATATGGTTATTTTATATTATTCCTATATATTTTTATAGTGTTTCATATAAACTTAAATATTTTTTATTAACAGACACATAAAAGGAAGAGTCCAAAATTTTACATTGGAGATTTAATTAGTTTTTATTATATTTAATACCAGATAAACTCCTTGAAAAACATCAAGGTGTAGCTAATTTAGCATAAGTTATTATGGCTAACAAATTTGTTGATAAATGAAAGCTATGTATTTCAATTATTAATGCTTTAAATAGAATAAATAGAAGCGATCGCTAGAAAGTTTTCGGAGTGATTTAATACTTCAGCTATGATACAATACTCACTAATAAAATAGATACATTACTAACACAAAAACCTGCTAATTTAAGTAATGAGAATTCAGGACTGATACCTAAAATTACAGCTATTTGCTTGGCGTGAATTATTCCGATCAGAGATCAGAACATATTTACCATACTCACTACCTCGGCAAGCAAGTCAATTAAGAAGTATGGCTGATTTCAAGTTGGGGTGATTACTTGTAATACAATTTATCAATGTAGTAGCGCGGTAAGCTTAATTTGTTGGGTTGAGTAATCATAGAATAGTAGTTTTATTTGGGACTTTCTAGGTTTTTTTAAACCCAATGTTTTAAGGTTGATATCAAGTCCGGTTAATAACTTATGATTACCGCATCCGTGCAAAAGTCAGGAAAACCTCTTTCTCCCTGCTCCCTGCCCCCTGCACCTCTGCGGTCTAAATGATAAGTCTTCACCCGAACATGATATGACTTATGGATGTGAGTATTAGCTACAGTAATACGCCTTAGGAGCACAATATTTTTTGTGCCCCTACCAAAATAACCAGAATTAACCTTTTTGAATCACTGCTTGATAGCGACCTAGCGCAATTAAAGGAAAGTATTGTTGATAGAGATGATACTTGAGATAAAAATGGCAAGGAAATCCAGTACCTGTAAAGTCCGCCTCAAACCAAGTACCATCGGGCTGTTGAGTTGCCACCAAATAGCCAATTCCCCGCTCAATCACCTCAAGAGCTAATTTACCAGTAGCTTCACCTGCTGCTATCAAGCCAATTAAAGCCCAAGCAGTTTGAGATGCAGTACTATTTCCTTTTCCTTTAAGACTGGGAGCGTCATAGCTGCGGCAAGTCTCACCCCAACCACCATCAAGGTTTTGACATCCAACTAACCAAGCTGCTCCCCGTTCTATACTGAGTTTATGCCTTTGAGGAGCAATTAACGCCAAAGCTGATAAAACGCCACTGGTACCATAGATATAATTTACACCCCAACGACCAAACCAACAGCCTTCGGTTTCTTGTTCACGCAAAAGATAAACAAGCGATCGCTCCAAATTATCACTATCAATTGCCAAATCACAAGCACCCAGCATTTCTACGACTCTAGCCGTAACATCTGCGGTGTTTGGATCGATCATGGCTTTCAAGTCGCCATAAGGAATGGAGTTGAGCCAATCTTGATCGTTATCTAAATCAAAAGCAGCCCACCCGCCTGGTTTACATTGCATAGATGCAATCCAGTTTAACGCCCGAGCGATCGCAGCCTGCTTGATTTTTTCATTAGGGAGTTTCGCCAAATGTAGTGCCATCACTACCACCGCCGAGTCGTCTACATCAGGATAAAAGCGATTCTCAAACTCAAACGCCCAAGCCCCTGGTTTTCCTTGGCGATTTTTGACAGCCCAATCTCCGTAATCTAAAATTTGTTTTTGCAATAACCATTCTCCAGCCTTTACCACGGCGGGATGATCTGGTGCAAAGCCAGATTCTACTAAAGCACGCATTGCCCAAGCTGTATCCCAGACGGGTGAAATACAAGGCTGAACTCGGTAGCTATCCTCTGTTTCAATGGCAAAGTTATCAATTGCTTGTAAACCTCGTTCTACAATGGGATCGTTTCGGTCATAATCCAGACACCGCAAAGCTAGCATTGAATTCAACATCGCCGGAATAATCCCGCCCCAATCGCCTGTAGCTTCTTGGCGCTCTAAAATCCACTTTTCGGCGGCTTTGATGCCTTCTTGGCGAAAAGGTACTAAATTCAGACTTTCTGCCAACTTGAACCCCTGATCCAGGGTGAGGAATAAATCTGTCCAATCGCCACTTTGGGGTAATTCCCACTGGACTCGATCGATCCCTTCAGCATATAGCTCATCTAGGTTGATAGCTGAGTCGGTGAGAAAAACAGGTTTGCGATCGCACACAATCAGTAATGGTACTGTGCTGGAACGTGCCCAGCTAGACATCTCGTAGATATTGACGGGGAAAGCTTTTGGTAACAGCATCACCCAAGCTGGTAGCGAGGGAATACCGCGCCAGTTGTAGCAGCCAATCAAGGCTAGGTGCAACTTGGTAAAAATCCGAGTTTTGCTGATCCCACCTCGTTGCAGAATAAAAGCTTGCGCCCGAATCATCGCCGGATCGGTTGCTGGTACACCTAGCAGTCTTAGCGCCATGTAGGCTTCAACCGAAGTGCTAAGTTCTCCGCCATCACCATAGTAAAGTTCCCAGCCGCCATGCTGCCGTTGCTCTTGACGCAAATATGCTGCAACCTTGTGTAAAGCTCTGGTTTGGTCTGTTCCCCAAATTTTATGCAGGAGGACAACTTCAGCAGTGATGGTGACATTAGATTCTAACTCTGCCCACCAGTAACCTGCCGGATTTTGAATCGAAAGCAAATATTCTTGACTGGCTGCGATCGCTTCTGGAACTTGATTGACTTTTACCCTGTCTTGTGTTCGCATCAAATACTATTTAACCTCAACACTCAACCTAGTTATAAACACCGCACTACAGTGAAAAAATTTTTTTCCTCTATCAATAGACATAGTATTGTGTCTGAGTCACTGAAAATTTGCAATAGGTCATGGATGTAATTGTATTAGGATTGATGCTCTTATCCTTGACAATTTGGTTAGGATTACTGTGTTTTTGGGGACAATTTTGGCGGACAGACCAGCAATTAGAGGTTACAGAAACTCAGCTAAAATCATTACCTGTGGTTTGTGTGGTGGTTCCAGCCCGTAACGAAGCTGAGTTAATACCAACCACACTGCGATCGCTCCTACTTCAAGACTACCCTGGTTCTTTCAACGTGTTTTTAGTAGACGATCGCAGCACAGACCGGACAGCAAATTTTGCTGAAGGGGTTGCACACGCTGTCGGTAAACCCCAGCAATTGCATATTATCTCAGGCGAATTACTACCTTCTGGTTGGTCGGGCAAACTTTGGGCCGTTGAGCAAGGGATAAAAAGCGCCAGTACTTTTGCACCTGATTATTTTTTACTGACCGACGCAGACATCGAACATGATTCTGGTAATCTTCGCCGACTGGTTGCTAAAGCTGTGCAGGAAGATTTAGACCTGGTTTCGGTAATGGTGCGACTCAGGTGTAAAAGCTTTTGGGAAAAACTTTTGATTCCAGCTTTCGTCTTTTTCTTCCAAAAACTCTATCCTTTTCGCTGGGTGAATAATCCCAACAATCCCACAGCAGCCGCCGCCGGGGGATCTATTCTGATCGCCCGTGAAGCTTTAGAGCGAATCGGGGGTATTCAAGTGATTCGCCAAGCTTTAATTGACGATTGCGCCCTAGCTCAGGCTGTTAAGAGAGGGACTGGGGGCTGGGGACTAGGGACTAGGGAAGAGTTTTCCCAATCCCCAGTACCCAATCCCCAGTACCCCATCCCCAGCCAAGGGCGTATCTGGCTAGGATTGAGTACCTTGACTCGGAGTCTGCGTCCCTATGACTCGCTGGCGACGATTTGGGATATGGTTGCTCGTACTGCCTATACCCAATTGAATTATTCTCCATTACTACTATTGGGAACTTTGGTAGGAATGCCTCTGATTTATTTAGTTGCACCGCTGTGTGTAATTCTGGGTGCAATTTGGAGCAATTGGGCGATCGCACTTACAGGTTTATTAGGATGGCTATTAATGGCGTTGGCTTACTACCCGACAATCCGCTTTTATAAATGTTCTGTCTGGTTTGCATTTAGTTTACCTGCGATCGCTTTTCTGTATACCCTGATGACTCTAGATTCAGCACTCCGTCACTGGCAAGGGCGCGGCGGCGCTTGGAAAGGAAGAGTTTATCCCAGTTCGGATAATTTATAATCGTTAGGCTACTTGACAATTAATGCTACTTTCTGAGTAGAAGCATAATTTGGTAATACTTGATTCAATTTTGCTTGATTAAGATGTAGATGATCTGACAACACGACAGAGATAACATCCCGAAAATCAGTGGTAATAGCCAAGTCCCTACCTTGGTAAAGTTGGTCTGTAGATAGACCAGGCCATTCACCGTAAACTTTACCACCGCGAATTTTACCGCCCAAAACCCAGATCGCATTCCCATGACCGTGGTCAGTACCACCGTTATCATTTTGCTTGACTGTACGACCAAACTCGGACATCACGACAATTGTTGTATTCTGGTAAACGCTCCCCAAACCTTCGATAAAAGCTGCCAAACCTGAACCCAATTTTTTTAAGTTCCGAGCTAACTGTCCCTGAGTGCTACCTTGATTGACATGGGTATCCCAACCCCCCAAAGCCATAAACCCTAACTCAATTCTGGGGTCTTTGACCATTAGTTGCGCCAGTCGTCGGGCATCGCTGGCGAAGCCATCAGGTAAAGGCGCACCATTATTCGCCATTTTCATTTCACTATCTAGGTCATTCACGATCGCTTGACGCGCCATCCGTCCCTGGCGATAGGTCTGACTTAGGGCATCATTACCACTATAAAGTTGGTCAAATGCTGCTGCTAATTGAGGACGATCTATTGGTAGAGGTCTGCTAGCATTTTTCCCTGATGCTATGTTAGCTACAGGCATCCGACCAGAAAAAATCCAGGGTGTTGTTTCTCCAACACTTACTGCTTGGATGGGTGTTTTTTGAGAAATTACCCCTAGTAAACGATTCATCCAACCATCCTGAGTATGTTTGTCACCAGGGGTAGCATTTTCCATATATTGTTGAGCATCAAAGTGAGAGCGAGTTGGATCGGGGGAACCACAAGCATGAACAAATGCCAGACTATTCTCTTGCCAGAAGGGCATTAGAGGAGCTAATGCTGGATGTAACCCAAAGCGCCCGTCTAAATCTAAGACTCCCCCCTCCTTCCCTGGTTGGGGAATTGCAATTTGCGGTCGGGCTTGATAGTAAGCTGTTTGTGAGTAAGGAACTACGACGTTTAAACCGTCTACTGCCCCCCGGAGGAAGATTACAATCAAGCGCTTGCGATCGCTGTTCTGGATAGCGGATCTAGCTACCCAAGCATTGCTACCTATGGCTGTGATTGCGGCAGCTGAAAAAATTCCACTTTGGATCAGAAAATCACGTCTTTTCATCTTTAAAAGTACTGAATTATGACTGTTTTCAATTTGGTAGAATGCAAGTTATATCAAGTCCGGTTAATTACTTATGATTACCGCATCCGTGCAAAAGTCAGGAAAACCTCTTTCTCCCTACTCCCTGCACCCCTGCGGTCTAAATGATAAGTCTTTACCCGAACATGATATTATCTGTGCCGAAGAGGGCATATTGCATCGCAGTGAAACTGCTATATGAGTTTTGTAACTGACAATTATGTAACTAACGACGCATAAATTCTGGACTGCCCAAGATTAAAGCACTACGGATTTGAGAGTCACTAGAGGCGATCGCCTTTTGCGTTTTCATTGACAAAGAATTGCCCAATGTATTGGTTAATTGCCCAGCATCTACAGGAATACTGGGAGACTTTTGTAAAGGTCTTTGCTCTGTGCCGATTGCCTCCTGTCCCGGTGTCCTCTGCCTCTGTTCTATCTTTGTGGGAATGGTTGATAAGGGGAAATTTCCATTGGCGAGAGCAGCAGCAAAGCTGAGGCGGCGGTTCATTGCATCAGAATTTAACCATACATCTGCCGTGTTTTTGTAACCGTCTGGAGTTTGACAACGGTATAGAGGCATTGCCAACTGTTGCAGCAGGTTGGAAATTGGTCTTGTGTTATTCACTTCCATACCTGTAGCCCGCACCGCCGAGATAGCGTATTGATAGGGTGTTTTAAACTTGGCATTAAAGTTTTTTGCATCCCAGAATTCCCGACTGTGGAATAGGGTATTGAGAACTTCACGAATATTGCCATCAGTGGCAAGATAACGTTGTGTGAGATTATTTACCAGAGTAGTCGGGGGGCGATCGCTAACAAAATATTGAGCTATTTGATAGCTAATGTGATGTGCAGTTGCCGGACTTCGAGCCAAAATATCTAGAGCTTCCTCCCCTTGGGCTTCACCACCGCCTTTAATTGTGTGTCCAAGAAAAACTTTCTCGCTAAAATCATGACGCTTGGGGTTGAAGTCAAATCCAAAATTATTATCCGTTTGCTGACTGGGACGACTGAAACCCCAACCACTCAAAATCCGCGCTAGAGCAATTACATCTTGCTGAGTATAACCTCCATCTACACCGAGAGTGTGTAACTCCATCAGTTCGCGGGCATAGTTCTCATTCAAACCTCGGACATTACCCTGAGCATCGGGGCGGCTGTCAGCCCGATTTTGGAAGTTATCCAGATAAAACTGCATAGCTGGATGATGAGCTGTTGCCCCTAACAGATCACGAAAGCGACCCAAAGCGTAAGGTCGAATCGCCTGTTGTTCATAAGCTCCTACCCAAAGGCGATCGCGTCCTTTAGCAGCATCCACATTAAAATGGTTATACCAAAAGTCCACCATCACTTCCTGGAGTTGTCGCTTACTGCTAGTTGCCTGTAATAATCGCGCCTGGACTGCCTCATTTAGCACCTGTTCAGCCCACTTATTGGCAGCTTTTCTTTCTGACTGGGTGGGTTTTTGTCCTGGGAGATTAGTTTTGCCATATTCTAAGAGTTCCACCGGATTCAAGTGGAGAGTATCTAGCTGCTGTAGTTGGCTGGTCAGACCTTGCGATTCGGGAATCGATTCGGGTGAAAGTTGCTCCTGAATATATCGCTCTACACCCATAGACTCCACTCTTTGCACATCTCCCGGACGAGGGCCAAAGCTAAGGCGATTAATTATATGTAATACTTTTGGGTCAAGAGGTGTGGAGGCTGCATTACTAGGATCAATTCCTCCCAGTAAGATCAACAGCAATAACACCCAATATTTAGGCTTTACACTCATAGAATTAATTGTGCTGTGCTGGAGGTGGAGGATTTTGGCGAGAATTTTTCTTATACATCCGTTCGGCAAATTTCTGCCGTTGCTCTGGGTTCAAAATTTCTCGAATAGCAAGGGTATTTTCAAACTGGGTATCTGCAAGCTGCTGCTTTACAAGCTTAATTTGGTTATATTTATCCCGCACTTGCTCTTTACTAGCTGTCCCTGCTATCAGGTCATGTAATTCCTGTTGCCCTTGACGTATCTCCTGTGATTTTTGGGCTATCTGCTGTTTAGATTGATTACGAATTTGCTTAATCTGTTGCAGTTGCTGAGATGTCAAATTCAAATCCTTGAGCCATCCCCCTGATTTAGCACGATTTGGACGAGTTACACTTGTGGGGTTTTGGGCAATGACTTGACGTGAAAGTAAAGTGGGCTTGGCCAGAGCAATAGTGCTACCAAGGGCAATCATCGCCACCGCCAAAATGGAAACACGACGGATTAACATCAAAGCGATCTCCTATTCAGTATCTAAGTCTGTAAAATGCCATACATCACTTTCCAGATGTTCGTTACTGACTGTACCTTGCCAATTGCTTTCAATAAAACCTTCCAATGTGGCAAGTTCAGCTAGACTTGGTTGAGCAGGTACGAAGGCACGGTAGCCAACTATCGCAGCTACTAATCCAGCAGCAAGAGCAGGCACAATTAACCTCAGCCTTGAATAATGGCTTTTGGGTGGCTCAGACCAAGTTTTCACCTGTCGTAAAATTTGTTGTTCTAAATCAGGTGAGGCTGGTGGAACTTCTGGACAATGTTGGCATAGAAAATTAATCAGGTCAGGATCATCATTGGGAAACTGAGTCATAGCTCTACTCCTTGGTTTTGGAGAAATTGACGCATAGTAGCACGAGCATGGAATAGACGTGACTTGACTGTTCCTAGAGGAATGTCCAGGATTTGTGCTACCTCTTTTTGAGGTACTTCTTCCAAATCATGCAAAACCAATATCGTGCGATGGTCAAAACTTAGGTTTGCCAGTCCCCGTTGCACAAGGTCTTGATAATGCATATTCATTAACTCTGGGGCTTCCTGTTGGGTAGGAGTTTTTTGACTCAGAATCTCTAATTGAGTTCGTCTTTGAACATCTGCCTGTCGCTGGTCATAAGCCACGTTCCAAGCGATTCGGTACAGCCAGGTGGAGAATTTTGCTGTTTGGCGAAACTTGGGCAATCCTTTCCAAGTTTGCAGAAATACTTCCTGCACTACATCGTCGAGAGAGGCTGGAGTGCATAGTTTGTAGAGGATTGACCGCACTTTTTGCTGATGCCGTCGGTAAAGCTGACCGTAGCTTTGGGTATCACCTCGCAGACACTGCTGTACTAGATAACTGTCAGATTCGTTTTCTGATTCGCCAATGAATTGATTTGCTTTATTAACCTTAGCTGGCACAACTAACACCTGAGGCGTTCTCATCTATCCGTTTCGTTGCTTGTATTTATTAGACTGGATGAATGGGAAAAAGGTTCAAATGGGTTATACCAATTAAAAATTCAGCTTTCTAAATTTTTATCTGGGTTTCTAGGCTTGTATCTGTCACATTCTTTAGTACGAACCAGAGCAATACCACACAACGGGCAATTAAGAACACGGCTGGTATAGGAGTGAAAGAGGTCTCTCCTAATTGAACCTTTTGTGAAGGAAAGAAGTCTAAAACTATAGATTTCTGGTTCAATCAAAGGTATGTCTTTATGAACATGAAAAGAATTCTCTCATCTTGTTTGTTAGGCGTTTTGCTAACTTCGAGTGTTTTAGCAGAGCGTGCATCTGCTCAAGTAGAAGTAATTTTGGGAAACAATAATCGACATGAATGGCGCGAACGAGAACATGCAAGGTTAGTATTGCTACGTAGAGAACGTGAAGAACGTGAGCGCCGTGAACGGATACATAGAGAGCATGAGAAACGTGAATGGCGCTCAAGACATGAGTATGGTTATCGATAATACATCGCTCTCATTTAAGAAATTAGCACTTAATAGACTAGGGGACTTCCAACAAATAAATTACCCAATCTTGTGGGGTGGGCATCTTGCCTGCTTTATATGTATGGGCTCTCGTGTCGCCCACCTCACAATAAGTAGTTGAGTATTTTTTTATTTGTCAGTCCCTAGACCGATAAAAAGTAGAATACATTTCCGCAGTTTTTGACCCCATTTTTTATCTCTTTGTGAGAAAACCGGGGTAGGTGGTTAGCAGGTAGTATGTGAGCAAAGATCACATACTACTTCCTTATTTGATTATCATTTTCATTAGATTTAACCAGAAAACAGCGATCGCTGTCCTACTAAAATGTTCTTATAAAAACAACGTTTTTGGTTCATAACATCAGCGTTTTAACCATATCTAAAGATGAAAGTTTATGAATATTAACTCCAAAGAAATTTATCTCTTCAAGTGGCTCGTGACTTAATTCTGGAACATCTTAACCTTACGTATATTCTATTAAACGTCATCCAAGTGACATATCTTAGTAATAGAAACGTCACTAGCATAAGTTAATTTATAGATATTTTCTTAAAAGTGTTAGTTGCTATTAGTCCAAAGTCAAATGAGATTTTGGCTAAAAGATAATTTGAGAGTGAGCTATTGTAGGTTAGCTTGTCTGTTTTAAATCCGAATGACATTTAGTGTGAGGAGTGAGTGTTAAAAGAATGCCAACAGAAGAAAACCATTCGGTGAAAGCCTTCAAAGGGAGTAAAAAAAATACCAAAAAACTTATACCCGGACGTTGGCTGTGGTTTGGGGTGGGGATGAGTGCTGTGGCAATAATATCAGCGATCGCAGGAACCCTGTTAGCAGTTTCTTTCACCAGCAAGCCTTTGCAGAAAACTCAGCTAAATCAACAACAGCAAGCAGTGTTTGATGGAGAGGACATCACTAAAAGTGGACTACAATTTTCTGCATTAAGTCGCCCTGTGAACATTTTAGTTTTAGGGATGAGTGTGTTGCCACCAGATATTAAGAACCCGCCTCCTGAAACCCTACATTTGAGATATCAGCCCGAATTAAATTCCTTTGATGGTCTATCTGATGTCATGCTTCTATTGCGATTTGAGCCAGAAAAGAAAAAATTAATTATGCTTTCCATTCCTAGAGATACTCGCATAGAGGTGTCTGGACATGGTTTGACCAAAATTAATGCTGCCAATCTTTATGGTGGGCCGGCTTTGACCAGTACAACAGTCAGTAATCTCTTGGATGGAGTGGGAATTGATCGGTATATCAGAATTAACGTTTTGGGAGTCAGCAAGTTAGTCGATGCCTTGGGTGGTGTGACAGTCTACGTACCCAAGAATATGAAATACCGAGATGATTCCCAGCATCTGTACATCAATTTGAAAGCGGGTAAGCAACATCTCAACGGAGACCAAGTGCTGCAACTTTTGCGCTTTCGCCATGATGAGTTGGGAGACATTGGTCGCATTCAACGGCAGCAAATGGTGATTAGTGCCTTAAGCGACCAAACCCTCAATCCCACCACACTCACTCAACTGCCTAAAATTCTTGACATAGTTAAAGAACATATCGATTCCAACTTAACAGTGGAAGAGTTAGTGGCGCTGTTAGGTTTTATGGTGCAAACTACTCGTTCTAATATGCAGATGTTAATGGTACCTGGTCGTTTTAGTGAAAAGAAAGAGTATGAGGCTAGCTACTGGATACCAAACAGCAGCCGCATTCCTGCCATGATGGCTCAGTATTTTGATTTGGACTCAGGAGCAAAACCACAAGTAGCCCATCAACCAGCTAGTTTACGAGTTGCAATTCAAGACAGCACTGGTAGCAATCATACAAACTTGCATCCACTAATCAAAATCTTACAAGAAGCTGGCTATAGCAATATTTATATTACTAAAAGCTGGGGTGAGCCTCTAGAAGTAACTCGGATTATTGCCCAACAGGGAGATAGTGAGAGCGCTCAATCAATTCGCAACACTTTAGAATTAGGGGAAGTTCGAGTGGAAAGCACTGGCAATCTCTACTCGGATATCAGCATTCAAATCGGTAAAGATTGGTTGCAACTAAGAAAAAGTATCTAATACTATTTAAGAATTTGGACTACTTGAGATTTGGAAATCGCCTAGTTGTCAAATATCCGCTAATTACAAAAGCTAATCTGAAAAATTAGTCATACTTTTGTCATAGGTTTGTCATAGTAACGTCAATTTAACGTGTTTAATTTCAAAAAGATGTATCGTAGCTGAATATCTCTTTAAACAGCAATTATTAACAGTTTTTTTAGATGCAATTATTTAGATATTCACTACTTACTATCTTCAAGAGTACAATATCCATTGATAAAGCTATGATGTTTTCTTTGTTTTTATTGACTGTTTCTTGTTCCAGTGATATCAATTTAGGTTTTCTAGAATTAAGTTGGTTAAAAATAGTTTTTTTAGGAATTGTACAAGGAATTACTGAATTATTACCCATTAGTAGCACAGCACATTTACGAATTATTCCGGGATTACTAGGATGGCAAGATCCAGGAAGTGCTTTTAGTGCAGCGATGCAGTTAGCGAGTATCGCGGCTGTAATTAGTTATTTTTGGCAAGATTTGAAGAAATTAACAGGTGCAACGGTGAGGGCGATTTCTGAACAAGATTACAGCAACCAATATTTTCGTTTAGCAATTGGATTATTAATTGGTACAATTCCTATTGCTGTTGCAGGTCTTTTACTAAAAAAAAGTCTCAACGTTTGTAATTCTCCTTTCCGTGCCCTGATAGTCATAGGAATATCATCAATTGTGATGTCTTTGTTGCTAGCAATTGCAGAAAGATTTGGGAAACGCGATCGCGTTTTTAGTCAACTATCACTAAGTGACGGGATTTGGGTAGGAATTTCTCAAGCATTAGCTTTAATTCCAGGAGTTTCCCGTTCTGGTTCTACCTTAACTGCTGGATTATTCTTAGGAATGGAGCGAGAAACTGCTGCTAGATTCTCATTTTTACTAGGCTTGCCAGCCGTGATTCTAGCAGGAGCATTAGAACTGCATACGCTTTTCAAAGCTGGACTTGATATCAACGGTTGGATAACTTTAATTATTGGTTTAACTACAGCTAGTATTTCTGCTTTTGCCGCCATTTATAGTTTACTTCATTATTTAGAAAAATATAGTACTTGGGTATTTGTTTGGTATCGTTTGGCGATGGGAATATTCCTCGTAGTTAGCGTTGTTACTGGCTTTTTACCCAACTGAGTATTTCGGTGTTCATGCGTGCTGGGTAAGCAAGAGTGCGAACTTTGACTTTGCCGGCCAAACATCAGGCACTAACCCATGCCCCTAAATCCTGGAAGCTGTTTGTTTATCACTTGTAGGGACAATAGGCAATGGTTGAGCCGCTTTCAATACCACATCCAATAACCCTGGAAACAGCACCTCTAAATCTTCACGCCGCAGGATGTTAATATGGTGTGTGCCTTCTTTCCGTGTAAAGACTATGCCCGACTCCCGCAAAATCTTGAAGTGATTGGACATAGTAGACTTAGCGATCGCAAAATCAAATCTGGCACAGCATTGTTCCCCCTCAGTCGCCAGCAGTCGTACAATCTCTAGCCGCACTGGATCGCCCAATGCATACAGCACTCCCGCTAAAGAAATATTTTTTCGATCTGGATGATAAAGAAATCTCATAGTTGCATTATCTCATCAGGTGGCATATATTTTTATTATTCGATATTATCGAATTATAGAATTAATTAGGAAGGCAATTTATGTCATCCATTACAAATGTCACAGAAGCCACATTCAAGCAAGAAGTCTTGGAAAGTGAAATTCCAGTATTAGTGGACTTTTGGGCGCCGTGGTGCGGCCCTTGCCGGATGGTGGGGCCAGTCGTCGATGAAGTTGCTGCTGAATATGAAGGACAGGTGAAATTTGTGAAGCTGAACACAGATCAAAATCCTACTGTCGCTAGCCATTATGGAATTCGCAGCATTCCAACGCTGATGGTTTTTAAGGGAGGCCGCCAGGTCGATACTGTCGTCGGGGCAGTCCCAAAAACTACCTTGAATAAGACCTTAGCACAGCATCTTTAATTTGAGTGGTGGGGATTGGGGACTGGGGATTGGGGACTGGGGATTGGGGATGGTGGGGTCCCCTCTGGGGATAAGGGGTAATGGGGATTGGGGACTGGGGACTGGGGAGAGACTTCTTCAATATTCTTTGTCCCCCTTATCCCTCCAAAGTTATAAGCGCCAACTTTCGGCGCTCATACTTTTCTCCTTGTCCCAGTACCTAGTCCCCATTACCTAGTCCCTAGTCCCCAATCCCAGATCATTCTGTTTCAACTAACGGGGAAAGAGCGAAATGGACTTGAAACTGCATGGTAAATCCGCATTGGTGAGTGGCTCAACCGGAGGCATTGGTTTTGCGATCGCCCAAGGGTTAGCTCAAGAGGGTGCATCAGTGATTGTCAATGGTCGATCTGAAGAACGAGTCGCTGAAGCGATCGCCAAAATTCAGCAAAGCACACCGGAGGCGAAAGTTTCTGGTGTTGTTGCTGACGCCGGGACTGCATCAGGGGTAGAGCAACTCTTTCAAAAAGTTCCTCACGTTGATATTCTCATAAACAATGTCGGTATTTATGAGCCAAAAACGTTCTTTGATATTACTGATGAAGACTGGTTAAAGATATTTGAGGTTAACGTCCTCAGTGGAGTCCGTTTGAGTAGGCAATATCTGCAAAAGCAGCTAGAGCAAAACTGGGGGCGGATAATTTTTATTTCTAGCGAATCTGCCATTCAGATCCCTGTGGAAATGATTCACTACGGCACAACTAAGACAGCGCAACTAGCCATTGCCCGAGGTCTAGCAGAAATGACTGTCGGGACTGGAGTCACGGTAAACTCAGTCCTCCCAGGGCCAACCCGCTCAGAAGGAGTTGAAGATTTTATCACCAACCTTGCAAAGGAACGTGGCATTAGTGCAGCGGAAGTTGAGGCTGACTTTTTTAAAAATGTGCGTCCAAGTTCCCTAATCAAACGCTTTGCAACTAATGAAGAAGTAGCAGCGATCGTAGTTTACCTTTCTAGTCCGGTAGCATCAGCAACTAATGGTGCAGCTTTGAGGGTAGATGGTGGCGTTATTCGGTCGATTGTTTAGTTACTAGGGACTGGGGACTGGGGACTAGGGACTGGGGACTGGGGGAATAACTATGCCCAATACCCAATGCCCAATGACTAAAAATAATTTGGAGATATAACCAATGACTACTGATATCAACTTATTCTCTCCTTACCAATTAGGGAATCTGGAACTACCTAACCGGATAATAATGGCACCCTTAACCCGAAATAGGGCAGGTAAGGGAAACGTACCATACGAACTGAATGCTACCTACTACGTCCAACGTGCTTCCGCCGGACTGATTATTTCAGAAGCAACACAGGTAACTCCTGAAGGACAGGGCTATCCCGCGACCCCAGGAATTCATTCACCAGAACAGGTGGAGGGATGGAAATTAGTAACCGATGCCGTACATCAGCAGGGAGGAAGAATTTTCCTGCAACTATGGCACGTCGGCAGGATTTCCCATCCTGACTTACAACCAAATGGAGTTTTACCTGTAGCACCTTCTGCGATCGCTCCTAAAGGTGAGGCTGCAACTTATGAGGGGCCAAAACCTTTTGTTACTCCCCGGGCTTTAGAAACATCGGAAATACCGCAGATAGTCGAACAGTACCGTCAGGGAGCGGCAAATGCCCTAGCGGCTGGGTTTGATGGGGTGGAAATTCACGCAGCTAATGGTTATTTGATAGATCAGTTTCTGCGCGATCGCACCAATCAACGTACAGACAAATATGGAGGTTCTATTGAGAATCGGGCCCGATTTCTGTTGGAGGTGACAGAGGCGGTAACTAGTGTGTGGGATTCTAACCGAGTTGGGGTACGTTTTTCTCCCAGTGGGACTTTTAACGATATAGGTGACTCCAATCCTCTGGAGACATTCGGTTATGCGGCTCAAGCGTTGAACCAGTTTAATTTGGCATATCTGCATATTTATGAGGCAACAGAGGCAGATATTAGACATGGCGGGATAATAGTACCCACTAGTCATATCCGCGATCGCTTTACAGGTACACTCATCGTCAATGGCGGTTATACCCGTGAAAAAGGCGATGCAGTACTGGCAAACAAAGCAGCAGATTTAGTTGCCTTTGGCACATTATTTATATCAAATCCCGATTTACCCCGACGCTTCGCTTTAAATGCACCACTAAATCAACCAAATCAAGCAAGCTTCTATGGTGGCGATGAAAAGGGATATATAGACTATCCATTTTGGTCACCTGCTAATGAGCCAGTAGCTAAGGCGTAATTCGTAATTCGTAATTTGTAATTGTTGCTTGCGCGGGCTGGAGACAAGTCGTTTGTGGTGAAACAAGGAATAATTTTTATTTTTGTTTCATGAATAAATACATTCGCTTGTATCCTAATTACGTTAACGCAGCGACCATTACAGGGAAGCAAGCTACGCACAGCGTTTCGTAGAGAGCGTTATTAGGAATTATTTAGTCATCACTCAACTATCAGGAGAATCTCATGAGTTCCATTACTCAAACCCAACCTTTAGATGTACCCAGTGCGATCGCTAAACGTCGTTCCATCAAAACTTTTAAAACAGACCCTATCACCCCAGAACTACTCAAGCAACTGGTAGAGTTAACTGTGGCTGCACCCAGTAGCTATAATATCCAAGACTGGCAAATTATTCTTGTGCAAGATGCAGCGCAAAAAGCAGCATTGTCAGCGGCATCTTTTAATCAACAGCAAATTATTCAAGCACCTGTAACCTTTGTCTTTGCCGCCGATCCTAACGCAGGCGAACAAAACTTGACCCCAATTTTAGAGCAGGGACTCGAAACTGGGGCATGGAATGAAGGCACGGTAAACTACTTTAAAACCGCCGTCCCGCAATTTCAAGCATCGCTAGGCGAGAAGCGACGCGAATATGCCATCAAAGATGCCATCATTGCCGCTACTCATTTGGTGTTAGCGGCAGAAAGTTTGGGATTATCCACTTGTTTTATGAACGGTTGGATTGAGGATCAGGTAAAGGAAGTAATTGGTGCTGGGGATAATCCAGATTTAGCGATCGCTGTTGTCGTCCCCGTTGGCTACGCAGCCGAACCACGCTTAAATCCAGGTCGTTTGCCATTCTCCTCCAATGTCTCTGTAGACAAAATTGGTAATCCTTATGCAGGGTAACCTTTCCTAAATTAGGAATGGAGCATTGGGCAATAGTTATTCTCCCCCTGCTCCCCTTACTCCTTGTACTAATCTGTCAAATTCATTCATTTTGACGGTTAGAAAGACGCGATAAATCGCCGTCTCTACAAGGAATTTATTTATCAATTATTTATTGACAGACTACTACCCAATCCCCACTCATGTCCCTAGCTTCCTTCCTAGCGCGTCGTTCGTTCCACTATGGCTGGATCGTAGCTGGTTTAACATTCTTAGCTTTGCTGGTGGCAGCCGGAATTCGCTCTGCTCCTGGAGTTTTTATAGTGCCTCTCGAACAGGAGTTTGGCTGGAGTAGAGCAACTATATCTTTGGCAATCTCCATTAACTTAGTCCTCTACGGATTAATTGGCCCTTTTGCTGCCACAGTTATGGAGCGGATCGGCATTCGTCGGATGATGGTATTCTCACTTGCTATCATTGCTCTCGGTGTCGGTTTAACCACTTTGATGTCAGCATCTTGGCAGCTAGTCTTGCTGTGGGGTGTGGTTGTTGGTTGTGGTAGCGGAGTTATCGCCTTGGTTTTGGGTGCTATTGTTGTCAATCGCTGGTTTTTGGAAAAGCGGGGTCTAGTTCTGGGCATTTTAACCGCCAGTACAGCCACGGGGCAACTAGTGTTTCTCCCCTTGCTGGCTTCAGTAAGCGATCGCTTTGGCTGGCGAGTTGCGGCTCTGGCTCTTAGTTGTGCAGCACTTCTAATTATTCCAGCGATCGCAGCTTTTATGCGCGATCGTCCAGCAGATGTCGGTTTGCGACCCTTTGGCGACAACAGCGAAACTGTGGAACTATCACAGCCCAAAGTCAATTCCATCGCCTCCACTCTCAACGCCCTCTGGCTAGGAATGCATCATCGCGACTTCTGGCTGCTATTTGGTAGCTTTTTTATCTGTGGCGCAAGCACAAATGGGTTAATTGGAACTCATCTGATTCCCGCTTGTATTGACCACGGTATCCCGGAAGTCAAGGCTGCGGGTCTTTTGGCAATCATGGGACTATTCGATTTTTTTGGAACTACTATGTCCGGTTGGCTATCTGACCGCTGGAACAATCGCTACTTATTGTGCTGGTACTACGGACTGCGGGGTTTGTCTTTGATTTTCTTGCCCTTCAGTTTCAACTTTTCCTTCTATGGACTTTCCATTTTCGCTGTTTTCTATGGACTTGATTGGATTGCCACTGTACCACCGACAGTCCGTCTTGTTGCCAATGTCTTCGGTAAACAAAATGTGGGTGTGATGTTTGGTTGGATTGTCGCCGGACACCAACTTGGTGCAGCCACAGCCGCATTCGGAGCCGGAGCGTTGAGAACTTGGACGGGTAGTTATTTACAAGCGTTTATTTTATCAGGCGTTCTCTGTCTGATTGCCGCAGTTTGTGTACTGCAAATTGGTCAAACTCCCACTAAGGGCAATTCCCAGTTATCTTCAGTCACGGAAAATTAAATTTATGGCAACAACAGCTTTAATTGTCGGTGCAGGTAATGGATTGAGCGCTTCTTTAGCTCGCCTATTTGCCAAAGAAGGATTCACCGTAGCTTTAGCGGCTCGCCAAATTGAAAAACTCACTCAATTGAGCAGTGAAATTGGGGGATTTAGTTTCGCCGCTGATGCCTCAAAACCAGATGAAGTAGAACAGTTATTTATTGATATTGATAATAAAATCGGTTCCCCGAATATTGTCGTTTACAATCCCAGTTTTCGGGTGCGGGGGCCTCTTGTTGATTTAGACCCTGGTGAGGTGGCAAAAACCCTAGATGTCACAGCTTATGGTGGCTTTATTGTGGCCCAAGCTGCTACCAAAAGGTTTTTGCAGCTTGGCGGCGGGGCGATATTTTTTACTGGAGCCTCAGCCAGTGTTAAGGGTTATCCGCTGTCTGCTCCCTTTGCAATGGGTAAATTTGCACTGCGCGGTTTGGCTCAGAGTATTGCTAGAGAATTAGCACCAAAGAATATCCATGTGGCACATTTCGTGATTGATGGTGGAATCCGTTCAGCAGATCGCCAAGATCCAGCAGATAATCCTGATAGTACCCTTGACCCAGATGCGATCGCACAAACTTATCTCAGCATCTTCCGCCAACCCCGCAGTGCTTGGACATGGGAAGTAGAACTACGTCCGTGGGTAGAGAACTTCTAGCCTAGACAATTGTTACAAGAATAGTTTTGTAGGTATGAAAATTGATTTTGGTGCAACTGCTACTGATTATGCAAAACACCGCGCTGGCTTTCCGAGTTCATTATTTAACAAACTGTCTGAATATGGTATAGGTTTACCAGGGCAAAACATTATTGACCTTGGTACAGGGACAGGAACACTGGCGCGGGGCTTTGCCGATAGAGGTGCTTATGTAATTGGCATAGATCCATCAGCCTCACTTTTAGAACAAGCCAGACTGTTAAGCGAATCTGCCCAACTGAAAGTAGATTATCGAGTCGCAACTGCTGAGAATACTGAGTTACCAGATGCCAGTGCAGATGTGGTGACAGCAGGACAGTGTTGGCATTGGTTTGACCGTCCACAGGTTGTCCAGGAAATTACTCGCATATTGAGAGGAAATGGCTCCCTCGCGATCGCACATTTTGATTGGATACCCTTAAAAGGTAATGTAGTTGAAGCCACAGAACAATTGATCGAGGCTCATAATCCCGCCTGGAATATGGGCGGCGGTAATGGCTTGCATCCCCTGTGGTTACAAGACATTGGTGAAGGAGGATTCCGAGAAATCCGCACATTTTCTTACGATGTATTTGTCTCTTATACACACGAAGACTGGCGGGGACGAATTCGTGCAAGTGCTGGTGTGGGAGCCAGCTTGACACCAGAAAAAGTAGAAGTATTTGACCAAGAATTGGCAACATTACTCGAAGCAAAATATCCTACACCAATTCTTCAGGTTCACCATAGAGTTTGGGCTGCGATCGCAAAAGCACCGCAATCTCATTCGTAATTAAGAGAGTGTCTGTAACGCACTCCTACAAAATAATCGCACAATTTTAGGAAACGAACCATGATTGAACTTTACTATTGGGCAACTCCAAACGGTCATAAAATCACGATTTTCTTGGAAGAAGCCGGCTTACCATACACTATAATTCCTGTGAATATTGCGGCTGGGGAGCAATTTAAGCCGGAATTTCTAAAGATATCTCCTAATAATCGGATGCCTGCGATCGTTGACCACGAACCAGCAGATGGAGGTGCGCCGATTTCGCTATTTGAATCTGGTGCAATCTTGCTATATTTGGCAGAAAAAACCGGGAAATTAATCCCTCAAGATTTACGCCAACGGACTCAAGTTTTAGAATGGTTGTTCTGGCAAATGGCAGGTCTAGGGCCAATGGCGGGACAAAATCATCACTTTAGTACTTATGCTCCCGAAAAGATTGAATATGCCATTAAGCGCTATGTGAATGAAACCGGACGCTTATATGCAGTACTAAATAAGCAACTAGCAGATAGAGAATTTGTGGCTGGCGATTATTCCATCGCCGATATTGCTGCTTATCCCTGGATTGTGCCCCATGAAATCCAAAGTCAGAATTTAGAGGATTTTCCTCACCTCAAGCGCTGGTTTGAGACAATTAAAGCGCGTCCAGCAACAATTCGCGCCTACGAAAAAGCCGAAGCATTCAAAACTGAAGCGCTTGATCCAGATAAGTTACGAGATTTGTTATTTAACCAGTCGGCGAAGACTATTCAGCCTTGAACCTAATAAAATTGTCTTGACTCAATTTCAGGGACTTCCAGTTAAAAAAATATCCCATCGTCGGAACGTAAGGCTTTGCCCTTCTACAAATTTACAAATAATTTTGGATAATTTATTTTTTGGAAGTCCCTTCAATAAGTCCTAACTTTATAGGGCTGCTGCCGCTAATAGAGGATGTTTATCAAGTCTCAATTAATACTAGCCCTGAGTCATGCGAGATTTAATTCCCCTCCTTAACCTTGGGGGCGATCGCAATGATAAGGATAAAGCCACTCACACTTGAAAAGTCCATGGGTATGTTTTTCAAAAAAGGTTCCAGCATGGCGTCCAGGAGATATGTCGATCCCAGCCTTGGTTTTAATTTCGTACAGCCAAGGAAAGGCTACTACTAAAACAGTGATGACCGCGAAGATGTAGAAAATCGTGGTTCTAATTTTGGGCAATCTTCGGGAATTGCTGTTGTAGTTTTGAGGCATACGTAGTACAGGGGAAAAACTAAGTATCTATCTTAGCCTAAAGCTGAAAATGTCGTCCGAGGCGCAGATCAATACGGATCGGTTAAGCCAAGAGACGCAATAAATCGCCGTCTTTACAAAGGATTGATTATTGTAGAGACGGCGATTTATCGCGTCTTTGTGATTTAGAATTTTCATCAAAAAGCCCTAACCGAACCGTATTGGAAGCGGGGATTAATATTATGTGGGTTCTGATCAAGTTCTCGCCCAGATTTGCTAAAATTGCTCTTTCAGAAAAGGTTTTAGAAATTAAAGGCACTGCTACCTTGCCTTTAATTCCCATTCCTCAACTTGTTGTGCTAAAGATGGGTAATCTTGGGCGTGACCAGGTAAAATACGGTAAGTCTTCTAAATAACCGTTGATTAATCCAATCCAATCCTCAAATATATTACTTGCTTATATAATTGGAAACTCAAATAACTGCTTATGTCTGAACAATATCGTTTTGAAACCCTGCAAGTTCATGCTGGACAAGAGCCGGCTCCTGGAACTAATGCTCGTGCTGTACCGATTTACCAAACGACTTCCTACGTTTTTGACGATGCCGATCACGGAGCGCGGTTATTTGCTCTCCAGGAATTTGGTAACATTTACACCCGGATCATGAACCCGACGACGGATGTATTTGAAAAGCGGATTGCTGCCTTAGAAGGTGGTGTAGCAGCATTAGCAACAGCTAGTGGGCAAGCGGCACAATTTTTGGCAATCAGTACCATAGCTCAGGCTGGGGATAATATTGTTTCCACTAGTTTTTTGTATGGGGGAACATATAACCAATTTAAAGTCTCTTTTCCCCGCTTGGGGATTAATGTCAAGTTTGTCGAGGGAGATGATCCGGAAAGTTTCCGTCAGGCGATCGACGATCGCACCAAAGCGTTATACGTTGAAACCATTGGCAATCCTCAATTCAACATTCCCGACTTTGCCGCTTTAGCTCACATTGCCCACGAAAACGGCATACCTTTAATTGTGGATAATACCTTCGGTGCTGGTGGGTATTTAGCTCGACCGATTGAACATGGTGCAGACATTGTAGTGGAATCTGCAACTAAATGGATTGGTGGACATGGTACTTCCATTGGTGGCGTAATTGTCGATTCGGGTAAATTTGACTGGGGTAACGGCAAATTTCCCCTATTTACTGAGCCAGCACCCGGCTATCATGGGCTGAATTTCCAAGAAGTGTTTGGCCCTAGCGGTTCCTTTGGCAACATTGCCTTTATTATTCGCGCCAGAGTCGAGGGGTTACGGGATTTTGGCCCATCTTTGAGTCCATTTAATGCCTTTCTGTTACTGCAAGGATTAGAGACTCTCTCCCTACGTGTGGATCGGCATGTGAGCAATGCTCTAGAATTGGCTCGGTGGTTAGAGCAGCAAGAGCAAGTATCTTGGGTTAATTATCCCGGACTTCCCAATCACCCATATCATGAACGAGCGAAGAAATATCTCCGACATGGCTTTGGGGGAGTTTTAAATTTTGGCATCAAAGGTGGATTGGACGCAGGTAAAGCCTTTATTAATCATGTGAAATTGGCGAGTCATTTAGCAAATGTTGGTGATGCCAAAACTCTCGTTATTCATCCCGCTTCTACAACCCATCAACAGCTAAGTGATGATGAGCAGGTTTCAGCAGGAGTGACACCCGATTTGGTGCGAGTATCAGTGGGAATTGAACATATGGACGATATCAAAGAGGATTTCCAGCAGGCATTCCAGCAAGTTAGGATTTAGTTTTTAATTGGGAATGGGGCATTGGGCATTGGGCATTGGGTATTAATTCTTCTCCTCCACTCCTAACTCCTAGCTGCCAACTTCTAACTCCCCACTCCCCACTCCTAGATATGATCTACTCAGACTTCATCTCACCGCAAACCCAGTTTTATCAGCTTACAGTGCCTTTTCAACTTGAAGGCGGTGAAACATTAACTGGGGTTCAGGTTGCTTATCGTACCTGGGGACAGTTAAATTCTCAAGGTGATAATGGGGTACTGATTTGTCATGCCTTGACTGGTTCGGCTGACGCTGATGATTGGTGGGAACCTTTGTTTGGTTCAGGGAAAGCCTTCAATCCAGAATGCGATTTTATTGTATGCACCAACATTTTGGGAAGTTGTTACGGTACAACTGGGCCAACATCTATCAACCCAACAACAGGAAACCCTTATGGCGTATCCTTTCCTAAGATTACAATCCGAGATATGGTTCACCTGCAAGCTGTACTACTAGAATACCTGGGTGTTCAATCTCTGCGGTTAGTAATTGGCGGATCGCTCGGTGGGATGCAAGTACTGGAATGGGCGTTATTATATCCAGAAAAGGTGAAAGGAATAGCACCCATTGCTGTTTCTGGAAGGCATTCAGCTTGGTGTATTGCATTAAGTGAAGCCCAAAGACAGGCAATTTATGCCGATCCAAACTGGCAAGGAGGGAACTATACCCTGGATGCACCCCCAATCCAAGGACTAGCAGTAGCGCGGATGATGGCGATGTCTACTTACCGTTCTTGGGATAGTTTTACAATCCGTTTTGGACGGCAGTATGATGCGTCTGAGCAGTTTGCTATAGCCAGTTACTTACAGCATCAGGGTCAAAAGCTGACAGAGCGATTTGATGCCAACACTTACATTACCCTCACCCAGGTAATGGATCGTCACGATGTTGCACGCGATCGCACCAGTCCTAATTTATCAGATTACGAATCTGTTCTGCAAAGCATCCAGCAACCGACTTTAGTTGTCGCCATTGATTCTGACATCCTCTATCCTCCAGTAGAACAACAAGAATTGGCAAATTTAATCCCTAATGCTCAACTGGCGTGGCTGAAGTCAACCCACGGACATGATGCATTCTTAATTGACATGGATGCATTGAATGAAATACTAATCTCTTTTCAGCAAAGTTTAGATTTATCAGCCTCTTAACTCGATGGATTGAGATCAAAGCTCGGCCTTCCGAGTTCTGAGGTGGAATGATGAAGTTGAAAAGGCGATCGCACTTTTAGGCATTGGGTTTATTTTTACTATTCTTTGCGTCATTAATATAAATGATTACCAAGCAGTAAATAGCTACAGGAGTTAGTGCGATCGCTACAGGCGGGTAAATCGTGTAGAAAGTAGCCACAACTTCAGCAACCCCCAATACTGTCAGAATAAATTCGGCTTGTTTACGTTTCATCAGAATTGCGTTTAAATGGTTGACAATTCCATGAAACAATGCCCAATCACAAGTTCAGTCCCAAGCTGTCTGAAGTTATTACCGAGTTATTTCCTAGTTATTCCCAATTCCCAACTTAGGGCGGTTAGAAACCACAGCTACACAGGCAAAATCACCTGCGTGGGTTTCAAAGCCGATATTTTTCATGATTTCCGCGGAGGCGGACTTCTCTGCGAGACGCTACGCGAACGTTATGCTTTAGTCTATCAGCAGCATCAATCACAAACCCTATTAACCAGTCGAGAAGTGCCAGCAGATTTAGTTGATATCCGCTATGAGGGTGCGGAACCAGATTCAGAATTGGTGTATATCGAGAGAATTTCTGGAGTGGCGACAGTCGCGGGAGTTGAGATTTTGCGACAGCGCCAACTGAAAGATAGTGTACCAGATTTGCAGTGGATATCTGAGCGCGTTGAGGGACACGTATTTTTGTTAACCCAACTGGCGGCTATTGGTAAGGGTAAGCCTGGGTATCTGCGAAAGCATCCAGAATTGGTGACGAAAAAAGCTGAACCCATTCTCAGAGAACAACTGGCAAGACAAAGTGAAGCAGCGCGAGATTTACTCAGCCGGATGTGTGTGTTGCGCGTGGGGATAGATATCCGAGGTTTAACTATCGAAATTATTAATATATTATTTATGTCTAAATATTTAATTTTAATAACTTGATTTTTTTATTGTATTAGTACAAAATAAAACTGGCTATGAATATTATAACTTAATACCGAAATAAACCAATTAACAAAATAATAAAAGTTAGGAAATTAGCGGCATTATGATTAATAAATAAATCATTTATGATTGGCGAATAAAATATGAAAAATCTTAATTATCAGCATCACAAAAGGAAGTAAAATGAATTATTCTTTTTTATCAAAATCAATTTTGGTTAAATGGTTGAGTAACTTGTTTTCTAACAATAGAGGGAAGTCAAATTTTAGAAAATCTAGCCTGAAATATTCGTTAACAATCTTGTTAACTTTTTTGGCGGTAATAAGTATAACTACTATTTCAATTTCACCTGCATTAACTCAAGATAGAGATTATCTTTGGAGAAAAGTTCAAGAGTGTACTATAAATCAGAAACAAAAAAAAGATCCATCTCCATGTCAATATGTCGATTTGAAAAATAATTATGCCATAGTGTATGATCATGCCTCTGAGTATTTATTAATTCCAACTGTTAAAATTACTGGCATTGAAGATCCGAAAATATGGGACTCTAAAAATAACCCTTATTATCCATATTTTTGGTATTTTGCATGGAATGAAACTCTCAAATACGTACCTAATAAGACCCCAAAACAATTAGGATTAGCTGTTAATTCTAAATATAGTCGTGGCCAAGATCAATTACATATTCATATGTCTTGTATTAATAAAAAAGTGAGTGATCAGCTAGAAAAATTAGCTAAAGCTCAGAAAATTACTACGAAGTGGCCAGACATAAACACGCCTAACTTTGAAAACCCGAACAATACAAATGATAAATATCGTGTAAAAATACTGAGTAATTTTGGTTCGCAAGTTAATCCTTTTGCACTTGTAAAGGACTACATCGGTTCTAAATATTCGATAGACGAACAAAGTATTGCTTTAGTAAGAAGAAATCAGAAAGAATTTTACATCTTGAACAGTGATAGTCGTACATCAAATAACAAGGGTCATGCTGAATATTTGCTTGACGAAAACTGTAGTACACAGTAGTAGGGGTAGTGTTACGGAAGCTATGACCAGGGGCAAAGTAAGCTAATTTTAGTGCAAGTCACAGAAAGTGCGATGGCGTACCTGCCCAGCATAGGCGATCGCCCCAGGCCCCAGGCACAGTTCAGATTTCCTCTAAGAATCTGGCAAGCGCGAAGCAGAGCGTTTCGTAGGCAAACTAGAAGAAGAAGCGATCGCTAGAAAATTTATACTTAATGCAGCAATCAATGCAGTAACGCAGTAAATAGTTCTGATGTAGGTTGTAAACAAACAATAATACACACTTTCAACTTATACTTACTGCATTACTGAATTAATGCAGTAGTGCAGTAGTGCAGTATGACAATAATTGCCCTTGTCAATCAAAAAGGGGGCTGCTCAAAATCTACCTCTGCCGTTCATCTAACGTGTTGGTTATCCCGCAAGGGTCGCAAAGTCCACTTGCTAGATGCCGACGCTCAACGTAGCAGCTCGATTTGGCTTCAGTCGATTGAGGAAAATTCTATCCCCACAACTGTGCTGCAATCACCCGACGAACTCTTAGAGCAAATCCCAGAGTTAGCAGCGCAATCTGATCATCTAATAATAGATGACCCAGCCGGTTTATCTGAAGCCAGCAGAGCAATATTATTTAGAGCCGATTTAGCTGTAGTTCCCTGTCAGCCTACAGGGTTAGATTTACAATCCGCGAGTGACGCTGTTAGGTTAATCAGACAAGCTCAGTCTGTTCGCGGTGGTGCGCCCTAAGCAGCCATATTTATTAGTCGTGCTGTTAAGGGTACAAAGTTATTGGGTGAAGCGATCGCACTTCTATCAAAAACCAAAGAAGCGACAGTGTTAAAAACTGTGATTCACCAAAAACAAGCGATCGCAGATATTTTTGGTCAAGCTGCAACAATTTGGGATTTACCTGGTCTGCAAGCTGCGGAGTCAGCACGGGAGTATGAGCGGTTGTTTAAGGAAGTTCTAGGGATGCTGTCATGACTGCTAAAAAACGAAAGCCTCTGGATGATGCCCTAGCCCATGAATTTGTTTATGGTGAATCAGCGCTGCGGGAGAATTTACCAAACCAGGAATGTCCTTAACGGAAGTGCGGTCAATCTTGTATCGAGGTGTTGAGGTTAGCTGCTCTGCAACAATAGCAACATTTGTCTGGGAAAATCCTGATGGTTCTAAAATCAACGTAACTTTTGAGTATGATAAGCTCAAGAGTAAAGCACAGTCTGGATTGAAGTAAGAAACCAGAGGTAGGCGATCACGCACAAGCAGGCGGTTATGCCATCTGCACCGTTGATTGCCTCTTCCTCTGAAGTTGCTATGAAAGGCTTTGCTTATGCTGAGAGGGTTTGTTAGTTGCCGATGATGTAGGCTTTGGCAAAATCTGATTTTCGTTAACACAATCCCGACTCCGGCATTATTGATCTTAAGGCTTACTACCGTGGTTTTCAATATGTTCGTGAAATGTTAAAAATGCTTCCCGAAATCCCTGAGCCTATTTTATTAACCCAGATTTTTGCCAAGCTTACTGCTTTAGGACGTATTCATCCCATTTCCACCGGCGTTGAACCCTCGTAAATTGGCAGAGGTATTGAGAATGCTTTAGCCATTGCACAAAAGCAAGAAAGTAAAAGGAGTATTGCATCTTGCAATGGATTGTTGGGAGATGTAGAGCGCGATCGCGGCAACTGGGATGCAGCCGAAACCCTGTATCAACAATCTCTGACGGTGAGAACAGAATTACGCGATCGCTCTGGTATGGCTACTAGTTGGGGAATATTGGGAGATATAGAGCGCAATCGTGGCAACTGGGATGCTGCCGAAACTTTGTATCGGCAATCTTTGGAAGTGATGACAGAATTAGGCGATCGCTCTGGTATAGCTTCTAATTGGGTATCGTTGGGATATATTGAGCAATGTCGCGGCAACTGGGATGCTGCCGAAACCCTATATCAGCAATCTTTAGAAGTTAAAACAGAATTAGGCGATCGCTCTGGCATGGTGAATATTTGGGAACAGTTGGGATACATAGAGTACCGTCGTGGTAATTGGGATGCAGCCAAAATCCTGTATCAACAATCTTTGGAATTGCAGACAGAATTAGGCGATCGCTCTAACATGGCTCAGTCTTATAGTGGTTTAGGAGAAAATGAATCCGATCGTGGTAATCTCGAAGCAGCAGAACAGTTTTCTAAACAAGCTTTAGTAATAGCCCAAGAATTAGGGATGATTCACCTTCTGGCAGAGATTAACTACGATTTAGCACGGCTTGAGCGTAAACGCGGTAAACACAGAACTTGCCCAACAGCATTACAACACAGCGCATCAAATATTTCAGCAATTGGGCGCGGCGAAGGATTTGGAGAAAATCAAGCGAGAGTGGGAGCAAGATTAATCCCAATGATGCCAAGTTCATTAATTTCAATCTCACAGGCTAATAGATTACTGCGTTCAGATAACGAAACCTAGCCCAATACAGTTCATAGAAAACCAAAATACTTGTAGAGACGGCGATTTATCGCGTCTCGAAAACCCACAATTTTCTATAATTAACCCTTAACTGAACCGTATTGACCTACAAACTGTGAACAAGCGGTTGATAATTAGATACGCGATGTTTAACGACAAGCCGCTCTGTATCTACACATCCTTTGGAAATATACTTTTTCAGCAACTTACCCACAATCGAGATACCTTGCTCAATCTCCTCTGGTGAGAGACAGAAAGTCAGACGCATCGCTGGATAACCCTGCTTATCGGGGAAAAATGCCGAACCACACGCCAGGTAAACATTTTGTGCAAAGGCTTCCTTACGAATTGTCCCAATCGGAATATCATCGGGTAACTGTACCCAGAGAAATAATCCACCCGTGGGAACTGTCCACCGGATTTCTTCAGGAAAATAACGCTCCAAAGCTTGCAGCATAGTATTACGACTTTGCAGATTATCTGTGCGAAGTCGGCTGAGGTGACGGCGATAATGTCCTGAAGCGAGATATTCGCTAACTATTGTTTGCGAAATACTGGATGTGTGCAAGTCATGGAGCAACTTCCGCTCAATAATTGCTTGATAATGCTTACCTGTCACTACCATATAGCCCACTCGTAAACCAGGCATTAAAGTTTTAGAAAAGGTGCTTAAATAAGTCACCAAATTATTTTTATCTAAAGCTTTAATTGGCGCTGGTACTGCATCAAAATTTATTCCTTCATAAGCATTATCTTCTAAAATCGGACATTCATATTTTTCGGCTAATGCTAATAATTGCTGACGATGAGCTTGTGTTGTCGTCAATCCGGTTGGATTGTGAAAAGTACTAATCGTATAAATTAATTTCGGGCGGTGACTATGTAGATATTGCTCTAATAAATCTAAATTCATTCCCTCCGCAGTCATGGGAATACCAATAATCTTGGCTCCTAAGTTTTCTAAAATAGAAATTGCACCATAATAGGTGGGAGCTTCGACAATTACCCAATCACCAGGTTGTACATAATAATTCATCGCTAATGACAACCCTTGCTGAGAGCCATTAGTAATAATTAAATCCTCTGGAAAAACCTCTAATCCTTGATGTACTAGCATCTGGGCAATTTGTCTGCACAGAGTTACTTGTCCTTGAGGCATCTCATGGGGAAAAAAGATATCAGTATCATCTTGTCTTAGCGCTCGTCTGGCAATGAGGTTGATATCTTTTGGTGGACGAGGATAACCGTAACCAAAATTAATTATTCCTGGCTCAGTTTGTGCTTGCACCAGTGGAGTATACATCTCATAAAAAGAACACTTCCCTGGTTTTGTAATGATCACATTTTGGGCTGGGGCAAATTTAGATTCTAAGTTGGCACTCTTGAGAGAAACGCTGCTGACAAAATATCCTGAACCTTGACGAGCAGAAACAATCCCATCAGCTTCTAAAACGTTATATGCTTCAATAATCGTGAGTTTATTAACTTGTAAACTCTCTGCCAGAGAGCGGATAGAAGGGAGGCGATCGCCATTTTTAAGTGCGCCAGATTTAATTAGCCGACTAATGCGATCGCGGATCTGCAAATAAATCGGTTTGTGTGATTGCCGTTCTAATAAAATTTTCATTTTGGCGCACTCGTTAATGACTAAAAAATCATCAATACTGGCAATATAAACTATTCTTACCAAGTTTACCTAGTACAGTTGAGAGTTTTTTGACTATACCAGTTGGAATGACGTTGAACTGTACTAGATAAAATCTGCTAAAACTGTACCTTCTCAGTTGAAAATTCTTACGTGAAAGTAAAAGTAATAGTTCACTGTACATCAGGTGCTTTCAATATGAATAAATATAATTTTTTGTTAAATATACGAAAATATTGGCAACATTTTGTCATTTGGATGACTAGTGGTGCTGACTTACAAGTTTGGCAGGAATTAGACTGGCATGGTCACATTTCTTGTTGGCACGCCTACGATCCAATCACAGGACGTTCTGCTTGTTTTGGTTCTGAAGAAGAAATGCGAATTTGGATTGATAAGTGTTACTACAGATAGCATTTATTATCCATCAAATAGTAGTGTCCCTACCAAAGACTTGTATTCTAGACAATTGAAATATTCAGTGTGGTTCTAATTTAGCAACTCGCTCGTCTAATTTGTTGACTTGTTGCTTCAATTCAACCACCAAAGTTGCAAGCCGATCAAACATCCGATCTTGCTGTGATAAGTTCCCTCTGGAACCATTTGCCTGTTGTGGGGTAAGTGTTGTTTTTGGGGATGGAGACTGAGAGGTTTGACCTAGTTGAGACTCTATTTGATTTAACCGCGACTCCACACGATTAAAGTCCGCTTCTAGGTTGTTGATGCGGGACTCCACTTGCTGTGATGAGGCAGTCTTTGGAAATAACCCAGCCCAGATAATGGTTACTAAAATCCCGGCAAGTATTAGCACTTTGATTTTTTTCATGTCAATAGCTAAACTCTTACAACAGTCTGTTTAGACAGGCTTTATTGGTATGGCTACAGAGTATAAGCAAAACGCCCCTGAGACTGGAAGTCGCTGACTCACAAACTTTCCGTCTGTCTAGCCTGCGGTTTTTGCATACCCCTTCTCTTAGGTAAGCTACGCATAGCCTCCCGTAGAGAAGCAGTCCGCAGACTAATACAATAGATAGGCTGCCTAGACAGACTTTGTTGGTATAGCCGCGACTTCTAGTCGTTAGGCATTCATTTTTGCTTGCATTGGAATGCTCCCGTAGACACTTCGCTTATTTATCCTTTACTAAGTTATAAAATAGCCTCTGCCAATCGGTAGAGTTAACAGTATTATTTCCCTGTTTTACCTCAAACGTGACATTACAAGCTTTCGCTAGTTTTAGAGCTTGCACACAAAGTTCTGCCACATCCTCACGGCTGATTTTGCCTCTAATATTGTCACCTTGTTCAAATATTAATTCCTTACCACCTGCTTCCTCGGTTAAAGCACAAGGTCTAATAATCGTATAAGGAATTCCGCTTTCTCTTAAACTATCTTCTCCCTTCAACTTCCAAGTTAAAATTCCTCCCAATTGATCATTTAATTTCACTGCTGGCGGTTCTTCATCTAAATTAATACCAGGGCGTCCAGGGCGAGTTACACCTGCTGAACTGACGAGGATAAATTGTGGTAAAGTCGTCCCGCCATCAGCTTTAATTGATTCCAACTGCAAAGCAAAACCACCAGCAGAAAACTTGGGATTTAAAGCGCCATCGTATTCAAATTTGCTTAACATCAGTTGGAATGAGCAAATTCTACTTTCCTCAATTGGCGGCGCATCATTGACAATTTTTGCCCGAAATACGGGAATCAAATCTGCAAAGGGAATGTGAACATCTATCCAGGTATTAGCTACGGTATCAAAAGAATAGCTATAGCCAATACCATCCCATTTTGTATCTGTTCGCAGAAAGATTTTATAACGCTGACCATCACCTTTGACGCGCAATTTCACACCTGTATAACCAGACAAATTGAACGGTGGATCAAAATTCTTAGTTCTGACAGAAGCAAATCCGCCAGAGTTAGCAGTAGAGACATTGCCAGCAAATAAAGCTGTATTTTCTACTAATTGGATATTACTGGCACTCACGCCACCCATGACGACATCATCCAACGCTCCCCAGTTATCCTTTAATTCTGCTGATGGCTTGGTGAAATCAAATATGAGTTTTTCGTTTGCTTGGGGTAAATATTTTGCTGCTGCTTGGACTAAGTTTTTGACACCTTGATATTCCACATTTTCTGGAGTGTCGCCAACAATTTCTGGTTGGTAAAATTTAACACCTTGATAATATTTGGCTCTATCTGCTGTATCTCCTTCAACTGGTTGGACGCGCACTGCTGTACAACAAACTACAGCTTGGGTATCAGCCATGACCAAAGGAGTTAAAGTTTCTGGTTGAGTAATATCCGCAACTACTAAATCTATATCATTACCAAGAATTGACCGCGCTTTGTCAATGTCTCGAACTAGGGCGCGAACTTTATAACCTTGAGCGAGCGATCGCTGCACCACTCGTTTACCTACACCACCTGTTGCACCTGCTACTAATATTACACCCACGTTTCTTCCTCCATTGGGTCTATCTTGATTATCCTTAGGACGACCTTGGATTAACTGCTGTACCCAGTTAAGGAAAGGAATTACCTCAAAGTAAGTCAGGGTTTCGATAAACCTGCCTAAATCCCATTGAGAACGATTTTTGTCAGTCACATTTGCGTCCTCATAACTTTCTTAAGTCTAGCCCAATCAGCCGATGAGGAGGTGGTTAAAGTATTATCTATTTTGTACTTGATTAAGTACCCTGTTGGTGTTATTTGCTTTGACTACTCAGCCAAATTTAGTATCCACATACCTGTTTTTGCTGATGTAGATGGTAATAATTCTAATTGTTCTGAAGCACAGTGCCCATAGACTTCAGCGATAGCTAATGGCTTTAGAAACTGCTGCTGCGATCGCCCGTACTCCAATACGCTTGGTGTTTGCTATAAAAACCTTAACTTGTGTAGTAGCGCGGCAAGTTTAATTTGTTGGGTCTCGATTTATTACTGGTGCGATCGCAAAGATCATCGAGTTGAGTTCTTAAGCTAGCCAGCAAAAACAATTCAATGTTAAATCAATTGCGGGTGGGTATTTCAAATGAAATTAAGAAGGATAGGGAGCAACTTGCTTATTTGACGTTGGCAATCTCCCGCCTTGAAAGCCAAATTGAACAGCTAATACCTTCCTTAAATCTTCAGGTGGATGGCGAAAGTAATGCTGATAGTGATAGCGACTGGCTGTTTGGGGAAGGTTCTGGTAGTGTGGAAGCAGAAGATATTGAGAATTTTTGAAATTCGCTATAAAACAATTATATTGACCAAAAAATAAGTCCCAAGGTAATGAATCGAGATGCGTTGGTAGTGGGAATTAATCAGTATCCTTTCTTAAAAGATACTCCAACAAGTAAAGCGAAACATATTTTTACCCCTGCTAACGATGCCGAAGCGATCGCGCAACGTTTAGAAGAATATGGTGATTTTCGCGTGCGGCGACTGCCAGAAACGATTCAGGGTGAACAGCGTCGAGTCACATCTGATGGTTTGGTCAAATCTGAGACTTTAGAAGATGCGATCATCCAGTTATTCAACCCAGTAGGCGAAAATATTCCAGAAACAGCGCTGTTATATTTTATCGGTCATGGTTTACGCAAAAATCGCGGTGGGGTAACTGAAGGTTTTTTGGCTGCCAGTGATGCTGATCCCCGAAAGAATCAGTGGGGTATTTCCCTACGATGGTTGCGAGAACTGTTGCAAAAAAGTCCCGTCAAGCAGCAAATCGTCTGGCTGGACTGCTGCTACAGTGGAGAACTATTCAATTTTGTAGAAGCAGATTTGGGGACATCGCTTCAAGAACAGACGCGGTTTTTAATTGCTGCATCAAGAGAATTTGAACCTGCTGAGGAAGATATTCAGGGAAAGCATGGGGTATTTTCCCAAGCACTTTGGGAAGGACTTGATCCCAGACAACAGCCAGATGGTTTGGTCAACAATGACAAATTAATTGAGTATATTGCCCAAACCCTCAAGGATGTTCCCCAGCAGCCGATTTGGTATAACCCCAACCGGGAAATTATGCTCACTGGTGAACGGGAAGACGTTCTCATCCACATCCCAGATGGAGTTTGTCCTTACAAAGGGTTACGCTTCTTTGATGTTGAAGATGCTACCTATTTTTATGGGCGGAAAGTATTGACCCAAAAGCTGATTCAGCACGTTCAGGTGGGTAAAGGAAATTTTTTGGCAGTACTGGGCGTATCGGGGAGTGGTAAATCTTCCTTACTGCGGGCGGGGTTGATTTACCAGTTACAGCAACAGCGCAGATTACCAGGGACAGAGGAATGGAAAATTAGGATTTTTAACCCAGGAGAGCGACCTCTGGTGAGTTTGGCAACAGCATTTCTGGATGAGTTAGCCACAGATATGCAGCGTGCAGAACAGCTAAAAGTGGCAGATGAGGCGATCGCACAAGGAGAAACAGGGCTAGCACGATTAATTAGAGCATCGCGATCGCCTCGCACCCTACTAATTGTGGATCAGTTTGAAGAGATTTTTACCGTTTGTCAGAGTCACAGCGATCAACAGCAGTTTATTTCTAGTTTATTGGGTGCGCTCAAACAAACAGGAGATAAACTCTGCATAATATTTGCTATGCGTGATGATTTCTTAGGTAAGTGTGCTGCATATCATGAGCTAACTGATTTGATTCAAACTAATCTGGTGATGGTAACTCCCATGTCTTTAGAAGAGTTGCAGCAAGCAATCCGAGAACCGGCAGCAAAACTAGGACGGAAGGTGGAAGAAAATTTAATCAATGCTATTCTCAAAGACTTGGGAGTTGAGGTAGGACAACCTACACAAGAACCTGAACCGGGAATGTTGCCTTTGTTGTCATATACTTTAGAGCAGCTTTGGCAACGACAGAAACTGAATTGGTTGAAGCTAGATAGTTATCACCAATTAGGCGGGGTGCGAAAAACTCTAGAAAATTTGGCAGAACAAACTTACAAGGAACTTTCGGCTGAAGAACAACGGGTAACGGACTTGATTTTTATTAATTTGACTCAGTTAGGGGAAGGTACACCAGACACACGCAAGCAAGTTCCGCAGCGAGATTTAGTTTCTTTGGGTAAATCTGCACAGTTGGTAAAGCAAGTAATTCAAAAGCTGGCACTAGCGAAGTTAATCGTCACTAGCGAACAACGCAGAGGTGAAGAAAAGGTGGCGGTAGTAGATGTGTCTCATGAAGCCTTGATTCGCCATTGGTCAAGGTTGCAAGAGTTGCTGGATAATAATCGGGAGGCGATTAGAACTGAGCGCAGAATTCATGCGGCAGCTGAAGAATGGGCAGATAAAGGTAAGTCTGTTGATTACTTGATCACGGGGTTGAGATTGGCAGAAGCCGAGAAGTTTTTGCAAGAGCAAGTTGATATTGTACCACCGTCAGGTTTGAGTTATGAGTTAATAGAGGCTAGTCAGAAAGAGCGCGATCGCATTGCTACTGAACTGGAGCGACTAGAAAAGGAAGAATTAGAACGAGAGCGACTTGCACAACAGCAAGAATTACAAAGAGAAAAACAAGCACGACGCGGTTGGCAATGGCTGGCTTTTGTACTCGGTGCGATCGCTATGGGTACTATTGGCTCATTCGTCTACCGAGAAGGATTGCGGCAGATTCTGATTAGGCAAACTGAGATGGTATCTATTTCTGGTGGCGACGCTATTATCGGCACAGACGATTCCAATGCTTATAGTAACGAAAAACCCAAAAGCTTTTTTCATCTTTCAGATTTTCAAATCCAAAAGTTTGAGGTTTCTAATCATCTTTATCGCTTTTGCGTACAAGCTGGACATTGTGATAAACCAGTTAATCCCAGTCAATTAAATGATCACAAATTTGATCAATATCCAGTAGTAGAAGTGACGGCTTTTCATGCAGCTACTTACTGTGAGTGGCTAGGTATGCGATTACCTACAGAACTTGAATGGGAAAGGGCTACACGCGGTTCTAAAGGAGAACTATGGCCATGGGGTGACAAAACTCCAGTAGCTAATTTTGCTAATATTTCTGGAAAATCCAAAAAAGGTATTGAAGTTATAAATGCTTATAAACAAGGGAGAACTAATGAAGGAGAAGTTTATAACTTAATTGGTAATGTTTGGGAATGGACTGCATCCTATTATCAGCCATCCTATAAAAACTACAATTTGGCATTGGTTTGGAAAGATTCAAAACAGCCTATTCCATCAAACTTGTCTCTAATTACTAGGGGAGGAGGATGGATGTCACAAATTGACCGAGTAACTCAACGTTTGGAGACTCCTAGCTCCTTTCATAATCCAGATACAGGAATACGTTGTGCCAAGTAATATCATATCCGGTTTATTAATAGACTAAAAATATCAGGAGGAAAAGCAAGGTGTCCGAGCTTAAAAAATTAGAATTTTCAAAGCCTATTACTCGTTATGAGAGTACTGCCATATATGATAATAATCAAGGCTATAAGGTTTTTGTTAAAGCTTATGGTAGTAGCAAAAATGAAATAGAGGAACGGACTAAAAATTTATTGATATCCTTAAATATATCCACAGATGAAATCTTAGAATCAGATACAGTTGCCAGTTTGATACCCGAAGCTGACAATCGGCCAGTTTTAAATTCTGAACCTGGCATTTCTGCGGAAGCAGAAAATATAGAAGATATAATTCAACCTTTAGAAATTTTTGTAGACTCCCTTCTTCTAGACAATATAAATCCAGGAAGCAAACTAAAATTTGCATTTGAAAATCGATTACCCAGTATAATGTGGAGATCAATAAATGATGATACCTTACAACCTATACCTATAACAACTTTATCAAGAGAAGTTTATAAAACAAGCCCACTTACTAAGGTAGAAGCTATTATTACTGTCCAAAGAGGGAATGCTACTTTCTTCTTGTATCAATCAACAACAGGACAGGGTAATTGGGGGGACTACGTTAGAAAAATTACAGTTTCATCTAACAGTTCTGAAAATCTAATCTATAGAGTAAATCAAAATAAGTATTTTAAACTTATGGTACAGGGCGAACCCGGTACTAATTATAGTATTACAGGAAATTGGGTGGTTACTTAAAATGGATTGATTTCGTTTCAATAACAAGTTAAATTACTTGTCCTGAATCTCTCCCCCTGCCAAATTACTCAAGCTACGACTAGCGACATCTGCACTCAATCCCCAAAGTATCAATTCCAAATAATTAGAAAAGGGGTCAGCACCAAAAGTCATACCCTTTTCTACATATAATGCGCGTATCCCTACTAACGATAATCCTACTAACAACGTTAAAGATAACAGTGGTCGCACAATCCAGAGTGTTGTTTCTGCTCGCAATTCGTTAGATACTCCTGCGATCGCTATCAAAAGTTGGCGTAACCACGCAAACCTAGCTGATTTAGTTTTCTGCACCTGTGTAGCACGTTCAGCAGATATTATGGCCACAGCAGCTTCATTTGCAGCTGCTGTCAAACTAGGATCGGGTTTTTTATCTCCTCCCATCATGCCATTGCTGAGGTTGATAATACTCTGCTGTATTTGTTGCAGCAATTCTTTAGCTTTATCATCGCTCTCAAATTTAATGCAATTACGAGTTTCCGTAATTTTGGCTAATAGCCCGTTTTCACCACCCACAGCAGGGTCTTGTTCCATACCTTCTAACTGCTGTTCGATTTTTCGGAGGCTAGTTAAGCAATTAAGACGCTCTTTAATCTTGGCTAAATCTGCGTTCACTGTTTCTAAATCCATTTGAGTAACAGAACTGCGGACTTTATTAACCATTGGACTCAGAATTTCTTGGTCTTTTTCGTCAACTTTATCAATCATGTTCTCTACTTCGTAGACTTTCGCCAAAGCATCCGATTGGGGAATCCCCTTATCTTGCATATATTTGAACAATCTGCCCAGAACGATACCCACCAATAAAACTAAAATTGGTATTGCTGGGCCAATACGCATACTTAAATCCACTGGAATCGACAGTCTCCCCTCTCGACCTTCCATTGTCAAGTAAACTGCCCCCGTATATCGGTCGGGGGGTATTTGCGATCGCTCCCACTTTAAAGGCAAGCTAATAATTTTATTAGCAGCTAAAGTTTGCGGACTTAGCGGGGGGTCTACCTCGGTTTTAGTAATTTGATAGTTAGTTTGCTTCCCTTGTAAAATTACTTCAGCACTGGTAAGAAGCACAGTTGCTTGATTGGGGTTATCTAAATAAATTAGCCGTTGATTTTGGACAGCACTGGCGGGGAGTAATAGATCAGCTAAACCACAATCCCAACTGCATCGGACTAATTGCAACTGAACTTGTTCTGAATCTTTTACAGGTACTAATGCAGGTCTAGCTTTTGCTTTCACTGTTAAAGGAATCACCAAAGCCTCAGATCGCTTTTGACTAGGTAAAAGTATTTCAATCTGTCCTTGATAAGTTCCTGGTAACTTTACACCATTCAACTTCACCTGAAAATCTTTTGGTAAACCCGCTTCTAGCTTGCGTTCTCCAATTAACTCTACCTGCTGGCGACCAATTACTTCATCACCTTCGGTTCGCTTCAAGTCTGAGGGTAGGAATGTCCAAGCTGTTATATTCCCTCCAGAGGCTGTTAATCGGATGTTGCTAATTAAGGCATTCTCTTCCCCAAGCCAACCTTTAACTTCTAACGGCTTGTCTTTGGCATCAACTTCAATTTTGACATTAGTTTGAGCAACAGCAGGAGCAGGGCAAACGAGTAAAATCAGGAGTGCAGCAGTAATCCAGCATTTCATGAGTAGGTCAAGCAGTTAATTATGGGCAAGCGCACGAGCTAAAGCAATCTCATAAGGAGCATACAATGAATACACTAAACCCAAAGGATTGAGGTTCTGCTGAAGCATTTCTCGCCGCACTGTCAGCATAGCTCGTCCTAAAGGTTCTCCGCGAAATACTCGCTTCAGCAAGATAATGGCATAGAGTTCTGCAAATAATTCTGGTACAGGGCATTCCGTACCAATTACGCCACTAGCACCAGCTGCACGAAAGTCATCAATTAAGCTGATGTAACTCTCCGGCCCATAATCCCCAGTAGCGCAGCCGTTGAGTAAGACTAAAGGGCGATGCTGCCAGTTTACCTCGCAGGCTTCGAGAAAATTACTGGAAATTTTGTCATCGCTCAGTTGCAAGTAAGGCAGTTGTTCAGTTTCATCTATACCGCCGTGACAATAAAAGTACACAATATCTAAATCAGAACTGTAAGTTGCCCAAATATTCTCTAGTTCCATGATTTCTTCAGCTACTAGCATTTTCACGTAACCAAGTTGTTCAATTTTAGGCAGGTGGTTTTTCCAAAACCTAAAATCTCGCCAGACGTTGAAATTGATATACAAAGGTTGATTATTGGCAATTTGCCATACAAGGCTAGGCGTTTGAGAAAGTTCGCCACTTGTCCAAGCTGGAAGTTGCTCAATAGCATAGCGGTAGCCCCAAAAAGCATGGGGGCAAACAACCTTGTAATTATCCTTAAAAGGACAGTCAGTACAGTCGATGTCGTGATTGAGAAATTCTTCGCAGACATGAACTTCTTTACTGGTCATTACCTTACGCTCATATAGCAACGCCCAAGGGATTGTTGCTTTTCCCAATCCTAAAATTGGGTTAATCGGGTTAACTTGGATGACGCTATCAGGTTTTAAGGCGGCGCGTAATTTTTCGCCACTGTCTTCACCTAACGTTCGACCTTTGTTTTCGGGGAGTAATGAGCGATATAAATATCGTCCAGCATCGGCTAACTGAGGTAGCCAAGTATTTAGCAGCTTCATATCGCCTTGGGTTTTAAACTGATAACCCTCTTTTGTCGCCGCCATTGAGTGTAATTTTTGCCGCACTCTGGCGATCGCATTTCCTAACCCAGATTGTAAATTTGTACTATAAGATACTAGTTCTTGATTGCCCTGTGTCCTGTCCAGAAAGCGCAGATCAGTGCTACCATCGCGTGTATCAACTTGTACATCTACAGTTAAGAATCGCTCAGGAAGCAGTGTTAGCTTGTCATGAGTCAGCAAGTCAGTGGTAGTAAAGGTAATGGTAGCGGTTTGAGGTGGGCGCAGTGACTCTGGGATTTCTGCCCCGGCTACGGGGATGATGAGGACTGCAAGTTGCTTTGACTGAAGCAGATATCCGCGATATAACAAGTCCACCTGAATGTAGCCTCGACCTTCAAATAAGTTAGGTTTAACGGTGAACTGTACAATATCTGATGCACCACTGCGGGGTAGGGTTAGCTTTTTGACTGTTGCATCTATGTTAAATTCCTTAGAAGCCACCACTAAATCTAGAGGTAGGGATTCCGAGTCATTCCACACCTGAGCCAAGGCTTGATCTGGAAATGGAGTCGGCTTACTCTCTATTCCTTTTCGTTCTGGGCTGATGTCTACAAGCAATAAATAAGTCTGTCCGTGAATTAAGGGTTCGCTGGGTGGAACAGTTGTGCGCTCATCAGGATTTGCAAAGTAAGTATTAAAGTAACGATAGTTTTCTACATAGTCGGAGATTTCTTGTATAAAAGGTAGCTGCTTAACAGTGTGGTCTTGGTTGGAAAGACGCAGGATGGAACTGGTAAGGCTAATTACCGGGTTTGGTTGATTGTTGGGTTCACCTTTGATTTGACCGTCAAAGGTGGTAATTTCTTTTGTCTCTCCGAATAGTTCTTTCTCTAAGTAAGCTAGGCTTGGTAACAATTCTCTAGGGATTCGACCGTCTAAAGTGTCTAATTTGACTTTTACTGCTTCAAAAAGCTGATGTAAAGTGGAATTTGCCTGAATTATAGTAATTAATTCTGGTTCAATAAACTCCCAGTAATCAGGATCGAGAGCTAGTTGCTGTCCTACATCTTGCAGAAGTGCTTGTTCATCTTCGCTCAAAGGAATTTCCAGTTTTTTCAGCGCCAGTAACAGAGCTAGTAGAGTTTTGGTAACGGAAGAATTCATTGAAGTAGGTTGCTTGTAATACTTTATACGGTTAAAATTTTTAGCTATGAGAAGAGAAGCACTTATAGAACCCATTTGAGATCTCTGATAACGAGCTAAGATCAGGAATAAATGGCATACTCCAGCAGCTTAACCGACAAAGAGTGGAAACTCATTGAGCCATTACTTCCGCAGAAGAAACAAACCAGACCACCTCGTTGGACAAAACGACAAATCTTAGATGGCATCTTTTATCAACTTAAGAACGGCTGTAATTGGTGTGACCTACCCTTCATACTTGGCGCCCTACTCGACGGTATTTTGGCATTACAAGCAGTGGCGTTCAGATGGAGTGCTAGAGCAGATGATGTGTGCTTTGCATTCACAGGTAGGAGTTATGTAAAAATAACTTGAACAATTAAGTGACTACTTTGGGTTTGATAATATAGT
>NZ_JABXKQ010000107.1 GCF_017114945.1 Nostoc sp. JL34
CTGCTCCTCTGCACCCCTGCTGCCTCAATGATTTTCCCTTTTCTTAGTGCCATTCCTCCATGCCCAATGCCCAAATTAGATTTTCTGAAACAGACAATTATTGCTCCCATAGTTGGGAATATTGCGATCGCCTTTTTTTCTGTGCTTGTAATGTTGTTGAAAACCTTTTTTCCCAACTCAATATCGGGCACATACTTACAACTGTTTTTCTAAAAGTTAAGAGCCTTGAAGAAGAATTCAGAAGTCAGAATTTAGGAGCGGAGCCGGAGACGCTCCGCCTCTGGTCAGAATCAAGACGCTCGAACGCGAGTGCGTATCCTCTTGGGAGAAGACTCGGTTTAGCCGCGCTATCCGCTTTTTCGGTCAAAATTTATTCTGTTAGCGCAGCGGGGCGTAGCCCATTCTCACTACTGACTACTGAATTCTGTTTGATAAATTTAAAACTCCTAACTCCTAAATTCAAACTGAAAGGTGACCATTGTTCATCCTACTAAGCAAAGGACAAAATTATGAAACGAATATTTGCATTAATTTTGGTAATTTTTCTCTGGCTTAATGTTGTCCCCACAGCTTTAGCGGAGAACACTACATTAGTACCTTGTGCCGAATCATCTGCATTTGTAGAACGAGTGCAAAATGCACCTGATAGTTATTACACTACAAAGCCATTAAAGGCTTATTCTCGGTTACTTTGTGGCGAGGATGGTTTACCTCATTTAGTTCTTGACCGCTTCAGCCTTGCCTTTGACGTGCTGACTCCCATAGTGATATTTCTCTACATTGCTGGTTGGATTGGCTGGACTGGTCGTTCCTATTTGCGGACAATTCAAAAACTTGGTTCCCCAGAAGAAAAAGAACTATTTATCGATTTGCCAGTATTCGTTAAATGTATGATATTGGCTTTTGCTTGGCCGGCATCAGCAGTTCAAGAATTTCTCAGTGGTGAATTAGTTGCTAAGGATGAAGAAATTCCGATTTCAATTCGCTAAAAGCTATTGACAGTTGATGATTAACTATTAACTGTCAATTAACCCCCCAGAAAAATAATCGAATAAGACAAAATTAATTAGGATAAAAACATGGAGTCACGCTATTTTTTGAAAGTTTTCACAATGGTTCCTGTAGTTGCTACCTTAGCATTGATTATTTTAGCAGTGATTTTCATTGAATTGAATTGAATTACGTTTTTCCGGGATTACAATATGGGACTTTTTTCCATACTCTACCGTCAACAGTCACTCAATTTGAGATTTTGGATTTTAGATTTTAGATTATCCCCATGCATTAATGTAGGGGCTTGAATCTAAAATTTGAGATTTTGGATTTTAGATTTATGCCATGAATAAATTCAGGAGCTTGAAACCTTTTTAAATTTTGGATTAAAAATCCAAAATCCAAAATTTAAAATCTAAAATGGTTACTCCTGCCTCCTGAATATTAATGTGAGGAGAAAAGAGTTTCCCAGTCGATTACAGGTGGTCTTTCTCCCTGGTTGACTATTTCAAAAATTTTCCTAGAACTACTTGGGTAAGAAAGGGATTCCACACAAGCATTTGCTACGTCAATCCGGCTAGTATCACCCGAAAGTGTATCCCCAGTACCTACGACCACACCATATTTACCACCTGTTTTTGCCTTGAGGAGGGTGTTGAGGTCGTATGAGGTATAGGGGCCGTCAATGAGGCGTCCTGGGCGGATAATGGTGTAGGGTAATCCTGAATCAATAATGGACTCTTCGCCCTTTTGTTTGGCATCCAACACACCAAAGGCATTAAGAATACTAAAGGGAAACTGATTTTTACGGAGAATTCCACAGGAAGAGACGAAAACGAATCGCTGCAAATTCCGGGGTGCTGCTGCTACTAGATTTCTTACACCTTGAGCATCGACCTTTTCTGGACTATTCTTTGCTTTTGCTTGACTAGATTTGGGGTTAAGGAAAGTGATGCCCCATTCAAGCAAGTTCGGGGATTGCTCAAACTCCCATCGCTCAGAGGGGAAGGCAGTGGTTCCAGTACAATTTATGATGTGGGTGACATCTGGCATTGCGGCTGGCAGTGTAGCTGGCTGGCGGATGTCACCAACGGCAATTTCCACTCTTTGGTTAAACATCTCTTCAGCTTTTGCGGTATTGCGTGTCAAGACACGAACTTTCAAGCCTTTCTCCAACAGCTTGCCTACCACCAGTTGCCCTACTCCACCAGTAGCACCAGCAACTAGTACCAAATCTTCAACTGACGTTTGAAAAGAAGTCATAAAGTGCCTTTGAGATAGTCTATTGCTAATCTACTTAAAAAAATGCGATGTCTACAACGGACTGTTTGGTGACGCACATCGCCAAAATAGACCCAGATTAAAGATTTTGCTAATGGCTGTTGACTTTGTAGCTTTCAGGCTGACAAGTGGGAATTTTAGGAAAAGGGCAAACTCCCCAAAACTGAATTAGCACAGTAGCCAGCACTTGAGGTTTCGAGCAAAGAATGAAAATTAGTCAAAAATTAATTTTGGGTGTTCTAGGAATGGCTACTCTCTCAGGAATTATTGCTGCGATTAGCGCTCATCAACAATTGAAGATAGCTAAATATCTTGCTCAACAAGAGGCTGAAGAAGTTGCTGGACTACTGGGATATTTTGTAAGTTATGAGCTTGAATACCACAAAATGCGATCGCGAGAGGAGATGCTAGCCCATTTGCAAGAGCATGTTCAAGCACTACACAAACAGCGTCAGCGCGATCTGGAGATTGTAGACCGCAATAAAATCATTCTGGCAGATGTAGTCGCGGAAGACATCGGGACGCGATTAGATCACGATCGCAATAATGAAGTTGGTAAAACCATTCAAGATGGGATACCAAGAACCTATGTTGAGACTAGTTCTGAATACCCAAAGGGGATTCAATTAATTGCTGTTGCATTTAAGACTACCAATAGTAAAACCTTTGGTGCAGTCATTTTGGAATATACACCGCTTTATAAAGCAGCCCTAGCAACAGCCCATAAAAATATTTTTGTCACGTCGGTCATCAGTTTAGCATGTGGCATATTTGCATTAGCAACAGGCTATTTGATCTCTAGAAGCATCTCTAAACCGATTAAACAACTCCAGCAAGCTGTGGTAAATCTGGCTGAAGGCAAGCTGGATACCAGAGTTAATATTCGCTCTCATGATGAGATTGGCGAGTTAGCTACCTCGTTCAACAAAATGGCAGACGATCTACAATATTCCAGAGATGAATTTGTCAATGCCAACGAACAATTACGAAACGAAATTGCCGAGCGCCAACAAGCAGAAATAGAACTTCAGCAAGCTCTAAAAGACCTGAAAAAAACCCAAATCCAATTAATTCAATCTGAAAAAATGTCGAGTCTGGGTCAACTAGTGGCAGGAGTTGCCCATGAAATCAATAATCCAGTTAATTTTATCTACGGCAACCTCGAACACACTGATGATTACACTCAACAGTTGCTGCTGTTAATTAAGCTTTATCAAAATTATTATCCCAACCCAGAGCCAGAAATTCAAAATGCTAACCAAGTGGTGGATATTGAGTACCTAATAGAAGATTTACCTAAGATGTTATCCTCAATGAAGATGGGGGCCAAACGCATCCGTGAAATTGTTCTCAGCCTACGAATCTTCTCTCGTTTGGATGAAGCTGAGTTCAAAACGGTTGATCTGCATGAAGGGATCGACAGTACACTGTTGATTTTGCAACACCGGATCAAGGCACAAAATAATCGCCTTGAAATTCAGGTGATCAAAGAATATGGTGAAATGCCTAAAATCCAGTGTTTTGCAGGGCAACTGAATCAGGTATTTATGAACCTCTTGGCAAATGCAATCGATGCTTTAGAAGAGAGTTTACAAAAAAACATTTGTCCAAATCCCTGGATTCGCATTTCTTCTGAACAGGTAAATGAAAATGCCGTGATTCGGATTGCTGATAATGGAGTAGGAATTGCAGAAGCAATCCAGTCGCGTTTATTTGACCCTTTTTTCACCACAAAACCAGTTGGTCAGGGAACTGGTATGGGATTATCGATCAGCTACCAGATAATTACTGAAAAGCATGGTGGATCTTTGCAATGCATTTCATCACCGGGACAGGGTGCAGAGTTTATAATTGCAATCCCGATTCGAGCAGTAAAATCAGCACAATTATCAATCTGCGATCGCCATGCCTATCGGGAAAAATCAGCGTGAGTAGTTTTTCAGTCCATAGCTGCGTAGGCGTAGCCCGTCGTAGACATCGCGATTAGAGGGGAAATTGCGCCCGAATTGTTCGGTTCTACCACTGTCACCAGTACACAAATGGCTATAACCTCTTAAGTAGTAGTGAAATGTCTACCCTAGACGCTGTTAGTCGCTCTTGAATTAAGGGGTGAAAACCTGTGTACAAATGGATATTGCCAAGTCTGAGCGAAATCTTGGCTGAAAATCAATCAAGTGTGGCTGAATGTTCACCTGCTAAAGCAGAGCGGCAGTGGCGTGTCAGCCTCGCAGCGACAGAACATTTGCTATTAAATACTTTAGCACCTGCTTCAGTTGACACAACGCAAGGATTAATTTTAGCTGCACCAGCTCCCTTATTTAGTCAGCCAAAACTGACTCAAAGTTTACAAACAGTAACTTTTACGGCCAAACCATTTAATCCCTTGGCACTGATGCCATTTCAGATGCCAGATGCAATGCCTGGGGCGGGCTACGCCAATGCATTTGTAAATGAAGAAATTGCCCTCCACGAATCGGTACTTCCCTTACTAGCTGCCGATCCGCTAGGTGCAGAACAGTTTTGCTTGGTTTTTACAGATAAATTTAGATTAGTGCTGGTTTTAGCAACCCACAAAAACGGTAAAAAAACCTTTTCATTTTCTTTTGAGCCAGAGGTAGTACAGCAGGCTTGGCGATCGCTAGGAGCAAGGGTAATGCTGGCTAATCCAGAGTTTTTTGCCCGCTTGGATGCATTAGTAGAAGAGTATTCCCCGGTAGCCCCAGACTATCGGATTATGATTGAGTTTAGCCAGTTGTTGCTTCAGGAATTAACAGAACCAGAAGAGATTAGAGACTCTTTATTAGGGACTGGGGACAAGGAGAATAACCCATGCCCAATGCCCAATTCCCAATCCTCAATCCCCAATGCCCAATCCCCAAATCCTGATGTAGAATTGCTCCAAGCCTTCGCTCACGAAGTCCGCACACCTTTAACAACGATTCGCACTATGACTCGTCTGCTGCTGAAGCGGCGAGACTTAGATGCTAGCGTGATCAATCGCTTAAAAGTTATCGATCACGAGTGTACTGAGCAAATTGACCGCATGGAGTTGCTGTTTAAGGCAGCAGAACTGGAAACTACTACCTCAGCAAAATCCTCAAAAACTCAACTCACGCCGATGTCTTTAGATCAAGTGTTGCAGCAGAGTATTCCCCGTTGGGAACAAGCAGCGCATCGGCGGAACTTAACTTTAAATGTTGTTTTACCCCAGCAACTACCAACAGTGGTAAGCAATCCCACCATGCTGGATCAGGTTCTCACTGGTTTGATGGAAAATTTTACTCGCAGCTTACCTGCTGGTAGCCATATTCAAGTACAAGTTATCCCGGCTGGAGATCAACTGAAGTTACAATTATCGCCCCAATTTGGATGCAAAGATTCAAATAAAGCCGCCACACCTGCAACACCACCAATTCGCAAAGCCCTTGGTCAACTGCTGATGTTCCAACCAGAAACGGGTACGATTAGTTTGAATATTGCTGCAACCAAGCATTTGTTTCAGGCGATCGGTGGCAAACTGATTGTGCGCCAGCGTCCACACTATGGCGAAGTTTTGACAATTTTCCTGCCTTTAGAAGTTAGCAATAAACAGAAACCAGTAGTCAAAAGTTAGGAGTTATAGCCATTTTTAATTCGGTAAGGTACAACAACTATGCAAATAGACCTAACCCCCTTCCCGAAGCGGGAAGGGGGAATAATTCAAAGCCTCTCTCCTAAAAGGAGAGAGGTAAAAATCGTACCTCACTGGGTCGATAACTGCTATAACATCAGAGTATTCGGTGGTGATTTTCCAGCAGCAATAGTCAGATAGATTTACGATTATACTTAAATTAAGTCTCCTTACACCACACTAAAAAGCCGTGAAATAATTTAAATTTCTACGGCTTTTATTTTTTGTAGATAAAATTAGTAATGATTTAGCGATTAGCTCATGCGTTCGTTTAGCTATCACAAAACTTCTTTCACCAGATAACCATCTTCCATATGAATGATGCGATCTGCAATATCTAAAATTCTATTATCGTGAGTGACCATTAAGATAGCACAATTCTGGTCTTTAGCTAGTTTCTGCATCAGGGTAACAACATCTCGGCCTGTTTTACTGTCTAAAGCCGCTGTCGGTTCATCAGCTAAAACCAATTTAGGATGACTGACTAAAGCACGAGCAATCGCTACCCGTTGTTTTTGTCCTCCTGAGAGATCGGATGGGTAATAATTAACTCTATTCTCCAATTTAACAGCATTGAGTATAGCTTCTGATTTGCTGCGGGCTTCCGATTCAGGAATATTTTTATGTAATTCCAGTGACATTTGAACATTCTGTCTGGCTGTTAAGAAATCTAACAAGTTGTGGGCTTGAAAAATATAGCCAATATGGCGACGTACCTTAACTAATTGCTGATTACTCGCTCCAGAAAGCTCCTGACCAATAAATTTAAGACTTCCTTCTTGGACAGAACGTAACCCACCAATCAAAGTCAGCAAAGTTGTTTTTCCTGAACCTGATGGCCCAGTCATAATCACAATTTCTCCGTATTTGATATTAAAATTAATATCAAATAATACCTGGCTTCGGATTTTTTTTTCCCCGAAGTAGTGATTAAGGTTTTCTATAGTAACAATGAATTTTTGTTGAAACATTTTATTTAGATAATAAATTTAAACTAGAAAATATCTGCTGGATCTACATTACGGAGTTTATTTGTAGATAAGAAACCAGACGTTAAACACATTAATGTGGCTGAGATTAATACTAAAATGGCTTTATCTGTAGTCATGATAACTGGTAATTTAGTTGCATTTTTCGACACATCATATAGGGCTATTGATATAGCTAAACCTGGAACATAACCTAGAGATGCTAAAATTAAAGCCTGTTGAAAAACTACACTTAATAGGTATTTGTTTTTGAATCCCATTGCTTTCAAGGTTGCATATTCAGTTAAATGAGTAGAAATATTACTATAAAGTATTTGATAAACAACGATTACACCAACAACAAACCCCATTAACACCATCAGATTAAACACGAACCCAATGGGTGTTCTCAGAGACCAATAGGCTTTTTCCAAAGCAATAAAGTCTTTGCGGGTAATAACTCTTACGTCTTTGGGTAACTTGGCTGATAAATCTGCTAAAACTTTTTGTGGGTTGGCATTAGGTTTAAGTTTAATTAAGCCTATATCTATTTTTTGTACTGGACGATCTTGAAATATTCGTAGGAAAGTTGAAGAACTAACGATTAAATTGCCATCAACACCAAAGGAAGGGCCTAACTTAAATAAGCCACCAATTTTAACTCTGTAACCAACTAATCCAGTATAGCTGAATATTTCAACTTTGATAACTTTTCCTTGCTCAAATTCTTTAGCGATCGCTCCAAATTCTGGTCGTGAATCTCGGTCAAATAAAACGATATTAGGTATTCTAATTTGAGTAAGCTTTTCTTCAATATTGGGAAAATTAAAAATGGATTTAACTGGATCAAATCCCAGCACATATACTGGAAACTTCAGTCCGTTTTTGGGGTTTTTAAACTTAGCAAATTGCACATATAAAGGGCTAACTGATTCTACACTATTAAAACCTAATACTTGATATAAATGTGAACGAGGAAAGCTTTGATTTGATGTTAAAGATTTATATTGGGCACTGATTAAAAATAAGTCTCCTTCTAGACTTTTATGTAACTGTGTAGCACTGTCATAGAGGGCAGCTTGGAAACCAATTTGCATAAACATCAGAACTGCAACGAAAGCAATCCCAGCCAAAGCTACAAGAAAGCGGATTTTTTGTCGGGCTAGTTGTAGCCAAGCCAAGGGAATATTGAGAATCATTTAGTAAACCTCAAGGAGAGAAAATAGACTAAATTGAGGAAAAGTACTTTGTTGAAATCAAGAACTTTTTGGTGTGCCTTAATTACAAATTAGTATTAGTCCGTTCAGGGATATTCAGTGAGTTACAAAGCTTGATTGAGAAGTGTTAAATATAAATAAGTACCTCTACTTGTAAATCAGTAAAGCCAGCGACTTGCTGGTTATCTTGTAAATTATCAATCCGAATTTTTACATCAACTATTTTGTTATCCGTGTCTGCTTGAGGATTGTTATTAAAGATATTTTGTTTGCCAATTTGTAAACCAATATCTGCAACTTTTCCTCGTAATTTACCTGGTAAAGCATCGCTAGTAATAATAGCCGACTGACCTATACGTACTTTTTTAATATCAGTTTCATAGACTTCTGCTACCACATACATCTGTTGTGTACGACCTAAATCAGCTATTCCCGTAGTGCCGATCACTTCTCCAGGCCAAGCATTAATTTTCATGATTTGCCCAGTTATAGGCGATCGCACAAGACTTAAATCCCACTCTGCCTTAGCCTGGTTAACTGAGGCTACTGCACTTTCGACATCAGCTTGTGCTGCTGCTATATCGGTAGGACGAACCTCAGCAATACTCTTTAGCCTTGCTTTGCCCTCGGTTAACTGCTTTTGAAGAGTTTCTATACTGCGCTTGAGAGAAGCTTTAGCCTCATTGAGTTGTTGTTGAACTGTATCTAATCGCAAACGTTTAGTATCTGCGTCAGAAGCTGAAATCGCCCCTTCTTTATATAACTGCTGATATCGCTGATTTTCGCTTTCAGCATTCCGCCACTCTGCCTCTAAGCGAGCGATCGTTGCTTGTTGGGCAGAAGTTTCTCCACGCAACTCAGCTTCTAAACGAGCAATGGTTGCTTTCTGTGCAGAGATATCTCCCGCTTTTGCACCAGCTTTTACCTGGTTAAGACTCGCTTGGGCAACTAGGACTTGTTGCTGGGCTTTTTCTAAGGCTGCAAGACGGGGAAAGTAAGTGTCAAGAATTGCAACTATTTGCCCTTGTCGCACCTTATCTCCTTTATTTACCATAAGTTTTGTCACCCTTACACCCCCTTGGGAGTCTGGGGCTGACAGACGAATCACCTCTCCTTGAGGTTCTAAACGTCCTAAGGCAGCAATAGCAGTCATTTTAGAAGAACTACTTGAGGTAGCTACAGGCTCAACTTTCGAGGACAACTGAAATCGGGAAAAGGTATAGAAAGTAACGACACTAGTAGCTACAGCCATAGTAGTTGCTAAGATGACCGGCCACCAACCTACAGGTTTGATAAATGGTTTTATAAATGACTGTTTTTGTTTTTGTACCATAATTTTAATGAAGGAATTAAGCCCCCCTTTTGAAGGGGGGTTGGGGGATCTTCCGAAGCCAGATATCACTAACAGCAAGCGGATTGATGGATCAATCCGTTAGTAGAATCAAACCGCTGTGCAAAGAGTCATCAGTCATTAGTCCAAGAGAAACCACGCCCACTTTTTAATGTGGTTTGAATTAGTCCGATGAAAGACAAAGTTTTTCCGCCCGTAAGGAACGGGGTATGCACCAATGACCAATGACTACTTAATCAATTTTCGGCAAACCTATTTGGTACTTTATGCATCTAACTAGAGATAGCTCTATTTGTTTAGTACTACCTCTTTTTTACTTTTAACGATCGCCAAGTATTCGTTGCGAGTTCCATCTATCCGATAGTGGTCGCAAATTTGACAGAGTTTTAAGATATCCAATCGACTAAATACTTTTTGATGCTCAATTCCATTGTCGTTTCTCCACCGCCAAAAAGTTGTCCGATCGATGCGGCGATTACTTTCAGGCCATCTTCGTCGGGATAAAAAGTCTACTAGTTCCTCTTCATAAAACGAGTAGCCTTTCGGTAACTTTAGGAGTTCTTCTCTTAACTCAATTAGCGGGATGAGTGGATCTAGCTCAGATAGTCTCATGCCAGCAAGCCCTTATATTTTCGTGACAGTCAAATTATGCAGAACGCTTCATACAACACGGTTAATCGCATTATCATACTGTGCGTTTATGAATATATGGAGTGATCAGATAATCAGGTGAATTTATATTTGTATTCTCCCTATTTAAAGATCTATCCACTTTCTGAAACCGACAGTATTAAATTACATTATTTAATCACTTACGATAAACTGATTGATACTCAATTGCAACCCATATGCAACAATTTTGATGAAGAATAGTTAGCAGAATTTCCGATATAATTTATGGATAATATTTGCAGTTTGCTAACAATTTTTAATCCTTTTATGTCCTCACTGTTACTCAGCATCTCAAAATAAGTCTTTGATTTATGATGGATTTTTTGTTCACTAAATTTTTTCATTCTTCAGATATAGTTACTAGTGGTTATTGTTACATTGTGATGGATTGATTCTTCTGCAATAAGAATTTTTTAAAAAATTAGCTTATTGATTAATGCATAATTTTTTAAAAAAATAAATCGACTTTTGGATAGATGTAAAAGCTATAGCAGTAATTCATGAATACTGGACTTTTTCAGAAAACCGACTCTCTGTGTATTTCAATACGCAAAGAAATTATACACAGTTAAATTTTACTGTCAAAATAATATTGTTATTGAGCAACTTTGAAAATAATGATAATGACTGAAACTAAGTTATATGCAATTTGCATGCAATTTTTAAAATGTATTTTTGCTATATGACATACTAATTGAAATGAGTTTTAATAGTTATGTGAGTGACAGCAATCGCCCCCCAAAGACCCTAGATAAAATGAAACTACAGCGATTCATGCTCTCATTGCCAAGCTTTGATAACCAGCGACTGATTTTTCATGCAGCTCGCCAGACCCTTCGCAAAGCTGAGATGGCCCGTGTTGCTGTGCGTGAATGGCTCAATCAACATGATTGTGAGCTAGAAGAGTGGAAAACCAAAAAAGCTTCTGAGTTGGGAATTAGTATTAGTAGACTTGAGCAAAAGCTATTAGCTACCGCTCAACATCAATCGATAACAAATAAAGAAAATGACAATCCCAATTCAGAAGAAGATTCGTAATAATTCAGCATCCATGAGTCAGAACTTCTAAGTAATCTAGAATGATTAGTATATTTATTCATCAAATGTTTCCTGATTATTTCACTATTCTGACTCCTGAGCTCTTCCGATGATTCCGTATAACTTAATGTGTAGATTCTGATCCAATTACCCAATTACAGCTAGCAAATGTGTAACCAAAAATATAGTACTGTTAATTTGAAGTTGTCTAGAAAGTTCTGTTTAACAAGATTCCATTTAGCAAGACTTATCCCGTCGTATATAAGTTGCATATCAATTGTAATGGATAGGCTACTGGTCTAATATTCAGTACAAGCTACAATTGAGCGGATAAAACGAAGTAGGATAAGTTCTCTGGATGAAACTATCCAAGCTAAAGCGGCAAGCTGCCCTCCATTTATCTCTGGCGGCTTCTGCCGTTAAGATTGCTGTTGAAATGCTCTAATGAAAGCATATTTTTCATCATCAATAAATCTTGCTTTCGTCTCAAAAATAATCTAATTTACTCTAGTCGTAGAGGAAATATATTTACAAATTCCTCTACATTACAAAAATCAAATAATGAAGATAAAGTCATGGCTGCTTCTAGAATTGAAGCTGTTTTGGCACAGTTGCAAGAAGAAGTGAGCAATTGTGAACAAGCTCTACTTAAGCTCATACAGGTGAAAAAAGTTATGGTTGAAAATGCACCACTAACCAGCAAAATAAATCCACAGAGGCAAAAAACCGATATTGCGATTATCGGCATGGCCTCTATATTTCCCCAATCGAAAAATTTACAGGAATATTGGGAAAAAATTATTCACAAAGTTGATTGTATTACTGATATTCCTCCTTCACGTTGGAATGTAGAGGATTATTACGATCCTAATCCCAGAACCGCTGATAAAACCTACTGTAAAAGAGGCGGATTTATCCCGGATATCAATTTTAATCCTATGGAATTTGGGCTGCCACCCAATAGCCTAGAAGTCACAGACATTTCGCAATTGCTAGGTTTAGTTGTTGCTAAAGCAGCAATGGAAGATGCAGGTTACGCCGAATCTCGACAGTTTAGCCGCGATATCTACGATGGGCTTCGCCAACGCACCGGTGTAATCTTAGGTGTGGCGCTAGGTAGGCAATTGGCGGTTCCACTGACTGCGAGAATGCAGTACCCAGTTTGGGAAAAAGTTCTCAAGGGTAGTGGCTTATCCGATGAGGATACACAAAAAATCATTGAGAAACTCAAAAGTGCATATGTGCAGTGGGATGAGAACGCCTTCCCCGGTATGCTGGCAAATGTAGTTACAGGAAGAATTGCCAACCGCCTAGATTTGGGCGGAACTAACTGTGTAGTCGATGCCGCTTGTGCAAGTTCATTAGGTGCCCTCAAAATGGCAATTAGTGAGCTAATTGAGCATCGAGCCGACATGATGATCACTGGCGGAGTTGACACCGACAACTCAATCATGGCCTACATGTGCTTCAGCAAAACTCCTGCTGTTTCCCAAGGTGAAAATGTCAAACCATTCGATGCAGAATCCGATGGGATGATGCTGGGTGAAGGTGTGGGAATGTTAGTTTTGAAGCGCCTTGAAGATGCCGAGCGAGATCAAGACCGAATCTATGCAGTCATCAAAGGTATTGGCACTTCTAGCGATGGCCGCTATAAAAGCATCTATGCACCGCGTCCAGAAGGTCAAGTCAGAGCCTTGCATCGTGCTTATGAAGATGCTGGATTTTCGCCTACGAGTGTTGGTTTGATTGAAGCACACGGTACTGGCACTATGGCTGGAGATCCAGCCGAATTCTCATCTATAAAAGAAGTTTTTGGCGAAAACAATCCCAAAAAACAACATATTGCCCTGGGAACTGTCAAATCGCAGATTGGACATACAAAAGCGGCTGCGGGTGCGGCAAGTTTGATCAAAACGGCTTTGGCTCTCCACCACAAAGTCTTACCAGCCACAATTAACGTTACCAAACCGCATCCTAAATTAGATATTGATAGTTCCCCATTTTATTTAAATACGGAAACTAGACCTTGGATTACTGCTGATGACCAGCCAAGACGTGCAGGGGTAAGTTCTTTTGGCTTTGGTGGCACAAATTATCACGTCGTTTTGGAAGAATACACAAGTCAACATCAGCAACCTTATCGTTTACACAAACCTTCGCAGTCGGTGTTGCTATTTGCATCAACGCCTGAAGAATTGTTGTCGCGCACTCAAGAAATTAGACAGCAATTGCAATCCGAAACAGGAGAGCAGCTTTATACAGAATTGATTTCGGCATCTCAATCTTTAGAAATTCCGATCGCAAATGCCAGACTTGGGTTTGTTGCTGATTCTCTCACCCAAGCTTGTGACTTCTTGCAAACAAGTATTGAGTTGCTCAAAAACAAGCTGCAAGCAGAATCCTGGGAGCATCCCCAAGGAATTTACTACCGCAAAACTGGCATAGTTACAGAGGGGAAGGTGGTTGCCCTATTTTCTGGGCAAGGTTCGCAATACTTAGAGATGGGTAGGGAACTCTTAATTAATTTCCCTGACTTGGGGCAGACTTATGCTCAAATTGATAACCTTTTACGCCAAGACGGTTTGCAGCCCCTTTCGGAGGTTATTTTCCCTAACCCTGTGTTCGATCTAGATCAAAAGACTGCCCAGATGAAAGTGTTGCAGCAAACAGAATATGCACAGCCGGCAATTGGGGCTTTTAGCGTTGGTCTGTACAAGATATTGCAACAAGCTGGGTTTAAACCAGATTTTATCGCCGGACATAGTTTTGGAGAACTTACTGCCCTTTGGGCTGCGGGGGTTTTGAGTGAGAAAGATTACTTTTTCTTGGTCAAAGCTAGGGGTCAAGCGATGGCTGCACCAAAAGATCCAGAATTGGATGTGGGAGCCATGCTGGCGGTGAAAGGGGATGTCAATCAGGTTACAGAACTTATTCAGAATTTCCCGCTGATTACCATTGCTAACCTGAATTCTCCATATCAGATGGTGTTAGCAGGGACGAAAGCTGAAATTGCCAATGTAGAAGAGGCTCTGAAAACTCAAGGATTTTCTACTATCTTGTTGGGAGTTTCCGCAGCCTTTCACACTCCACTAGTGGCTTATGCACAGCAACCCTTTGCCAGAGCTATTGAGAAAGTTACTTTCAATGAGCCACAAACCCCGGTTTACACCAATGTGACCGGAAAGCGTTACCCAAATGAACCGCAAGTTATTCAAAAAGTCCTCAAAGAACATCTGAGGAATCAGGTGCTATTTAAGCAGGAAATTGAAAATATTTATGCTGAAGGCGGTTACTGCTTTATTGAATTTGGGCCGCGAAGCGTTCTCACCAATTTGGTAAAAGATATTCTGAGCGATCGCCCGCATTTAGCTATAGCTTTAAATACCAGTCATCTCAAGGATAGCGATCGCACTTTGCGGCAAGCTGTTATCCAGTTGCGCGTTGCTGGATTACCTTTGCAAAACTTAGACCCCTATCAACTGGAGTACAAAATCCCAGAAGCTTCTCCAAATAAGCTCTTGAATGTCCGCTTAAATAGCACCAACTATATATCAGAAAAAACAAAGCAGTCCTTTGAAAAAGCTATGCAAAATGGGCATCAAGTGAAATCCACTGTTGCTAACGGCAATCAACCAGTCATACCTAACATTCCTCATCCGGCAGAGAAAGTCGCAGTCAACGGTCAATCCACCTTTACTAACGGTAATCAATTAGTAACACCTAACATTTCTCATCCAGCAGAGAAAGTCGCAGTCAACGGTCAATCCACTGTTACTAACGGTAATCAAGCAACACCTAACACCTCTCAACCAACAGAGAAGGTAGCAGTCAATGGTCAATCTACCGTTGTTAATGGCAATAAAACTTACTCAGCAGCAGCTAACTCCTCTCATCCAGCAGAGAAAGTAACAGTCAATGGTGGAGTGAAATCTGTGCAGAACGGGCAATCAGACCAACTAGATATCAAGCTTCAGCAACCTATTCCAGAACTTCCTCTGAGTTATCTAAGAGCTATAGACAACTTAGAGTACACCTTAATAGAGTTCAATCGCCATCAACATCAAATCTTGCAGGTTCATGAACAATCTTTGAACCATCAGACAGAATATACCAAAACCTTTTTCCAACTCATGCAGCAACAACATGCGTTGTGGGGAAATGGTAAATTCAGCGGGCCACAAACACAAACACAGCAATTGGTAGTTTCCAGTTCAGAGCGCAGCATCATGCGGTTTCACGACCATCAAGCTGATAGCCTCCGCATCCATGAGCAATATCTGAACCATCAACAAGAATACACTAACAACTTTTTCCAATTGCTCCAGCGACATTATGAATTATCCCCTAGCAATAACACTCAACAGAGTCTGATACCGCCACTCAACTTTCAACCAGTAGCTCCACCATCCCCAGAGGATAACCCTGTTCTGGAGACTGCATCGGTTGCTGTACCTAACGGATTTGCGACTAAATCTGAGCCAGTTTCAACTAATGGTAACGGCACAAATGGTAATGGCGCACATCATCAAGCAGCAGTTTTAGATATTACTCCACTAAAAGAGAATAATACTGCAACTGTAGCCTTTGCACCCGCAGCACCTACAGAGCCAGTATCACCTCCAAAACCCGCAGCACCCGTACCTCCAACAGTAATTATTGATCAAGCGACTCTGAGTCAAACTTTGATTAACGTCGTTAGTGATAAAACAGGCTATCCGACAGAGATGTTAGAGCTGACGATGGATATTGAGGCAGATTTGGGGATTGATTCCATCAAACGTGTGGAAATTCTGGGAGCATTGCTAGAACTATACCCTGATTTGCCCAAGCCGAATCCTGAAGAAGTAGGACAGCTACGCACCCTCGAGCAAATAGCTGAGTATATGGGGAAAATTGCATCAGAAATCTCAGCAGCGATACCTGCGACGGCGGGCTTGGCCAACGCGCTCGTGAATGGAGCAGGGGAGCAGAGGAACACAGGCGCAGAGGAGCAGAAAGAAACTAGCAACGAGTCTTTGTCCTCTGCCTCTTTATCCCCAGTTCCATCAATTGATTTAGAAAATCCAGAGCTTACTAACATTGTGCTCAATGTCGTTAGTGAAAAGACAGGTTACTCAACGACGATGTTAGATTTGTCAATGGATATTGAGACAGATTTGGGAATTGATGGCGTCAAACTGGTGGAAATTTTGGGAGCGTTGCTAGAACTATACCCTGATTTACCCAAGCTGAATTCAGAAGCATTGGCTCAACTACATACCCTTGGACAAATTGTTGCATATATAGAAAAGGGACTAGGGACTGGGGACTGGGGACTAAGGACTGGGAAAGAGTTTTTTCAATCTCCAGTACCCAGTACCCAGTACCCAATAACCAATCCCCAATCCCCAATCCCCAATCCCCAATCCCCAGTACCCAATCCCCAATCCCCAATCCCCAGTACCCAATCCCGAATTCTTCGCTCTCCTGTCAGACTCAAATATCTTCCCGAACCTGATATTTTAGATTTCACTTTATCCGATCAGCATATCGCCTTGCTTACTGATGATGGTTCTCTCACCACGACGAAACTAGTTGAGACTCTGTTAAAGCGCGGCTGGAAAACTGTTGTCTTAACTTTTCCCTCAAGTGTGATTCCTAAGCAATCTCCTTTACCTGAAGGGATTAGTCGCGTGGTGCTTGCAGATTTGAGCGAAGAGCATTTGCAAGAACAGTTAGCAGCGATCGCTACTAATTATGGCCCAATCGCCGCGTTTATCCATCTGAATCCCTCAAATCACGAAGATACAATCAAGAATGTCCGCTATCTGGAATCAGAGAAAGCTATTCTTCGCCATGTCTTTCTCATCGCCAAATATCTCAAAGAACCACTCAATCAAGCAGCACTTCAAGGACGCAGTATTTTTGTAACTGTGGCTCGTCTAGATGGCGAATTTGGACTAGGACAAAAAACCAACTTTGGTGCAATTGGCGCTGGACTATTTGGACTTACCAAAAGTTTGAACCAAGAATGGGAGTCTGTATTTTGCCGAGCGATCGACCTCAGTCCTGATTTAGATGCTCAAACATCTGCACAGCATATCCTCGCCGAACTTCATGATCCCAATTTATTGGTTGTGGAAGTAGGATATAACTCACAAGGACGATCAACCTTAATATGTGAACAAGAAGAACAAAAAAACAGAGAGCAGCAAGTAGGAACAATCCCCTTTGCACCCAGCACCTTTTCCGCCAACCTTTTCCCCATCCCCAATCCCCAATCCCAAGTATTTCTTGTAAGTGGTGGTGCGAAAGGGATAACGGCTCAGTGCGCGATTAAACTAGCACAACGTTATCAATGCAAATTTATCTTGGTAGGTCGTTCTGTCGCTGATCCAGAACCTGTGTGGACTGAAGGTTACTTGAGTGAAGCGGATTTGAAAAAGCGGATTATGGAGAATTTCCTAGCTAAAGGCGAAAAACCCACACCTGCAATGGTGCAGAAAAAGTTTAACGCTATTTCATCTAGTCGGGAAATTGCCACAACCTTACAAGCCATTAAGCAGGCGGGTGGACAAGCTGAGTATTTTAATGTTGATGTGACTGATGCGATCGCTCTTAAGGAGCAAGTTGCTAATGCAGTGAAGCGTTTTGGCCCGGTAACAGGAATTATTCACGGGGCTGGTAATCTGGCTGATAAGCGGATTGAGAAAAAATCAGTCCAAGATTTTGAAACAGTTTACACTGCCAAGGTTAAAGGTTTAGAAAATCTGTTGCGGTGTGTACCACCCAGTCAATTGAATTATTTAGTCCTGTTTTCTTCTGTAGTTGGTTTCTACGGAAATGTCGGACAGACAGATTATGCGATCGCTAATGAAATTCTCAACAAATCAGCCCACCTTGTCAAACTCAACCATCCCCATTCTCATGTAGTCGCGATTAATTGGGGCCCTTGGGACAGTGGTATGGTTTCTCCTGAATTAAAGCAAGCTTTTGCTGAACGAAATATCGAGACTATTCCGATTGAGATTGGCACACAAATGTTAGCTGATGAATTAGCTAGCACCAATCAAGAAACTGTGCAAGTTTTAATTGGTAGTCCCCTGGTATATATCCCAGAAAAATTACCAAGCGAGTTGAGAACTTTCCGTATCCAGCGGCAATTAACATTAGCAGCTAATCCCTTTTTACAAGATCATGTAATTGCTGGTTATCCAGTTCTCCCAGCAACTTGTGGACTCTTATGGATTGCTAATGCTTGTGAACAAATCTATCCTGGTTACAAAGCCTTTAGTTGTACAAATTATAAAGTTTTGAAGGGACTAATTTTTGATGATAATTTGGCAACTGAATACACTTTAGAATTGCAAGAAACTGCAAAAAATGATATCAATGAGATAGATTTTGATGCCAAAATTTGGAGTAAAACTCCAGAAGGTAAAATCCGTTATCATTTTAGTAGCCAGATGAAACTGAAGCGAGAAATTTCTAGTGCCCCTATACACAAATTTCTGAATTTAAGCCAGGATCATCGAATCACCGCTACGACTTCATCGCTTTACCAAAATGGGGCAGCTAGCTTGTTTCACGGACTTGCTTTTCAAGGTGTTAAATCTGTCTTAAATGCTACTCTGGACAAGATTACTATAGAATGTTATTTGCCGGAGCCAGCAGCAAGAAAACAAGGACAGTTTCCAGTCCAAACATTTAATCCCTACATTGCAGATGTGCAGATTCATGCATTTTGGATTTGGGCACAGCATTTTTATCAGGTAGCTTGTTTACCTTCAGAAATCAAAACTTTTGAACAATTTGAAGCTGTCCCCTTTAATGAAACATTTTACGTTTCTTGTGAAATAAAATCCAAGACAGAATCGGGTTTGGTTGTGGATGTCATCGCCCATAATTCACAAGGACAAATATATACCCGAATGCTTGGAGCAAAGGGAACTATTTTACCCAAGCAATTAGATGAGATTTAAGTAGGAATCAGCCTAACTTTTCACGTCATGTGGAAAAGCTTCCTAACCCCCAGGTAAAAAATTCCAAGTCTCTCTCCTTCAAGGAGAGAGATTTAGAGAGAGGTTTTCCTGATACCGGAAAAAGTCAGCGAATCCGCAACTCAAAAATGTATACATCAGCTTGAGGAGATAGGTGATGGAAGAACTTGCAAAAAATAAAACTCCTAAAATAGCAATTGTGGGAATGGATTGCTATTTGGGTGGCGGTTGCAAAGGATTAGATGCCTTTGAACGCAGTATTTATGAAGGAACTCAGCATTTTATTTCCATCCCTCTTCAGCGATGTCTACAAGAAAATTTGCTAAAAAATTATGGTTTTACCGACGGGACATTACCATTAGGCGCATACATCAAAGATTTTGAAATTGATACTTTCCGTTTGGAAATACCGCCAGAAAAAGTAGACAATTTTAACCCTCAAGAACTGTTAATGCTTCAGGTAGCTGATAATGCTCTCAAAGATGCAACACTTCGTCAAGGGACAAGAATAGCAATAATCATTGCTACTGCTAAAGAGCTAACTCTAGAACAACTTCCAAAAACAGAACAGTTGGAAGTCATCGACAAAGACGGTGAATATCCAAGTTACATCGAAAATGGATTGGCTGATTATATTTCCAAACTATGGAATTTTGCTGGCCCTGCATTCACATTAATTGCCAAAGAAAATACTGTTTTCAAAGCCTTGGAGCTTGCACAAAAGCTACTCGCAATTAAAGAAGTAGATGCTGTTTTAGTTGGTGCAATCGAGCTTGCTGGAGATGGCGCTAGTGTTTTACAACGAAATCAAATAACAAAAGTTAACACAGGCGTGAATACTCTCAGTTACGACCAAAATGCCAATGGCTGGATAGTAGGCGAGGGTGCGGCGGCTGTAGTATTAAAGCTCCACGAAACAGCAAAACAAGAAAATAATCGCATCTATGCAACGATTGACGCCCTGAGTTTTACAAAAAATTCAACAAATAGCGTCGTCCCCATTACCCCTTATCCCCAATCCCCAAATCCTGAAGCGGTAACACAAGTTTGTCAACAGGCTTTTCATCTTGCAGACATCAAACCAAAAGATATCAACTATTTAGAAGTTGTTGGTAGTGGAATTCCTCAGCAAGACGAGACAGAAATTAAAGGTTTGCTCACAGCTTATCACACATTTGAACCAAATTTAACTTGTGCGATCGGTAGTGTCAAAGCCAATATTGGTCATACCTATGCTGCGTCGGGAATAGTCAGTCTGGTTAAAACAGCACTCTGTTTATATCACCGCTACATCCCCGCAGTTCCCCAATGGTCTGGCCCCAAAATGCCAGAGATTTGGCAAGATAGTCCCTTTTATGTAGCTTCTGAATCAAAACCCTGGTTTTTAGAAAAAGGAGCCACTAGAAGAATAGCTGCGATTAACGGGATGGAAATAGATGGGAGTTATGCACATTTAATTTTGTCAGAGGAACCAAATCAGAGAGATCACAGCAGCAGATATTTAGAGCAAATGCCTTATTATGTATTTGCGATCGCAGCTGACGATCAATTAACTCTATTAGACGAAATCCACAATCTTCAGCAGACTATCACAGATTCTTCTTCTCTCTTTGCGGCTGCTAGGCAGACTTTTACGGCTTTCCAACAGCGTCAACAGGCAACTTACGCTCTAGCAATTCTCGGACACAATCAAGATGAATTGCAGCGAGAAATTCAGCACTCCCTCAAGGGTATTGCCAATGCTTTCGAGACAGGGAAAGACTGGCAAAGTCCTCTCGGTAGCTATTTTACAGCAAAACCGCTGGGTCAAAGAGGTAAAGTTGCTTTCGTTTACCCAGGTGCCTTTAGTGCTTATATCGGATTAGGTCGAAATCTGTTTCGCTTATTTCCTCAACTTTACGATGATCCCTTCATCAGAAGCATCTACAATCGTGTTGCCAACGTCGAAAAACTTATTTATCCTCGAAGCTTAGAAAAATTGTCAACCAGGCAATTAGAAGTCCTTGAACAGCAATTGCTCAAAGATTCAGTAGCAGTACTCGAATCAGAAATGGCTTGTGCTGGACTGATGACAGCAATTCTGAAAAATTATTTCCAAATCAAGCCCCAATGTGCTTTTGGTTATAGCTTAGGCGAAATTAGCATGATGTTGGCTCAAGGTGTCTGGACTCAGTTTCAAGAAGGTAGTGAGGGCTTTAACTCATCATCTCTGCTGAAGACAAGGCTATCTGGCCCCAAAAATGCTGTGCGCGAGTATTGGGGATTACCTCAAGGACAGGATAAACAAAGCGAAGATTTTTGGCGCAACTATATTCTCATGTGTCCAGTATCACGTGTTCAGGAAGCTATCAAAGATGAAAAACACGTCTATTTGCCCTTAATTAATACTACAGAAGAAGTTGCGATCGCTGGTGAGATTCAAGCCTGTCAGCGCGTGATTGCCAATCTAAATTGTAATGCTTTTTCTGCTCCCTTCACCCATGTCATTCATTGCGAGGCAATGCGCTCTGAATACGATGAACTTGTGAGATTAAATACATTACCTACTCAAAACGTACCAGAGACTATTTTTTATTCCGCAGCCGAATATAAACCGATTGCCCTTGACAGCCATTCTATTGCTCACAACATTGCTCAAAACCTCTGTCAACAGCTTAATTTTCCTCAGCTAATTAACCGTGCCAATGAAGATGGATTCAAAATATTCATCGAAGTAGGTGCCGGTAGTAACTGTTCCAGATGGATTGATAAAACTCTCAACACAAAAGAACACATCACAGTGTCTCTTAATAAAAGAGGTGTAGACGATCATACTTCTATTATCAAAGCCTTAGCAAAACTCCTTAGTCATCGGGTTGTTCTAGATTTATCACCACTATATTCTCAAGAGCCAGAAATTTTCCATCAAAGCCAGTTTACTCTGAGAACTATAACCTTAGATAATAGGAAGATTAGTTACACATCTTTGAACAATAAAAATTTAAATATCCCGCAAGAGATATCTTTTATATATCCCAGCAAATCTGTTAATCAACAGCAATATCAACTATCAGAATTAAAGGAATTTACAGAAATGAATTCTTCTTGGTTATCAAATCCAACCAAAAGTCTTGAAAATGCTTCTAGAAATATAGAAACTCTCCCAGAGGATGCTAACCTTAAAAAAGGCAGCGAACCTACTCAGCTATTATTACAAGAGCGCCATGAAACTGTAGATAAATCACAAGTTAACGAAAGTTGGGCAACAGAACAGGAAAATAATCAATTCATCCTGACTCCTAATTTAACAAGCAGTGTTGTTAATGAACCCCACTTGCTAAATTTACACAGCCCTTACTATCAAAAACTCAGTGAAAATACTTCTCAGATGACCAAAGCCCATGCTGTTTTATTACAAGCGCGACAAGAGTCGCTAAAGCAAATTAGTGCCATAATTCAGTTGCAAATGGCTTGTTATCAGAGGTTATTTGAATAATAATCATTTAAAGCAGTGCAGAAACCAGATTATTTGAATAAATAATTTTACCTCGTTCCCAGCTTCTTGCTGGGAATGCATACTAGAAGGCTCTACCTACATAATTAGCGGCAGATACGCAATGACAAGCTAGAACCTGAAAACGAAATTTTCTCTCATGTTTGGGCTAAAGTTTGCACCAATTAGCAGTGAAGTGCTTTAACAATGGTCTGTTTTATCCAAAGTTGAAAAATGGTGTAATTTCTACAGCATCTTTCAGCTTGATGCAGTACATAAACTAGGTTTCAAAGTCAGATATAAAACCTCTTTGACTCCTGAACTATGCTGAAAATAATTTAAATTTTTCTGATAGGAGGTTTAAAAACATGATTGGCGCAAATAATATTGTAAATAATAATGGTAGCTACCTAAAAATAGCAGACTTATCTTATCATCAAAATCAAGTTTGGCAAGGTGCTTTTGATTCTGTAGCTTTTAATGAAAAAGGAATAAAGTCTAAGTTGCTAGATTTAGATAAACCTTGTTATATTATTAAAGTTGAAGGAAAAATAGGTGCAACTAATGAAGGTTGTTTATATCCTTACAACCAAGAAAAGACTGGACAGACAGAAATATTAATAGCTGTTCCACCACTGTCAACTAAACAATTAGGCGATCCAAATTTTCTTAACTTTCATGGTGTAAAATACGCTTATGCTACAGGTGCAATGGCTCAAGGAATTGCTTCTGAAGAACTGGTAATTGCCCTTGGCAAAGAGAGAATCTTGAGTTCATTTGGTGCTGGTGGCTTATCTCCTGCTCGCGTCGAAGCAGCCATTAAACGTATTCAACAAGCTTTACCCCAAGGCCCTTACGCATTTAACTTACTCCACAGTCCCAGTGAACCTGCTATTGAACGCGGTGTTGTTGATTTGTATCTTAAATATCAGGTAAGAACTATCGAAGCTTCCGCCTTCCTCGATTTGACTGATAACATTGTTTATTACCGCGCTGCTGGACTTAGTTTGAATACAGCCAATCAAATCGAAATCAAAAATAAAATCATTGCCAAAATTTCTCGGAGAGAAGTTGCAACCAAATTTCTGCAACCTGCTCCCACAAAAATTTTAAAACAATTAGTTGAGCAAGGTCTTATTAGTGAATTACAAGCAACTCTAGCTGAAAAAATTCCCGTAGCTGACGATATTACCGTAGAAGCAGATTCTGGTGGTCATACAGATAATCGTCCTTTAGTTTGTCTCTTACCTTCTATCTTGGAATTAAGAGATGAAATACAAAGAAAATTTTCTTATGAAAAACCTGTCAGAGTTGGAGTAGGAGGAGGAATTGCTACACCACAATCAGCATTAGCTGCTTTTATGATGGGGGCTGCTTATGTTGTGACTGGCTCAATTAATCAGTCTTGTATTGAAGCCGGAACTTCTCAACATACTAAACAATTACTATCTCAAGCTGAGATGGCTGATGTGATGATGGCTCCAGCGGCAGATATGTTTGAAATGGGGGTAAAACTCCAAGTTCTCAAAAGAGGAACTCTATTCCCTCTACGAGCGCAAAAAATGTTTGAGTTATACAAAAACTATGACTCAATTGAAGATATTCCGCTAGCAGAAAAAGAAAAATTAGAAAAACAAGTTTTGCGAAAGAGCTTAGAAGCAGTGTGGGAAGAAACAGTTAGTTATTTATCTCAACGCAATCCCGATAAATTAACCAAGGCTGTTAATAATCCCAAGCTGAAGATGGCTCTAATTTTCCGCTGGTATTTGGGATTATCATCCCGTTGGTCTAACTTTGGGGAAAAAGGCAGAGAAATGGATTATCAAATTTGGTGTGGCCCAGCTATGGGTAGCTTCAATGACTGGGTTAGAGGTTCTTACTTATCTGAATCAAATAATCGCCAGGTAGTTGATGTTGCGAACCACATTATGACCGGAGCGGCATTTTTATACCGGATGCAAAGTTTGAAAATTCAGGGCTTACAAATGCCAGCTTATTACAGTGAATATCGCCCAACTACGTCTAATTAAAGGAGGAAAATCACATGAGTGTTGTTAAAATTGATAATCGAATTCCTAAGATTCAAAATAAGCTTTTCGAGCAAGCACATACTCATCCTTTAGAATTAAAAACTGTTGCTATAGCAATGAGCAAGCAGGGAATTAAAGGAGAAAAACTTTACTCTTATCCGGGAATGCTTCCCTTACCCATACCAATTTGTGAGTATTTACTTTCCTTCAATGCTCGTCAAATGTCGATTTTATCTGCGACCTTCTTTGCTAATTTATACAAATATGTCGCCAATAGTGAATATCAGTCTCTGATATCCAATATGAGCATTGCCGAAAAAGTTTTTGCTCCATATTCAGACGAATTTATGATTCTTCATCAGGAAACTAATGAAGAAATGGATCATATTTGGTCTTTTAGAACCATATATAGTATGGTCTGCCGAGAACTAGGAATTCAAAGCTCCTTTGATGAGCCGGGATTTTTCTATGGTTCTGTTGGTGCAATACCTCAATCAGATTTTGAAAACTTCGATACCCGTTTTACTTTTGACGAAGATTTAAATGAAACTCTGTTGAATCTTCAAAAGGGGAAAAACTTTCTTAAAGAGATTATCAAACAGACGCAGCAGCGAGGTCAAAATTTTACATATCGAAATTTAAGGTTTATGATTGGGGATGCTATGAGAATGCTACCCGCCGAAAAAGTCCAAGAAAGTGGCTTGGGTAGTTTGGCTCTGCTGTATCGGTACATGGCTAATGTGGAATTAAAAAAAAGCGAAGCCTATTTATTTGATTCCCCTGAAAAGTTTGATTATGAACCATTAGCTTTTGAATTGAATCAGGGTCATTTAACAGATGAAGCGCGTCACTACACAACATCTTTTGATTTAGGAGTAGAACTGTATAGGGTAGCTCCTCCAGAGGCTCAAGATTTCATTCGATATTTCATGCAACTAATTGTAGAAGACTACATTAGTGCTAGTTTCACAACTTATTTGGAGAAATTAGACCTCACTGTGCAAGGAATCATGTTAACTGATATTAGAATTGGGCTGAACTCACTAAGTATGTCTCTGCACCATCCTGAATTAGCTGATAAGCAAGTAGATATCAATCAATTAGTTCATTCTTGGAGGCAGGTGAGTTCAAAGTGGCGCAATATAATTGGTTACATAGAACAAAAGAGTTGGCAATACAAATCTCAGCAACTAGAGCGTCTTATTAAAGAATTGGGATTAGAGTTAAATACAACTAAGCTAGGTAATCGCTATGAGCGTTACAAAGATGCTCTGGCAATGAAGGAAATTCAAAAAGTTATTGAAGTAGCCTAACAGTTGCTAAATCTGTTAATCCTCTTTCCTGAAGCTAGTGAGTTTAGAAATGATAGTGTCTATTCATTTTGAAGATGATCAGAAAACAGTTCAAGTAGAAGCAAACCAACGCTTAACTAAGGTTTGTGATGAGCATCCTAGTTCAATTTTATTTGGTTGTCGTTGTGTTGCTTGCGGAACCTGCCTCATAGAAGTTGTAAGTGGGATGGAAAATCTAACTCCTGTGATGGATGAGGAGCGGATTTTACTTGATGTATTCGCTCCAGAGAATCCTAATATTCGCCTAGCTTGTCAATGCATAGTGCAGGGTGATATTCGCATTCGGGTAGCTAATTAATTGACAAATTCCACGTAGCTCAATATCGCTTAAAAGATATGCAGCAGTAGCAAAAGTTCAAATAATTTCTCCCTTGGACTTTTCAAAAGTTTTAGCCAATACAGCAATCCTATTTAGGCTGTGAATAAAAATTATCCGTTTTTAGCTTGTTCATATCCTATTTAGGAATGCTATATATCCAATTCCTTTTACTTCAGAGGTGTGTAAATGAGTCAGTCTATTCCTGAGACAACTAAAAAGCAGTCTTATACCGCAGAAGAAATTCAAGCTTGGTTAGTATCTCATATTGCAGAGCAGTTAGGAGTTGAACCCAAAGATATAGATGTCAGTCAGCCTTTAGACAGTTACGGTTTAGAGTCAGCGCAAGCCATGTTTCTTGTTAGTAAAGCTGAGAAATTATTTGGTTTTGAGCTATCTCCAATCTTATTGTGGCATTACCCCACTATTGAAACTCTATCCCAGCGTTTAGCCGAAGAATCTAAAGCTTCGCAGTCAGAAATTTTTGAGATTTGAATACCAAAGCTGTTGTTGAAGAGTTTACATAACAAGATTTTGATAGTTTTAAACTATGAATATATCCAGGTTTTTAGCAAGATTTACTCAACAGGTTATTCAAGTTATAAAAAATAATAATAACCTGAATTAAGAACTAGGCTTGCAAACAATCAGTCGTTAGAGGAAATCAAAATTAAATATGATTTACAACAGAAAACTGGGACGCCTTGAGCAAGCTATGGAAATCTTAAATAGCCGTGCTAAAACCTGGAACATAGTAACTATTAGTCGCATCAAGGGCTATATCTGTGAAGAAATTCTGACACAGGCTTTAGAAGTGATTCAGTCTCATCACCCTCGCTTAAATTCTCAAATTATTCGTTCTAAGAATAGTCTCATCTTTCAAACTCAAGGAACAGCAAAGATTGCTTTACGTGTTGTAAGGCAGTTAAATAATGAGCAGTGGCAAGAAGTGGTTTATGAAGAGATGAACAAGGAAATTGATAGTAGCCAAGGTCTGCTACGAGTGGTTCTTGTTCATCTGGTGGGTAAGGAGCATATAACTTACCTGATTACAACAATACATCATGCGATCGCAGATGGTTTATCATCTATCCAACTTCACTCAGAAATCTTGACTTGTTGTCAGAAAATTGTATCCGGCGAACCAATTAATTCAGTTAATAACTTAACTCCACTTCCACCAATCGAAGAACTAATGCCCAAATGGACTAAGGGTTTTAGGGGTAGGATAAACAGTACTATCTTTTTGTTCAAAATTGCATTGCGACACATCTGGAATCGACCAAAAACATTAGGTTTTGAAAAGTACGTATCCATTGCCAAGCGTCGTTGCAATATTATCCACAGACAACTTGACCAAGACTTAACCCAAAAGTTTGTAAATCATTGCCGTCAAGAAAATACAACAGTACATAGTGCTTTATGTGCTGTACTGATGTTTACAATAGGCAGAAAAATAATTAAAGGTAGTAGAAAAAGTATCCGAGTAAACTGCCTATCATATTTTGATTTGAGAAGACATCTGGAACCAGAAATCAGTGATGATCAGATGGCTGTATTAGCCTCCTCTATTATGGGATTTCATACTATAGGTAAAAATACGTCCTTCTGGCAATTAGCTCGTGAGGTAAAACAAAAGCTTGAAGTTGGTAAAAAGTCTGGCGAACTCTTTAAAATGATCTTGATTGCCAAGCATCTCATAGATTTTTGTTTTATCTATCCCAAGCAAGTAGCTGCTACAGTATCTGTTTCTAATGTTGGCAAAATAAATATTCCCAAACATTATGGTGAATTTGAATTAGAAGAAATCAGTTTTGCTGGTTCTCAGGCTTTATATGCAGGTGTTTTTGTTATCCACGTCTCAACTTTTCAAGGAAAAATGCTGTTGAATTTTGTATTTTCTCAACCTTCAATTAGTGAGAATAATATGGAACTTATGGTTAGCAATGTTATGTCTTATATTTTTGATATTTGCAATTTAAATTTAGACTCTAGTTTAATATGCAACTAGGCTATTTATTGCTCATTTGAGAAGCTAAAAAGACAATATTATGAAACAATTAGGAGATTCTAAAACTATGAACACATCAGAACTTGTAGCAAACCTTACTCAACAAGGTGTTCATTTGTGGGTTGATAACGATAAATTAAAGATTCGCTCGCCAAAGGGAGTAATCACATTAGAAATGCAAGCAGAAATAGTTGCTTGTAAAGCAGATATTGTGGCATTTTTGCACGAGATGGATGTAGCTGCTGACTTAGAGTCTGTCCCTTTAAGTCAAGGACTAAATTTACAAACTATTGGTCGTCTAATTGGGGGATTTACAGAACAATCAACTGTGGAGTATAAGCCGCCAATTATCGATCCTAAAGCTATGGCTCAAAAGCTGATAGTTACATTTAAACCTTTGCCTAATAGCTACAACAATCAAGAAATTCGGAAATTTCGCCAAGAATTGGAAGTTCAGTTGAGAAATTATGGGGTCAAGGTGTTGCTTTGGGAAGAAGCGATCGCAGAATTTAACTATGACCTAACAATTCCGGTAATTAACAAAAAGAAAAACTTCAAATTCAAAGGGGTTAAATCAGAAGTTAATGCAATTGTTGATGTAGAAATACCTCATTCAATTCTCAGAAAATTTGGTATCTTTGCAGCAGAGGCTCTTTATCAATTTTATTCTAAATTTGTTTTAAATGGTCGAAAAATCCCTGTTATAAAAATGGCTCGATTAAGCAGTTGGGCTGAGGATCATGCAGCTAAGTATGTTGACAATCCTAGCAAGACACAAGTAATTACAATTACTGACATTGACCATGATTTTATCAACCCTATTATCCCGTATAAACAAAAAATAAATATTGGCTTAAACACTTTAATCAGAACGTTTTCAGAGATTGTTATTGGAGTATCATCTGATAAAATTTCTATATTAAATATGAATCTTTCTGACTCTATTTTCCCCAAAAATGAGATAGAAAGGTTTGTTTTAAAATCATTAATCCCTAAAGTTTTTGTGCCAATTGCACCACTTTTGCTGAGTCGATTCGAGCTAGGACAGTATAATCCTCAAGAATCTAGCTATGCTCCAAAATTAGTGAAATTGGGTCAAGAATTAGCATCAACAGGTTTATTTCCTCCTGGTTTTAAATTGGACGAAGTTATTAAAAGAAAATCTCATAGAGATATTGTCAGCGTCATTATAAATGGTAGGACAGGTGTCTCTTATGGCTTTGTTGCTTATGTTGAACCTCCACAATATTTTGGAGACATAGAGTTAACTAAAAATGAGTGGGAACATCTATTACCTGTTAAGGGATTTAGTAGTAACGAACTGCGTCAAAATGAAAAAGGTAGACGCTATGTCAAAATAAAAATGCTAGGAGAATATGTATTTAGACAAATACCTGATATTTGGCTTGTAAGTTCTCGTTCAGGGTCAAATAAAACAGACTTAAATATCGCTGATGATATTATCAGAATTGGTTTGAAAGAGAAGCTATATCTACAACTTCCTAAGGTGATTCATTCGGACTTAGCAGATATGAAACCTTCTTATGATATTTATGTCATGCTTGCGATTAGTCTTTCAGCGGCTTTGTATACGCCAGAATTAATTAAAGACGGTGCGCCAATTGTTCATTTTCACGGCTACCCAGCATTTGATTGGTTTAAACCAAATGAATACTGTGTTGGAGTACATAATCCTTCTGTACCGTGTGGAACCTATGAGTCTGGTGTATTCAACTTTCTGGGTATTTCTAGCTTGGCTGAACAACAAACAAGCAATATATCTTTAGTTAGTTTGATAGAACCAGATCATGGCACAAATTTTATAGCTCATGATTTGGATTATCTAGTGGAAAGGTTGAAATCTGGATGTGCAGATGGACAAATTGAACTAGGTGGAAAATATTTTACTTCTCTTAAATCGAAAGTAGAAGAATGCAGAATATAAAATTTTGAAATATGCTTTTAACTAATTACGAATTACGTTAGCGGTAGCCAGGAACGAGCTTCCGTATAAACGTCATTAATAATTATTTTAAGCTTAGGTCATTCGTATAAAAATGCTAGAGCATTATTTCTAGCTTTTTTACACGAATGACTTTTTTTTAGGAAAAATTACTCAAGTTTTTATGAAGTTGCGTATGAGTTGCATATGAGTTGCGATTGAGTATCTCATCGTCATAATATGCTTATAAATCACAACTGGATGAGATTATTAGACAGTGTTAAAAACCTTCTTACTATATATATGAGAAGTAGATAATGCATCTGAAATCAAACCAGCATTACAGTGGTAGATTGAATCTGTGAATATCGAAAACAAAACTCTTCTCATCACAGAAATTAATGGGTTTATCGGCTTACGTTTTGCTGAGTTAAGCATAGCAAAGGGAATGAAAGTCCGTGGCCTGCAAAGTTACCCAGATAAAGCTAAAAAAGCGCAAAAACTGGGTGTTGAGGTGATTGTTGGTAGTGTTACCAATCCAGCTACTGCCCAAATGGCTTGTCAGGGAGTAGATGTAGTTGCACATACGGCTGAACTTGCCAAGGAAGGTGGGTCACTTGACCATTTTCGTGAGGTAAATGTTGGCGGTACCGTCAATATAGCTAAAGCTGCTAAGAATGCTGGTGTTAAAACCTTTGTGCATCTTTCAAGTGGTATGGTCTATGGCTTCGACTATTGCGATCGCATCACGGAATCTGGGCCGTTGTCTGGCGATAATAATCCCTACTGTCAGACGAAAATAGAAGCCGAAGAAGCAATATTACCACTAAATTCCGCACCAGATTTTGGCATCATCATCATTAGAGCAGGCGATGTTTATGGCCCAGGAAGTATTCCTTGGATAGTTCGGCCCATTCTGATGATGCGTCAAAAAGAATTTGTCTATGTCAATGATGGTAGGGGAGTTATTAATCATGTATACATAGACAACTTGATTGATGCGATCTTTTTAGCGATCGAAAAAGAAACCTACGGTGAAATATTTAATATCACTGATGGACAAGAAACTTCTTGGAAAGAATATTTTACCCATTTGGTAGAAATGGTAGGAGTATCTGCACCCAATTCTCTACCAAAAGATGAACTCAAACTTTTGATAAAACTACGTTCACAAGGGCAGAAACTATTTGGACAAAAAGCCGATATTCTGCCAGAATCTATAGATTTTATCACTCGCCCCTATGCTTATTCAATTGCTAAAGCAGAAAGTCTTTTGGATTATAAACCCAAAATTGATTTGAAAGAGGGGATGCAGCACATACAGGAATGGTTGCAAAAAACAGACATCAAAAAGATAATTGAGTCGTCATAGGTGATTTATAAAGTTTTAATACCAAGTGTTAGACCATCAACCACACATATCAAGTGTTAGACCATCAACCACACATATCAAGTGTTAGACCATCAACCATACATACCAAGTGTTAGACCATGAATAAACAACCTCTTCGCATTGCGATTTTTACGGCATTATATGCTCCATTCATGTCGGGGGTTTCTGTAGGAGTACACCAACGGGTTCGTTGGTTATTACAACAGGGGCATGAAGTTTTTCTAATCCATCCTGGAGTCAATGATCTCTACCCCAAAGAAGTTTGCGATCGCCCCATGCTAGGACTGAAGGAAGCTCAGTCTTTCTCCAACTTTTCTTCTTATGCGTACCCAACTAAGCCACTAATATTCTACAAATTTCATCCTGAACCATTGGATTATCGGTATTGGAGCGATACCAAGTTGCTCTTAAATTTTCAGCCTGACATTGTGGTGGTTGAAGAAGCACCAGAAATGATTGGTTACTACTCACTTTTTTTGCAAGGTTATCGTCGCCCGATTGGAAGTGAATACACAAAACGAACAGGCATCCCAATAATATCTATATTCCATACCGATATCGTTGCTTATATTCGATATTACATCGGAGAGTGGTTATTCAGATTTATTCGTCCTATAATTCCCACTCTAATTAAGCAATTGAGTGAGGCTTATGACGTTAATTACTTTCCTTCTCAAGAACAACTCACTAAGTACAAATTGATGGCAGCCCAACGTGTAGAATATCTCTCCTATCAAGGAGTCGATTGCGAAAAATTTCATCCCCGAAACATTTGTTATAACCCTATTCCCAACGACCAACGACCGACTCTGCTATTTGTCGGACGCATTAGTGCAGAAAAAAATGTCAAGCAACTCTTAGATGCATTTGTACTCATTGCTGCCAAGATTCCTGATGTCCATCTAGTGATTGTTGGTAGCGGCCCCCAGGATAAAGAGATCCGTCGGCGTGCCAAAAAGTTTGAATCTGGTATTACGATTTGGGGTGAATCCCACGGCACAGAACTTTTGGGTTGGTTTGCGCGAGCAGATGTATTTGTCAATGCCTCCGTCACCGAAAACTTTTGTACCACTAATATGGAAGCTTTAGCATCTGGAATTCCTGTTGTAGCCGCCTATGCTGGGGGAAACTCAGAGCAAATTGTACCCGGTATCAATGGCTTTCTAACTGAACCCAATAACCCAAAAGATTTTGCCATAAAGGTAATTACAATTCTAGAAAATCCGGCTCTCAAAGAAGAAATGTCTCGACAGGCTCGCCTCTACATACAGAAATTTGATTGGTCACTATGTATGGAAAAATTTGAAGAAAAGCTATACCAACATGTTGGAGCATCAAAGAAACTGGAGGTAAAAGCTACTGGACAAGTAGTTAATAGGTAGGCAAATAATGAAAGTCTGTGAACTGTAATATCATATCTGCCTAATTACTCTGCAAAAAAACTCTCTGCGTCAGGCTGAATGCTATGGGTTGTTAATTTATTACTTATGAACCTGATCCGCCTTTTATTGCGTACTTCTTCTCTTCACCTTAGTCTTGCAATGTTAGCTGGTATTTTCAGTGGTGGCACTGCTGCTGGTCTAATTGCCCTAATTAATACAACATTGAGTCAAAATCAGCCATCGAAAACTACACTACTTTGGAGTTTTATCGGTCTTTGTGTGCTGCGGCTAATTTCTAATTTTACTTCTCAAGTTTTGTTAATCCAACTTTCACAAAAAGCAATTCTCAACTTACGGATAGTTTTAACCCGTCGCATTCTTGCCTCGCCCTTACGTCACTTAGAACAAATCGGTGCTCATGGTCTTTTAGCCGTTCTCACTGAAGATATTCAAACAATCTCTAACACGGTTATTACTGTTCCTTTTGTGTGCATTAATATTGCCATTGTGATTGCTTGTCTAATTTATCTAGGCTGGTTATCTAAAATTGTCTTCCTTATAGGTATTAGCTTTATGTTTCTGGGAATATTCAGCTATTCACTACCAATGAAGAAAGCTATGTCTTTTCTAAAATTGGCTCGTGAGCAGGAAGATAGATTGTTTAAGCATTTTCGTACTGTAACTCAAGGCACAAAGGAACTTAAGCTGCATCATCGGCGACGCCAAGCATTTCTCTCTGAAGACTTCCATACCACTGCCTTATCATCCCGCCGTCATAATGTTGTGGGTATGAGTATCTTTGCTGCCGCTGCTAGTTGGGGACAAATTCTATTTTTTGTTGCTATCGGTTTACTTTTATTCATTCTCCCTAGTATCAATAAAATTCCCCCTGCAATTCTATCTGCTTATGCCATAACTATTATCTATTTGATATCACCCCTAGAGTATATTATGAGTATGATGCCTAGCATAACTAAAGCCTTAGTTGCTTTAAAAAAAGTTGAGTCTCTGGGTCTATCGTTAGCAAATTACTCCAACGAAATTGGTGATAATGTTTCACTGACATCAGATAAATATTGGAACTGCCTAGAAATAGTAAATGTAACCCATACTTATTATCAGGAACGAGAAGAAAGCAACTTTATTCTTGGGCCTATTAACTTGAAATTCCATCCCGGAGAACTTGTTTTTATTGTAGGAGGTAACGGTAGTGGTAAGTCTACCCTCGCTAAATTAATTACTGGGCTTTATATCCCTGAAACAGGAAATATTTATCTAGATGACAATCTCATCAATAATCATAATTTAGAGTGGTATCGCCAACAGTTTTCTGTAGTATTTTCCGATTTTTATCTTTTTGATCGCTTCCTGGGTTTAGATAGTAGTGATCTAGATATTCAGACTCGAAAGTACCTTGTTCAACTACAACTAGACCATAAAGTTAAGGTCAATAATGGAGTACTTTCTACTACCGATCTTTCTCAAGGACAGCGCAAGCGCCTAGCTCTAGTTACTGCCTATTTAGAAGACCGTCCTATCTATATGTTTGATGAGTGGGCATCAGATCAAGATCCTGTATTTAAGGAAATTTTCTACACTCAACTTCTGGCAGAGCTAAAGAATAGAGGGAAAACTGTAGTAGTTATCAGTCATGACGACCAATATTTTTACCTGGCAGATCGGATTGTCAAGCTGGAATACGGCCAAGTGAAAACTGAACATTTAAATATTGGAAATTAGTAAAGCAATGTTTTTGAATAAATTCTTAGTAACATCTGATCGCCCCAACAAGTTTTTAGCTAAAGAAAGGTTTACATTACGAGAAAAACAAAACATAATTTTGGATGCAGATGTAAAATCTGTTCTATTTTACAGAAAATGGATTCAGGCTCAAACTAATAATGCTTTGGATAGTACCAGAATATTAGGAATAGTAGCAGCTGCCAAAGGAGCCGAAAATTATTTACCCTATACTATTCCCAAAATGATTCAACAAATCTCTGAAATTGGGATGATGGCTGATATAGTAATAGGTTTGAATAATGGTTTTGAGTGCCCGACTGTTATCGACCGTTTTATTTTGCTGCCAAATGTCCAAGTTATTCATTTATATACTGGAGAAAAACTAGCAAACAATATCCCAGCACCAATATTTGACAATTTGATGTGCCAAGGCAAACCTTATTGCTTAATTAACATTGAACCTCAGCCATCCCAACATAGAATATTTATTGTGCATCAGAGAGAAGGACAATATTCAGCAGGAAAAATCCGAATATTGGGAGATATTTATGGCTCATTACTACTCAAGAGTATAGAGAATGGATGGATACCACCTACAATTTCAGTGGCTTTTGATGCCGAATCTCAGTTTTTAATTGAGGAAGAGTATTCAGTTATTCAACCAGAATCTAACGGTTTAAAGTTAATAGTCAATCAACTACAAAATTCACCTAAAGTTGATATTTGTGGTACAAGAAATAAGTTTGCTGTTTACCAAAAAGGTATGGTAGATGGAACTGAAGTTTTAGTGCCTAACTTTAGTGAAGAAGTGCCTCCTATCCAATGGTTTATAGATATTGCTCATGGTAAATTCAGTGGCTTTCAATCGAAACCAGGGAGTGGTACGGTTGCTAAAACTGATGTGCTTGTCAGCTTAGTAGCAGTAATTAGTGAAAGGTATCCAGGGATAAGAGTTGAAGACACTCATCTCAGTATTTTAGCCAAGTATGCAGGCTTTATAGGCGATATATTCATAGATGTTATTTCTACGAACAGAACTCCCCATTTGACAGACATGACACTGGAACAGCCACCAAAGAAGGCTTGGGTGGAACAAGTATATAGATGGAATTCTGGTTATCGTGGATTGGAATTACTTTATGGAAAACATAACATTCAATCGATAATCAGCTATGGCTTCACTTGGTTTATTTTGACACGACCAATTAAGTTTTGGAAATCAGTTATAGGAAGTGAAAAAATTAACTTATATACACTGCTTAGAAAATTAAAAGCTTTAGCGATCGCCTTTATTGTTTCTCGTAAAATCAGCAAAAGGAGTTTTGTTCAGCCTGAAATACTACAAGGCAGTGAAGCAAAAGCTTGTTGGTGAAAATAGTAGAGTGAGTGAAAAACATCAGTGGCATCGCTTCGCAATAGATAAACCTAAACCAGATCCATATTCTCTGTTTCTATCTGTGAATGAGGAGATTAATTAATGTATTCTTCTGAAGAAAGAATTACAATTTTTACTGTACCTAAAGCATTTAAAGGACATATTGGAATTATTCAACAGAATGCAATCAATAGTTGGAAATTACTTCGTCCCCAGCCACAAATTATCTTATTTGGTAATGAGGAAGGCATTGATGATATTTCTCAAAAACTTGGAGTAATTCATGTACCGCACATTCAATATAATGAATATGGTACACCATTGTTAGATGATATATTTCGACAAGCTCAAGAACTTGCTAAAGGTTCTATTCTGAGTTATGTAAATACTGATATTATCCTGTTAAATAATTTTTTGGTGGCTGTAAAGCAATTACGCTCCGCATTGTTTCATGATTTTTTAATGACTGGACAGCGTACCGATGTGAATATTACAGAACTGCTGGACTTTGATATTCCTACTTGGGACACTCAGCTTCATCACTTTGCTTTAAAACAAGGGATATTAGCTTCAGTTGTGTGTATGGATTATTTTGTATTTCCTAAGCCACTTTATGCCGAAATTCCAGCTTTTGCTGTTGGCAGAGGTCATTGGGATCATTGGATTGTTTATTATGCCCGTGAATTAGGAATTCCTGTTGTTGATGCCACAGAAGTAGTTACAGCTATACACCAAAATCATAACTATACTCACTTATTAGGTGGTCGAGGTGCAGCTTATGTCACAGGCGAAGAAGCTAAAAAGAATGCCAAGCTAGCCGGAAATGTGCATATATTTAATGGGTCTGTTGCAACCTGGAAGCTAACACCTTGGGGAATTAAAAAACGTAACTCACTATCCGCTTTTTCCTCATTTTTAGTTGACATACCTCGTTTTGCCAAGTTACTCAAAGAGGTTAATTGGAATAACAAATCTGAGGTATAAACCCTCAATAAACGTTTATGCACTGTTCACCTCAATAATACTTGCAGCAAAAAAACTTTTTTTAATTAAAGTATTATGAAGCATAATTGCTCCCTAAAACCTCATTGATAAAAGACACATATATACTTGGAGAAACAAAATGAAAATAGGTTATTGGTTAGGTGATGTCAGCTTACATAGTGGTGGTATTGCTCCTTATTCTTGGCGGATTCTTGAAATTTTATTAATCAAAAGTAAATTTCAAGAAATTGATATTTTAGTTTTTTGTTCATCGGAAGTAGAGAAAAAATGTCTTGACCTAATTAACAAATATCAAGCTAAAGCCAAGCCATATGTAATACCCCTAAAATTTAGTTTTGTTGAGACAGTAGTTAGTCGATTTACTAACCTTATATCTCAAGTATTAATCACATTTAATATTCCTAGTCAAGTAGTTAAATATCTTAATCCCTCGTTTCTTTGGTTTGCATCCTTAGATATTGACTTACTTCATGTACCTTATCAGACTCCACCATTCTATGATTTACGATATCCATTAGTTGTAACAATGCATGATGTCCAAGAACTACATTATCCTGAGTTTTTCACTCCTCAAGAGCGAGTTTGGAGAGCAGAGCATTATTGGAAATCACTTGAAAAATCTAGTAAAATTATTGTTTCATTTAATCATGTCAAGGAAGATTTGATTAAATACTTCCGATTAGATAATAATAAAGTTCATATTTCCCACCTACCTTATGAAAAGATGTATTTGCAGTCACCTACGAATGAAGAACAATTAATCTATGAAAATAAATATGCTCAACTAAATAGCTTTTTACTCTATCCTGCCCAAACCTGGCAGCATAAAAATCATCTATGCTTAATTAAAGCAGTAGAATACATTAAAGAAAATTTTGGGATAGTAATATATGTTTTATGCACTGGCAAGAAAAACTCAAGCTTTTTTCCAGTAATAGAAGATTATCTCAAAAATTCTGAGGTTGCTGATCAAATTCATTTTCTAGATATTGTGCCTGAACCTGAATTATGCTGGTTATACAAAAACTGCTCACTAGTTGTGATTCCATCATTGTATGAAGCAGGCTGTCTTCCACTTCTAGAATCGATGTCTTTGGAAACTCCAGTTATATGCTCCTCTGTAACTTCTCTTCCTGAAACTATTGGCGATTTACGTTTTACCTTTGATCCCTTTAATATTGAGCAAATCGCTAACTTAATTATACAGATGTTAGATAACTCAGATTTTCGCATCGATAACATAGTAAATAGTAGAAATAGAATCAAAGAATTTCACCAAATTGATTCTGCTGCTGAGTTGATTAAAGTCTATCAGGAGGTTTTATCTACTTAGTTTATGCCTGAATAGACATACCATACAACGGAGTTTCAACTCCTCTGGCAGATGTAAAGACGTTAATCTAAGCATTTTAGCTAAATTGCAGGCTTTAAAAGTTTTTGGTGATTGCCTTTTGTACATCTGTCTTTGGAAGCATCGTAGTTCCCACTCTCGCAAGGAGTATTCCGGTCATTATTTGTTGTGACACTTGTACACGTCACCGTATTCTTTAGCAAAAATCAAATAGGATTCCTATATATGACCTATAAGTTTACATACGAAGAATCAATTCACTGGATGCAGAATCAGCCAGAACATTCTGAATTGGTCAAATTTTCTTATCTGGATACAGATAATTTTAATGCTGCACAACGTTTTACCTTGAGTGAGGAATTTGCTGAAGTTGCAAAGCTTTTGAAATTAAATAACTCGCCTAATAAATTAAAAATACTTGATCTAGGCTGTGGTAATGGAATTGCATCTTATGCCTTTGCCTATTTAGGACATGATGTTTCATCTGTAGATCCTAACCCTAGTGAAGATTTGGGATTAGGAGCAACTGCAAGACTGGCATCTAGAATCAACCAAGGCTCAATAGAAACCTTCCAGGCATTTGCTGAGTTACTACCTTTTACAGATTCGACATTTGATATTATCTACGTTCGTCAGGCATTGCATCATTTTTCTTCTTTACAAAAAGGACTAGCTGAATGTTCAAGAGTCCTTAAAGCAAAAGGGTTATTACTTGCAACTAGAGAACATGTTACTGATAATGAAAAAGAGCTAAAAGCTTTTCTTGAAAGTCATATGTTACACAAAATGAATGGTGGAGAAAATGCCTATCCTTTGAATATTTACACTTCATCAATTGAAAATTCAGGTTTTATAATTATCAATTGTTTTACTCCTTTTGCTACAGTTATCAATCATTTTCCAATATCTAATACAGAACTTATGGATTATTTATTTCAGCTATTAAAAAAGATATTAGGCGGGAGAATTGCCTCATTTATTATAAACTTTCCTTATGTTGAAATTATCTATCGATATATATTGTCTCACTTTTACAAGTATCCAGGTAGATTATATTCTTTTCTTTGCGTTAAAGGGAAAAGTAAGTAATAGACTTTCGCTCAATTGTCAATATTAAAAGGGTAAAGACAGTGCATTCACTGTCTTTACCCTTTCTACGCTTAGTTACTACCGATGTGACCTGAGTCTGTCGCCTTTTATATGTGGGGACTGGAGGGAAGGAACCCCAAGACGGTCTATTCTGTCAAATATGCTACTTGCCTTTATGCACAACTTTCACGTCGCACATCTCGGCTCAATCATAGTATCAGAGCTTTTAGAACTGTCTGCGGCAATGTCTTGTTAGGCATCTTATCTATGAAATAACTTACTTCTAAGGGAAAAAATAGTTCAATATCTTCATCTTTCATCAAAAGAATATCAAAATAATAAAACCTGCTTGTTAATTGATAAAACAACAAGTTTTTAAAGCTATCTAAGTCACTTAACGGATACTTTCCCATCAAGTATCCAAAGTTATCATAGACCAAAAAGTAGTTGTATCCAATCTCCTCAAAAAAGCTCAGTGTTTCTAAACAGTTTTCTATATAAGTTGTATTAGAAAATGCATCGCATTCAAATAAAACAGTAGGTAAATTATCTTTGATCGCCTTTTTGGCTCCAGAGATTACCTCAAAATCGTGACCGTCAGTATCAATTTTCAGAACATTGAAATATTTGAAGTCAGGATGATCAGCTACTATATCATCCAAAGACTTTGTTTCCATATTAATAGATCCCTCTGTATTAATAACTGAAGCTGTGCCATTTTTTTCGATCACTGCATATGTTCCTATACCGCTTTCAGAAGAACAGATGAAGCTTAAGATTTTTACGTTGTTAATCTGTTCCCAGTTAGAAAGCAGATATTTTTTAAAGTTTGGATTTGGTTCTATTGCTAAGAATCTATCTTCACTAGAAGTATTGTGATAGAAAGCAGCTATAGAGTCACCAATATTCGCACCTACATCAATACACTTTAAATATCCATATTTATCATGTATGTACTTACTAATTCTTTTAGCAAACCGATCATAAAATTGATATTCTTGGAGATATATTGGCAGTGCATGTGATAAAGGCAAGTGAAGAGACTTATCGTGTATTGTTAGTACGCATGATGGATCGTGAAAAAATTTAATTAGTACTTCCCTGAAAAGGAACCAAAAATAATAAGAAAGCCCATGAGAACGAAGGAATGTTTTATACACCAGGCTTGAAATACCCATATTTTATCTCTTTGCTAAGATGCTTAACTAGCTAGTTAGTATAGGAAAATTTTCTGGATGCTTCAACTTATATGCAACATTAAAACTGGCAAAAAGTAAAGATTTTGTCACCTAATTTCTTTGATAAATAACGTTGTTGCATATTTATTTTTCATTCGACAATCGTCTGACAATATTTTATTTATTAGTAATTTTATTAGAGGATGTTTTAAAAGTTTTTTTGATAACATCTAAGCCTCGAAAATCTAATCCCACAACCCCCTTTCCCTACAAGGGAATGGGGTGGGGGTTTCAAAGCCTCTCGACCTTTCGGGGAGAGGAATAGAAGCGGGGTTTTGAGTATACTTTACAACTTTTCAAACAACCTTTTAGACATAACTTAGTACAGGTTGGCAGAAATAATCTGGTATGTAAAAATATACAAAAGCTGGTTTGTTGGCATTTGTACTTTCTGCCTCTGTCTTCTTGTACTAGATTAATTTTAAATAAATTGTCAAAATAAAAAAGCCGCTAAAATACTAAAAATCTCACTAATAATTTAGCAATACTATGTTCTTATCCCGTACAAGTGTTTATCATATAAAATTATTCAGTGTTCGCTCATTTGGCTCTGAATTTTAAAAATTTTTTGCCCCCAGGCAACAACAATATTAGGATTTTAGTCTCCTATTAAGACCGCGATCACCTTTTTAACCTCGCGAAAAATCAGGAAGAATATCGTAGGGATGCTTGTAAATTCTAAGCATATCGAACCTTTTCCTACTCGCTTACTGGTTTTCACCTGAAATTGACACCAATGCACAGATGTACTTACCCTGCTCTTTAAGTCAAAAGAAAGTAGTTTTCCACGCATCTCACAAATATTTCCACACCCATTGCCAAGGCAGTTTCGTCAAAATCAAACCGGGGATGATGATGGGGATATGCTAAGTCTTTGGCGGGGTTAGCAGAACCCAGAAAGAAATAGCAACCAGGAACCTCTTGCAAAAAGAATGACATATCTTCAGCAGCCATAGTTTGGCATTCTGGCACAATACCTATAGGAGTTTCTACCACTTCTTCTGCTACACTTCGTACCAGTTCTGCCATTTTAATATCATTAATTACTGGTGGATAAAGTGACCAGTATTCTAAGTCATAACTCGCACCATGACTTTGACAAATTCCGGCAATAATCTGCTCGACACGCTGGTTAAAAAAGCCTTTCAAACTAGGATTAAAATACCTGACAGTCGCACTCATTCTCGCTGTATCAGCAATTACGTTACGCTTGGTTCCAGCATGAAGTTCGCCCACTGTCACCACTGCTGAATCAATGGGATTAACATTCCGAGCGACAATGGTTTGTAGAGCATTGACGATTTGGGCAGCAACAACAACGGAGTCAACAGTTTGATGGGGGAGTGCGCCGTGTCCACCTTTGCCCAAAATTGTGCAGTTAAAGCACTCCACAGCTGCCATCAACGCCCCAGCCCGCACACCCACTGTTCCTAAAGGCAAATTATTCCACAAATGCAAACCAATAATCGCGTCAACATCAGGATTTTTCAAAACTCCAGCTTCAATCATCGGCTTTGCGCCTCCTGGTGATTCTTCGGCTGGCTGAAAGATAATTTTCACCGTACCGAAGAAATCTTGGCGATGCTGCTGGAGATAATAAGCTGTACCTAATGCGATCGCAGTATGTCCATCATGTCCACAAGCGTGCATCACTCCATTATGCTGCGATTTGTAGGGCACTTCGTTGAGTTCTTGGATTGGCAAAGCATCCATATCTGCCCGAATCGCCAAAACTTTTGGATTTTGGATTGTTTCTGAATCTTGCTCTTTACCTTTGATGGTGGCAACAATCCCAGTGTGGGCAATGCCAGTTTTATGCTCAACTCCCCATTCTTGCAGCTTTTGTGATACAAACTCAGCCGTCAGTTTTTCTTGAAAACCCAACTCTGGTTGTTGATGCAATCGCCGTCGCCACTCTACTAGTTGTGGTTGCAATGAACGGATCGCCAGTCGGATGCGAGATAGGTCAACAGAAGAGGGATTGGGAAAGGTGGAAACCATTATAAAGACAAACTAGTTTAAGTACAGCTAACTGAGTTTATTGTCCCAGTTTATCGTAGGGCATGGGGAATGATGGACAAGGGTAGATAATGTAGTCTCGATGAAAAACTTTTCACCGCCATGCATGAAAAGGGGTTGTGAACAGCCTCTCTAGGATAAAAAAAGTGTATAGAGAGGCGCTATCGACGTGATCTGAAGACCGGAGACAGAGCCGCTTTGCCTCCGGTATTTGCTCCAATCCCAAGTTGCCTGTGGGTTCGGTAAGCTCGAACTGCCTTCTTCTTCCTACCTCCTGAAGAATTATTTAAAATCTGCCATTTCCCTGAACAATGTGCTTGACGGTAGTCAAGGTTTCCAGGCTGATAAATCCTCGACGATGACCTTTTTGGTTAGACATGCCGAGGAAGACTGAATCTCCCCGCGAGGGGTTGCGGGAAAAACGCGGGGAAGTGTTGATGTAGGTAGAGGCGCTATTAACTCCTAAGGCAAACTGCCGACTTTCCTGGTAAGATTCAGTAACAATGGAGTCGGCATGACCACTGCTGTATTCATTAATCCAGGCGATCGCAACTTCTAAGCTATCCACCAGTTTAAAAGCTACTGTTCTAGTTAAATAAGGGTTTCCCCATTCGCCTTCCTTCACCAATTGCAACTGGGGAAAGGCTTCTACTAGTTCTGCATCCCCTTTAATTTCAAAGCCTTTTTCCATTAAGCTGTTCCACAAAACTGCTAAAGATGATGGCAAGGCTTGACGATGAATTAGTACCTTTTCAATGGCGTTGACTTGATCGGGTTCACTTTGATGGCTATTAAGAATCATCCAGCGCACCATTTCCAAGCTGCTATTCAGTGACCAGTAGAGATAACAGTTGCCCATCGCTGACTTTAAAACGGGGCAAGTTGACTGTCGGACTACCTGCTGCACTAAGCTAGAACGTCCGTAGGGAATCACTAAATTCACGTACTCGTCTTGGGTGACTAAATCCCGAATCGAAGCACCATGTTCTGCTGTAATCAGTTCTACACAGCCTGGAGATAGACCAACTTCGGCGATCGCACTTTGCAGTACCTCAGCGATCGCCGCGTTAGAATGGCTAGCTTCAGTACTACCTTTGAGAATAATACTATTGCCAGTTTTGATACAAAAACCCGCTGCGATCGCCCCTAAATCGGGAAACGCTTCATAAATAAATCCAATCACTCCCAAGGGCATTAATTGGGTGTAACTTTGGGAATCTTCCAGTTGATAATCAGCGGTTCTGACGCGCCGCAGCGGATCTGATAATTCCCCCAACCGTTGTAAAATGTCTACTGTCATCTCTAGCCTGGTGGGAGTCAGTTTTAGCCAGTCCAATATCAACTCTGGCACTGCCATTTCCCGACTGGCTTCTAAATCCAAGGTATTGGCTTCTAGAATGTCGTCAAATGAGCGCTCAAGCGCCTGTGCCATCGCCAATACTGCACGACTTCGGTCTGCTCCCTTTGTGATCCCCAACTTTAGGGAAGCTTGATAGGCTCGTTGGGCACTAGTAATCGGTTCGGGGCGATCATCCAAAACTTCAACAGTCATTGAGTTAACGTCTGTAGGTAAGCCAGACCATTAGTGCTGGCAGAATAGCCAACAGCACCGCCACCATTGCCCAAGCAATAATGCTGGAACCATTTGCCAATCGCAGTGCTAATGGCAGCCATATAATCACTAGCACGAAAATAATGCCCAGCGCTATAGGCAAATAGCTTTCTCCCAAGCGGGGATGAACAACATGCCAACTATTTCCCATCCAACGCCAAGCTCGCTTGTAGGGATAGGTGGTAGAAAGCTGTTCTAGGACATGACCATTATCTTCTACTACAAAGATTTGCTGACAGCGATCGCAACCAAATGCTTCTGTCAGCGTAATCGGAATTAACTGACCCCGGCGACGACAGGGACAGGGGTATTCGGTATTGAAGTCGATTTTTTCAGGTTTTTGAGATTGCACAAGCGTTCTAATAACTTGAGCGTGTTTTATTACACGAACTGCGAGAATATAATCCTTTGGTAAAAGCCTGATAAGGTAGATAAGGCTTCTTTCTTTATAAACATGGATAGGCGATGCAAACATCGCCATGATTACAAACAGCAGATGCAGCCGACTCGAAGTATCGTAATTGCCATACCAGTCTGGGGTTTTCTATTTGTAGTCTTTCCCCGTAACTGGTAATCTTGTTTAAAAAATTTCGGATTTTCATCTGTCGCTTTCAAGGTAATGTGGTTGCATTTTTGGGCATTTATTGTGCTGAAACACCTGGTACAATTTTAAGCCTACGTGGCGACCACTCCTAAAACAAATCGTTTGGGAAGGCTACGCTCATAAACAACAGACACCAACAAACCCGCTAATTTTTCTTGGGGTCACTATGATATTACTATCCAGTTATCAAGGTTAGATTGGGATTACGTCCAATCTTTATTCCTTGCAGTTCACAAGCGTTTCAATAACGAGAATTGCCAAAACGTCCAGAGCGTGTGTGTGACTCTTTGCCCAAATAGATTGTGGCTAACTTCACTGCCAAAAGACGCTTTGCACCTGACAACACTATTATTTAACTAGCCAACTTTAGTCCAGTGTAATACACCCTATACAAAACGAATTGATTACACCTATAAAGATTGTAGCCAAGCTAATGCATATTTTGACCAGTCTAAAGCTGGGTTTTATATTTCTTAGGAATATAGATGAAACAAAATGCAAAACTCCTGTTTCATCGGGTGAGTGATACCCTTGGTTAACGCACCATCCAATATTTTCCATGCCCTAGTCTGCCTTTACATAACGGCAGTTATGATGCCTTCTCCTCCGGTTAACGCCAAGGGCGAACGGCAAATTCTTCTCCCTCAAAGAGGCTATTTGTTTTTGAGAACACTTCAACGTATTTTAAAAACATTAAACCTCTTAGAATTTTTAAATCTAAGAGGTTTTAGTTGGAAGCGGGTAACGCGATTCGAACGCGCGACATTCACCTTGGCAAGGTGACGCTCTACCACTGAGCTATACCCGCAATCAATCACCAAATATTAATATCTCAGATTTATCCCTAATTGTCAACCCCTTAATTTAGTTATGAGTGCTGAGTTTTTTTAACTCATAACTCAACACTCATTTAACTCATTTAGCCCAGTTCTTCTGACTCCGCAGTTAAATTGCCAACGCTGGCACTTTGAAAAGAGGCTGGCAAAGACTGGCTATTAAGAGAATATGGCTCTGCCAGGTTAGAACGCAGTTGCCGCATCAGGCTTGCCATTTCTAGGGCATTTAGGGCGTAATCCCAGCCATGATTACCTTTGATGCCTGCCCGTTCTAAGGCTTGCTGCATAGTATCTACTGTCAAAATGCCAAAAATTACTGGCACACCAGTTTGAAAGCTAGCAGCGGCAATGCCTTTAGAAACCTCTGAGGATACGTAATCAAAATGGGGTGTTTGCCCTCGAATGACTGCGCCAAGACAAATTACAGCATCATAACGATGGGAAAGTGCTAATTGGCGAGCTACTAAAGGTACCTCAAAACTTCCCGGAACCCAAACATAGTCCACCTGACTACCTTGGGGGTTAGGGTCTACACCGTGGCGTTTTAAACAATCTTGACATCCCTCTAGCAGCTTTCCGGTAACGAGGTCATTGAATCGACCAATCACCACTGCAAACCGCAAAGGCTCCGTTTGGGTAAAAGTTCCCTCGAAAACTGCCATGATTGCCTCTTTATCAACTATACTTCTGGCCAATATACATTTCTTATTTAAATGTAGAGGAGCAGGAAAGCGCGGTCAGGATGAAGTTATCAGGAAAAAGAAAAAATCTCTTGTTTCCCTTAACCTTTGACCTTGGCTTTTCTGCCCCTCTAGTTCTTATATTATGTGCCTGCGCCAGAACGAAGCCGTCGCCTACACGACAAAAAAGTTTAACAAACCAACTAAAAATACCAAACCAATCCAGACACCAGAACCAACCCAGAGCAGTTTTTTAGATTCACCCCAATTTTGGGGTGTGGCGTAAGCAACGGGGACGCCAACAACCAGGACAAAAGACAATAGGACTAGACCTATCAAGGCAAATTGGAATATTATGGTCATTTTTGCTTCTCCCAATACAGTGAAATACTAAGGATAGAATATCCTAAAGGGCGACACTGACACTTTCTTATTATTTTTAAGCTAGCAGAAATTACAACATTTTAGTCATTTGTCCTTTCGTCTAAGTACTAATGACTAATGGCTAATGAAGTATGGATTTAATTCTTTGCCACACAACAGCAGATTTTGACGCACTAGGGGCAGCGGTAGGGTTAACGCGCCTACTACCGGGAAGCAAGATTGTGCTAACTGGCGGCTCTCATCCTCCTGTACGGGATTTTTTAGCATTGCATCGGGATGAATATCCGCTGATTGAACGCCGTTCGGTGAATTTAGAAAAAATTCGCTCTTTAACTGTGGTGGATACGCAACAGCGCGATCGCTTGGGTAAAGCTGCTGAGTGGTTAGATTTACCCCATGTCAGAGAGATTATAGTTTATGACCATCACTTAGGACAAGAATCAGATATTTTCGCCACGCGATCGCATATTGACTCAGTAGGAGCCACCACAACTTTAATTGTGGAGCAATTGCAACAACAGCAAATTTCCCTCACTACTGCCGAAGCAACTGTGATGGCTTTGGGCATCCACGTTGACACTGGCTCCTTAACCTTTGACCAGTCCACACCACGGGATGCTCTCGCTTTGGCTTGGTTGATGGAACAAAGTGCCAGTTTATCAGTAATTTCTACTTACCGTGACCCTGGTTTGTCTTTGCAATTGCAGCAGCTATTAACTGAAGCGCTGGAAAATTTAGAATATCTTTGCTTGCGTGGATATACGGTTGCTTGGGTAACTCTGAAAACTAATGGTTTTGTGCCGGGGTTATCAAGTCTGGCATCAGAACTCGTGGAATTAACCGAAATTGATGCCATACTGTTGGCTAATGAGTATCCTTTGGGTGAAGAAGATTCACGCTTAACTGTAATTGGGCGATCGCAAATTCCCAAAACGAATCTTAACCTATTATTCCAACTACTAGGTGGCGGGGGTCATTCACAAGCCGCATCACTAAATCTCCGCCAAGTAGATTCGCAGGCAATATTAAAACAACTCCTTGATGGGATAAAAGCACAAATTCCCCATCCCCCCACTGCTAGGGATTTGATGTCCTCTCCTGTCCGCACGATTCTACCTGAAACCACAATTGCCGAAGCCCAGCGCATTTTGTTGCGCTATGGACACTCTGGTTTATCTGTAGTCGATACTCAAAGGCAATTAGTAGGTATTATTTCCCGGCGAGATATTGATATCGCCTTGCACCACGGATTTAGTCATGCGCCAGTTAAAGGCTACATGACCACAAATCTCAAAACTATTACACCAGATACGACACTGCCACAAATTGAGTCGGTGATGGTAACTTATGATATCGGGCGCTTACCAGTATTGGAGAATGAGCAGTTAGTTGGCATTGTCACTCGTACTGATGTTTTGCGGGAATTACATCAAAACAGGGCTGAGTTCCGAGGACTGAGTTCTGAGTCTCAATCATCACTCAGAATTCAGCATGGGCTAAACTCTAGCTATCCGCTAACAGGACTCAGCGTCGAGTTGCAGAATAAACTTGCTCCTCGATTGTGGCAATTACTCACCACAGCATCCCAAGAAGCAGAAAAACGGGGTTGGCATCTTTATCTAGTGGGCGGTGCAGTGCGGGATTTGCTATTAGCCGAAGCAGTAGCGGGCACCTTGATGATTAAAGATATTGACCTCGTAGTTGATGGCTTTCATAAATCAGCAGATGTCGGCGCTGGTGTGGAACTAGCAAAAGCACTCCAACAACTTTACCCTACGGCTCGCTTAGAAATCCACGGGGCTTTTCAAACTGCTGCTTTGTTGTGGCATAAAGACTCAGAATTAGATTCTTTATGGGTGGATATTGCCACCGCTAGGACAGAATTTTATCCTTATCCAGCAGCAAATCCAGAAGTTGAGGCGAGTTCTATTCGGCAAGACTTGTATCGCCGAGATTTTACCATCAATGCCCTCGCTTTGCGACTTACTACTCCCCGTGCTGGCGAATTACTTGACTTCTTTGGTGGTTTACTCGATTTACAAGCTAAAGAAATTCGGGTTTTACACGCCAACAGCTTTATCGAAGACCCCACCCGCATTTATCGTGGCGTGCGCTTTGCCGTGCGCTTTGGATTTCAGATTGAACCGCAAACTGAAGAGTTTATTCGCTATGCCATCAACAGTGGTGTTTACGATCGCACTTCTCAAGAGAATAGCAAAACTCCAGCCCTACAAACTCGACTGAAAACAGAATTAAAACACATTCTAGAAGCCCCCTACTGGAAATCGGCTTTGCAGTTACTCGATAACTTAGGGGCATTGCAATGCATCCATCCTAGCCTGAAGCTAGATGTGGAAGTCCTGCGACAATTACGTTTGCTAGAACGCTGTTTGCGGCGATTTGACCCGCAACCAACTCTCATCCATTGGGAAATGCGTTTAGAAGCGTTAATCACTCATCTAGCACCACAATATCGGGCGAAAGTGGCAAAGAATCTGCAACTGCAAGAGGATAGCATTAAACGCTTGCAAAACTTGGCTTCTGCCCAAGCTGAGGTGATGGAATCTTTGCCTCAGTGTCAAAGTCCCAGTCAAGTAGTGCAGTTGTTGCAACAGTCCGATTTAGCAATGCTGATTTTAATCGCCGTGCAAAGTCCGCGAGAAATTAGACATCAGATTTGGGAATATTTAACTGTTTGGGCTAATGTCCAGCCACTACTGAATGGCAATGATTTAAAGAAACTGGGTTACAAACCAGGGCCCCAGTATCGACAAATATTAGATGATGTACTTGCTGCTACTTTGGATGGAGTGATTAAAGATAGGACTGAGGCTGAAGAGTTTTTAGCACAACACTATCCTCAATGAAAAGGAATGTAATCAATTAAAATCATGGTGAGAATTTCTGATGGTGTAACAGGTTTTGTATCAGCAAATAAATTACGAGTTTCAGCGAGTGTTAAGTCAAAACTCTTTTTCACCTGAGCGAGACTAAAATCGCTGTATGCCATCCTTCCAGCTTGTGATTATCTATTTAATCTATTTCATATATTAGACTTCTTGCAGAAGTGGGGAAAAGGGTAAGGGGTAAAGAGGAAAGGGCTAATTCTGTAGCTTTTTAAGCTCTGCTTCTGTAAACAGATTCTTCCCCGCCCGTAAATCTTTCACCCAGCGCTGCCGTTGTGCTTTACTATCTTTATCCTGAGTCTGGGCGATGTATGCTTCAAAGTCCTCAATTGCCCCTTGATAGTTGCCTGTCAGCGCTCTAGCCAAGCCACGACTATCACGAATGTTGCCATCTTTAGGTGCAAATGCAACGGCTTTTTCACAGGCTGGTAAAACATCAGCCGCTTGTTTTTGTATACTTCCGTCCCAGCATAGTGTATTCCAAGAACTTGCAGGAATTTCGACTTTTGGATCAAACTTGAGAGCTTGGGTATAAGCTGCTAGCGCTTCCTTAAACTTTTTCTCTTGTAAGCGGCTGTTTCCTTCATCAACTGAGCCTTCAGCCTTGCCTTTGTTGACAAACTCTTTCGCTCTCGCTTGGAAATCAAAATTTAATTTCTTATCCCACTGCTGCGCTTGGCGGAACTTTTCAACAGCGCCATTAATATCATCATTTCGCGCTAACTTCTCACCTTGGATGACTAACACTGTCGCCCCCAGCACATTCTGTGATGGAGTTTGGCATGATTGCAACTCTTCTAACACTTCTGGATGGGCAATGAGGTAATTATTTAGCAAATTACAACCACTGAGTGATAAATTATCGAAATCCAAATCCCATAAAATCACAGTCTTGTCATCACTGCCAGAAGCCAGTGTCTTGCCATCGGGGCTGAATCCGACGCTATAGACCCTACTGCTATGCCCAGTCAGGGTTTTGATGGCTTTGCCTGTGCTGACATCCCAGAGTTTGATCGTCTTGTCATCACTGCCAGAAGCCAGTGTCTTGCCATCGGGGCTGAATCCGACGCTATAGACCCTACTGCTATGCCCAGTCAGGGTTTTGATGGCTTTGCCTGTGCTGACATCCCAGAGTTTGATCGTATTGTCTGAACTGCCAGAAGCCAGTGTCTTGCCATCGGGGCTGAATCCGACGCTATAGACCGTACTGCTATGCCCTTCTAAAGTATTAACTTCAAAAGCTCTATTTTCTTTATGCTCTTGTGGCTGCAAATAAACTGCTTGCCTTAACGTTGCCATAGTCTGCATTTGGGTATCTGTATTTGCCCAAGGCGTCAGTTTGAGTTTTCCCCCGGCTTTTAAGCCTTTTATTAAGGCATCCGGGTTTTGTCCAGAGACAAAAGATGTCTCTGAAGAATTAGTAAGGGCGTTAATTTCATTAATTTCGGCTTGTTTTTTTAGTTTATTTGCCTCTCCTACCAATGAAAATGCTACCCACACCTGTACACCCACGACTAAACCTGCGGCTACGGAACCAAAAATGCTGCGTTTGAGAAAACGATTAAATTTTACCTCACCGAGTTTTCTTTGTTCTCGTTCTTTTTCCAGTTCCGCCATCACCTGCTTTAACTTCGGTTCCTGTTGCTGGCGGATAAAAGCGGCGATGTAGTCATGTACCAGTTGATAACGGTCAGCCGGGTTTTCTGGTAGCAAAACCACTAAGCCAGATTGGACAAAAATTTCTACAATTAAATCTAATTTGCTGATGTCAAAAGCTTTATCCTCCCTAGTTTCTGATCCCCCCAACCCCCCTTAAAAAGGGGGTAGAAAGAATAAAGCCCCCCTTTTTAAGGGGGGTTGGGGGGATCTCCGAGAAGTACAGTAGCAAATCGCGTTCTAACTCAGCGCGAGTCTTCAGAGGGCGAGTTCCTTTTTCATCGGTGAGCAAATACAGTAATATGTCTGCTGCTTGGTGATTTTCTTCACCACAATCATTAACAACTTCATGCAAATAACGCTTAACCAATTCGTCTTTAGTGCCTAGCTGCCGATATTCTGCCAGAGTTGTAATATTCTCCGTTTGCAGTTGCGCCCCCAGAACCTGCAACTCAATGGGACGAACTTCACCCAATTCTCCGGCTAAATCTTGCACCAGTTGTTCAACTAAAACATCCTCTAAGTGAAAACTAGTATTTTCAGTTAAACGCTGAATAATTGACTTCGCATCAGCAGGTGAGAAGTTCCCCAACTTGTAAAGCACATTATTACTGAGAATGTCATTGCCAATAATCTTCAGACTGGACAAATCATTGCACTCTAGCAAGTAATGGATGTAATCTACCCGCAGCGATAAGATAACTTTCACCGATAGAACATTCAGACACTCTCCCAGAAACTCAAAGAATTGCTTTCTTTGTGCAGGTTCGGTGTAAACAAAGAAAAATTCCTCAAATTGATCAAAAATTAGCACTGTGCGGAGATTGCGCTGTTCGTTTTCGCGGAGTTGAGTGATTAGGGACTGGGGATTTTGAGTATCTGAGGTGGATGAACGGAGTTCTGATATGGATTCATCCAGTTCAAAGGTGGATGAACGGAGTTCTGATGTGGATTCATCCAGTTCAAAGGTGGATGAACGGAGTTCTGATATGGATTCATCCAGTTCAAAGGTGGATGAACG
>NZ_JABXKQ010000078.1 GCF_017114945.1 Nostoc sp. JL34
TCGCTGAATTCGACTCAAATCCTGGCTCGTCAATATTTAGATGCGTTTGCCCTGTTAATATAGTACCTCTAGTATCTCCCATTAAATTGTTCAATACAATTAGTTTTTACAAAGAGTAGATATTGGGTTTGCTTCCTCATTTTTGGGAATAAATGCGGGTGGGTTGCAAGTCTTTTTGGTTAAGACATGATATCTGCATTAGTTTTTCTGACAACCGGTAGAGATTCGTGTTGCTGAATGCAGTATCAATTAATCAAACACCAGGGTAAAACGATACTTCAAATAATGAAATAATAATCGAATAGAGTATTTCAGCATTTCTAAGGCATTTTTGAAACCAGATTAGCAAATAACCCATTCACTCTTATTTTGTGGATGCGATGTCTACGACGGGGTATGCCTAAGCAACTCATTAGCCTTAAAGTAGTAACGACAACTTTTTGTGGAATTGCGGTCAAGCGACGATGAATGCTCTAATCAATTTATTGCTTTTTTTGCTGCCGATTCTGAGCAGCCTTTGGATTGCCCAAACTTTCAACCCTCTATCTTCTTATCAGCCTCTCCAAGCTGTAGACGGTGCAGCTTTATATAAAAAACAATTAACCAATGGTAACGAAGCATATTTACAAGTTATTGATATCCGCAAAATGCACATAGACCAAATTACTGGAGAGGTAGATAATATGGGTCTAAATGAAGGGAAGTATTATAAAGGAGAAGGTGGACATTACAGCCCTTCTTTCCAAAATAAGTTGTTTTCTGAAGTTGCAGACGAATATAAAACACTTTACGCAAACAATGTTTTTTCGATGATTAATTGTTCTTTTTTTGAGCAATACCAATCTAGTACTCAATTATCTTTTCCCATTAAACTCAATGGTGTAGTCATCACTGGTGGCACTAGCCCTTATGGGCCAATCAAGGAACCAAAAGATAAATACTATAGTAATATTCGCCTCAAGACCTTAGTCTGGGATGATAAGCAGGCATATATTACCGACTACAACCAGGTTAGCGGTGCGCCTCTTAATCAAAAAGCAGTGAAAAATGCGATCGTCACTTACCGATATAGCGATCATCCGGCGAAAGTATTAGCCCAAAACCAAGCGAATAAGTATCAAGTCATCGGGACTCTGAACAAAGATGGTGTCAAGGGTGACGAGTTGTTGTTGATTATGACGGTGAACCAAGCAACTCTGGATGAAGCAGCGGATTTATTACGGAAATTAGGAGTCAAAGGCGATATCATTACCGTTGACGGCGGTAAATCAACTTATTTGTTCAATTCCCAGAACGGAAACATTATTGTTCCCCAACTGTCTAATCTGCAAGAAAATCCTACTTTCCGACACCTACCTCATTATCTGGGATTCCGTAAGAAAAGCAAAAATCAGGTTGCGCCAAAAATCTTGATCAGTCAGCCAGTGAAGAAAGTACTTCCAAAGAAGGATCAGCCTTATTTAATATTGTGGCGGGATAATTTTGATGGTGATGTCTCGATTAAGTTGTACGATGGGAACAAACTTATCCAAAACATTTCTTCCCGGACTGCTAGCGATGGAGTTTATGAGTGGACACCACGTATTTCGGTGAAAGAAGGCTATTTTGTTCGCATTTCTAGCTGGAAAGACCGGAAGGTTTTCGGGCAGTTGCAATTGTAGCAGAATGGGAAAATGAAATGGATAACTAGCTAAACGCAAACCTCTCAACAAGGTTGACGGTGTGGCAGCGATCGCAATTGTTATAGTTTCTCACAGTAAACAACTAGCTTTGGGTGTGCGGGAACTCGCCGCGCAGATGGTTCAGGGCCAAGTTCCTATTGCTGTTGCAGCAGGTATTGAAGATCGGGAAAATCCATTGGGTACAGATCCCATTCAGGTTTATGAAGCGATCGCTTCTGTATTTTCTGATGATGGTGTCTTGGTGTTAATGGATTTGGGTAGTGCTTTGCTAAGTGCAGAAATGGCAATAGAGTTTCTACCAGAAGCACAACAGCCAAAAGTGCATTTGTGTGAAGCACCTCTAGTAGAAGGTGCGATCGCTGCTGTGGTAGCTGCGGCGGCTGGTATGGATATTCACCAAGTTATGGCGGAAGCCCGCGGCGCCCTCCTAGCAAAAGCGACTCAATTAGGTCTAGTTAGTAGTCCGTTGTCAGTTGTCACCCCAACAACCAATGTAGAATCACCAACGGCAGAAATCCGGCTGATTGTGAACAATCGCTTAGGATTACACGCCCGTCCAGCAGCGCAGTTTGTGGCAACCGCAGCCCGGTTTCAATCCCAAATTTTGGTGCGGAATTTAACGAGAAATACTGAGCTAGTCAGGGGTGACAGTATTAACCAAGTCACAACTTTAGGAGTGCGTCAAGGACACGAACTGGTAATTACTGCTACTGGCTCAGATGCAGATGAAGCGCTGGCGGCATTACAGACATTATTTGCAAATAATTTTGGTGAAGATAATGTGGCTTTGAATTCTCCACCAACATTTCAGGATCAAGTTACCTCAGCAACTCACGGCGAACTTTCGGGAATTGCAGCTTCTCCGGGAGTAGCGATCGCACCTGTTATTCATTATCAACCCACCCATATTTCTATTACGGAATATCACGTAGAAGATGTAGAAGCTGAGTGGCAACGATTACAAGCAGCCATTCACACCGCTCGACAAGAAATTCAAGCAGTTTTCTCACAAGCATCTCTGCAAATTGGTGATGCTGAAGCCGCCATTTTTGACGCCCAACTACTATTTTTAGAAGATCCAGTACTATTGGAAGCGGCTAAAGAGCGGATCTTAGAAAACTATATAAATGCTGAAGCCGCATGGCAAGCCGTAGTTGATGAGGTGGCGACTTCCTACCGCACCCTTGAAGATTCTTATCTGCAAGAGCGAGTTGACGATGTTGTAGATGTCGGGCAAAGAGTACTGCGATTACTAGCGGGGAATGCCCCTGCTAACTTGTATCTGGAAAAACCTGCGATTTTAGTAGCGACTGATTTAACTCCCTCAGATACCGCTAGACTAGATCCGACAAAGGTGTTGGGTATTTGTACAACTTCAGGTAGTGCCACTTCTCACAGCGCAATTATCGCCCGGACATTGGGTATTCCGGCAGTTTTGGGAGTAGATGCTCAGGTGTTGCACTTGGTAGATGGTACACTTATGGCACTTGATGGTGAAAGTGGCAGAGCTTGGGTAGAACCAGAATCACATATCCTGGATTTACTGGCAGCAAAGCAAGAAGCTTGGCAAACTGCTCAACAGGAAGCACGAGCTACAGCCCACCAGCCAGCAATTACTCGTGATGGTCGGCAAATTAGCATTTTCGCCAACATTGGTAGTATAAGTGATGTCCAAGTTGCTGTGGCTAGCGGTGCAGAAGGTGTGGGATTACTCCGCACTGAGTTTCTCTATCTCGACCGGACAAGCGCCCCCACCGAAGAAGAACAACTAGCAGTGTATCAGGCGATCGCCAAAGTTTTAGATAATCGTCCGTTGATTATTCGTACCTTAGATGTCGGTGGTGATAAGCCACTTCCCTATCTCAGAGTCGGGTTTCCAGAAGCTAACCCTTTCTTAGGTTGGCGGGGAATTCGTTTCTGTTTAGATCATCTGGATTTGTTCAAAACTCAGTTACGGGCAATTTTGAGAGCCAGTGTGGGACACCAAATTAAGATTATGTTGCCGATGATTGCTACGGTGACGGAAGTGCGTGCAGCTAAGGTAATTTTGGGTGAAGTGCAGGCTGAACTAAATCAAGCTGGTATTTCCTTTGATGCAGCGATGAAAGTGGGGATTATGGTAGAGATTCCGTCAGCAGTAGCGATCGCAGATCAGTTAGCTGCTGAAGTAGACTTCTTTAGTATAGGGACTAATGACCTGAGTCAGTACATCATGGCTAGCGATCGCACTAACCCCCGCGTGGCAAATTTGGTTGACGCACTACATCCAGCCGTGTTGCGAATGGTGCAGCAAACTATCCAAGCTGCCCATGCAGCGGGGATTTCGGTAGGATTATGTGGAGAATTGGCAGCAGATACTTTAGCAACACCAATTTTATTAGGTTTGGGGCTGGATGAATTGAGCGTGAATCCTCAAAGTATACCTGGAGTGAAGCAAGCGATCGCTAGGTTTTGTATAGTTGAAAGTGAAGCGATCGTGGCATCAGCATTACAACAAGATTCCGCAGTTCATGTCAGAGAACTAATCTCAACTTCAGTTACTCCCCCTGCATAATACTAATTCGTAATTAATCGTTAAAATCTGATTCCCAGTTGCCCATTAAAGCCACGAATACAGGACTTACGCAACTGTCACAAGCGATGGTGCGGCGCAGCCGCACCGAGCGCC
>NZ_JABXKQ010000004.1 GCF_017114945.1 Nostoc sp. JL34
AATTTTGCATAGTTCACAATGATAATAATAATTATTCTCATAATGAGAATTGCTGCTATTAGGGATTGAAACAGAGTCTAGATGAACTTTACCATCACTAAAAACTGTGAAAATTTTGGTTACTCCCTATTAGGGATTGAAACAACTACTGCATTAGGTAGATATGGTACACCTTTAAGTGAAAATTTTGGTTACTCCCTATTAGGGATTGAAACAATCCAGCGAAATATAAGAAAACCAATCAAGCAGGTGAAAATTTTGGTTACTCCCTATTAGGGATTGAAACCCCATCCCTAATTAAAGTTAAGGTGGCAAAAAAGGTGAAAATTTTGGTTACTCCCTATTAGGGATTGAAACACCCTACCCTACATTCCCGACAAATACTCTGGGGGGTGAAAATTTTGGTTACTCCCTATTAGGGATTGAAACATAACTGACGCAGTGCTATTAGAAGTCCTTGGCAAGTGAAAATTTTGGTTACTCCCTATTAGGGATTGAAACTTCTTCTTATGTAAGAGGTATATTCCTTCCTAAGTGAAAATTTTGGTTCCTCCCTATTAGGGATTGAAACAAAGCATTAAAAATCTATAAATGCAATTATATCTTGTAATGCTGGCAGACACTTTTAAGTTTTTCAATCATTAGTAATTGCACATTTGTTGGTGATATAATTACACAATCTGGAGTATATTGCATCACCTCTCGAATAAACCAAAAGGTACTAGAGACATGGCGCACAACTCTCTTTATTCGTTGTGTATCCGGGAGCCATTCATTTATTTTATCTTCTGGTTTAGCTTGGTAGGCAAAGCCTAAATTACCTAATAAATTCATCTCTACATCTATCTGTGCTAACCCAGTAGTGAACCATTCACCAGCAATAGGTAAAACAGCAGCCTCTTGAATACGGTCTAAACGTAAGCTCCAATTATGACGTAATTCTTCCACATCAGAATTACCTTCTGTCTCTGTACACCAGCAATCTAAGTATTGCCGTTTTTCGTGGAGCGTAACTTTTGCATAGTGAACAGTAAAATTAAATACTCGTTGTGCTGCATCTTGATAACTGAGTTGAAATGATTGCTGACGCAAGATATAACGATCAATTTCCAAGCGCCACTGTGGGGCTAAATTCCCTAAGAAACTTTCAATCTCGGTATGTAAAGGTATTGGTAGTTCGCTACGTTCCAGTAATAATTGTCCTATGATCTGCGCTTGATCGTTTTGCCCAATGTCAGTTAAGAGACGCATTGCATGGACAATAGCACGGATACGCTCTTCTGACCAGTCGTTATTCTTGCCAATAAGTAGATGATGGCGAGCGATCGCTTCTATCAGTTTAGAGATATTTGGGCGATCGCCCCACATCATACCGAATTCTAAGGCGATCGCTTCTAGCTCGGCTTTATCACGTTCTGATATCGACAGTGTAATAGATTGACCTTTTCGACTCATATTTTATACGGACACTTTTATACGGATATATCTTGGCAACTTCTATTTTGCATGGCATTATAGTAAATAACAACGAGTTACGGACAGTTTTTAAGTAAAGTGAAAAACTCGCACCAATGGTGCGAGAAATAGCCTGGAAATGTTTTACCCATCGACAAAACTGCAACCATTGGTTGCAGAAATTTGTGGGTGGTATTTAGCACATATATAAAAACTGCCACTAATGGTGGCAGAAATTACTTGGATTTATAAGTTTGTCATTCTTTCAACATAGCAGTTCAGATAAACTAAGCATTTAAAGGGGATTTTCAAGGATATGTCCGAAAATTACAGCATAAATCTCAAACGTGTTTATTCTCAAACCGTTATTACACCTGACGGAGTGAAATTACCTAAAGATTGGTCGCTTTCTTGGCATCAAGCAGAAACCTATCAAGCATTACAAGACCCAAATATTGATGTTGTCTTCAATAGAGCGATGACAGGCGATGGTAAGAGCTTGGCAGCTTATTTGTCAGCGATGACAAATCGCACGTACACTTTGGCAATGTATCCGACAAATGAACTCGCACGAGATCAAGAAAAACAGGTTCAAGGATACAAAGATGAATTTAAACCCAAGTACAAACCTCAAATTAATCGCTTAAATGCAGCTATTTTGGAGAAATATATAGCTACTGGTAAGCTGTCTTCCAAAAGAGATGGGATAGAAGATTTTTCTACTAACTATGAAATTCTGCTGACGAACCCTGATATTTTCCATTACATCCATAATTTTTACTACTTGAGAGGAAAAATAGATAATCCTGACAGGTTATTCAGACGTATAGATGAAAATTATAAATTATTTATCTATGATGAATTTCATATTTTTTCATCTCCGCAAGTAGCTAGTGTTATCAATACAATACTTTTAATGAAACACACTGGCGATACTCATAAAAAATTTCTCTTTCTTTCTGCTACACCTAACGAATTGTTAAAGAATTTTCTAGAAAAGGCTCAACTTAGATATAAAGAAATTGATCCGGTTGCTGTTGGAGCTTATAAATTTTCATCAGATGATTCAATCGATGAGTGGCGGCAGATTAGTCAACCTATTAACTTATGCTTTGCTGAAGGAATAGAGCCTAATCTTAGTTCTAGCTACAAATGGATAGAAGAAAATGCTGAAACGGTGATTTTAAAGTTTTTTCAAGACTATCCTAACAGCAAAGGTGTAATTATTCTCAATTCAATCGCGGCAGTAAAAAAGCTAATAGATAAGTTAAAACCTATTTTTGAACCGCGATGGAAGGTTAGAGAAAATACTGGCTTAACTGGAGAGACTGAAAAATCTCAATCAGTTGCCGAAGCAGATTTACTTTTGGGTACGTCTACAATTGATGTTGGCGTGGACTTTCGGATTAATTTCTTAGTTTTTGAAGCTGCTGATGCGGGGAACTTTATTCAACGATTTGGTAGGCTTGGCAGACATGAAGGTTTTGAAACCTATCAAGCTTATGCTTTAATACCTAACTTTCTTGTTGCAAGGCTATTTGCAGATAAATCCCATCCTTTACAAGATGGTGAAACTTACGATCGCGTTAATTTTAACAATGCCATTAATGAATTTTGGACATTTAAAAATCAGTTTGAGCGATATCCTCAGCGATGGGGTGGTATACAGTCAGCTTATATCTATTCAAAGCTGCAAGGAAACTATTATATAAAAGAGAAATATCCAGAGGTAGCTAAGAAATTTGGTACTAGTGTTCAAAATGCTTTGGGAATTAGTATTAAACAGATGAATGCACAGTTTTATCGCTGTCAGAGTGAAGGAAAAACAAAAATTATTGATGAGGCTAGGAGTTTTCGGGGAAGTAGCCAGTTAGATTGTGCAATTTATGACTTAACTAATCCAGATGAGCCAGAAGCAGAAAGATTTAAAATGTATAATCTTCCTGGTATTCTCAATAACTTTATTTTCGAGTTATGGGATAAAAATAGCTTTATGGAAAAAGCCGAGAAAGCTGGAGTAATTACTACTCGCTTTGATAAAGCTTTGTGTTATTTAAAGTTTAAAGGCTATCGAGATGTGCGGGAAGATTGGCACTTTTATTATTCAGGAAATCTGAGAGAATTAGTTAAATCTGGTAAGGTGCAAATTCTACCAGATAAACAACACGAACTACAAGGTTTAGAGATTTCCCAACGACACGGTTACGGTATCAACCAAATTAGTGATGCTGTGAGTAGACGTAAACTAGTGTGCTTCATTTCAGACCGCGATCGCAACTTTTTACGCGCCACTCTCGGATTACCGATGCATTTTCAAGCTTACCCCCTCACCAACGAGCCAGAGGATAGAAGTCCTCGCTACACCATTACTTTTGGACAAGACGCGCTGTTATTGGAAACCTTAACTTGGCATTGGAAGCCAAAGGACGATGAAGGATGGATATGTTAGAACTAGAGGCTATTAGAGGTGAAGCTACATGACTAACAATGATTTGCTTTCTCGTATTTCCATCGATCCGAACATTTGTTTCGGTAAACCGTGCATTCGTGGACACCGTATTTGGGTTTCTCTAATTCTCGACCTTTTAGCAGCAGAAGAAACAATAGAGACCATTCTAGAAGAATATCCCGGTTTAGAAAAAGAAGACATTCTTGCTTGTATCGCTTATGGTGCTGAGATGACAAGGGATTGTTTTGTTGAAATCCCTTTAGGAACTCACAAGGAAACAAAAAAGTGAATATCAAACTAGATGAAAATCTTGGTAGCCTGCGGGTGGCTACATGGTTGCGTTGTAAGGATTCAGGTCTAATATTTAGGAAGTAGGGATGGGCGAGACAGATAATTAT